>NZ_JAMDGW010000035.1:0-61945 GCF_028656995.1 Pseudomonas sp. TNT2022 ID642 | reverse complement strand
TCCGAACGCGGCCCGAACCTTCGGCAGCTCCTACAGATAATCACTGTCCTGTAGGAACTGCCGCAGGTTCGGGCCGCGTTCGGACGATCTTTTGACTTTGATCAGCAACTGCAAAGCGCGCTATCGAGCACCTTGCGCAACTCCGACGGATGATCCACCACGACATCCGCGCCCCAGTGGCGCGGGTTATCGTCCGGGTGGATGTAGCCGAAGGTCACCGCAGCCGTTTTAGTCCCGGCATCGCGACCCGATTCGATATCGCGCAAATCATCGCCGACAAACAGAACCGTCGACGGATCCAGATCAAGCATCTTGCACGCAAGGATCAACGGTTCCGGATCCGGTTTGCTGTTCTTCACGTGATCCGGGCAGATCAGCAGCGCCGAACGCTCGGCCAGTCCCAGTTGTTGCATGATCGGCTCGGCGAAACGCAACGGCTTGTTGGTCACCACGCCCCAGATCAAATTGGCCTTCTCGATATCGGCGAGCAGTTCGCCCATGCCGTCGAACAGTTTGCTGTGCACCGCGCAGCCGACCAGATAACGCTCAAGGAACTCCAGACGCAGTTCTTCGAAGCCCGGCGATTCCGGATCCATCGAGAACGTCACCGCGACCATGGCTTTGGCGCCGCCGGAAATCTCGTCGCGGATGTGTTTGTCGTTGATCGGCGGCAAGCCGCGATCCGCGCGCATCGCCTGGCAGATGGCGATGAAGTCCGGCGCCGTGTCGAGCAGGGTGCCGTCCATGTCGAAGAGAACTGCTCTGATGGCCATCGGCTTACTCCTCGCGCAGGGTCTGGATCATGTAGTTGACGTCAACGTCGTTGGCCAGTTTGTAGTGCTTGGTCAGCGGGTTGTAGGTCAGGCCGATGATGTCCTTGACGGTCAGGCCGGCCATGCGGCTCCAGGCGCCGAGCTCGGACGGGCGAATGAATTTCTTGAAGTCGTGGGTGCCGCGCGGCAGCAGCTTCATGATGTATTCAGCACCGATGATAGCGAACAGATACGCCTTCGGGTTGCGGTTGATGGTCGAGAAGAACACTTGGCCGCCCGGTTTGACCATGCGGAAGCATGCGCGGATCACCGACGATGGATCAGGCACGTGTTCGAGCATCTCAAGGCAGGTCACTACGTCGAACTGCTCAGGCATTTCTTCAGCGAGGTCTTCGGCAGTGATCTGGCGGTATTCGACGTTGACGCCGGATTCCAGCTGATGCAGTTGCGCGACCGCCAGCGGCGCTTCGCCCATGTCGATGCCCATCACGGTGGCGCCACGCTGGGCCATGGCTTCGCTGAGGATGCCGCCGCCGCAGCCGACGTCGAGGACTTTCTTGCCGGCCAGATTGACCCGCTCGTCGATCCAGTTGACCCGCAGCGGGTTGATGTCGTGCAGCGGTTTGAATTCGCTTTCGCGATCCCACCAGCGATGGGCCAAGGCTTCGAATTTGGCGATTTCGGCGTGGTCGACGTTGCTCATGTTAAATCCTCTGAAACTTGAAAAAGGGCTGTAGCCCCGGCGTTTGCGCCGGGGTGTTTACGATTCGGTATGGCCGCTGATGCGCTGGCCCCAGGCTCGGGCGGTGGCGCCCAGTTGTTCTTCATCGAGCCGCGTCAGGCGGCGGTCGTCGAGCAGTTGCTTGCCGGCGACCCACAGGTGTTTCACGCAATCGCGACCGGTGGCATAGATAAGCTGCGACACCGGGTCATACACCGGTTGCTGGGCCAGACCGGAAAGGTCGAAAGCGACGATGTCGGCGGCTTTACCGATCTCCAGTGAGCCAACCTGTGCTTCGATTCCCAGTGCCCGCGCGCCATTCAGTGTGGCCATGCGCAGCGCACGATGGGCGTCGAGTGCGGTGGCGGAACCGGCGACGGCTTTGGCCAGCAGCGCAGCGGTGCGGGTTTCGCCGAGTAGATCCAGATCGTTATTGCTGGCGGCGCCATCGGTGCCAACGGCCACGTTGACGCCAGCCTGCCACAAACGCTCGACCGGGCAGAAGCCGCTGGCCAGTTTGAGATTGGATTCCGGGCAATGGATCACGCTGGTGTTGCTTTCTACCAGCAACGCCAGGTCATCCTCGCTGATCTGGGTCATGTGCACGGCCTGGAAGCGCGGGCCGAGCAGGCCCAGACGGCCGAGGCGGGCGAGCGGGCGTTCGCCGCGCTGCTCCAATGATTGCTGAACTTCGAAAGCGGTTTCGTGCACATGCATATGGATCGAGGCGTCCAGCTCCTCGGCAATCACACGGATTTTCTCGAGGTTTTCGTCGCCGACGGTGTACGGTGCATGAGGGCCGAAGGTGATCTTGATGCGTTCGTGATGCTTCAGATCGCCGAACAGCTCGACGCCCTGACGAATGGCTTCATCGGCACTGCTGGCGCCCGGAATCGGGAAATCGAGGATCGGAATCGCGATTTGCGCGCGAATACCGCTGTTATGCACGCGTTCGCTGGCGACTTTCGGAAAGAAATACATGTCCGAGAAACAAGTGATGCCACCCTTGATCTGCTCGGCGATGGCCAGATCAGTGCCGTCACGGACGAAATCTTCATCGACCCACTTGGCTTCGGCCGGCCAGATGTGGTTTTCCAGCCAGGTCATCAGCGGCAGATCGTCGGCCAGACCGCGGAATAGCGTCATCGCCGCGTGACCGTGCGCATTGATCAGGCCCGGAGCGAGCAGCACATCCGGCAACTCCCGGGTTTCAGTGGCGTTACACTTCAATGCTTCGGCGCGTGGGCCGATAAACACGATGCGACCGTCACGGATGCCCAGGCCGTGCTCCTTGAGCACAACGCCTGCAGGTTCGACGGGTACCAGCCAGGTCGGCAGCAATAATAAGTCGAGCGCAATGGCAGGTTTCGGCATCGAGGGTCGGTTCCAGTGCTTTTGTAAAGGATGGCGAAGTATACCCGAGCGTCTTCGCGGGGGGATCGCTATAATCGGCGGCTTTTGTTCATGAGTGCGGGGTGTGGGATGCGCGATCGACTGTTGGCTGCGGAGAAAGTGAAGGCCATCGATTGGCGAGACGGCGCGCTGCACCTGCTGGATCAGCGTATTTTGCCGTTCGAAGAAACCTGGATTGCCTACACCAGCGCCGCCGGCGTGGCTGAGGCGATTCGTTCGATGGTGGTGCGCGGTGCGCCGGCCATCGGCATCAGTGCCGCGTATGGCATCGTCCTCGCGGCGCGTGCGCGGATCGCCGAAGGTGGCGACTGGTACGCGGCGCTGGAAGAGGATTTTGCCTTGCTGGCCGATTCCCGTCCGACCGCGGTCAATCTGTTCTGGGCGCTGGGCCGCATGCACGATCGCCTCGATCGTCTGAAAGACAACGCCGATCCGCTGGCGGCGCTGGAAGCCGAAGCCATCGCCATTCATGAAAGCGATCGCGAAGCCAACCTGACCATGGCGCAGTTGGGCGTTGATCTGATCCGCAAACATCAGGGCAATGCCCAGGCGATTCTGACCCACTGCAATACCGGCGCGCTGGCCACCGGGGGTTTCGGTACGGCGTTGGGAGTGATTCGTGCAGCCTTTATTGAAGGCATGGTCGAGCGCGTTTACGCCGATGAAACCCGTCCGTGGCTGCAAGGTTCGCGTTTGACTGCGTGGGAACTGGCCAACGAAGGCATCCCGGTGACCCTCAATGCCGACTCCGCCGCTGCACACATCATGAAAACCAAAGGCGTGACCTGGGTGATCGTCGGCGCTGATCGCATTACCGCCAACGGTGATGTGGCGAACAAGATCGGCACCTATCAACTGGCGGTCAACGCCATGCACCACGGCGTGCGCTTCATGGTGGTGGCGCCAAGTTCGACCATCGACATGAATCTGGCCAGCGGTGACGATATCCCGATCGAGGAGCGTGACGGCGCCGAGTTGCTGGAAGTCGGTGGCAAGCGTGTCGGTGCGGATGTTGAAGCGTTCAATCCGGTGTTTGACGTGACGCCGGCGGATCTCATCGACGCGATCGTCACCGAAAAAGGCATCGTCGAGCGTCCGGACACCGCGAAAATGGCCCAGTTGATGTGCCGCAAGCGCCTGCATTGATGCGGTGATACTCAATGTAGGAGCTGCCGAAGACTGCGATCTCTTGATCTTGCTTTTTAGAGGTCAGGATCAAAAGATCGCAGCCTTCGGCAGCTCCTACAGGTGTGCGTCCCCCTAAAAGTCAATAAACATCGCTAATTCAAGCCGCAAATCTGCATTCAAAGAAGCTCTGAGCCTCTCTCGTCCCCGTTAAGCCTGTCACCGGTCAACTAACTATGCTCCATGCGCATCAGGGGGATAGGTGCGTGGCGGCTCTTGTGATAACATCCGGCGTTTTCCGAGGCAGCTCCACGGAGCTGTCTTTACTGCGCAAATCCGCGATCCAATGTTGATTTGTCGTAAGTCGGCGCATGGCACTCGGCCTGCCCCGACGAGCTTCGTTGGTCCCATATGGATATGACGAAGTTTCACCAGAAAAAGGAATCAGGCTTCTCATGGGCGAACTGGCCAAAGAAATCCTCCCGGTCAATATCGAAGACGAGCTGAAACAGTCCTACCTCGACTACGCGATGAGCGTGATCGTCGGCCGTGCACTGCCGGATGCGCGCGATGGCCTCAAGCCCGTGCACCGTCGCGTACTGTTCGCGATGAGCGAGCTGGGCAACGACTTCAACAAGCCGTACAAGAAATCTGCCCGTGTTGTCGGCGACGTGATCGGTAAGTATCACCCGCACGGTGATACCGCGGTGTACGACACCATCGTTCGTATGGCTCAGCCTTTCTCCCTGCGCTACCTGCTGGTAGACGGTCAGGGCAACTTCGGTTCGGTCGACGGCGACAACGCTGCGGCCATGCGATACACCGAAGTGCGCATGACCAAGCTGGCGCACGAGCTGCTGGCTGACCTGCACAAAGAAACCGTGGACTGGGTGCCGAACTACGACGGCACCGAAATGATCCCGGCGGTCATGCCGACCCGTATCCCGAACCTGCTGGTCAACGGCTCCAGCGGTATCGCCGTGGGCATGGCGACCAACATTCCGCCGCACAACCTCGGTGAAGTCATCGACGGTTGCCTGGCGCTCATCGACAACCCTGAGCTGACCGTCGATGAACTGATGCAGTACATCCCGGGTCCGGACTTCCCGACCGCGGCGATCATCAACGGTCGCGCCGGCATCATCGAAGCCTACCGCACCGGTCGCGGCCGTATTTACATGCGTGCCCGTTCGATCATCGAAGACATCGACAAGGTCGGTGGCCGTCAGCAGATCGTCATCACCGAGCTGCCATACCAGCTGAACAAGGCGCGTCTGATCGAGAAGATCGCCGAGCTGGTCAAAGAGAAGAAGCTGGAAGGCATCACCGAACTGCGCGACGAGTCCGACAAGGACGGTATGCGCGTCGTGATCGAACTGCGTCGCGGCGAAGTGCCTGAGGTGATCCTCAACAACCTCTACGCCCAGACCCAGCTGCAATCGGTATTCGGCATCAACATCGTTGCGCTGATCGACGGCCGCCCACGCATCCTGAACCTCAAGGATCTGCTGGAAGCCTTCGTCCGTCACCGTCGCGAAGTGGTTACCCGTCGTACCGTGTTCGAACTGCGCAAGGCGCGCGAGCGTGGTCACATCCTCGAAGGCCAGGCCGTTGCCCTGTCGAACATCGACCCGGTCATCGCCTTGATCAAGGCTTCGCCGACGCCGTCGGAAGCAAAAGAAGCACTGGTCAGCACACCGTGGGAATCCTCGGCGGTGGTGGCGATGGTGGAACGTGCCGGTGCCGATTCGTGCCGTCCGGAAAACCTCGATCCGCAATACGGTCTGCGCGAAGGCAAGTACTTCCTGTCGCCAGAACAGGCGCAAGCCATTCTGGAACTGCGTCTGCACCGTCTGACCGGTCTGGAACACGAAAAACTGCTGGCCGAGTATCAAGAGATCCTCAACCAGATCGGCGAGCTGATCCGCATCCTCAACAGCGCTGTGCGCCTGATGGAAGTGATCCGCGAAGAGCTGGAGGTGATTCGTGCCGAATACGGCGACGTGCGTCGCACCGAAATTCTCGATGCCCGTCTCGACCTGACCCTGGGTGACATGATCCCGGAAGAAGAGCGCGTCGTTACCATCTCCCACGGTGGCTACGCCAAGACCCAGCCACTGGCTGCGTACCAGGCTCAGCGTCGTGGCGGTAAAGGCAAGTCGGCGACCGGCGTCAAGGATGAGGACTACATCGCTCACCTGCTGGTTGCCAACAGCCACACCACGCTGCTGCTGTTCTCCAGCAAGGGCAAAGTGTACTGGCTCAAGACCTACGAGATTCCGGAAGCCTCCCGCGCTGCCCGTGGTCGTCCGCTGGTCAACCTTCTGCCCTTGAGCGAAGGCGAATACATCACCACCATGCTGCCGGTCGATCTCGAAGCCATGAAGCGTCAGGCTGACGAAGAAGAAGCCGAAGGCGCCGAGGCTGATGTAGAAGAAATCGAAAACAGCAACGAGACCGATGAAGAGCGTCGTGCTCGCATCAAGGCTGCTGACCGCAAGAAGGCGCCGTTCATCTTCATGTCGACCGCCAACGGTACCGTGAAGAAGACCCCGTTGGTGGCGTTCAGCCGTCAGCGTAGCGTTGGTCTGATCGCGCTGGAACTGGACGAAGGCGACATCCTGATCTCCGCTGCCATTACTGATGGCGAGCAGGAAATCATGCTGTTCTCCGACGGCGGCAAAGTGACACGCTTCAAGGAATCCGAAGTTCGCGCCATGGGCCGTACCGCCCGCGGCGTGCGTGGTATGCGTCTGCCAGAAGGGCAGAAGCTGATCTCCATGCTGATTCCGGAAGAAGGCAGCGAGATTCTCACTGCCTCCGAGCGCGGCTACGGCAAGCGCACGGCGATCACCGAGTTCCCTGAATACAAGCGTGGCGGTCAGGGCGTTATTGCCATGGTCAGCAACGAGCGTAACGGCCGTCTGGTCGGCGCGGTTCAGGTGCAGGACGGTGAAGAAATCATGCTGATCTCCGATCAGGGCACTCTGGTGCGTACCCGTGTCGACGAAGTGTCGAGCCTGGGTCGTAACACTCAAGGTGTGACGCTGATCAAGCTGGCCAAGGATGAAACCCTGGTCGGATTGGAGCGGGTTCAGGAGCCTTCGGAAGTTGAAGGTGAAGAGCTTGAGGGTGAAGAGGGCGAGGAATTCGAAGGCACTGTCGTAAACGACGATGCCGGTGAAGACCAGCAACTCGACGCCGCAGCAGACGAAGAACCGCAAGAATAAGCGGACAAACGAGGGGGCGGATGAGAATTCGCCCCCTTGTTATTTGTCCTGTTTGAAAATTTGCAACACTGCACGGGATCGTTCCCACGCTCTGCGTGGGAATGCCGCTCGGGACGCTCCGCGTCCCATGACGCAGAGCGTCATTCGATGCATTCCCACGCAGAGCGTGGGAACGATCATCTGCAGACCAAAAGATTTAAGTGACCACCAAATCAGAGCGAGATTGGATGTGAGCAAGCGAGCCTATAACTTCTGCGCCGGTCCTGCGGCGCTTCCTGAAGCTGTCCTGCAGCGCGCCCAAGGGGAACTCCTTGATTGGCATGGCAAGGGTCTGTCGGTCATGGAAATGAGCCATCGCAGTGATGAGTTCGTGTCCATCGCCACCCAGGCCGAACAGGATCTGCGTGACCTGCTGAATATCCCGTCCAACTATAAAGTGCTGTTTCTGCAAGGTGGCGCCAGCCAGCAATTCGCGCAGATCCCACTGAACCTGCTGCCGGAAGGCGGTTCTGCCGACTATATCGACACCGGTATCTGGTCGCAGAAAGCCATTGAAGAAGCTTCGCGCTACGGCCACGTCAATGTTGCTGCCACTGCCAAGCCTTACGACTATTTCGCCATTCCTGGCCAGAACGAGTGGAACCTGTCGAAAGACGCCGCTTACGTTCACTACGCGCCAAACGAAACCATCGGCGGTCTGGAATTCCAGTGGATTCCTGAAGTCGGTGATGTACCGCTGGTGGCCGACATGTCTTCGGACATCCTCTCGCGCCCGGTCGATATCTCGCGTTTCGGCATGATCTACGCCGGCGCACAGAAAAACATCGGCCCGAGCGGCATCGTCGTCAACATCATCCGCGAAGACCTGCTCGGCAAGGCGCGCGCGCTGTGCCCGACCATGCTCGACTACAAAGTCGCAGCGGATAACGGCTCGATGTACAACACCCCGCCGACCCTGGCCTGGTACCTGTCCGGCCTGGTGTTCCAGTGGCTGAAAGAGCAGGGCGGCGTTGACGCAATCGCTAAATTCAATGACGTCAAGCAGCGCACGCTGTACGACTTCATCGACGCCAGCGGCCTCTACAGCAACCCGATCAACAAGTCGGATCGCTCTTGGATGAACGTGCCGTTCCGTCTGGCTGACGATCGTCTGGACAAGCCGTTCCTCGTCGGTGCCGAAGAGCGCGGCTTGCTCAATCTGAAGGGCCACCGCTCCGTGGGCGGCATGCGCGCCTCCATCTATAACGCTGTCGACATCACCGCGGTTAACGCGCTGGTGGCGTACATGGCTGAATTCGAGAAGGAACACGGCTGATGTCCGAGCAAGAACTCAAGGCACTGCGCGTTCGCATTGACGCTCTGGACACTAAAGTCATGGAGTTGATCAGTGAGCGTGCGCGTTGCGCCCAGGAAGTCGCGCGAGTAAAGATGGCCTCGCTGGCCGAAGGCGAAGTGCCGGTGTTCTATCGTCCTGAGCGCGAAGCTCAGGTGCTCAAGCGTGTCATGGAGCGCAATCAGGGGCCGCTGGGCAACGAAGAGATGGCGCGGTTGTTCCGCGAAATCATGTCCTCATGCCTGGCGCTGGAGCAGCCGCTGAAAGTGGCTTACCTCGGCCCTGAAGGCACCTTCACCCAAGCGGCGGCCATGAAGCACTTCGGTCACGCAGTGATCAGCAAACCAATGGCGGCGATCGACGAAGTGTTCCGTGAAGTGGCGGCCGGTGCGGTGAATTTTGGCGTGGTCCCGGTGGAAAATTCCACCGAGGGCGCGGTCAACCACACGCTGGACAGCTTCCTCGAGCACGACATGGTCATCTGTGGCGAAGTCGAGCTGCGCATTCACCATCACCTGTTGGTCGGTGAAAATACCAAGACCGACAGCATCAGCCGCATCTATTCCCACGCACAGTCGCTGGCTCAGTGCCGCAAGTGGCTGGACGCGCATTACCCGAATGTCGAGCGCGTGGCGGTTTCCAGTAATGCCGAAGCGGCCAAGCGGGTTAAAGGCGAGTGGAACTCGGCGGCGATTGCCGGTGACATGGCGGCAGGGCTGTATGGCCTGACCCGTCTGGCCGAGAAGATCGAAGACCGTCCGGACAACTCGACGCGCTTCCTGATGATCGGTAACCAGGAAGTGCCGCCGACCGGCGACGACAAGACTTCGATCATCGTGTCGATGAGCAACAAGCCCGGCGCGCTCCACGAGCTGCTGGTGCCGTTCCACGACAACGGAATCGACCTGACCCGTATCGAAACCCGTCCGTCGCGCAGCGGCAAATGGACGTATGTGTTCTTCATCGACTTCGTCGGCCATCACCGCGATCCGTTGATCAAAGGTGTATTGGAAAAGATCAGTCAGGAAGCAGTAGCACTCAAAGTGCTGGGTTCCTACCCGAAAGCAGTTCTCTAAGGGGTGGTAGCAAATGAGTGGCAACTTCCTCGCTCTGGCACAGCCGGGCGTGCAACAACTTTCGCCGTACGTTCCGGGCAAGCCTGTGGACGAACTGGCGCGCGAGCTGGATCTGGATCCGGCAAAAATCGTCAAACTGGCGAGCAACGAAAACCCGCTGGGTGCCAGTCCGAAAGCCTTGGCGGCGATCCGCGAAGAGCTGGCCGAGTTGACCCGTTATCCGGATGGCAACGGTTTCGCGCTGAAATCCCTGCTGGCCGAGCAATGCCGTGTCGAGCTGAATCAGGTCACTCTGGGTAACGGTTCCAACGATATTCTTGAGCTGGTTGCGCGCGCCTATCTGGCGCCGGGCCTGAATGCGGTGTTCAGCGAGCACGCTTTCGCTGTGTACCCGATTGCCACTCAGGCGGTCGGCGCGCAAGCCAAAGTGGTGCCGGCCAAGGATTGGGGGCATGACCTGCCTGCGATGCTGGCGGCCATCGATGCCAATACCCGTGTGGTGTTCATTGCCAACCCGAACAACCCGACCGGCACCTGGTTCGGCGCAGAAGCGCTGGACGAGTTCCTCCAGGATGTTCCGGAGCACGTGCTGGTAGTGCTGGACGAGGCTTACATCGAATACGCCGAAGGCAGCGATCTGCCGGATGGTCTGGATTTCCTTGCCGCTTACCCGAATCTGCTGGTGTCGCGCACCTTCTCCAAGGCCTATGGTCTGGCGGCATTGCGTGTTGGCTACGGTCTGTCGACCCCGGTTGTGGCTGATGTACTGAACCGTGTTCGCCAGCCATTCAACGTTAACAGTCTCGCCCTCGCGGCAGCCTGTGCGGCGCTGAAGGATGAGGAATATCTGGCGCAAAGCCGTCAACTCAACGAGGCGGGCATGCAGCAGTTGCAGGCCGGTTTCCGTGAGTTGGGGTTGGGCTGGATCGAATCCAAAGGCAACTTCATCTGCGTCGATCTCGCTCAAATCGCTGCTCCGGTGTTCCAGGGCTTGCTGCGCGAAGGTGTGATCGTGCGTCCGGTGGCCAACTACGGCATGCCTAACCACCTGCGGGTGACCATCGGTCTGCCGGCGGAAAACAGCCGCTTCCTCGAAGCGCTGCGCAAGGTTCTGGCTCGTGGGTGATGTCACTGCACTGCAATCTGCTGCACCTATGATCGGTCGCCTTGTGGTGGTCGGTCTGGGGTTGATCGGTGGTTCGTTTGCCAAAGGCTTGCGTGAAAGCGGTATCTGCCGCGAAGTGGTCGGGGTCGATCTCGACCCGCAATCGCGCAAGCTGGCGGTCGAGTTGGGTGTGGTTGATCGTTGTGAGGATGATCTGGCGGCTGCATGCCAGGGCGCTGATGTGATTCAGCTGGCGGTGCCGATTCTGGCCATGGAAAAAGTGCTCGCGCGTCTGGCGAGCATGGATCTGGGGCAGGCGATTCTGACCGATGTCGGCAGCGCCAAAGGCAATGTGGTGCGTGCGGCAACCGAAGCGTTCGGTGGTATGCCGGCGCGTTTCGTGCCGGGGCATCCGATTGCCGGTTCCGAGCAGAGCGGGGTGGAAGCCTCCAATGCCGAACTGTTCCGTCGTCACAAAGTGATTCTCACGCCGCTCGAGCAAACCGACCCGGCGGCGCTGGCTGTGGTCGATCGTCTGTGGCGCGAATTGGGCGCCGACGTCGAGCACATGCAGGTCGAGCGTCACGATGAGGTGCTGGCCGCGACCAGTCATCTACCGCACCTGCTGGCCTTCGGTCTGGTCGATTCGTTGGCCAAGCGCAATGAAAATCTTGAGATCTTCCGTTACGCTGCGGGCGGTTTCCGCGATTTCACAAGAATCGCCGGAAGCGACCCGGTGATGTGGCACGACATCTTCCTCGCCAACCGCGAGGCTGTCCTGCGCACACTCGATACATTTCGCAGCGACCTCGACGCCTTGCGCGACGCGGTCGATGCAGGGGATGGGCATCAATTGCTGGGCGTTTTCACGCGCGCCCGGGTTGCCCGCGAGCATTTCAGTAAAATCCTGGCCCGCAGGGCCTATGTGGACGCTATGAATTCCAACGATCTGATCTTCCTGGCTCAACCTGGTGGCCGCCTGTCCGGTCGGATTCGCGTACCGGGTGACAAATCCATTTCCCACCGTTCGATCATGCTCGGCTCGCTGGCCGAAGGCGTCACCGAAGTCGAAGGCTTCCTTGAGGGCGAAGACGCCCTGGCGACCTTGCAGGCATTCCGCGACATGGGCGTGGTCATCGAAGGCCCGCACCACGGCCGCGTGACCATCCACGGTGTCGGCCTGCATGGCCTGAAGCCGGCGCCGGGCCCGATCTATCTGGGGAACTCCGGCACTTCGATGCGTCTGCTGTCCGGCCTGCTGGCGGCGCA
Source organism: Pseudomonas sp. TNT2022 ID642 (assembly GCF_028656995.1). Taxonomy (NCBI): domain Bacteria; kingdom Pseudomonadati; phylum Pseudomonadota; class Gammaproteobacteria; order Pseudomonadales; family Pseudomonadaceae; genus Pseudomonas; species Pseudomonas sp. TNT2022 ID642. Next base: position 49,900 of record NZ_JAMDGW010000035.1, on the reverse strand, counting down.
GAACTTCGACAGTGTTTTGACTGGCGATGCCTCGCTGTCCAAGCGTCCGATGAATCGCGTAGCCAATCCACTGCGTGAAATGGGCGCCGTGATCGAAACTGCTGCCGAAGGTCGTCCACCGATGACCATTCGTGGCGGGCACAAACTCAAAGGCCTGACGTACACCATGCCGATGGCCAGTGCTCAGGTGAAATCCTGCCTGCTGCTCGCCGGTCTGTACGCTGAAGGCAAGACCACCGTGACCGAACCAGCGCCGACTCGCGATCACACTGAGCGCATGCTGCGTGGTTTCGGCTACCCGGTAAGCGTTGAAGGCGCCACGGCATCGGTTGAAACGGGCGGTAAGCTGACAGCCACTCACATCGAAGTACCGGGCGACATCTCGTCGTCGGCATTCTTTCTTGTAGCGGCCTCGATCGCCGAAGGTTCCGAGCTGGTGCTCGAGCACGTCGGCATCAACCCGACTCGTACCGGCGTGATCGACATCCTGCGTCTCATGGGCGCGGACATCACTCTGGAAAACCAGCGTGAAGTCGGCGGCGAGCCGGTGGCTGACCTGCGCGTGCGGGCAGCTAAACTCAAAGGTATCGAGATTCCCGAGGAGCTGGTTCCGCTGGCCATCGACGAATTCCCGGTGCTGTTCGTGGCGGCTGCCTGCGCCGAAGGGCGTACCGTGCTGACTGGCGCTGAAGAGCTGCGGGTCAAGGAATCGGATCGTATCCAGGTGATGGCGGACGGTCTGTTGGCGCTGGGCGTGAAATGCCAGCCGACCCCGGACGGCATCATCATCGACGGCGGCCAGATCGGCGGCGGCGAAGTGCATGGTCATGGCGATCACCGTATCGCGATGGCGTTCAGCGTTGCCTCGTTGCGCGCCACTGCACCGATCCGCATCCACGATTGCGCCAACGTCGCGACGTCGTTCCCGAACTTCCTCGCGCTGTGTGGGCAGGTCGGTATTCGTGTGGCACAAGAGGCTCAGTCGTGAAAAACATTGCTCCAGTCATCACCATTGATGGGCCAAGCGGCTCGGGCAAAGGCACCGTAGCCGGAATTCTGGCCAAGCGTCTGGGCTGGAACTTGCTGGATTCCGGTGCGCTGTACCGCTTGCTGGCATTTGCTGCACACAATCACGGTGTTGATCTGACCAATGAAGAGCTGCTGAAGAAGCTTGCCGCTCATCTGGATGTTCAATTCATCGCGGCGACCGACGGTCAGTTGCAGCGCATCATCCTGGAGGGTGACGAAGTCAGCGATGTCATTCGCACCGAAAGCGTCGGCTCCGGCGCTTCGCAAGTGGCTGCATTGCCCGCCGTACGCGAGGCGCTGCTGCAGCGTCAGCGTGCATTCCAGGAAGCGCCGGGCCTGGTGGCCGATGGTCGCGACATGGGCACGGTGGTTTTTCCGGACGCACCGCTGAAGATTTTCCTGACCGCCAGTGCCGAGGAGAGGGCGCGCCGTCGATATTTGCAGTTGAAGGGCAAAGTCGAGGGTGTTAGTCTGTCGAGTCTGCTAGATGAGATCCGTGCTCGCGACGAGCGTGACACCCAGCGAGCGGTAGCCCCGCTTAAGCCGGCGGCTGACGCCATACAGCTGGATTCCACGGAGTTGTCCATCGATCAGGTGCTTGAACGCATCATGAGCGAGATCGCCATTCGCGATATCGCCGGGTGACCAAGAAGGCCACAGGGGACCAGTCATAGTCCTGCGGCGCTTCTTCTATATGAAACTAACCCACACCGTCTGGGGTGTGGAGATGGGCGTATCCTTCGCCCTCATTTACAGGAATTAAAATGAGCGAAAGCTTTGCGGAACTCTTTGAAGAAAGCCTAAAAACCCTGAACCTTCAGGCAGGCTCCATCATCACCGGTGTTATCGTTGATATCGATTACCAAGCTCGCTGGGTAACCGTTCACGCTGGCCTGAAGTCTGAAGCACTCATCCCGCTTGAGCAGTTCTACAACGACGCTGGCGATCTGACTATCAATGTCGGTGACGAAGTTCACGTTGCTCTGGACTCGGTTGAAGACGGTTTCGGTGAAACCAAGCTGTCCCGTGAAAAAGCCAAGCGCGCTGAGTGCTGGATCGTTCTGGAAGCAGCATTCGCAGCTGAGGAAGTGGTCAAGGGCGTTATCAACGGTAAGGTTAAAGGCGGCTTCACTGTCGACGTTAACGGCATCCGTGCGTTCCTGCCAGGTTCCCTGGTTGACGTCCGTCCAGTGCGCGACACCACGCACCTGGAAGGCAAAGAGCTGGAATTCAAGGTCATCAAGCTGGACCAGAAGCGCAACAACGTTGTCGTTTCCCGTCGCAGCGTCCTGGAAGCCGAGAACTCCGCCGAGCGTGAAGCTCTGCTGGAATCCCTGCAGGAAGGCCAGCAAGTCAAAGGTATCGTCAAAAACCTCACCGATTACGGCGCATTCGTCGATCTGGGTGGCGTGGACGGCCTGCTGCACATCACCGACATGGCCTGGAAGCGCATCAAGCATCCTTCCGAGATCGTCAACGTTGGTGACGAAATCGACGTTAAGGTTCTGAAATACGATCGCGAACGCAACCGTGTTTCCCTGGGCCTGAAGCAACTGGGCGAAGATCCATGGGTTGCTATCAAAGCCCGTTACCCAGAAAGCACTCGCGTTACCGCTCGTGTAACCAACCTGACCGACTACGGCTGCTTCGCTGAGCTGGAAGAAGGCGTTGAAGGTCTGGTACACGTTTCGGAAATGGACTGGACCAACAAGAACATCCACCCTTCGAAAGTCGTACAAGTCGGCGACGAAGTGGAAGTTATGGTTCTGGACATCGACGAAGAGCGTCGTCGTATCTCCCTGGGCATCAAGCAGTGCAAATCTAACCCATGGGAAGATTTCTCTGGCCAGTTCAACAAGGGCGATAAAATCTCCGGCACCATCAAGTCGATCACCGATTTCGGTATCTTCATTGGTCTGGACGGCGGCATCGACGGTCTGGTTCACCTGTCCGACATCTCCTGGAACGAAGTGGGCGAAGAAGCCGTACGTCGTTTCAAGAAGGGCGACGAGCTGGACACCGTTATCCTGTCGGTTGACCCAGAGCGCGAGCGTATCTCCCTGGGTATCAAGCAACTGGAAAGCGATCCGTTCTCCGAGTACGTTCAAGAGAACGACAAAGGCGCAATCGTTAAGGGCACTGTGAAAGAAGTTGACGCCAAAGGCGCCATCATCGTTCTGGCCGACGATATCGAAGCGACTCTGAAAGCCTCCGAAATCAGCCGTGACCGCGTTGAAGACGCGCGCAACGTTCTGAAAGAAGGCCAGGAAGTAGAAGCCAAGATCATCAGCGTTGACCGCAAGAGCCGCGTGATCCAGCTCTCCATCAAGTCGAAAGACGATGCTGAAGAGAAAGAAGCTATCCAAAGCCTGAAGGCTGAAGAAGCTCCTACTGGCGACACCACCATGGCGGCACTGCTGCGCCAGGCAATGGCCAAACAGAACTAAGTTCTGCTTGATCATGAAAAAGGGCGACTTCGGTCGCCCTTTTTTGTGCCTGCGATTCGGCAAAAAAAAACGCCGGAGCACGAGATCCGGCGTTGCTTGATGTTTTGAACGATAAGCGCATCAGCTGACGTTGTAGAAGTCCTTGTACCAGTTCACAAAGCGCTGTATCCCGCTTTGAATCGGAGTACTGGGTGCGTAGCCGGTATCGAGCTTCAACTGCTTCACATCGGCATAGGTATGTTCCACATCGCCCGGTTGTAACGGCAAGAGCTCTTTGTGAGTGGTTTTGCCTAGCGCCTGTTCGATGTGGTTGATGTAGTCCAACAATTCGACCGGTTGACTGTTGCCAATGTTGTAAAGCCTCCAGGGCGCGGCACTGGAAGCTGGGTCCGGCTTCAGCCCTGACCATTGAGCGTTCGGCACAGCCACATGGTCAAGAACCCTTATGACACCGTCGACGATATCGTCGATGTACGTGAAGTCTCGGCGATGCTTTCCGTGATTGAAAACCTTCAGCGGTTTACCTTCAAGAATCGCCCGCACGAACAGGAACGGCGACATGTCAGGCCGGCCCCATGGCCCGTAGACAGTGAAAAAGCGTAACCCGGTAGTCGGCAATCCATAGAGATGACTGTACGAGTGCGCCATTAGCTCGTTGGCCTTCTTCGTGGCGGCATACAGCGACACAGGGTGGTCAACATTGTCGTGAACGGCGAAAGGCATGCTTTCGTTGGCGCCGTACACTGAGCTGGACGAGGCGTAAACCAGATGTTTGACGTGAGTTTGTCGACAGCCCTCAAGAATGTTCAAGAAGCCTACCAGGTTGCTGTCTGCATACGCGTGAGGATTCTCCAGCGAATACCGCACGCCGGCTTGCGCTGCGAGATGAACAACTTTTTCAAAGCCTTCTGTCTCGAACAGGTCCGCCATCGCAACCCGGTCACCGATGTCCATGCGGATAAACCGGAAGCGCTCGTGCGGCGTCAATTGCGCGAGACGAGCGTCCTTGAGGGCCACCTCGTAGTAATCGTTCAGATTATCGATACCGACGACTTCATCGCCGCGGGCGAGCAGCGCCTGGCTGACATGAAAACCGATAAAACCGGCTGCGCCAGTCACTAGTACTTTCATGGGACAGCTCCTCAGGGTTTCAGAACAGGCACGAGCGAGTCAGCGCGACCGATTGCGTAGTACATGAACCCTGCTTTTTTGACTGTTACAGGATCAAACAGATTGCGACCGTCGATCAGCACCGGGTAATTAAGGCAGGTTTTCAGCCACTTGAAGTCGACGGTGCGAAATTGTTTCCATTCTGTGCAGATTACCAAGGCATCCGCACCTTCCAGCGCCGCTTCACGATTGGCCGTCAGTTGCAGATCGTCGCGGGTTCCGTAAATGCGCGTGGCCTCGTTCATGGCGGCGGGGTCGAATGCCTGAACCTTGCCGCCTGCCGCCCAGATCGCTTCGATCAGATTGCGACTGGGCGCTGCGCGCATGTCGTCAGTATTGGGTTTGAAGGACAGGCCCCAGACGGCGATGGTTTTGTTCTTAAGATCGTGATCGAAGGCGAGTGACAGCTTTTCGAATATCACGTTCTTCTGACGATTGTTGACGGCCTCTACGGCGTTGAGCAGTTGCGCCTCATAGCCGATTTCATGAGCGGTTCGGGCCAGCGCCTGAACATCTTTCGGGAAACATGAGCCGCCGTATCCGCAACCGGGGTAAATGAACTGGAAACCTATTCGTGGATCGGAGCCGATGCCCAGTCGGACCTGTTCGATATCGGCCCCCAGGCGTTCTGCCATCTGCGCGATTTCGTTCATGAAACTGATCTTGGTTGCCAGCATTGCATTGGCTGCATATTTAGTCAGTTCGGCAGCGCGCACATCCATGAAAATCAATTTGTCGTGGTTGCGGCTATAAGGTGCGTAGCACTCGCGCATGACCGTTTTGACCACTTCGGATTTGGTTCCGACGATGATACGGGCTCCTTTGGCGAAATCCTCAATGGCCGAGCCTTCCTTGAGAAATTCGGGGTTGGAGCAGACATCGAAATCGAGTCTGGCATCTCTGGCTTGCAGGATCGCAGCGACTGTCTGGCTGACTTTGTCGGCAGTGCCTACCGGAACCGTCGACTTGTTCACGATCACTTTGCGTTCGGTCATGTACTGACCGATGGTGCGGGCCACGGTCAGCACATGTTGCAGGTCGGCAGAGCCATCCTCGTTGGGCGGAGTACCCACCGCGATCATTTGCAACTCACCGAAATCCACGGCTTGCTTGGCGTCGGTTGTGAAATGCAGGCGACCCTCGCGCTGGTTCTGTGCCACCAGTGCGTCCAGACCCGGTTCGTAAATCGGAATGACACCCAGCTTCAAATTCTCGATTTTCGCGTTATCGACATCGACACACATCACGTCATGGCCAACATCTGCAAGGCAAGCGCCCGTGACGAGTCCGACATAACCGGTGCCGAAAACTGTAACTCGCATAATTTACATCCTGATAAATTCGGGGCCGCTATCGAGGGGCTGATTAAAGAGAATCGCTGCGTGTGAAGGCGAATTTGATCCGATTGATCAGTTTTCGTACCAGCAGACGTATTCCGCCTTGGGAATACACGGTTGCTGCACGTACCCAAAGCGATTCGAATCGAAGAAAGCACGTCATGACATGGGATCTGAGTCGGTTGGTTCGCAACGGACTGATCTTGCGGCGCTTCATGTGCTGATGAACTTGAGCGAAGTGCTCGGACCAGATGGTCGCCACGTGGGCAACAGAGTGCTTTTTGAAAACGTCGTCGTAGGCTTTTGCTGCAATGCTTTCCCGCAGCGCCTTGTCGTCAATCAATCGGCTGATTGCCGAGTACCACGCATCAGGTGTATTGGGCGAAAGAAGCCCGGTTTCACCCTGGACGATTGATCGCTGATAGGGCGGCATATCCGTATACACCCCGGGCAGGCCACACGCCGAGTATTCCCGGTACTTGTTATTGGTCTTGCAGCGATTCGAGGCATTGTCGATAAGCGGAGCGAGGCCGATCGACCATTGGCGTTCCTGCTTGAAATGCAGGAAGCCTGCATAGTCCGTGGTGTGGGGAAAGTAGCGAATACGGTCGTTGAGCTCAAGATCATTTGGCGCAGCGCCAATGAATTCGAAGACGACCTGCGGATACGCCTGAAGAAGAGGGGATATGACCGGCTTGATGATATCCAGGTCGTCAGCCCTCGAAGGGCTGCCGGCAAAGCCTATTCGCAGTTCATCGAGCTCGACCTTTCGGGCGGACTGCAACAAGGAAAAATCGAAGAACGAGGGCAGTACTTCGATCTTTTCATTGAGCTGAAATAAAAACTCTGCGAGCAAGTCAGAATTCGTCAGTACTCTGTGAGCGCTCGAAACAGCGATTTCCAGTGTGTGTCGGATCAGTGGATGCTGGTAATACTTGGCGATCGGTGAATCGCCTTCGATTTTCCAGAAATTGTCATCGATGTAGTAAATATAAGGATGATTGGCGTTCTGCAGTTTCTCGATCCACAGGCGCAGCGACGGATCGCCGCTGCGCACGAACAGTGGAATCGTGGTTTTGCGAATATCCGCGATCGTCAACTCCGACAGAAATTTCTTCCGGTAGACGACACCATAGGCTCGACAGGCGGACAACATGTGCTCAATCAAATGAGTCGTTGCTATCTCGCCTTCGATAACCATCAGGATATCTATTTTTCCCTTCATCAAGCTGAGCCCTTTGACCATTACTGGAGAGCAGCAAACGGGAAGTATTTGGTACGTTTTTTCATGATGGAGTACTGGCTGACTTCGTAAAGGGCGACCGGTACGTCGGAGTCCCTCACGAAAACACGCAGATACCAGTTGGCGTCCAGAGTGATGACTGTCGGAAGTTTAAAGCGGGTCGGCACTTCTGGATCGATGTCGGCCAGTGGCAGGACGATATGAGCGACAACTTCGTCCTTGCTGGAGACGATCTCTACACCCAGCAGGCCCATTTGTCCGCGCATCAGCGGTCGAACCGCGAGCAATACGCCACCGAGGTTCTCCTGACGAAGTGGCATCAGGTATTCGCGATAGGGAACGTTGCGCAAGTCATCGCCAAGTGTCAGAACAGGCCGTGAAGTCTTGAGCAGGTGTTTTTCGGTAAAGGCTCTGAGCGGTGTGAATGCCGGGGAGATCGAGTTCCACAGCGAACTTTTGCTCTTGTACAGCGACACCAGTTGCAGGGAGCGCGAGGAGCGATACGCTTGGACTTCCAATTGAAGGTTATCAATGACCTGCAACGCTTCGTTGCGCGATTGGCTAGCCTGGCTCTGTGCGTTGTTGAGTGCCAGGTTCAGATGTTGCACTTGCTGGGCGAGAGGCGACTGAGTCAGTGCAGTTTTCTTCGTCGCCTGCTGGGCGTTGAGCACGTCCTGCTGAAGGCGATGCTGTTCGATGTTCCAGGTTTCTTCCTTGGCACGATACCAGTCGATGATGCCATTGGCGGCAACGAGTTCGGCTTTGACCAGGGCGACTTTGGCATTGGCAATGGCTGACACTTCCAGGCGGGAACGCAGGTCCTTGTTTTCCTGAGTCTGATCCAGCAGCGACTGATGAGCGGCCGAGGTATTCGATTGGGCTTCTGCCAGGCGCTCATGCAGTTCGTTGACGAGCAGCAAGGCGTCGACATTGTCGCTTTCGAGTTTGGCGTTCTGTTCGCTCAGGCGGGCGATCTGGTCGTTCAGTTGCTCTTGCTCCAGTTGAGACTTCATCAACCGGGTTTTGCCTTCGTGGATCTGTGCCGAAAGAGCTTCGGCCTTTTCAAAGGCGCTCATCACCTGCAATCGCAATTGGTGATTGTCCGCACGCGCTTCATGCAGCAGGCGATCGGTCAATGCACGATCTTCGGTCAACTCATTGATGCGTCGTTCCAGAAGTGCATCAGTCGTAATCGCCGGTGTTGCAGCCGCTTGTGCCGATGCTGCTTGCGCCGCGCTGGTGACTTGTGCAAGTTCAGTTTTCAGGCCCTCGATTCGCTGACGAAGAGCGGTTTCCGACTGAGTGAACTTCTGGATGATTTCGTTTTGCTCGTGCATCTTGAGGTGCCTGATGTAATGAGGTTCATAAGGTTTGAATGCGCTGACGTGATCTTCGTAGCTGACGCCAGGCGAGCATTCATCACCTTTCCAAACGATCAATTGGTACATGATCTGGTCACATACGTTGAATCGCTCGTTACGAAACTTTCTCTTTTGCTCGAGCGGTAGAGGCAAGTACTCGGGGAAGTAGAAAAACTCCATGTTGATCAGTCGAATATCGAGACCAGGATTGGAGTTGTCTGACTTTGAAAGTCCCCAGGGGCGCTTTACCGGATCCGCATAGTCAGCTTCATCCACCGGTGTTTCCGTGTGGTCAGTCCAGAAGCGAGGCGTGTGCTCGTTGAAAATCGTGATGTGGTAGGGGTTGGCAATGTTCAGTTTCTGTTCGTTATAAGGCGCGATAATGCAGACCTGCGCCCCATGCTTACAGACGCGATAAATTTCCCGCATGGTGAACATCAGATCACGGGCGTGCTCCAGGAAGTGCGACGAGAACAACATGTCGACCGAATCATCTTGCAGCGGAATGCCGAGATCGATGTCGGCGAGCATATCGACTTCCGGCATCGGGAAACGATCAATGCCGAAAAATCCTTCCTGCTTGCGTTTCCCGCAACCCAGGTCAACGTTCACCACTTCATTCTCAAACGTCATTTATCCAGCGCTCTGCTTAATTGGCTGATCTGACTGCGGGTGGTGTTCAGAGTTGCAAGCAGCATCTGTTCATACGAAGTCGCCGACGTGTTGGGCATGTTTTTGCCCGGCTTCTTTGCAGCTTTCTGGTACAACGCGAATTCCTCGAATGCCTGGTTGTACAGGTCCACCAGTTCGGAACGGACATACGTCGGACGGGCAAGGAACTGCATCGACCGCTGCGCGCGATCAACGATTTCCAGGCGCTGCAATTTTGACAACTGGATGTACTGCGAGACGGCCGCTGCCATTGCCTCAGGACTTTCATTCTGGGCGAGGAAGCCGCTATAGCGGTGTTTGATGATCTCCGCTACGCCGCCGACAATTGTTGATACGACGGGTATGCCCATGGCCATCGCCTGCAACATTGTCTGGGGCATGGACTCATCGGTAGCCGATATCAGCAACAGGTCGCACTTATCATAAAACGGTTTTGGATCATCGATAAAACCATGAATGATGAATTTATCTTTATATTGGCTGGATTCAATTAATGAAGTGCATTCGGCCAAGTATTGATTGTGGAATACCGTGTAGCCGATCAAGTCCAGTGACACGTCAAACCCGGCATCGTTGAGCAAGATCGCTGCCTGAATCGCACCCAGTTGATTCTTGCGCGGCTGCAGAGTGCCGGATACGAGAATTCGCAGGGCATTGCCGCTCTTTGCCGCTCGGGCGCGATTGGCTGCAAAGCTTGCGAAGTAATCATCGGCGACCGGGCAGACGATACGCCGCGCCGGACTCTTCGATAGGCTCGACCATTTAAAACCGTGAGTCAGCGAAGAGCAGTGAATCGAGTCGGCAAAGTGAACGATGGAGTTGCCGGCGCCTTCATAAAACTGGTGGACACTGGCGCTGCAGGGAATCCCCAGTTGCTTGGCCAGCAGGCTCATGGTCGGTGACCACGTTGCAAAGTGCAGGAAGCCGATTCTTTCCGGCTCCAGGCAATTGGACAGATGGCGTGCCGCCGCTTCGTCCTGCTGCTGGAAAGGACGCTGCGGTTGCGCACTGTCGATATACCCGGAAGGCCATTGCTCTTCGATCAGGTTTGCCCCGTTCGTTGCGGCGTCCCACCGTGCCTTGAAGATCGGGCCGTAGGTTGCATCCTGCGGAACAATGCCTACGACTCGAAAGCCTAGCGATGCGACGAGGCTGGCGTGTCGGATCAGGTGCAGCGTGGCACCGCCCAGGGCTGTTTCGTGGAATGCGTAGGCAATGGCTTTGTCGCCCAGTCTGGAATGCAGGCGAACAGCTTCGCAGCTGGCCAGGAAGTCATAGAACTGCGACTCGGTGGTATAGCGCGAAAACACCAGCTCCCTGGCGTTCTCAAGTATCTCATCGCGCTTTTGCTGACCCATGTCGTAGCAGTGAGTCAGCGCCTGTTCCCATGCTTCGACGGTGTTTTCGACTTTCACACAACAGGCGTCTGGAATGTCGGAGTAGGGCACGGCATCGGTGAAGACGCCAATGGCGCCGGCAGCGACCGACTCCAGCAGTTTGACCGGGCTTTTGCTGCGCGCAGCGCGGGTGCTGAAATCCAGGGGAACCAGTGCGATGTCGAAGCTCGTTTCGCTCAAGTCGCGAATATAGCTTTCGTAGACGTGGGTGAAAGGTTTGAAGTATACCGGGCATTCCAGTGTGCCAAACTTCGCAGGATCCAGACCCCAGAAGTGGAACTCCACCGAGTTGCTATGGGTGCTGGCGAAGTTCGCAAGGGCCTGCCATAGCTCACGCAGAATATCCTCGCGTACGGCGCCGGACATGATTGCGACTTTCAGACGCTTGCCGCGACTGTAGGTGCGTTTCTGCACGAATCGGGCATGAATGTTGGTGTTAAGCCGAACCGTTTTGCTGTTGAGTTCGCGCAAGTCTTCATTGATCGCATCGCTGTAACCGATGCAGGTGTCGACCGACTGGATCTGTTGCGCGATGTTCTGATACGTCGGTGTGCCAGGGGCAAGAAAGCTGTGTTGAGGGCCGACTTCATGGAAGTGCAGCATGTTGTCGTCCATCAAGTAAGCCAAAGGCATCTTGCCCTTCTGGTTCTTGACGAACTGGCTGCCGGCAACGCCGACCGTGCGATAGAGCACGGTCACATCCACACCCGCCAGGTCGATGGCCGGAAGATCGTTTTCCTTGACGAACGTGCTGGTGATCGCTCGCTGTTCTGGCAGCAGGGTGAAGTTGTGAATAGTGACATCCACCGACGTCGAATAGTCGGGTTTCACGGTCAGCAAGTGCAGCTTGCGTCCTCGAGCGGCCGCGGCAACTGCCATTTCGGAGTCGCTGCAATAGTCATTGAACTTGGTCAGGAAAGGCGCGGCTTCCATGCGCCGGTATTCAATGATTTCCGCTTCGGTGAACGTATCGGCAAATTGCGAGAGATCGATGACGTCGTAGTTGTTGATGGTCGCAGGGGTGAGCAGGTGATCGCGTGGAATCGCCAGGCTCTTTCTGTACCGAGCAAAGAACAGTGGAATTTCCTTTCCCAGTGAGTCGACCAGGTTGGCGCGCACATGCGACGTCACTTCGTCGACCCAGATGAAGTCGGCGTGTTTGGCGAATCGCAACCACAGGTCATAGTCCGAGTAGCGGCGCATCATGACGTGGGAGTCATACATGCCTGCGATGTCGAACAGTGACTTGTGGTGCATGATCGTGTTGTTGGCAATGTAGTTGCCGTTCATCAACAGACCGTAGTTGAACGGTCCGCCCAGCTTGCGAGTGGTGATCGACCCGTCGGCGAGGGCGATGTCGACGCTAGCGTTGGCATAGGCCACAGAAGGTCTGCTGCACTTTTCCAGTTGCTCGACGCGCACTTGCAGACTGTGCTCGGTCCACATGTCATCGTCGAACTGATAGGCGATATACTTGCCTTTCGCATGCAACGCCGCCTGGTTGACGCGCAAGGCTGGCAGGCCACTGTTCTTGTGGTACGAGTGAACGATAATGCGCGAGTCTTTCTTCAGGTATTCCTGCAGCACGGCCGCGGAGCCGTCCCGTGAACCGTCGTCGACAATGATCAGTTCAAAGTTTCTGTAACTTTGGGCCAATACACTGTCGATGGACTCCTGCAGTGGTCCGTGGCCACGGGAATAGGTCGGCAGAATCACCGTGACCTTCGGTTTCGACGGCGCCTTGGAGCTGGCATGAATTTTCAGGTCAGATGAGAAATCACTAAATTTCATGGTTGTTCCAGAGGCTGATTCTGATGAAGCGGGTTCGGGCGGGTCAGGAATTTGTCTACAGCCGGACGAATCTTGGTTTGATAAAACCAGTATTCGAACTTGCCGAACAGAATCGCTGCCGGCAATGCAATCACAGTCATGATCGCAATCGAAGTGTAGAAGTCCACGCCGTGAGGTTTGAGGGCCAGGAACAGGCAAAAGATAACCGGCATGTGCATCAGGTAGATGCCGTAGGAGTAGTCACCCAATTTGATAAGAAATGCTGGCAGTGCGGGTAATCTCACCAGTGACAGGATAGCGATGGCGCCCATTGTGCAGATGATGGCGGTATAGCGCAGTTCAGGAAAATACACCGCCTCCAATGCCATGGCGAAGAGAGCGGCATAGGCAATCCTGCTTGTCGGCGAGAAAAGCAGTCGCGACAGGAAGAAACCGACGATGAAGTAAATGTTCAGCGTCGAAATAACGATTTCACTCAACGTCGGCATGGCGACACTGGTCTTGATGCCTGCGTTAGAAAACCCAAGGATGACCAGCAGCCAAGCAAACATGGCAATATTCAACAGTTGCGGCCTGGCTTTGAAGGCAATCATCGCCAGCAACACCAGCGCATAGAAAAACACCTCATAGATCAATGTCCAGTACGGGATCTGGAACGTTCCGTTCAGAGAGCCGACTGGAATCAGCAGCATCGAAAGGGTGCCGCTGTTCAGAACGGGACGGTAGTTGGAGAAGAGAAAGAAAATCAGCGAGGCAACAATGGCGGCAATGAAAAAGGCCGGATAAATGCGTGCGAGTCGGTGCGCGGCGAACAGGCTTGGTTTCTTGTCTGTCTGCAAGGCGATGACAAAGCCGGAAATGATGAAAAACACGAAGACGCCGATCGATCCGAAGCTCAGTCGCAAAAATTCTTGTATCGAGTCGTTATTGATTTGTCCGGAGAAATAGACCGCGTGTTGAACGAAAACCAACAGTGCTGCCAGCCATCGCAGGGCTTGAATGTTCTTTAAGTTATAAGGGGGCGTCATTTTTGCTCGCTATCCTAGCTATGAGTCTTGGCCGGAAAAGGTTGAGATTTTTATTGAGCGTTGGTGTGCGCTTCGTTGTAGCGCTTGACGATTTCGTCGGTAGGGCCATCTGCGACAATCTGGCCTTTATGCAGCCACACTGTGCGGGTGCAGAAGTCATTCAGGAGATTGAAGTTATGGGTGGTGAAAACCAGGATTTTTCCCTGTTCCATGAATTCAAACATGCGTCGCTTGGCTTTTTCTGCGAATGAAATGTCGCCGGCACCCATGACTTCGTCAATCAGTAGAATTTCCGGGTTGATGCTGGTCGAAACGGCAAACGCTAACCGAATGAACATACCCGAGGAGTAGGTGCGTACCGGGTAGTCGAGAAAGTCGCCCAGTTCGGTGAATGCAGCAATCTCGGGTAGCTTCGCCTCGATTGCATCGGCGGGCATGCCCAACAACAGCCCGCGAATGCGAATGTTGTCCCAGCCTGACTGATTCATCTCGAAGCCGGTGGCGAATTCGAACATCGGGCATACATGTCCCTTAATCGAAACCGAACCTGCGGTCGGTGGATAAATGTCCGCCATAACTTTTAGCAGGGTGCTCTTGCCGGCACCGTTGAGACCAATCAGTCCAACACGCTCGCCATGGTTGATCTCGAGATTAATGCCTTTGAGCGCCTCGATACGATAATTGGTGGCTGCATCGGTATTGCGCGTTAGCAACTTGCGCTTTAACCAGCTTTTCAAGCCCTCTTCGCTACTGAGCGCGCCTTCGAAAGTGATGTCGACGTTTTTCAGAACCAGTGATGCATGAGTCATAAAAGGAAAACCACGCGAGAGTCGAGCTTGTAGGCGACAAGCAGTGCAGTTAGCCAGGTCATCAGTACATAAATGCCGGCGTAAAGGTAGTTTTCCGGCAGGGCAAGTTCACCTTGGATGATGGGATGCCGCACCACATCGATGAGGTAGTACAGAGGGTTGAGTTGATAGATGAACCCGAGCCCTTTTTCATGTAACAGTTTTATCGGGAACATGATTGGGGTGATGAAAAACAACATTTGAAGCATGACTGCCATGGCGTGCGGGAAGTCCCGAAAGCGCGCGCCCAGATATGCGCTAATCGCGATATGGCCGAATGCGGCCATGATCAGAATAGCCAGCCCAGGAATCGCGAGCAGCCAACCAAACGGGCTGATCTCGTTGAAGAACAGTTGCACGGGTATCACAACGGCGATGCCGATAAGCAGCACAATGACGCTGGAAATCAGCGTCCTCAGCAAATAGATCTGCTTGGGATAGGAGAACTGTTTGATGTATCCCTCGGCCCTTACGAATGTCGAGCTGGCATCGGTGATTGACGCAACGATAAAGCCCCATAGAGCGAAACCGCACGCCAGATAAGGCAAAAACTCATGGACCGGTTGGCCAAACAGCAATCCGTAGATCAGGCCGACGCCGGTCACAAAAAAACCTGTCGTCAGGACTATCCATAGTGGGCCGAAGAATGATCGGTGGAACCTTGCCTTGATGTCCTGTACGCCCAGATACACCCAGACGCGCCACATTTTCATTGCACGCGTGCTATCGGTGAGCAGCCTTGTCACACTTGTCATTCAGTTCTCGCCTGGTTTTTTCTGAGGCCCATTCTTATGAGTCCGTCGTAATGTTCCTCCTCACTGAAACCATGCTTGCGGTAAAGGTGGATTGCGCGAGCATTGGTATCGATGACTTCGAGAAATACGTAGTCCAGATCCAGCGTGTGCCAACAAATATCCAACAATACTCCACAGGCGCGACTGATATAGCCGCGTCCCGCTTGAGTGGAGTCAACCAGGAAGCGACCGACTTCCGCGGTGCGTGCCTGCCAGTCGATTCCATAGACGGACGCTTGTCCTACCAGGACTCCCTCTGTTTCTACAACAAACAGAAAGTCTGTGTCGCTCCGCAGGTAGCGCTGATGGAACCAGTTAGCGTGCTGTTCGTAGGTTAAAGGTGTCGAAGTCTTAAACCAGACACGTGCCTCGTCCCGGTTTCTCCAGGACAAGGTATCGTGCAGGTCACTCTCTTCGATTAGACGGAGGCGCAATGCGCCTGCCTCGACCGAGGGGAGTGAGCGCTTCATTTCGCGTAACGGATCAGTAGTTCACACACGGTGTCTACATCGGCACGCGACAGACCTAGATGCATCGGCAGCGAGAGGATTTCCTGGCTGGCTTTCGTTGCATTCGGGCAAGTGCCGGCACCGAACGAGTACATCGAGTACTCAGTGTTGTCACGGTAGTGCACGCCCGGATAGATCTGATGTTCGTTCAGGGCGAGCATCAGTGCGTCGCGATCCTTGACGCGAACCTGCAGCAAGTGAGTAGAGGACTCACACCCCGGCGTCACGTTGATAATACTGATTTTGGTCTGACCAACCAGGTTCTGGCGATACCAGTTAGCCAGTTGGCGACGGTAGGCGTTGTCCAGATCCAGATACTTCAGTTGTACTAGGCCCATGGCTGCCATGATCGAATTGCCGTGGTATTTGTAGCCGAGTTCTTCGACGTCGTACATCCACTTGTATGCACCCTGTGCGGCGGTACGAGCGAAGGTGTCTTTGTTGATGCCCAGCCAGCTCAGCTTACGAACACGCTCATCGTCTTCTCTACTTTTGAAGCAGATCATTCCTGAGTCGGCGGTCGGCAGATTTTTTACGGCCTGGAAGCTGAATACCACGCAATCTGCTTCTTGTCCGACGTGTTTGCCGTTGAGTCGGGTTCCCGCCATGTGAGCGGCATCGAGGATCAACTTGATGTTGCGTTCTTTACAGATGTCGACGATTTTCTCGTACTGCCCGACGTTGCCGCCAATGCCTACAAAGATCAGCGCCTTGGTTTTTTCCGTGATGCGTTCGATCACGCTTTCCGGGTCCAGGCACAGCGATTCGTCGACGTCCGCGAATACCGGTTTCATGCCCGCATACAGAATCGCGTGGTTGGTGGAGATAAAAGTCAGCGGGGTGGTGATGACTTCATCCTCATCAGTCCAGCCGAACTTGGTTTTAAAAAGTTCAACAGCGAGGTGCAGACCCACTGTGTTGGAGCTCAGGAAGTGGGCGTGCGGCAAGCCGGTGTAGGACTTCCATTCTTCTTCCATGGCGGTGGTCTTGAAACCAAGACCGGTCCAGCCTTTTTCGAGGCACTCGCGAATAGCTGCGAGGCATTCATCGATGCGGAATTTTGGAATAAACAGCTGAATTGACATGAGAATGTCCTTATAAGCAAGTTCGGCTAAAAGCTGGGGGGTGCCTTACTTACCGATTTAGGTTGTGCAAGAGTTGGGGATATCGCCACTGGATCGATGCGGTGACATCGAAGCCAGATCACTTTTTATGGGAGATGTATCAAGTAGGGTGTTACAAACAACGAGGACAATTCCATGTCTCAACTCCAAAAACAGGAGGCAAGCCTTGTCGCACCTAGAGGCCTGCTTCGGCATGTGCTCTTTTGGCAATACAACAATCGAGTTGAATTGCTTTGTCGAGTTAAAGCGTCGGCGGGAGGCCTGATAATCGGTGTAAAAACTGGCTGTACAACCTGAATCGAGAGATGAATCCGAGTTTATTGTAGGACGAAGCCTGTCTTTATTGTTTTTTCTGCATTTCTCCGCATGTTTTCAGAATTGTCCTACGCTAGACGTGGCAATCATAACCATTTCTGTTCCCTTAATCCATCGCAAGGCTGTCAGGTCGCGGTCGCTACTTTTTGACCGACGTCCCGAAATGAGGCGCGGTGGAATGGGGGTTTCGGCCACATCCGAGTCGATTGGTGACTATCCTGAAACATTATGAAATAAGCCACTCTGTCGGAATGTTCGAAGCCCCTCCGCTGCCGAGAGGAGTTCGAATAGATTGGAAATACGTGGCACCGGCAGCATGAGGGAAACCAAATGCGGTATGGCAAGGTCTGCATTTAAGTAGGCCTGTCAGGGAGGTGGCAGGTTTGGCTGGAGGCTGCAAGCCAGGGGGATAAAAGGTGGAGAGGGGATGAGCAAGTTGCTTGCTGCTGCGGTGCTGTTGATTTTGGCGGGGTGTACGACCAACAGCCGGACTCATGTCGTTCATGGTACTGCCACAGTCAAAATCGATTGTTCCGGCCTCGGCTCAAACTGGGAAAGGTGTTACAAGCGCGCGGTCCGGGAGTGTTCGGGGCGAGGCTATAAGGTGTTAGTCAAATCCAGCGAAGCTGAAGAAAACGCGGAGGATTATCCGTTCGGCTGGAATCCTGCCGGGTATCTCACTCGAACGATGGTCGTAGTGTGCCAGTCCTGAAAAAGCACGTTGCAGGGCTGCAGATTTAGCGGGTTGAGCCCCGTATCGATTGACTGGAAGGTGGGTGGGCGGTAGCGCTGGTTAGTTAAGGTAGTGCTCAGGCTGTTCAAAAACCGCGGGGCGTGCTAAAACCTTTGAAGCGCTGATCTAGCTGCTTGAAAAAGAAGGGAAAAAAATGACGAAGTCGGAGTTGATCGAACGAATTGTCACCCATCAAGGGCTACTCTCATCCAAGGATGTGGAGTTGGCGATCAAGACCATGCTTGAGCAAATGTCTCAGTGTCTCGCCACCGGGGATCGGATAGAGATCCGTGGTTTTGGCAGCTTCTCCTTGCACTATCGTGCGCCGCGCGTTGGGCGAAACCCGAAAACCGGGCAGTCTGTCAGCCTTGACGGAAAGTTTGTCCCGCATTTCAAGCCAGGAAAAGAGCTGCGAGATCGTGTAAACGAAGAGGAGGAGGGTGAGCTCGCTTCGGATTACAAGGGGGATGCTCATGCGTAGTTTTAAACGAGTCTTTCTCGGTTTTTTCCTTCTTCTGCTGATGCTGGTTGTCTTGGCTTTCGTCCTTGAAAATCAACAGCAGGTATCGATTTTGTTTCTTGGGTTTTCCGGGCCTCAACTTCCGATTTCACTGGTCGTGGTGTTGGCACTGCTCGTCGGCATGCTGGTTGGGCCTGTTCTGGGCTGGTTTTTGGGGCGATCGTCCAGAGTTTCTCGCAAAAGTCTTGCCTAAGACCTATAGGTGCAGGGCATCTGTCGAAATTGCACCTATCCTCTCTTTATCCATTAGTAAAAGGTTCATTTAGCTGTAAAATGCAACCCTTGTTCGATGATGGTGTAGTTCTACATCGGTTCACACTGACTCTGATAAAGGCCTGATGTACTGACGGCTTTTTAATTCATGGATTAGGCAGCGCGTGTTGTGGCGCTGCCCGCAGCTCAAGGGTATGGTTTCGCGTGAAAATTCTAGTTACAGGCGGCGCCGGGTTCATCGGCTCGGCAGTCATCCGTCACATAATCTTCAACACCACCGACTCCGTCGTTAACGTCGACAAGCTGACTTACGCGGGCAACCTAGAGTCTTTGTCGGAAGCTGGGAACAGTTCTCGTTACGCATTCGAGCGCGTTGATATATGTGATCGCGAGCAGATTGACCGGATTTTACGTGAGCACCAGCCCGATGCAATCATGCATCTTGCTGCAGAATCCCACGTTGATCGCTCTATTTCCGGTCCGTCGGAATTTATTCATACCAATATTATTGGTACATACACTTTGCTAGAGGCAGCGCGCCACTATTGGGCTGCCTTGGATGACACTCGCAAGGCAGAATTCCGCTTTCACCACATTTCCACTGATGAAGTCTATGGTGATCTCGAGGGGCCGGAAGACCTGTTCACTGAAACCACACCCTATCAACCTAGCTCTCCGTACTCGGCCAGCAAGGCCAGTTCGGACCATCTGGTTCGCGCTTGGGCTCGTACTTACGGGTTGCCTACGCTCGTTACCAACTGCTCGAACAACTACGGTCCTTGCCACTTCCCTGAAAAATTGATCCCGCTGATCATCCTCAATGCGTTGGAAGGCAAGGCGTTGCCGGTTTATGGCAAAGGCAATCAGGTTCGCGATTGGTTATACGTGGAAGATCACGCGCGTGCGTTGTACAAGGTGGTGACGGAAGGTGTCATTGGTGAGACTTACAATATCGGTGGCCATAATGAAAAGCAGAACATTGAGGTAGTAAACACCCTTTGTGCGCTATTGGATGAACTGCGCCCTGATTCTGACCATCTCCCGCACGCCAGTCTCATCACTTACGTTCAGGATCGTCCGGGGCACGACCAGCGCTATGCTATCGATGCGAGCAAGATTCAGCGTGAGCTGGGCTGGACGCCTGAAGAGACCTTTGAAACGGGTATTCGCAAAACCGTAGAGTGGTATCTGAACAACACTGAATGGGTTGCTCATGTGAAGAGTGGCAGTTACCAGCAGTGGATTGATCAGAATTACGCAGATCGCTCGAACAAAAAATGAAAATCCTTCTTTTAGGAAAAAATGGCCAAGTGGGCTGGGAGCTGCAACGCTCCCTCGCACCGCTTGGTGAGTTGATCGCCCTGGATCGTCAGCAGGCAAACGGCTTGAGTGGCGACTTGTCCGATCTAGAAGCATTACGTATAACGATTCGCCAGATACAGCCCGACATAATCGTAAATGCCGCAGCTTACACCGCGGTCGATGGTGCTGAATCAGAAATTGAACAGGCAAATCGAGTCAACGCGCAAGCCGTTCAAGTTTTGGCAGAAGAAGCAGCATCGCTAGATGCATGGCTTATTCACTACTCGACCGACTACGTGTTTAGTGGTGAGGGTGTGACCTCTTGGTGTGAGACGGATATCGTCTCTCCTGTAAATCAGTATGGCGTCAGCAAACTGGCCGGAGAACGGGCAATTGCTGCTTCGGATTGCAAACATCTGATATTTCGGACCAGCTGGGTTTACAGCGCCCGCGGCAATAATTTCGCAAAAACCATGTTACGCCTGGCCAGGGAGCGCGAGACGCTCAACGTCATCAGTGACCAGGTAGGTGCTCCGACCGGGGCCGATCTGATCGCCGATGTGACGGCGTTGGTCATTCAGCAGGTCTTGAAGCATCCTGAGCTGGCGGGGCTCTATCATTTGGCGGCTGCCGGGGAAGTTTCCTGGCACGGTTATGCGAGTCACGTCATCGATTTTGCCAAGGCAAGCGGTGAAGAGCTGGCGGTTTCAATGGTGAATCCAATCGATACGATCGATTATCCAACACCGGCACGCCGCCCTCTGAACTCGCGATTGAACACTCAAAAACTACGCGACAAATTTTCTCTACACTTGCCGGATTGGCAAAATGGTGTAACAAGAATGCTTAGGGAAGTTTTAAACAAATGACCACGACAAATCGTAAAGGCATCATCCTGGCTGGCGGTTCGGGCACTCGACTGCACCCGCTAACTCTAGGTGTATCCAAACAGATGCTGCCGATCTACGACAAGCCGATGATCTTCTATCCGCTGTCTGTATTGATGTTGGCGGGCATGCGTGAAATTCTGATTATTTCCACGCCGGAAGACTTGCCATTGTTTCGCAAGTTGCTGGGGGATGGCAGTCTGTACGGTATCAAGCTGACTTATGCCGAGCAGCCTAGTCCAGACGGGCTGGCTCAGGCCTTCATCATTGGTGAAGAGTTTATTGCTAAGGATCCTTGCTGCCTAATCTTGGGCGACAACATCTTTTACGGTCAGCACTTCTCTGACAATTTGCGCTCTGCTACTGAGCAAAAGAGCGGTGCGACAGTGTTTGGTTATCATGTGTCAGATCCTGAACGTTTCGGTGTGGTTGAATTCGATAGCAGTGGGCGTGCTCTCAGCATCGAAGAAAAGCCGCTTAAACCTAAGTCGAACTATGCGGTAACCGGCCTGTATTTCTACGACAATGAAGTTGTCAATATCGCGAAGAATATCAAACCTTCTGAGCGTGGTGAGCTGGAAATTACAGATGTAAACCGTGTTTACCTTGAGCGTAAGTCTCTCAGCGTTGAAATGCTGGGAAGAGGTTTCGCTTGGCTCGATACTGGTACTCACGACTCACTGCTTGAAGCCAGCCATTTCGTGCATACGATTGAGCAGCGTCAGGGGTTGAAAGTTGCCTGCCTGGAAGAGATTGCCTATCACAATGGCTGGATCACTTCCGAGCAATTGAGTGCACAAGCTGATGCTCTGAAGAAGACCGGTTACGGTCAGTACCTGCAGAAGCTGTTAGACCCTGCGTCTCACTGATTCGAAGGATTTTGCCTTTCGAAAGGCAGTTTGAAAAGAGTGAGCAGGAATGCGATGCCAGTGAAACATCCCAATGTTGCGGTTTTGCTGGCCGCATTTAATGGCATGCAGTGGATTGAGGAGCAACTAACCTCTATCCTCCGCCAGTCCGAAGTCAAAGTGACAATATATATCAGTATCGACCCCTCCTCCGATGGCACTGAAGCTTGGTGTGCGGCTTACGCTAATAAGCATTCGCAAGTAATTGTTCTACCATCTGGGGAGATATTTGGCGGTGCTTCTCGCAATTTTTTTCGTTTGATTCGTGATGTTGATATCAGCGCTTATGATTTCATCTCATTCGCTGATCAAGATGATATCTGGCACTCAGACAAGCTACAGCGTGCGACTGAGACTATCAATAATCTCCAGCTTGATGCTTATTCCAGTAATGTCCGAGCATTTTGGCCTGACGGTCGAACACAGTTACTCGACAAAGCGCAGCCTCAGGTTACATGGGACTATCTATTCGAATCTGCGGGCCCTGGTTGCAGCTATGTGATGAGTAAAGCATTCGTATTAGCGTTGAAAGCGTCGATGCTCGAAAACTGGCAGGCGTTACAAGCGATAACTCTTCATGATTGGTATATCTATGCGTTCGCGCGAAGTCATGGTTTTCGCTGGTTTATTGATCCAATGCCGTCAGTTGAGTATCGGCAACATGGAAATAATCAAGTAGGTGCCAATACCGGATTAATTCCGCTGATTACTCGCTATCGAAGAATTTATAACGGATGGTGGTTCAGCCAAGTAAAGAAGGTCGCATTATTGGTGGGGCAGGATGATCAGTCTTTTGTGAAAAGCTGGTTCGGGTTGGGGCGCTTGAAATTACTTAAGCTGTCGTTCAGTGCTGGTAAATGCAGGCGCAGAAGGCGTGATAAAATTTTCTTCTTTTTTGTTTGCTGGGCAACTGCGCTGTTAGGGAGTCGAGCTGAATGACCGCTCTGAAAATACTGGTCACCGGGGCTGGTGGGTTTGTTGGCGAGGCTTTGGTGTTCAGGTTATTGGCAGAAAGGGAGTTTTCCCCGGTCGCAGCCTTACGGGGTGCATCCCGTCTCTGTGGTTTGTGTCCCGTAGTGCATTTTGATTTAACTAATCTAAAGACGCTACCACCGCTAGACGATGTTCAAGTGGTCATTCACACCGCTGCACGAGTCCATATCATGGATGAAAAGTCTGCCGATGCATTAGCCGAGTTTCGCAAAGTCAACGTCGAGGGTACGTTGAGGTTGGCTAAGCATGCCGTCAAGGCCGGAGTCAAACGCTTCATATTCATCAGTACAATCAAAGTCAATGGAGAAACTACAGGTTTGGGTAGGCCATTTACTGCTGACGACGACCCTAAGCCGCTTGATCCCTACAGTATTTCAAAGTACGAAGCAGAATTGGCATTGACACAGCTTGCAAAAAACTCCGGTATGGAACTCGTAATCTTGCGTCCGCCTCTAGTGTATGGACCGCGGGTAAAAGGTAATTTTCTTCGGTTATTGAACGCGCTGCGAGTCGGTGTTCCGTTACCCTTAGGGGCCATCCACAATCAACGAAGCTTGGTCTCGGTTGAAAACCTGGTTAGTCTCATCATCCACTGCATTGATCATCCAGCGGCAGCGAACCAAACTTTTCTAGTTTCCGACGGTGAAGATCTTTCGACGACACAATTGGCGCGTCGTCTTTCCAAAGCACTTGGTAATCGTGCGATTCTCCTACCGGTTCCTGAGTGGTGTTTAAACCTGCTTGCTTCAATTCTAGGTAAGAAGGCTGCAGTTCAGCGTATTTGTGAATCCCTTCAAGTCGATATCGGCAAGAACTCTGAGTTGTTGTCTTGGGCGCCGCCTGTCAGCACCGACAAAGCCCTGCGTCGAACCGCGAGTTTTTACCAGCAAGAGTTAACGAAATGATTGTTTGGCTGTTACTTTTTGTGGTGTTTACTGCGTCCTTGGGTGGGACGTTTCTTCTGCGCCGTTATGCCTTGGCGAAGAGCTTGATAGACATACCGAACGAGCGAAGCTCTCACGTAATACCCACACCACGTGGTGGTGGAGTGGCAATCGTTATCGCGTTTTTGGTAACAATCCCTTTATTGGCAACTCTGAATCTCTTAAGCACAGCGGCACTTTTTGGATTGTTTGGCTCCGGCCTGATTGTTGCGCTGATCGGTTTCGCCGATGACCATGGGCATATCGCTGCTAGATGGCGCCTGCTTGGGCATTTCCTCGCTGCCGCGTGGGCTATTTTTTGGTTGGGCGGTATTCACGAAGTCAATTTTTTTGGTGTTGCTGTTCAGTTGGGATGGCTCGGCACCATATGGACTGCGCTCTATCTTGTATGGATGCTCAACCTTTATAATTTCATGGATGGCATCGACGCTCTGGCTAGCGCGCAAGCTATCTGTGTTTGTGTCAGTATTTGCATCGTTTACTGGCTGGGTGGTGAAACTGATCTGATTTGGGCCCCCCTGGTTCTGGCTGCTGCGGTTTTGGGATTTTTATGCTGGAATTTTCCTCCCGCAAAGATTTTTATGGGGGATGCAGGGAGCGGATTTTTGGGGGTCGTACTTGCGAGTCTTTCTGTTCAATCTGCGGCACAGACGACAGAGTTTTTGTGGAGCTGGTTGATCCTGATGGGTGTCTTCATTGTCGACGCTACATTCACTCTGATGTGTCGACTGATGACTGGGCATAAAGTTTATGAAGCCCATCGAAGCCACGCTTACCAAAAAGCGGCAATGAAATTTGGAAGACATGGTGTGGTGACATTTTCCGTTATTGCCATCAATGTCTTTTGGCTATTACCGATTGCAGTATTATCTGTAGGAAGTGATTACGGCTCTATCTATCTCATATTGGCATACGCGCCTTTGATCTGGTTGGCATTTCGGTTAAAAGCGGGTAGCGACAGAGTATGATACCGAATTGATTCTAGTGTTTGATGTACTCTGGGTAACCTTTTTTGGTGCTATCCCTAGGCAAGAACTCAATGCTAATTCGTAAGCGCTCGTCCCGTCAGCCGCGACTCCCTTTGAAGGTATTGTAGAGTGTCGCGTGTTGGAGTTGGTTGTGGCGAGCAGGAAGGTATGAAGCATTAATTTTCGTAAATGCTTCGGGTTCTAAAGGGGCGCATTCTAATTCGCTATCTTAATAGCATTGATCTCGGCCTGAAGCGATAAAGGCTGGCGAGGCGTGGTATTGAAGGCGCTCGAATCCGTAGAGCCGCGGCGTGAGGGCGGAATGGTTACGTACAAGCGGCACGCATGATAAGCTTATTTTTTTGGATCGACGCCGCATCCGTCGTAGTTACTTGGTAGCAGCTAAAGCAGATGACGCTTGACCAGACGACGCAAGGCTGGGGTCCTATAGGCGGATCGACGCTAAGGCGGCTTGCAAGGCTCGTTTAGCAGGCGCGAAGAGCTTATGTTAGACCTTGGCTGCAGCGCGCGGCGCGAATCGTAAATTTTCTCAGAGGGTTGGGTCAAGGATGCGAGCTACCCCTTTACCACCCTGGATCGTGAGAGCCCTTCGTACCGAGGTGATTGCCAGAAGCTGGATGCGAATACGAAGGTACTCCATAAATTGCGATGAAATCAGTTTTTTGAAAGGTAAATTGAAATAAATGGAAACTCAAAGTTTATCCCCGTTAAAACTCCTAAGGTCTGCGTACAAGCATCGGCATTTATTGCTAAATTTGGCAAAAAGGGAAATTGTGGGGAGATACAAAGAGTCGCTGTTCGGGTTGTTCTGGTCGATACTCAGCCCTTTGTTTATGCTGATAATTTTTTCTTTTGTGTTTACTAATATCTTCAAGTCTCGTTGGGGGGTGGCGGTTGAGGCTACCACTGTATCCTATCCCGTCATTCTATTTGCTGGGCTGATCGTGTTTAATTTTTTCAGCGAGTGTTTTGGACGGTCTCCAGCGATAATAATTGGTAATCAAAATTTTGTTAAAAAAATAATCTTCCCATTGGAAATTCTTCCACTGGTGTCGATTCTATGCGCTCTTTTTCAAGCGGCAATAAGCTTCGCAATTTTGCTAATCTTTATATTGGTGGAAACGGGCAGTATCCCATGGACCGCTTTATTGCTTCCGATCGGGATTTTTCCGTTTTTTGTATTTATTCTCGGGATGATGTTCTGGTTGTCGGCAACAGGTGTTTTTGTTCGAGATATTAGCCAGACAATTGGTTTGATCACAACAGGCATGATGTTTATTTCTCCAATCTTTTTTCCTGCCAGTTCGTTTCCTGAGCATTGGAGGTTTCTTGCTAATTACAATCCGCTGACCTATCCGATAGAGCAAACTAGAGACTTATTGATTTTTGGCGTCGGCATTGATCCGGTTGCCTGGTTGACCTATTTGGTCGTATCTCTCGTTTTCTGCTGGCTAGGTTTTGCCTGGTTTCAAAAACTCAGAATAGGTTTTGCCGATGTGCTCTGATATTGCAATTAAAGTTTCTAATGTCAGTAAAACATTTGAAACGTATGACAGACCACAGAAGCGGCTGCAGCAGCTGCTGTATAGAGTTCTGTCTAAAGTCTCATTGATTCCGCGGTTGCGTCGATCTTTTGACTTCAGAGCAAACGCTTGCTCAAGTAAATTTGAGGCGCTTACAGACATAAGTTTTGAAGTTAAAAAGGGTCAGACCGTCGGGATTATCGGTCGTAATGGGTCAGGGAAAAGTACACTTCTGCAGATTATCTGCGGAACCCTGAACCCTACACGCGGGGTCGCAGAGATAAATGGCCGGGTTGCAGCATTGCTAGAGTTGGGGTCAGGTTTCAATCCTGATTTTACTGGTCGTGAAAATGTTTATTTAAATGGTCAACTATACGGCCTGACGATCGAACAGATCGATGAGCGTTTTGAGCGAATTATTGCATTCGCGGATATTGGTGACTTCGTTGAGCAGCCAACTAAAACATATTCGAGTGGTATGTTAGTAAGATTGGCTTTTGCAGTTATTGCCCATGTGGACGCCGATGTATTGGTCATCGATGAAGCGCTCGCCGTAGGCGATGCGTTTTTTACGCAGAAATGTATGCGTTTCCTTCGCGAGTTCATGAAGGGTGGAACGGTACTGTTCGTTAGTCATGATACTGCTTCAGTTAAAAATCTGTGCTCATACGCAGTTTGGCTAGAGAAAGGTAAGGTTATTCAAGAAGGTTTGCCAAAGGTTGTAAGTGACTTTTACTTGGAGGCTTTTTACGAAGCACAACAAGGGAAGGGTACTACAACAAAAATGAAACCTAAGCTTAGAATTGAACGCCAAGTCGCGGTAAAAGATCAGCGGCTTGAATTCATAAATAAAACTCAGCATCGTAACGATTTGCAAATTTTTGAGTTTAACCATGAGTCGACATCGTTTGGTCTGGGGTCGGCAGTAATAGTGGATGTGTCCTTTACGACAGCAGAGGGTGACCGGCTAATCTGGTTGGTGGGGGGCGAGCTTGTAACAATCTCAATCCTGGCCGTTACGCACCTGACTCTGAAATCTCCGATTGTTGGTTTCTATATCAAGGACCGATTGGGGCAGACGTTGTTTGGAGATAACTCGTTCCTTTCCTACATGGATGAACCTTTGGAGGTTATGGAGGAACAAGCGCTTCGCTGCGACTTTACCTTCCATATGCCAATTTTGCCGAAAGGTGATTATTCCATTTGCGTTGCATTAGCGGAAGGCACGCAAGAAGAGCATGTGCAGATGCACTGGATACATGATGCTTTATTCTTCAAATCTGAATCCACCAGTGCGAGTACCGGGTTGATCGGTATCCCGATGCAGGATATTTCGTTGAAGCTCGCCGCTGTTCCTGAATTTGATCATAGTTGAGAAAAGTATGTTTTTAAATGATATTGGCAAAATGTGTTTCGGGCGTCCAGTTTATCTTTCAGGCAAAAGTGCGTGGGCGGAACATATTCCGTTTGCCTTCACTCTGATTGAAAAGGTAAAACCGAAAATTTTCGTAGAGCTTGGGACTCATTACGGAGACTCTTACTGCGCATTTTGCCAAGCCATTCAGAAAACCGAGCTGGACTGTCAGGCTTATGCTGTCGACACTTGGCAGGGCGATGAGCATGCAGGGCACTACGGCCAGGACGTACTGAACCAACTGCGCGCACGTCATGATGTTCCCTACTCGTCGTTTTCAAGGTTACTCCGCGAGACATTTGATGACGCAGCGCAGCACTTCGCTCCGAAAAGTGTAGATTTGCTGCATATTGACGGGCTACACAGCTATGAAGCGGTAAAAAACGATTGGGATACATGGCTACCGTTGTTAAGCGACAAAGCCATCGTCATCTTTCACGATGTAAATGTGCGAGAGAATGGTTTTGGAGTATGGAAGCTCTTTGAGGAAATCGAAGTAAATTACCCTACCTTCCGATTCGATCATGCGCATGGTTTAGGTGTGGTGGCTGCAGGTAAAGATGTACCGGACGAACTAAAGTTTCTGTTTGAGCTTTCAGATACGGACAAAGTGTCTATTCGCGAGTTCTATAAAGAACTCGGCTTTGCAGTCGTCAACGAGCGTAAACTTGTAGATGCCCTGCACATTCAAAATCACAATGTGGAGCAGTCCGCCCAGGAAAAAGCACAACTTTCTGATCAACTCGCTGAACAGAAAAGCCTGACAGACGAGCAGGAGAGTGTTTCGGATGACCTGCGCAACAAAATTGCAGAATTGGATTGTGAGCTTCAAAGTCGTAACCAGGAGTTGCAAGCTCGTAATCACGAGCTTCATGCTATATTAAACAGCAAGTCGTGGCGTGCCGTTGCCATAGTTCATAAGAAAGTCAGGCAGGCCAGAAAACTACGTACGTTGGCACGTAAAGTTGTGGCTGCAAAAAATAAAGTTGGTGGATGGCGAAATTTCTGCACTCGTATACAGCGTATTCTTAAGTCTGGCGGGATTCGTGCCCTGAAAGAAGCGGCGCGGGCGCAACTTAAATCACCGGAGGCTGAGAGAGGAGCGACTCGGGACATTCTGAAGGATCGTCAGGATTCAAGGTTCAAGGAAATTGAAAGTCGATTCCTCATGCAATCAAATGAGTCTTTTGATTTCGGCATAAAAATTTCTTTGATTATGCCCGTCTATAAAGTTCCTGATGACCTACTGAAGGCTGCCATAGAGTCAGTTATCGGTCAGTCGTATATAAATTGGGAATTGTGTATTGCGGATGACTGCTCGCAATCACCAAGTCTTAACTCTCTGCTTGAAAGCTATGTCCAACGTGACAAGCGAATAAAGTATGTGCAGTTGGAAAAGAATTCGGGAATCGCGGCCGCTTCGAATCAAGCATTAAGTTTAGCTACAGGCGCCTATATCGCATTGCTGGATAATGATGATGTATTGACCAACGATGCGCTTTTTTGGATTGCATCTACGATCAAAGCCGATCCTGCTTTAGACATGTTGTATTCTGACGAATGCAAGATCGATGAAAAAGGAACTGTTCAGGAAATCTTCAACAAACCTGATTGGAGCCCAAGCCTTCTGTTGAACTGCATGTACACGGGTCATTTGTCAGCTTATCGAAAGGCACTCGTGGATGAAGTCGGTGGATTTCGCTCTGAATTTGATTTTTCCCAGGATTATGATCTTGCGCTGAGGATCACTGAGAGAACCGATAAAATTTACCACATAGAAGAGGTTCTCTATGGCTGGAGGGCTATCGCTTCTTCTGGTGCAGCCGGTGGCAAACCTTACGCGCGAGAGTCGAACATTCGGGCTTTGCAAGCGGCTGGAGATCGACGTGGATGGAAAGGTACTGCTTTAGCACTTCCCGCCGCGAATAGATTCAAGTTTGCCTTAGATGATGCTTCCGATTTGGTTTCGATTGTTATTCCTTCTGATAATGAGAAGAATATCAGTGATAGTCTGGAGTCTATCGGTAAGTCGACAACCTGGTCTAATTACGAGATTCTTGTCGTCACTAATTCTTCCGTATGCGATGCACTTGAACCTCGTTATCCAAGTGAGCATATTAAGTTCGTACGTTACGATCTGCCTTACAGTTTTTCCGATAAGTGCAACCAAGGTGCTAAAGCAGCAATCGGTAAATTTCTGGTTTTCTTCAATGATGATGTTCGGGTTCAGACTTCGGAATGGGTCGAAACCCTTGTGGAGGTTTTAGAGCTTCCTGGCGTCGGAATCGCCGGTCCTAAACTGGTTTATGAAAGTAATACCATTCAGCACGCGGGCATGGTGACGGGTGTGCGACGTCTTTTAGGAACAGCATTTCATTGCCTTCCTGAAGATACCAATGCGCACTACAATTTCGCTCAATCCGTACGTGAAGTTTCTCTCATTTGTGGCGCCTGCCTGGCAATTCGAAAAGATGTATTTGAGCAGATAGATGGCTTTGATGCCGTCAATGCTCCAATTAATCACTCTGATGTCGATCTTTGCTTCAAGGTCAGAGAGTTAGGGTACTCATGTGTTTATACCCCCCATTCGACGCTGACACATATAGGCCATATGTCGCTAGCGTCAGTTGACGCGATTGAAAAGGTTTCAGCTCCCAAGAAAAAAGACAAAGCTGATATTTACATTCTGCGCCGCTGGGCAAATTATTTGGGGCGCGACCCGTTTTATACCAAGGCGATGCGAGAGCAGTTGTTTCATGACTCGCCGGATTACTACGAGGTCTTCTCCAACGAGACACTGCAGTGTGTTGGGGGGAAGGATATACTCCTTTTCTCTCATGACCTTAGCGAGAGCGGTGCACCGCGCATTGTATACGAACTCGCCAAGCTGCTTACCAACGCGGGTCATTTCGTTGTCGTAATGTCGCCTACTGATGGTTCTATACGGAAAGATCTGCAAGATCTCGGTGTAACCGTTGTTGTAGATGAGTTGCTGCTTACGCAACACGCATCTGTATTTGATTTTGCTCGGAACTTTGATGCGCTGATTTGCAATACCGTAATGACCTATCCTGTGGTCAATCAGTTGTCTGATGTTGTGGATGTATACTGGTACATTCATGAAATCAGTCTTTTGGCTCAGTTGGCAGCTTCCGATCCAGATTTTGTCAGGGCACTGAAAAAGCCGAAAAAAATATGGGCTGGTAGTAAATTGGCAGCCATCCCGGTTATGAAACATAATCAGTCTGTGCAAGTTCTTGAGTATGGCTTTCCAAGCTTGTTGCCACCTCTATCGGATATCAAGGAAAAATCGTCTCGGGAAAAGCTGGTTGTTCGTACTTT
Source organism: Pseudomonas sp. TNT2022 ID642 (assembly GCF_028656995.1). NCBI lineage: Bacteria > Pseudomonadati > Pseudomonadota > Gammaproteobacteria > Pseudomonadales > Pseudomonadaceae > Pseudomonas > Pseudomonas sp. TNT2022 ID642. Next base: position 19,067 of record NZ_JAMDGW010000035.1, on the reverse strand, counting down.
TGGATCCTACGAACCTCGTAAAGGACAAGATTTACTTGCCTTGGCGATTGCAGCGCTTCCAGCGGAAATTGCAAATAAATGCAAGTTTGAGTTTTATGGAAGAGTGCTTGATGAAAGCTTCTTTCAAGGCTTGACTAATACATCTAAGAAGATTCCTAATCTGGAGTTGTTTGGCGATATTGGTTACAAACAGTATGTTGAACTTATGTTTTCTACTGATCTGTTGATTGTCCCTTCACGAGACGATACGTTGCCGCTTGTATCGCTGCATGCATTGAGCGCAGGTAAACCTGTAATGTGTACGCTTGCAACGGGGACGTCTGCGTATCTCAAGCATAAACAATCCGGATTTATCATCCCTGGAAGTTCTGCTGCCGAGATGACGAAGGCATTAGTCGAAGCCATAACTTTATCCGCTGACTGGCCAGTTATGGGCGATTCGGCTAAACAGCTTTTCGACAAATGTTTTTCCGAGCAGGAATTCTCGAAGAAACTCATGTATCAATTGGGTTTTTAACAAGAGGGACGCTGTGTGAAATGCGCAATTTTGGGCGGAACTGGTTTCATTGGAAGCCATCTGATCAATCATTTGATCGAACAAGGACATGAGGTCAGTTCGTTAACTCGTCACACGCCTGCGCAAAACGCAATTTTGTCTAAGGCAGCAGTGTCCAAAGTTCGTTGGCACGTTGGTGACTACGAGAATAGGGAGGATGTCAAAAGTCTCCTTGTTAACCAGGATATTTGTTTTCATTTGATATCTTCATCGTTGCCAGGGAATTCGAACAAGGATCCCTCTTGGGACATCAGCACCAATGTTTGCAATTCGCTTCAGGTCATGGAATTGGCAACAGAATTAGGAGTTGGAAAACTCTATTTTATATCGTCTGGCGGAACCATTTATGGTGATGCCAGAGTGCTGCCGATTCCAGAAGATCATCCATTGGAGCCGACGTGCTCTTATGCTGTCAGCAAACTGGCGATTGAAAAATATCTGGCGCTCTTTCAACGGCTGCATGGTCTGAATTATCAGATTATCCGTCTTGCCAATCCCTATGGCCCCGGACAAGATGTCAATAAGGCCCAGGGCGCAGTCTCGGTATTCATAGAACGCGCAAGAAACATGCTGCCAATAGAGATTTGGGGGGATGGTTCTAATGTGCGTGACTATATTTATATCGACGACGCTATTCGTGGTATCGGAGCTCTAATGAACTATACGGGTGAGGAACGTATATTTAATATTGGATCTGGACAGGGAAGGTCATTGCTCGAAGTGATTTCGGAAGTGTCGAAATGGATTGATCCGATGCCGGAAGTCAGATTTTTACCGTCTAGGCAGTTTGATATAAAATCTAATGTTCTTGATATATCGAAGGCCAAAGCGTGCTTTGGTTTTGAACCGTTAGTCTCTTTTGATGAGGGTATTAGGAATACACTAGAGTGGCAGAACAATCAGCAGTTGGTTAAGGTTGTGGCTGGTTGAAAATTGGTCATGTGAAAGGGTGGTAGTTTTTACCACCTTTTCATTTTCTATCTAACTGATATTTAAAGTTGGTTTTTGGAATTTAAAGCTTTGATTCTTTGTGGTCTCGCTGCTTACTTGGTTTGGCGTGGACAAATAAATTTGTATTGTTCAATGAAATTAAGTTACTGGAACAAAGCATGTCCAACCCCCGTTTATTTGCAGCAAATAGTACCGTTATCTGTCTGATTGTGACTTATCAGCCGAGTATTCTCGAGCTAAAGAATACTCTCGATGTTCTAGGCGGCCAAGTTGATAAAATACTTATAATTGACAATTTCAGTGGAGGCTCCAGTCGCAAAGAGCTTCAGCTCCTGTTGTGCGCCGGTGATCACGAAAATTGTGAATTGATTTTGCTGGATAAAAATCACGGACTCGCTTATGCACAGAATGTAGGGATTGATTATGCACTAAAGCATAATTATGACTTTACACTGTTGTTAGATCAAGATAGCAGTCCTCATTCTGAATTTGTTAATCATCTGCTTCATGTTTTTTTCGATACAGAGTTGATGAACGTAGCGATTGTCGGACCTGTGATCCAAGATCGCCGACTAAGTTTCAATTCGCCAGCGTGTGAAGTAGATAAAGTACAAGCAATAAAAAAAGACTTCATTATTGCATCAGGATCATTAATTAAAGCTACGGCGCTTTTAGAGATCGGAGGTATGGCGGAAGCTTTGTTTATTGATCACATAGATCATGAATGGTGTTTTAGAGCGAGATCATTCGGTTATGAGATCTATGAGTCACCGCAAGCGACGCTGTCTCATGCACTTGGCGATAAAGTGATCTCAATATGGTTGTTTGGTCGGAAGAATGTTTCTATTCACTCTCCGTTGAGAAATTACTACAAGGTAAGGAATGCTATATACCTGTGTTCTCTGAAATATATTCCAATCAGATGGCGGCTGTTTTTTCTTTTGCAGTCAATAAAAGTTTCTGTATTTAGTGTTTTAGTGGCGGGTGAGCGGAGAAAGCGACTGCACTATCTGTATATGTCGCTACGCGATGGGATTAGGTCAAGGCTTGGTAACCTGGACGATCAGAGTGACTAAGTAGTCCAATAGCATGATGTATATATTTTTCTGATGACTTTTTATGTATAGATCTCATTCACTGCCAGTATGAATTACGGAAAGCCAAACACCTGCCGGTAGCATCTGATCAGACATCCAATTGCTCAAAAGTGCTCTTAAAATAATTTGTAACATGCTATCTTGTGTGGCATAAAATTGTTCAAAAAGGTGCGGCGCGGGACACAGGCTTCATGTCTAAGGGAACGCCACTCGGATTTTTGGACAGTGTTTTCATTCAGTCAAGGAGGGGGGCATCTAAAATGAACGGTTTTGAGTGTGAAGGGAAAGTCGATCAAGCCGTCAGTCGATATTTTCTGATGAACTGGTATCTACGCCCCTGAGCTGTCGCAATAATCTTGTCTTTTATGTAACTCAGTAAACATCACGCCAGGTGCGCTCATGATTTTTAGCTCTTCCGCTTTCATTCTGGTTTATCTTCCGATCGTCTTTTTTGTTTATTTTTTATTAAACAAAAAACGGCTTATTGTTGTTGGTAAGATATGGCTTGTCCTCGCCAGTTTGTTTTTCTATAGCTACTGGAGCGTGGCTTATCTCCCACTTCTAATTGGTTCAATCGCATTCAACTATGTTGTAGGTAGATTGGTTTCGCCTTATTCTAATAGGGTTGTAGCGGGAAACAGCAAGAAAAGATTGTTGACGTTGGGTGTGGTTATCAATCTGGTCCTGCTTGCTTATTTCAAGTATATGAATTTTTTCATCGATAACTTAAATGCCTTGTCGGGCAGTAGTTTCGAGTTGCATCAAATAATTCTACCGTTAGGGATAAGCTTTTACACGTTTACGCAAATAGCTTTTCTTGTTGATAGTTATAGGGGAGAGGCAAAAGAGTACGATTTTATTAATTATGCATTGTTTGTGACGTTTTTTCCGCACTTGATCGCCGGACCGATTTTGCACCACAAAGAGATGATGTCGCAGTTTGAGTCGCGGTGGACATTTGCGGTGCGACACAAAAATATACTGATGGGTATGTTTATATTTAGTATTGGTCTCTTCAAAAAAGTTATTCTTGCTGATACTTTCGCTGTTTGGGCTGATGCGGGTTTCGCACCCGGGGCTGTTCATGATTTTTACAGTGCCTGGAGTACGAGTCTGTCTTATACGTTTCAACTATATTTTGATTTTAGCGGATACTGCGACATGGCTATAGGCGCAGCTTTGCTTTTCAATATATGGCTTCCGATTAACTTCAATTCTCCATATCAAGCGTTGGATATTCAAGATTTCTGGCGTCGTTGGCACATGACGCTTAGCCGCTATCTTCGAGATTACTTGTATATCCCACTGGGTGGCAATAGATGTTCGTCGGCAAGAATATATGTTAATTTGATGCTAACATTTGTGCTTGGTGGACTTTGGCACGGCGCCAGTTGGATGTTCGTTGTATGGGGTGCTCTGCATGGTGGCGCGTTAGTTTTGCATCGTGCCTGGAAGCAATTTGGCATGTCCATGCCAAACGCGTTGGCATGGTTTGTAACTTTTATGTTTGTCAATGTTACTTGGGTGTTCTTTCGTGCTACGTCTATGGGGGATGCTCTGAGCATTCTTTCTAATATGTTTAGCCCGGGATCTATTAGAGATTTGCCGGTAACGTCGATGCCTACTTCGGAACTTGCTTGGGGTGGAGTATTTTCAGATCATTTGCTTAAAGTTTTGCCGAGCGGTTTAGCGTTGAACTTTGTTTGTTTTGTAATGATTGCTATAGGGCTTTTGATAGTGCCTCAGAAAAACTCCTTTGAGATGACAACGGCAAAACCGTTTACGTGGAAAAAGGTTTTTTGGATGTCGCTTGTTTTTACTATCGCAATGTATTCAACGCTGAAGTCGACCAGTACCGTATTCTTGTATTTTAATTTTTGATGGTGTTGAGATGAAGAAAAAAATCTATATATTTATCTCTATTGTATTTTTTACGTTGGTTTTCACGCCGCTTGTCAATATCTGGCTGGATGCTAAATCGTTGAAAGACGGCACAAAGTCTTTGTGGAACAAGGCTTTTCTCTATAATATTGACTATGCGCTTCCAGTATTAGGCAGGGTTTATAGTTATTTGGGTGTTTCAATAAATCCAGGCCAGGTAGTGTTAGGTAAAGATGGTTGGTTTTTTCTTGGTGATGATCATGCCCAATCCATAACCGTCAAACGAACGGGTGTTACCGATGAAAATTCACTTGTCGTACAGCAAGTCATCTCTAATCAGGAAAATTGGGAACACTGGTTTCACCGGCACGGTGTAAAACAATATCGCATATTGATTGGGCCGGACAAAGATTCTGTGTATCCGGAATTTCTTCCCGATTGGGCTGTGCACTCTACACATCAAGTTCTCAGCAAGTTGCTTAATGATTCGCCTTCGCTGTTGTATGTGGATGCAATTACTCCTTTGTTGGCAGCAAAGAAAAACCAGTCAGTCCCGCTATACTTCAAAACTGACACGCATTGGAATAGTTTGGGAGCGTGGATCGCTTTTGAGGCTTTCGCTGCCAATCTTCATAAGAGTGAACCAGGTTTACGCTGGCCTGAGCCTTCGCTGGGGAAAGTCATGACCAGTCATGATCGAGAAGGTGGTGATCTCTCCAGATTTCAACGAATCCAGAGTGTGACCCGAGATCGGGAAGTTGCACTTGCTTTTCATGCAGGTCCTCAGTTGGATGTTGAAGAGTATGATTATACTTCTGGATTGCTTGTAAGATCAGGGCCGAATACTCCGCTTGATGCGCCTCAGAAGCCATTATTAGTTAGCACTAAAGGCGCGTTGAACGATGCTAAAGTTCTCTGGTTGAGAGACTCTTTCGGTATATCACTCTCACCCTTTATGGCCGCGACTTTTTCAAAAACACTACAAATTCATTATGATCAGGTGAGTAGTGATAAGTTGGTTGAACTGGTGAATGAGTTTAAACCAGATTATGTAGTGTTTTCGGCCGTCGAGCGTGTATCACGAATGGGGCTTTTCTTGGCCTCTCCGCCTACGTTTTCAATTGCAAACGACCGAAAGCAGTTTCTTCAATTGGCTTCCGGTAAGGCTTCCCAAACGAACGATCTCAATCAAGCGGCTTTGAATGGCGAGTATAAAGTCACAGGGGCGGATCCGTATGTTGTATTTCAATTCTCCAAGCCGCTACAAAGTGACAACGTCAGGCAGTTGGCTTTCAATCTGTCCTGTGTGAGTACCTCGGATACTGTTTTTCCGGTCCAGGTGTACTGGTCAACAAAGGACAAGGGGTTCAACGAAGAGGACAGTGCTATTTTCAATGTTAAACAGGGAACTACGGCCGTTGACATTTCATCAGCAAAAAAATGGCCAGTTGGAAAAGAACTTAGCGAAATTAGATTTGACCTTGTCGCGCCTAAAGGGTGTCCGGTTTTCTCCATCGATGATTTAGCTGTTGGTACAAATCCTTGATGGATTTTCTTGGCGCAGAGGTATCATTTATGATGCCTCTGCGGTTCTTATTGTAGAAGTAAATGACTGCTGTTGATCGCTGAATTGATTGTTGCGTGTGAGTGACTTTGCCATCTTTGGCGCTGCTTTAGAGTTTGTTTAGAAGGGCTGCAGTGAATAACAAAGTGTTTCCCAGAAGATTCTGTCTGTAAACGCCTGAATTTTTAAGATGACGCAATCGCCCGGTTACGTTGTTGTTCCGGATTTTTTGATACTCTGTCAGTACGTATATGCTTTCCGATGTAAGTGTTTTTTCAAAGTCTTTGAGGGTCAGAAGATTCTTGTCACTCCAATTTTTGAATCTTCCTGTTGTTATTTTTTTTATCCTTTTCAGTCGTTCTTTTAAGCCTATATTCCCGCCGATCAAATTGTTGGCGTGTTGTCTGTAGGCTATCGTTGGGACTGGATCATAAATTACCTGGCCTCCGCATCCTGTAACTACAAAATAGGTTAACCAGTCATGAGCAATAATCTCGCGCGTCTCTCCAGTAAGCTTTAAGAGTTCGCGGGCGGATTCGTTTATCAACATGGTATTGGCGCCCGCCAAGCTTTGTACTAGCGCATTGCGAAAACCAGGCGGCTTCAACCGTAAGGGGGACATGCCTATCATAATGTTGTTTTCGTCTATAAGTTTTGCTCTTGAACAATACATTCCAGGCGTTTGACTTGGAATGGTATCAATCGAGGCTATGCTTCTCGTTAGTTTTTCTTTCTCCCAAATGTCATCCTGATCGCTGAACGCAAAATAGCTGCCCTCTACTTCTGAATTTGTAATCAGTGATAGGAAGTTTTTAGCGAAGCCTGATCGAGGGCCGGAAAATATTACCAGACGGTTTTCTCCGATTATATTCTTGTAATCATTAAGAATAGTTAACGTGCTGTCTTCCGAGCCGTCGTCTGATGCATAGATAACCCAGTTTTTATGCGATTGATCTATTATCGAGTCCAGTTGTGCTCCTAAGTACTTTGCTCCGTTGTATGTACAAAGAAGTATCGCTACTTTTTTATCGCTGTTCCTTGATGTAATTTGAACGTCGGGCGTCAACTGAATTGTTCGATCAGATGAAAAAGTCATTTGTTAGTCCATTACCTTTTTTAACGTTCTCTTTACCAATATTTGAATCATTGCGATATGACGGCAGCGTCAACGGTCTGCGCCGAGCAGGCATTTCCTTTGACTCGGCATGATCCTGTGGATCTGATGCTGGCAGGTCAGCGCCGTAGCTATCCTCTGATGCTAAACCTCCATTGACTCATAATCTGATACCGTTGGACGATCTGAGCTTTTGTCTGTCTTGACGGTAGTTAGCAGCGGCTACTGATGTGTACAATCGGTCAGGGTAGATGACTCAATGATACATTCAGACGAAAGGTTTATGGGCAGACTGCGCACATTTTTGGTCGGGCTTCCGCGTCGACATAAACGGCTTATTCAGGTCACAACTGACGTGGTTTTGGTGTGGGTCGCTTTATGGCTGGCATTCATCGTGCGCCTTGGCATCGATGACATGTACAACCCGGTAAAGCTACATTTTTGGCTTTTTGCCAGTGCACCTTTGATCGCAATCCCGCTTTTCATACGTTTCGGGATGTACCGCGCGGTCATGCGCTACTTTGGAAATGATGCACTCATTGCCATCATCAAGGCCGTCAGTCTTTCGTCGCTTGTGTTGGCGCTCGTCGTCTATTGGTACAGCAATCACCAGGCGGTGGTTCCTCGTTCAATTATTTTCAACTATTGGTGGCTCAGTCTCATCATCATTGGTGGCCTGCGCTTGTGCATGCGTCAGTACTTTATGGGTGATTGGTTCACCGCGGCCCAGCACGTTCCATTCACCAATCGCGACGATGGTCTGACCAAGGTTGCAGTCTACGGTGCCGGGGTCGCGGGAAATCAACTCGTAGCGGCACTGCGGATGGGACGTGTGTTACGCCCTGTGGCATTTATTGATGATGACCCTGGCATTTCGGATCGATCGATCTCAGGACTTCAGGTCTATAAACCGAAACATATTCAGCAAATGATCGACGAAACCGGTGCCCAGGAAATCTTGCTGGCGCTACCGTCATCAACCCGTGCTCGACGCCGGGAAATTCTGAATTTGCTGGAAGGTTTTCCGCTTCACGTTCGAAGTGTTCCGAACTTTACCGATCTTGCCAGCGGCCGGGTGAAGGTCGAAGACATTCAAGAGGTCGATATCGCTGATTTGCTCGGGCGCGATTCCGTGCCCGCGCAGCCGGGCCTTCTGGAGCGCTGCATCAAAGGTAAGACTGTCATGGTCACTGGTGCTGGAGGGTCAATAGGGGCAGAACTATGTCGACAGATTTTTGCACTGGGCCCGGTATCACTTATTTTGTTTGAGCACAGTGAGTTCAACCTCTACAGTATCGTCACTGAACTGGAGAGGCGCATGTGTCGCGAGTCTACGCCAGTCAGACTGCTCCCTATACTCGGTTCTATTCGTCATCAAGAAAAATTGCTCGATGTCATGCAGACCTGGAAAGTAGACACCGTTTATCACGCCGCAGCCTATAAGCATGTACCCATGGTCGAGCACAATATTGCCGAAGGTGTACTGAACAATGTAATCGGGACGCTCAATACCGCTCAGGCTGCATTACAGTCAGGTGTGTCCAACTTCGTACTTATTTCCACTGACAAGGCAGTTCGTCCGACAAACGTCATGGGTAGCACGAAGCGCTTGGCCGAGTTGACGCTTCAAGCTTTGAGCCGTGAGGTCGCGCCGGTACTGTTCGGCGACAATGCGAGAGTATCCCGAGTCAACAAAACCCGTTTCACCATGGTTCGGTTCGGCAATGTACTAGGGTCGTCCGGTTCGGTGATTCCCTTGTTCCATAGCCAGATCAAGTCTGGTGGACCGCTGACAGTCACTCACCCGAAAATCACCCGCTACTTCATGACCATCCCGGAAGCTGCGCAATTGGTGATCCAGGCTGGCTCCATGGGCCAGGGCGGCGATGTTTTCGTACTGGACATGGGCGAACCGGTAAAGATCGTCGAACTGGCGGAGAAAATGATTCATCTCTCGGGCCTGAGCATTCGCTCCGATCGCAATCCTCAAGGGGACATTTCCATTGAGTTCACCGGTTTGCGCCCGGGCGAAAAACTTTACGAGGAATTGTTGATCGGCGAAAACGTAGCCGCCACACCTCACCCCATGATCATGAGTGCCAATGAAGATCATCTGCCCTGGGAAGTATTGAAAGCTCGGTTGAGCGAATTGCTTCTGGCGGTCGAAAAAGACGACTATTCCCGAGTACGCCAACTCCTGCGCGAAACCGTCTCCGGCTACACCCCCGATGGCGAAATCGTCGATTGGATCTACCAGCAGCGTCGTCTCGAACCCTGATTGTTTCACATTCTGTAACGCACGCATTTTTGACATAGCCCCACCATGACCTACGTTTGGAGAGCAGCTTCGGAAAAGCTGCTTTCTCAAACGATGATGGAGCGTCACTAATGCGTACCGGTTACTTCTATTCTCTGATTTTTGCCTTCCTCACCAGCGCCTCGATTGCGGCTATTGCCGCACCTGTTGCGCCAACTGAGTCTGCCAAGGCGCCGATGGTGATGGATGCAGCGGCGCCTTTACAAGGTCCAAAAGTCGATCTCAACGGAGCTGACGCGGCAACGCTGCAAAAAGAGCTGGCCGGAGTAGGTGAGGCCAAGGCCAAAGCGATTGTTGCATATCGCGAAACAAATGGTCCGTTTGCCTCCGTGGATGAATTGCTGGAAGTGAAGGGTATTGGCAAGGCGATCCTGGATCGCAATCGCGACAAGCTGGAAGTCAACTAAGCTGATAGTTTTACGCCAAGGGGCCGGTCATTGACCGGCCTTTTTTGTTTGATGCAGTGCACGGCACGTAATTGCGGTGAAGACGTTACTCATCGGAGGACTGAAAATTATGGCTATCATATTGTTTGGAGATTATGCCTATAATAATTTGCCGGGTCGTTGAGCTGACATGACTCAATGACACGTTTCCATCAAGCATTCCTGGAGCATTCAAATGAATTCCGCACAATCCAAAGGCACTGCTCTCGTCACTGGCGCTTCGTCGGGTATCGGTGCGATTTACGCTCAGCGCCTGGCGGCGCGTGGTTTTGATCTGCTGCTGGTGGCCCGTGACAAGGATCGTCTGGAAAGCGCTGCGAGTAAGTTGCGTGAAGCCCATGGCATTCAGGTCGAAGTACTCAAGGCCGATCTGACGCTGAAGGACGATGTGCTCAAACTCGAGCAACGCCTGCGCAGCGATTCCAGCATCAGCTTGCTGGTCAATAACGCCGGTGTCGCGGCAGATGGATTACTGGCCAACGCCGATATGGACCAGTTGGAGCGGTTGATTCAGCTGAACATCACCGCCGTCACCCGACTGGCATCGGCGGCTGCTGCCAGTTTCGCCAAGGCCGGTCGTGGCACGATCATTAATATCGCCTCGGTGGTGGCGCTGTTTCCGGAACGCTTCAACGCTACCTACAGCGCCAGCAAAGCCTATGTACTGAGCCTCACCCAATCGCTGAACACTGAACTCGAAGGCACCGGCGTGCAGATCCAGGCCGTGCTGCCGGGTGTGACTCGCACCGAAATCTGGGAGCGCTCCGGTATTGACGCCAGTGGCATTCCGGCAGAAATGGTCATGGACGCGGGCGAGATGGTCGATGCGGCGCTGGCGGGGCTGGATCAGGGCGAGTTGATTACCATTCCTTCGCTGCCTGACGCAAGCGAATGGCACGCCTTTGTTGCGGCTCGCCATGTCATGGCGCCGAACCTTTCCCGCAGTGCTGCAGCGCAACGCTACAAGTCCGGCAATTGAATTGATCAGAGGTCACCACGGTATGGATTCGCGTCGAATAGTCGTTACGGGCATGGGCCTGGTTTCACCCTTGGGCAGCGATCTCGAAGTCGTCTGGCAGCGTTTGCTGGCCGGGCGCTCCGGCCTGCGTAACTTGCCTGAGGCAGTGGTCGCTGATTTGCCTACGCGAGTTGGTGGCACGGTACCGACGCAGGAAGAGGACGCCGAAGCCGGTTTCGATCCGGATCGCGCCACGCCGCCCAAGGAACAGAAGAAAATGGACCGCTTCATTCTGTTCGCCATGGAGGCTGCCCGGCAGGCGCTGGAGCAGGCTGACTGGCATCCGTCGGAGAGCAAAAGCCAGGAGCGTACCGCAACGATCATCGGCTCCGGTGTCGGCGGTTTCGGCGCGATTGCTGACGCTGTACGCACGACCGACAGTCGCGGTCCTCGGCGTTTGTCACCGTTTACCATCCCGTCGTTTCTGGTCAATCTCGCGGCAGGTCACGTGTCCATTCAACACGGCCTCAAGGGGCCTTTGGGTGCGCCGGTGACGGCGTGCGCTGCGGGTGTTCAAGCGATTGGCGACGCGGCACGATTGATCCGCGCCGGCGAAGCGGATATTGCTGTGTGTGGCGGTGCGGAAGCCTGCATCGACCGCGTCAGTCTCGCCGGTTTTGCGGCAGCTCGGGCACTGTCGAGCGGTTACAACGACACACCGGAGCGGGCGTCTCGGCCGTTCGACAGCGGTCGCGATGGTTTCGTGATGGGCGAGGGCGCGGGGCTGCTGGTGATCGAATCGCTGGAGCATGCCATGGCTCGTGGCGCGCAACCGTTGGCGGAACTGGTCGGTTATGGCACCAGCGCTGACGCCTATCACCTGACGGCCGGGCCTGAAGATGGCAGTGGTGCGCGGCGGGCGATGACGCTAGCACTGGCGCAGGCAGGTATCGAGCCGGATCAGGTGCAGCACCTCAATGCTCACGCGACGTCGACCCCAGTGGGCGATCTCGGCGAACTGGCGGCGATCAAAGCGTTGTTCGGTACGCAGAATAAAATCGCCGTGACCTCGACCAAATCCGCCACTGGGCATTTGCTCGGCGCTGCCGGCGGGCTCGAAGCGGTCTTCACGCTGCTGGCAATTCGTGATCAGGTGGTCCCGCCGACACTGAACTTCGACAACCCCGATCCGGCGAGTGCAGGGGTGGACATCGTCCATGGCCAGGCGCGGCCGATGTCGATCGAATATGCACTGTCCAACGGTTTCGGATTCGGCGGGGTCAATGCCAGCGTGCTGTTCAAGCGCTGGTAGGCTTAATCCCGGTTCTTGAGGTGATCGCGGGTGACATCGAGGATGCGTTGCGCAAACTCGGCATCCGCGACGCTGCGTGACAGCAGCAGCGCACCGACCAGTGTCGACATGATGACGATGGCGCGGTCAGCGCTGTTTTCGCCTTCGAGGCTTTTTTCGATCTGTTCCAGCCGTGCGTTGAGGACCACGTCACTGGTGGGACTCGGTTGGCCGCGCAGGCCCAGCTCCGAAGAAATGGTCAGCAACGGGCAGCCTTCATGGGGCGACGTTTGATGCCATTCGGACAGGTACGTCTCGATAAAGGCATCAAGCGGATTATCCTGCGAAAAAATCTCGGCACATAACCCGTCGACCTGGTTGCCGGCCTCTTGCAGGGCCTTCTCAACCAACTCGTCCTTGGATTTGAAATGTGAATAGAAACCGCCATGGGTCAGACCCAGCGCTTTCATCAGGGGTTGCAGACCGGTAGCGCCGATTCCGTCCTTGCGAAAGCGTGCCGAAGCCTCCTTGATGATGCGCTGATGGGTCTGGGCTTTATGGTCCTGCGAATAACGCATCTGGAACTCTCCGCAACAATGTCCCCATCTTAACCAAGGAAAATTAGATGGTGACTGTACTTCTACTTCTTAAAAACGTGCGGATAGGTCCAATGGCTATAAAAAGCACAAACCCCGCCGATCAGGCGGGGTTGTGTTCAACGGTCTTGCGCGTCTTTGGCATCTGCTTCGGCATTGCGTTGGGCAACGCGTCGGCGTTCTTCATCGGTCAGATCGACCTTGTTGGCGGTGTCGCGCAACATCATCAATCCGCCGACGATCGAGCCGATTGCAACGACCAGAATCAACCAGGCATACCAAGGCATAACGGCTCTCCTTAATGGCAGGTCGACGGACGAGGATTCGCCGTGCAACGCTGCATACCACTTTTGAGCGAAGTGAACTCGCAGTGGTTCCATTCTAGGCCGCTTGTACCCGCTACACCCGAAATCCCTGGCAGGAGCTGCCGAAGGCTGCGATCTTTTGATCTTGAAAAGCAAGATCGCAGCCTCGTTTCACTCGTCAGCTCCTACAGGAGACGGGGCGTTACAGGCCTGTGAGCATTGCATCGGCCGGTGCGTCGGCACGCAGTTGTCCGGTCAGCAGGAAGTAGCCGAAACCGACCGCCATGAAGCCAAGGAAGATCAAGCCGATCAGCGCGTTGAACCAGGCCATCGCCACCAGACAAACCACCGCCAGCACCAATGCAATCATTGGAATCAACGGATAGCACGGCGCGCGGAAAGTACGCTCCAGATTCGGTTCCGATTTACGCAGTTTGAACAGGCTGAGCATGCTCATGATGTACATCACGATCGCGCCGAACACGGCCATGGTGATCATCGCGGCGGTAAGGGTCATGCCGCCGAGGTTGATCAGGCCGTCGCTGTAAATCGCGGCAATGCCAATGATGCCGCCGACAATGATTGCGCGGTGCGGCGTCTGGAAGCGCGAGAGTTTCGCCAGTGAGGCCGGCAGGTAACCGGCGCGGGCGAGGGCGAAGAACTGCCGCGAGTAGCCAAGAATGATGCCGTGGAAACTGGCGACCAGACCGAACAGGCCGATCCACACCAGCATGTGCAACCAGCCGGAGTTGTCGCCCACCACGGTTTTCATCGCTTGCGGCAGCGGGTCGTTGATATTGGCCAGGGTGCGCCAGTCGCCAACGCCGCCGGCAAAGAACATCACGCCCATCGCCAGCAACACCAGGGTCAGGATGCCGCTGATGTAGGCCTTGGGAATCGTGCGTTTCGGATCCTTGGCTTCTTCGGCGGCCATCGCCGCGCCTTCAATGGCGAGGAAGAACCAGATCGCAAACGGAATGGCCGCGAACATCCCGGCAATCGCCGGTGCGCCAAACACATCCGACCCCGCCCAGCCATTGAGGGCGAAGTTGCTGAAGCTGAACGCCGGCGCGACGACGCCCATGAACACCAACAGTTCGGCAACGGCCAGCACGCAAACAATCAGCTCGAAAGTGGCCGCCAGTTTCACCCCAAGAATGTTCAGGCCCATGAACACAATGTAGGCACCGACTGCCGCGTGTTTGGGGTCGAGTGCCGGAAACTGCACATTAAGGTAGGCGCCAATGGCCAGGGCAATGGCCGGTGGGGCGAAGACGAATTCGATCAGCGTCGCCAGACCGGCAATCAAGCCACCTTTTTCGCCGAAGGCGCGACGGCTGTAGGCGAACGGGCCACCCGCATGGGGAATCGCGGTGGTGAGTTCGGTGAAGCTGAATATGAAGCAGGTGTACATGGTCGCGACCATGAACGAGGTCACCAGGAAACCCAGTGTTCCGGCCACGCCCCAGCCGTAACTCCAGCCGAAGTATTCCCCGGAAATCACCAGCCCTACGGCGATGCCCCACAGGTGCAAAGTGCCCAGTGTGGGTTTGAGTTGTGTGTTCATGCGGTTGCTCCCTGAACGGTTTGGAAAGCTCGGGGAAGGGCGTGTGCAGTGGGCGTGCCATTGCGCTGAAACAAGTCGTAATGAGTTGAAAGCTGTCGTATCGGGGATGTTCGCGGTGGGATAGCTGCTTTTTGTGCGCCAGTTGGGTGCGATGTTGCTCGTTATGCCGTCTTCGCGAGCAGGCTCGCTCACATTTTTGAAATGCGCTCGCCTGAACAACGCCGACACCTGTGGGAGCGAGCCTGCTCGCGAAGAGGCCCGGCCTGACGGCGCAAAAACCTGCTGTAACGCCCGCATAAACCCACTCTTTACGCTTTCTTTATGCACAGCCAACACCCTCGCTCTCGTTCCTTTACAGCCTCCTTTCCGACAATGCCTCCACACGCGGCAATACGCCGTAACACGGAGATCTTCCATGAGCGTTCTGGACGGGGTGTCACTGCTATTGGCAGTGGGGCTGTTCATTTATCTGTTGGTTGCGCTGTTGCGCGCGGATCGGAACTAGGAGCGGCTATGCACAGTTATGACTATTGGCTGATCCTCGCGTTTTTTGCGGTGGTCTTGCTGCCGGCGCCGTTCCTCGGGCGCTTCTACTACAAGGTGATGGAAGGTCAGCGCACTTGGCTGACGCCGGTTCTCGGCCCGGTCGAGCGCGGTTGCTACCGCATTGCCGGGGTCGATTCGCAGGCGGAACAGAGCTGGCAGAAGTACACGCTGGCGCTGCTCGCGTTTAACCTCGCCGGTTTTCTGCTGCTGTTCGCGATCCTGTTGTTTCAGGATCACTTGCCGCTGAATCCGCAAAATCTGCCGGGCCAGGAATGGACGCAGGCGTTCAACACCGCGGTCAGTTTCATGACCAATACCAACTGGCAGTCCTACAGCGGTGAAGCGACCCTCAGCTACCTGAGCCAGATGGTCGGCCTCACCGTGCAGAACTTCGTCAGCGCCGCCACCGGCCTCGCCGTGCTGGTTGCGCTGTGCCGTGGCATCGGCCGCAAATCGACGAAAACCCTCGGCAACTTCTGGGTCGACATGACCCGCGCCACCCTCTACGGTCTGTTGCCGCTGTGCCTGTTGCTGGCGCTGTATCTGGTCTGGCAGGGCGTGCCACAAACTTTCGCGCAATATGTGAATGCAGTGACCATGCAGGGCGTCGATCAAGTGATCCCGCTCGGCCCTGCCGCCAGCCAGATTGCGATCAAGCAACTGGGCACCAATGGTGGTGGCTTCTTCGGCGTCAACTCGGCGCATCCGTTCGAGAACCCGACGGCGTGGAGCAACCTGTTCGAAGTCGCCTCGATCATTCTGATCCCGGTGGCGCTGGTGTTCACTTTCGGCCACTACGTCAAGGACCTGCGTCAGAGCCGCGCGATCATCGCCTGCATGCTCGCGCTGTTCCTGATCGGCGGCGCGACTTCGCTGTGGGCTGAGTACCAACCGAATCCGACCCTGAACAACGCCGCCGTCGAACAGACCGCGCCGCTGGAAGGTAAAGAAGCGCGCTTCGGCACCACCGCCACCGTGCTGTGGTCGGTGACAACCACGGCGGCCTCGAACGGCTCGGTCAACGGCATGCACGACAGCCTCAATCCGCTAAGCGGCATGGTTGCACTGGTCAACATGATGGTCGGCGAAGTGATCTTCGGCGGCGTCGGTGCCGGGCTCTACGGCATGTTGCTCAACGTGCTGATCGCGGTGTTCCTCGCCGGTCTGATGATTGGCCGTACGCCGGAATACCTCGGCAAGAAACTCCAGGCGCGGGAAGTGCAATTGCTGGTGGTGACCCTGCTGGTCATGCCGGTCGGCGTGCTGGTGCTCGGTGCGATTGCCGCAGCGGTTCCCAGTGCTGCGGCGACCATCAGCAACCCCGGCCCGCACGGTTTCAGCCAGTTGCTATACGCCTACACCTCTGCCAGTGCCAACAACGGTTCGGCGTTCGGTGGCCTGGGCGCCAACACACCGTTCCATAACCTGATGCTGGGCTTGGGCATGTTGATCGGCCGCTTCGGTTACATCCTCCCGGTTCTGGCCTTGGCCGGCAGCCTGGCGATGAAGAAAACCGCACCGATCGGGCAGAACAGCTTCCCGACTCACGGCCCGCTGTTCGTGACCCTGTTGACCGTGACCATTTTGCTGGTGGGCGGCCTGACCTTTCTGCCGACGCTGGCGCTCGGCCCGATTGCCGAACATTTAAGTATGGGCTTCTAAGGAATCCATCATGAATATGCACGTTCCTGCAAAACCTGCAGAGCCGACCAAGTCGGCAGAAGCACCGAAAACCGCGATCTCGGCCCTGTGGCGGCCGGCGCTGGTGCAAGCCTTCGTCAAGCTCGACCCGCGGCAACTGAAACGTTCGCCGGTGATGCTGGTGGTTGAGCTGACAGCGATTTTCACCACCGTGCTGTGCTTCATTCCCGACGCCGACGTGCCGACCTTCGTCGCCGCGCAAATCGCCCTGTGGCTTTGGTTCACCGTGCTGTTCGCCAACTTCGCCGAAGCCTTGGCCGAAGGTCGCGGCAAGGCCCGCGCCGACAGCCTCAAGGCTGGCAGCGAAGGCCTCAGCGCACGACGCAAACAGGCCAACGGCAGTTTTCAGGTGGTCCCGGCTACGAGCCTGCGTAAAGGCGATGTGGTGCGCGTCGAAGCCGGGGAGATGATCCCCGGTGACGGCGAAGTCATCGAAGGCATCGCGGCGGTCAACGAAGCAGCGATCACCGGTGAATCGGCGCCGGTGATTCGTGAGTCCGGCGGTGACCGTTCGGCTGTTACCGGCAACACGCGACTGGTGTCCGACTGGTTGCTGGTGAAGATCACCGTCAATCCCGGTGAATCGACCCTCGACCGCATGATCGCGCTGGTCGAAGGCGCCAAACGCCAGAAAACCCCGAACGAAGTGGCGCTGGATATCCTGCTGATCGGCCTGACCCTGATCTTCCTGCTGGTGGTCGTGACCCTGCAACCGTTCGCGCATTTCGCCAATGGCAGCCTGCCGCTGGTGTTTCTGGTAGCGCTGCTGGTTACGCTGATCCCGACCACCATTGGCGGTTTGCTGTCGGCGATCGGTATTGCCGGGATGGATCGTCTGGTGCGCCTCAACGTGATCGCCAAGTCTGGTCGCGCAGTGGAAGCGGCGGGTGATGTGCATGTGCTGTTGCTGGACAAGACCGGCACCATCACCTTCGGTAACCGTCGTTGCAGCGCGGTGTATGCCGCGCCCGGTGTGAGTGGTCGTGAGCTGGCCGAAGGTGCGTTGTTCGCTTCGCTGGGCGACGAAACCGCTGAAGGTAAATCCATCGTCGAGTACCTGCGCGGTCTGCATCCACAGCCTGAGCCGGCGCTGGAAACCTTGACCGCTGTGCCGTTCAGCGCGGAAACCCGTTTGTCCGGTGTCGACTATCAGGGTCGTGTCTACCGCAAAGGCGCGGTGGATTCGCTGCTGAGTTTCCTCGGCCAGAAACGCTCGGATCTGGCTCCGGCACTGTCGCGGGAAATCGACAAGATCGCCCAGAGCGGCGGCACCCCGTTGCTGGTCTGCGCCGACGGCAAACTGCTTGGCGCGATCCACCTCAAGGACGTGGTCAAACCGGGTATTCGCGAGCGCTTTGCCGAGCTGCGCAAACTGGGCATTCGCACCGTGATGGTCACCGGCGACAACCCGCTGACCGCCGCTGCCATCGCCGCTGAAGCGGGCGTCGATGACGTTCTTGCCGAAGCCACACCAGAGAAAAAACTCGCGCGCATTCGTCACGAACAAAACGACGGTCGCTTGGTTGCGATGTGCGGCGACGGCGCCAACGATGCCCCGGCGCTGGCTCAGGCTGACGTCGGCATGGCGATGAACGACGGCACCCAGGCTGCCCGCGAAGCGGCGAACATGGTCGACCTCGACAGCGACCCGACCAAGCTGCTCGACGTGGTGCAGATCGGCAAGGAATTGCTGGTGACTCGCGGTGCGCTGACGACCTTTTCCATCGCCAACGACGTGGCCAAATACTTCGCGATTTTGCCGGCGCTGTTCGCTTCGATCTATCCGCAGTTGGGTGTGCTGAACATCATGCAGCTGACCAGTCCGCAGAGCGCGATTCTCTCGGCGATCGTCTTCAACGCCTTGATCATCGTTGTGCTGATTCCACTGGCGCTGCGCGGTGTGCGCGTGCAGGCGGCGAGTGCGGCAGCGTTGCTGCGACGCAATCTGCTGATCTACGGGTTGGGCGGGATTCTGGTGCCGTTTGTGGGGATCAAGGCGATCGACATGCTGCTCACGGCGCTGCATCTGGTGTGAGGCTGATATCGCAGCCCCTCACCCTAACCCTCTCCCAGAGGGAGAGGGGACTGACCGAGTTGTTTGCAGGAGCTACACCGACCTGAATTACCGAGCCGAACTCAGGTTTTGAAAAGCACCAGGATCGGCTCCCTTTCCCCTT
>NZ_JAMDGW010000034.1:0-85456 GCF_028656995.1 Pseudomonas sp. TNT2022 ID642 | reverse complement strand
AACAACAAAATGCACAACTGCCAGGATCCAGGCAACTCGCACTTCACTCACCTGGAAGAAGTGCAGTTCACCTACCGCAAAATCACCTGGACCCACGAAGTATCCGGTACTTCGGGTTCCGATGACTGGCGTGCTCCAGTCGTTTAATTACGGCTGATCGTTACAAGCATCGGCCAGCTCTGCTGGTCGATGTTGTTTTCGCCCTCCAGAATTTCGCGTAAGTTGAGCCGCTTTGCGGTCGTCGACGTACGCCGCTGTACAGCACGAGGAACAAGGGATGTTCGCGCCGGCCAATGAAACCCACTTTGCCCTGACCATCGAAGGCCTTTCCGCCGATTTTCAGGTGTTTACCCTCACCGGTCGGGAAGCCATCAGCCAGCCTTTTGTCTTCGAGGTGGAGCTGGTCAGTGAGCAGCCGTCGCTGGACCTCGAAACCCTGCTGCACAAACCGGCCTTCCTGCAACTGTCGCCCGACGGCAGCGGCATCCACGGCCAGATCTACCGCGCCGCGCAAGGCGATTCCGGCAAACGCCTGACCCGTTACTCGGTGACCTTGCGTCCGCAACTGTCCTACCTGGCGCATCGCGTCAACCAGCGCATCTTCCAGAACCTCACCGTGCCGAAAATCATCGGCATGGTCCTCGAAGAGCACGGCATTCAAAGCAACGCCTACGAATTCAAGACCGGTTCGATTTATCCCGAGCGCATCTACTGCGTGCAATACGATGAATCGGACCTGCATTTCATCCAGCGCCTGTGCGAGGAAGAAGGTATCCACTACCACTTCGAGCACACGGCGACGGCGCACAAACTGCTGTTCGGCGATGACCAGACGGTATTCCCGAAACTCAAGCCTGTGGCCTATCAGGAAGACTCCGGCATGGTCGCCAGCGACCCGGTGATCAAGCGCTTCGACCTGCGCCTGGAAACCCGCACCAGCCGCACCACCCGCCGCGATTACGACTTCGAAAAACCACGCATCACCCTCGAAAGCGAAAACCGTGGCGACGCCCTGCCCGACCTCGAAGACTACGATTACCCAGGTCGTTTCATCGACCGCGAGCGCGGCAAACACCTGGCCAAACGCGCCCTCGAACGTCATCGCAGCGATTTCAAGCTGGCTGAAGGCAAGAGCGATCAACCGTTGCTGGTCAGCGGCCACTTCCTCGCCCTGACCGCGCACCCGAAAGCCAAATGGAATGACCTCTGGCTGCTCACCGAAGTCCACCACGAAGGCAAGCAGCCGCAAGTCCTCGAAGAATCGGTAACCAGCGACACCACCGCACTCAAAGACGATTTCCACCAGGGCTACCGCAACCGCTTTCAGGCGACCCCGTGGGACGTGCCGAACCGCCCGCCCCTGCTCCACCCGAAACCGCGCATCCTCGGCAGCCAGAGCGCCGTTGTCACCGGCCCGAAAGGCGAAGAGATCCACTGCGACGAGTACGGCCGCGTCAAAGTCCAGTTCCACTGGGACCGCGAAGGCGAAGCCGACGACAAAACCAGCTGTTGGCTGCGCGTCTCCAGCGCCTGGGCCGGCGCCCAGTACGGCGGCATCGCCATCCCGCGGATCGGCATGGAAGTGCTCGTCACCTTCCTTGAAGGCGACCCCGATCAACCGCTGATCAGCGGCTGCCTGTACCACAAGGAAAACACCGTCCCGTACGAACTGCCGGCGAACAAGACCCGCAGCACCTTCAAGACCCTCAGCTCGATGGGCGGTGGCGGCTACAACGAACTGCGCATCGAAGACAAAAAAGGTCAGGAACAGATCTACCTGCACGCCCAGCGCGACTGGGACGAAAACATCGAGCACGACCAGAAAATCCGCGTCGGCAACGAACGCCACGACACCGTCGAACAGAACAGCTACAGCGAATTCAAAGCCGAAGAACACCACACCGTCTACGCCGACCGCAAAGTCGAAACCCGCGCCAATGATCACCTGACCGTCGGCGTCAACCAGCATGTCAAGATCGGCACCGGCCAGTTCATCGACGCCGGCCAGGAAATCCACCTCAGCAGCGGCATGAAAGTGGTGATGGAAGCCGGTAGTGAGCTGACCCTGATCGGCGGCGGCAGCTTTATCAAGATTGATGCTGGTGGTGTGACGATGAGCGGGCCGGTGATCAATATGAACTCCGGGGGTAGTCCGGGGAGCGGCACCGGTGCGGCGCCGTTGTTGCCGGGCGTCGTGAAACAGGCTGACGCTGACAAGGCTGGCAAGGTGTTAGTCCCGCCAATGACCAATCCGTTTGTAAGAAAAAGCGTTCAAGGCCTCCCCCTTGTTCCGATCTGTGGAAAGCAAGCCAATGGCGCTTGCTCGCGAGAGGTTTGCCCATGTCTGAATGGTTAAGTCGCTTTCTTGAACAACCCGTGGTCACCACGCCAGCAGGCAACGTTGCAAGCCGCTCCTTGTATTGCATCATCGATAGCGTCCGGCAGCCTCGCGCTCTGGAACAGCTCTATCAGCAGGCCGACATAGGCGAAGTCGAAAAACTTTTCCAGGGCACACCTTTCGCCGAAATGAATGAAGTCAGTCCACTATGGCTGCAATTGAAGCCGGGAGGCGCCGCCGCAGCCAAGGCCGTTGAACTGTGCCGCGGAAACCGCGCAGGCATTCTGCTGACCTCTCGGGACAAACCGGAAAACACCCTCCTGCATGCCCGTCGACTGTTACGAATGAACAGCAAATCCCACGGCGACTCACTGGCACGCTTTTACGATCCGGCATTCTGGAGTGCTCTGGCGCTGACTGTACCTGCCCAGGCTCTATTGGGTCCGTGGCAAAGCGTCTACACACCTCCCTCGCATATTGACGATATGAACTGGCGCGTCTGGGAACAAACTCAAGAATTCGATGCCTCTACTGGCGAGCACAGGTATCCGCTGCAACTTCAGGAAACGACATTGGTTGCGTTCGATGAAGTGCGTTGGTGGTACTGGATTCGAGCCCGCGAAGCCGAATCGGCCAACGGTTTGCCGAATGAACAACTGCCGGGCGTGTCCGAAAATTTGCAACTGCTGGTGGATCACGGCATAGAAGAGGGACGCCACCTTGAGCGTCTGTTGCCGCAGTTGAACCAAAGCCCGTTGCGAGCGCGCGCCGACGTAATGAACGTGCTGAGCAGCGATATGCCGGCATTCGAGAAAGTACAACGACTGGAAGTTTGAAATGACAGGTACGTCCGAACAAGCATCTACCCCAGAACAACCACCTGTTGTTATCCCGGCGGACCCACCGAAGTCATCTGCCGACTTAGAAACATTCTGCAAGGACAAGAAGCCGGGTTGCAGCAGCAGCTATGACGACATCATCTACGTCACCGGCCAGCGTCGGTTCTGGCTTCTGCCGAAACGTGCTTCGGAGAAGCTGAAAGAAAGCGTCAACCTGCTCAAGCAAAAAACCGTCGACGCAGACAAAGCCACGCGAATGAGCAATATCGCCGATGCCGGGCTGATGGACTACTTCCTCACGCCCGGCCCGGAGGCTTTTCTCGAAGCAGACGACCGTAGCAGTTACCTGGCGTCGAAATCGGCAATCCCCGAAGACACGGCGAAAAAAGCGCAGTGCCGCAAAGATTGGGACGCAGCTAAAGCCAAAGGTGACAGCGACGCGACGATGCATGCTGAGCGCGAGATGTTCGCAGCTCAACAACGCATCGATAAAAACAAAAAGAACATGGAAGCGCTGGAAAAGGTCTCCGACACCGCCGCAGAGAAGCTGGGGTACAAGCGAGAAAACGGGGTTTTCTACACGCCGCGCGCTTTGAAGGCTCGCGAGGCCATCGACAAGTACATTAAAGAGCGCGACAAGGCAAAAGCTCACGGCTACAAAATGTTCGATCCCGGCAGTAAAAAGATTGCGTCGGCGTGGGAGCATCTGAAGGACTATAAGGCGCTTCACAAAAAACTCATTGAAACCGGCGAGATCGACGAAAAGAAACTCAAGGGTGTGCAGATCAACATCCTCGCGCTGAAAGACCTGATGTCCCCATACATCAATGCCATCGTGGAACTCGCCGAGTGCGGGGTGGCGGTTCCCGAGTTCGCACTCAGCCCTGACGACCAGTACGCAGGGACCGAGGATTTTCAGGCCTTTATCGAACTGACAAACAAACGCGATGAGCTTGAGAAAAAAATCGAAGCGCGTTATTCCCAGTGGGTCTCGGCTACCGGTGGCAAGTCAGCGCCACCTGGAGTGCTGTTTGTCAGCTTGCAAAAGCAGTGGTACGACCTGAACACAGAGGCTGAGCGGATTCAGACCACCGCCGAAGCACGCGTTCGAGCACTGAAGCCTCCCCGCCTCTTCCTCTGGGACGCGGAGAGCTACAAGCCAAAACCCCTCGAACGCCTGGCCAAAACCAACATTCCGCTACGTGAACTCAGCAGCGCCTCTTCGACGACGATCCTGAACCACATCAGCCTGAAACAACTGGCCCAAGCCAGTGGCAACGCGTTTAAGGACCAACTGAAAGAGCTCAAGAGCAGCTTGCCTAAATCGATTGCCAAAGAAGCAGACGACGATCGTGTGTTCAGTGATTGGCTGGATCAGGAAGGCGCACTTCAGTTCGATGAGAAAGGCCCATGGTTCGATGAACATGGCCTGTTCCTGCCAGAAAAATTCTTTGCTGCGCTGGAAGCCAAAGGCTACAGAGTCGAAAGCATCAAAGCCGAAGCCAAACGCAAAAGCTGGGGCGAAAACCTCAAAGCCATGGTTTTCGAAGATAAACAGCTTCGTAACCTCATGCTTTTTGACAACAGCCCGCAGGCACAATTGGTACGTTGCCTGCTGCCTGAAGGTGCCAACCTGCTGACCGAAGTCAAAATGGAAGGTCCCACGTTGAAAAGTGGCAGCCCCCAACTCGCCAACGTTGAGGTCGCGCTGGATGTGGCTGCATGGCGAGGGGAAGTGACCTTGCTGAAATTCGAGTATCCCAAACGGGTCAAGGCCGAGCCTTGGACCGCTCAATACACCGCCCACGACGGCAGCATTCGCAGCGTCAACTTCGGCAAATTGTCCCTTGATCTGGAGGCCAAGGCCTGGGGCTTCGCCGGTGCAAGCCTCATGTTGTCGCGCGATCTCACCCTCGATCAAAAAACCGGCTACACCAGCCTCGTCGGTGTGGACCTTGCCGAAAAATCCGGTGACCTCGCCAAATACGAAGTGTTTGCAGGCGCACAGGCCGGATGCAAAGTCACCGGTAAACTGTTCTGGTGCCCGCCACCCAGCGTCCTCCCCCCTGCCCCAGTACCCAATCGCGTATTAGCCAACCAATGGCGCCCGCTAGCCAAACTGGAAGTGGAAATGGCCGTTGCACTCGGCGCAGGCATCTCGGGCGATATGCACCTTCGAATGCAAAACGGACGCCTTTTGCTGTCGATCAAGGGTTCACTGGTCTGGGGCGCGGGGGTTAAAGGTTATTTGACCTTTGAAGTGGGCTACGACAGCATCGTTGCATTGACGGAACTGGTACGACAGGAAATGGCCGCGAACCAATACAAGGATCTCGATTGGGTGGATAAGGAAGCCTCAGCCTATATGGAAAAACTGAGCTTCCTTGGCGCCACAGGTATTGATGTGGTATTTGCGTACGTGCGTGGGTATGCAATTGTTAAAGAGATTTTTGATGCGCTGACCGAAGGGGATCGGGGTGGGCAGATTGCTTACTCACTCGCAATAGCTGAAAACCAGAAAATAATGCAGGATTGGGTATATAACTTGCTGCCGCAGGCTTTGGGACCACTACTACTGGCGCTGAGCACTCCACCCAAACCGCTCACAGTAGAAGACGACGAAAAAGAAAAAGAAAACTTCAATGAAGATGAAGTTCACCTTTTACAGCAACAGTCAATTGAGCGATGCCTAGGCTGGATATCCAGCAAGCCTGACGCCAATCAACAGTTTGAAGAAGCAATCATTCGTATGAATCGAGATGGTGCACGACCTGAACAAGCTGGACTCTCTTACTGTAAAAACAAGGCAAAGCTAGATCTATTTATGGCTGAGCGGGTGTTAGGACTTGACCAAACCAACAACGCCATGCGATCCAGGTATCGAGATCGGGTCTCTAAACTTGGAATACGCTTAAACAAGCACTGCGACTACAGCACCACATACACCGGACCAGCTTTCGCACCAGTCCAAGGTCTCAAAGCTAATTACAAAGGACCAAACATTGATTAATCGAGCAATCTTAAGTTTTTTAATATTCTTTATTTTATCCAGTGCCTCCGCTGCACAATTGACAGAGCCCGAGGCAATAGCCAAAGACAAGGGAATTACTCTTTATCAACAAGGTGCATGGACTTCCTCGCAACCGTTTTTACGAACCGCGGCTGAGGCCGGCGATAAAAAATCTCAATATTTTCTAGGTGAGGCGATACGACTGAGTAATCGCTACATGACAGAGGAGGCCAGAAATTGGTACGTAGCTGCGGCAGAGCAAGGTGAACTTTACGCTATGCTACGTCTAAGTAGTAAAAAGGATCTTTGCAACTTACTAGATGACTGCGCGGGGAAAGGTAATGTTGATTGGAGAGAGCAAGCTTTAAAAATTGCCCGTGAGCGTGCCGACAAAGGTGATACTGAGGCAATGGTTGTGCTGTTTACGGCAAATCAAGGGTTGGAATGGCTAGAACGAGCCGCAGAATCGGGTGATAATTTTGCTCAACAGCGGCTCGCTAGTGCTTACCAAAGTGGAGAGGGATGGTTTTTGATCCCTGGGAGTCGCGAGAAAGCAGTTAAAAAATGGTTTAAGGCTTCAGCAGAAGGAGGTTTTCCTCCGGGCATGTATCTGTATGCAAACTATTTATATGAACACAATGGTAGTAAAGAAGAGGTCGGAAGCTGGCTCAAAAAAACAGCTGAATCCGGACATATAAATGCACTAGGGGGCTACGCATTAAATATTGCCCATCTTCCAGATACTTATGGATTTCCTTTAGATCTCGTTAAGGCTTACGGATTCACCTACTTGATAGCAAGCCTCAAAGGCGGAGCAATCGCACCGGAAGATGCAAGATTGAACCTCCTGGAAATAGCAAAAAAAATGCAACCTGAAGAAATAAAGCTAGGAATATCATTCGCAAAAGAATGGGAAAAATCCCACCCTCCTTTATCGTATTTCCATCCGACATACGGTTACTAGCAAACCCATTGCAACTAGAGAACAACCAACAACACAAAGCGATGGATTTATTTAACAGACACTTCAGAAATTAAATAATCCGTCGCTTTTTCCTTTTATTTTGACCCAATATACGGATACTAGACGATCAAATATTCTTAACCCCCCTACCTTCGCCCAATTACGTCCAGGGGCAGAAGACGGTTTATCATGCTTTACATGTAGCATGCCCCCGATTAAAAATATCATTGACAGATTAGACTTTTTTGCAACAGAGACAAGAATCTATAGCCACCGCGCTTAATCGAACGCATACACTGGCCATCATTTCCCCCCATTCAAGTAGTCAAAGCTTTCCATACAGGACGAATCATTGACTAAAATAATATATATCATCTTTTTATATTCAATATTTTTTGTAACTCCAGCTTCCGCACAGCTAACGACAGAACAGCTATCAGCAAGAAACAACGGCATTATCCTGTATCAACAAAGTGATTGGTACGATTCACAGCCACTACTGAAAATCGCGGCGGATGCGGGAGACAGTACAGCGCAATATTATTTGGGAGAGGCTATCCGCCTCAGCAACAGCTACACCACCGAAGATGCAAAAAAACTGTATGAATCAGCAGCTAAACAAGGAGATTTGTATGCAATGCTTCGGCTGAGCAATTCGCATGATTTGTGCAAAGAGATGGGGAGTTGCTCAGGTAAAAGCTATGAAGAATGGCGGAACTATGCACTACAGATTGCAAATGAGCGCGCCGAAAAAGGCGACACAGAAGCAATGACCGTCCTGTATACGGCTGGTCAGGGCCTGCCATGGCTTAAGAAAGCGGCCGAAGCAGGTGACAGTTACGCACAACAAATGCTGGCTAGCGCTTACAAAAGCGGTGCCGGGTGGTTTTTGATTCCAGGTAGTCGAGAAAAAGCGATTATCAAATGGTTTAAAGCGTCATCGGAAGGTGGTAACCCGAGAGGTATGTTCCTCTATGCGAATTACTTATACGACCATAATAGTAGTAAAGAAGAGATCGCATACTGGGTGAAAAAATCAGCGGAGCACAGCCATATAGATGCAGTTGGCACCTACGCATACAAAATTTCAGATCCGTCCAATGAACTTGGTTACCCAGAAAATCTGATTGAAGCATACGGCTTGACGCTTTTACTTTCAAAACTGGAGGCAGGAACAGCACCAGAAGATGCAAAGCGACTGCTCCCGGATCTGGCTAAAAAGATGAATCCTGTAGAAATAACAGCAGGGATTGAATTTTCGAAAAAGTGGAAAAAAACTCACCCTCCTTTATCTTATTTCGATCCAACATACGGATACTAGACGGTCGAGCATCTTTAATAGATCAAACGTCGCTCAACTGCAATCAGGGTAGAACACGGTTTCTTTTTTCTAGATGGAATTTACCCCGGAATGATTTTCACCTTTACGCAATCTAAACGTGGTCTGTCCCTGAGAAATCTTTTGCGCCAATTCAAAAAATTAAAAGCACATATAAAGGACCAAGCATTGATTAAGAAATTATTTTTCGGCGTGCTAGCTTCAGTTATCTTTTGCAGTTCCGCTGCTGCCGAATTAACACCTTCGCAAAAAACAGCTAAAGATTCCGGCATTGCGTTGTTTCGCCAAAGTGATTGGTATGACTCCCAGCCGCCTCTAAATATAGCGGCAGAGGCGGGAGACTCAGAAGCTCAATATTATTTAGGTGAAGCGATTCGTCTCAGCAATCGCTACACAACTGCCGAAGCACAGAAATGGTACGAAGCCGCAGCCAAGCAGGGCAGTCTTTACGCGATGCTTCGACTGAGCAATGAAGAAGATTTGTGCGGAGTTATGGGTACCTGCTCCGGAAAAACCGCAGCGGAATGGCGGGAGCAAGTTTTAGAAAAAGCAAACGAGCGAGCGGAGAAAGGTGATACGGAGGCGATGACTGTCCTTTTTACGGCCGGCCAAGGATTATCATGGCTGGAAAAAGCATCTGAAGCTGGGGACAGTTACGCGCAGCAGTTACTGGCTAGCGTGTATAAAAGTGGTGGTGGATGGTTTTTTATACCAGGCAGTCGTGAAAAAGCAATCGCTAGATGGTTTAAATCATCCTCAGAGGGCGGAAACCCAAGAGGAATGTTCTTTTACGCAAACTATTTATTTGACAATAATGGTGATATGAAAGAAATCGCCCACTGGATCAGACAAGCCGCAGAGAGCGGCCACATTGATTCAGTAAGTACTTATGCGGGAAAACTTTCCAGACCCGACAATGAACTTGGAGTCACATTCAACCTAAAAGAAGCGTATGGATTAAACCTTCTTCTTTCTCGAATAAAATCTGGAACTGCACCTAGGGACGCAAAAAGAAACATTCCAGAACTAGAAAAAAGAATGACTCCAGAAGAAATAAAAGAGGGTATTGAATTCGCTAAAACGTGGAAAGAATCACACCCACCTCTATCTTATTTCGACCCTATATACGGCTACTAATCAGCAACTTTCTTACCCTCACCAACATACAAAACAGTTCGAAAACCCAATATACCCGATGAACCACAAAGAACAAACCCGAATGAACAAAGGGGCAATTTATTTAGCAACCTGCCCCCTTTCTCACTGCAACACTCAGAATTCAACATCAAAATAATCAGCAAGCACTTCAACCCCTTAAAAAGCCCCCCCGCGTATGCCGTTAAAAAATCCAAGACTGCCAACAAAGGGTGAAACATTAATGATAAAAACAATCGCAATTGCACTGTTTTCTTTACTCTTCCATTCCGTCGGAGCCAGTCAAACACCATTACAGTGGGTCGACGTGAAGCCGGAGCATCTGCATGCTTGAAAACAAATATGATCGGCTGCCTCACGCAGGTGATGTCGAGAGAAAGCCGGGGACTGAGATAGTCTATTTATCACCGAAACCGGTACCGACCGGAGTGCTACCTTTCAATGCGCGCCAACTGCACCGCTATGCCAACGAAGTTTTCTTGGACTTTGCCATCTCACGAGGAAGTTTTGAGTTTATGGCCCGAGCGGGAATTGGGGCGGTGATGTTCCTGTTAATTTTTATGTTTTTTACAACGGGGTTTGGGTCTTGGATAAGAAGAGATGTAGAGCCGTTTTGGAGTAGTTGGCTTGATTTCTTTACAAGCATTGCGGTTTGGGGTTTTGTGGGAGCACTTGCAACTCTTTACCTTTGCGTATTTTTCTTTGCAATTCGCCAAGCCAGCAATCAACCTCCCATACGCTTCAATCGCCAGCGTCGGGAGATTGTTTATGTTCCCAAGAAGGGAATCCCCCCTCGTTATGTGCCGTGGGAAGAGGTTATCGCGAGTGTTTCAGTTAGCAAGCTGATCACTCAATATGCTGTAATCCCCGAGTTCAAACTAATGATCGGACTTCGCGACAAAAATGGCGATGTGCTTTGGGTCACTGTTCCAAGTGGTAATTTGAACCAAGCCATAGCTGAGTGGGAGGCCATACGTGCCTATATGGAGGAAGGGCCTAAAGCGTTACCCATAGAGCAATCAGATGAATTAGAAGCAGGATCAGTCTCGTATTTTCATATGTGTAGACAAGGATACCGTTCTCATCATTCATTCCTACGGTATATCTGGGGATTTTTGATTATTCAGTTTTTCAGTGGCTGGACGATACCTTGTTACATCGCAGCCTGGATAAATAACCGCCCCAAAGCCGCCTTCCCTAAAGAAATCCTGGAATGGTCAAGACCTCTCCCCCTCGAGCAACACGCTATGCCAAGCGAAGCGTTGCTCAAGGAGAGCACCGAAATCAGGAAGGCCTTCGCCAAAGGTCAGAACCTGTTGGATTACTTCAAGGTGAAGTTTGCAGAGCCATCTCGCGAGCCCGAGTCCACCAACTGATGAATAGTGCCTTGGCGATAAATACGACCGACATCCTCACGCCGGAGACTTCGAAACAAAATCCGACATTGAAGTGGTTTATATTTCGCCACGGCCCATCCCACAGGAATGCCACCATTGACAGGTGAAGCATTATTCCTCTCCCCGCTTCCGATACCAACGGGCAACGTCCCCATGGATTTGGGCGGAAGCTTTGTTGAGGTGAATGACACATTCCTCGACGTAGGCAGTAGTAATTTCGGCTAGGCTTTCCAAGCGAGGGCAATGATTGGGCTCGGGATGATGTTTATAAAAATAAAGCCCATGACAAACGGACACAAGGAATGAACCTTTGATTAAGCTTGTACTAGTCACACTTCTATCCACCCTTTTTCCCTGCTCAGCTTTTGCGCAATTAACCCAAGAGCAGCAGCTAGCAAAAGAAAAAGGACTAACTTTATATCAGCAAAGCGACTGGTATGACTCTCAACCTTTACTAGAGAGTGCTGCTATAGCCGGTGACGAGACAGCTCAGTATTACCTCGCAGAGGCAATTCGTCTGAGCAACCGATACACAACTGACGAAGCGAGAAAATGGTATGAAGCAGCAGCGAATCAGGGTCACCTCTACGCAATGTTAAGACTAAGCAGTAAAAACAATATTTGTCTCGACATGAAAGGCTGCGGTGGCAAAGGTGCAGACGAATGGCGTGAGCAAGTAATACAAATAGCTCAGGAACGTGCCAAGAACAACGACACTGAAGCGATGACCATTTTATTCATCACTAGACAAGGCTTTAGTTGGCTGGAGATGGCCGCTGAGGCAGGTGATCCTTTAGCGCAAAATACACTCGCTGGAATCTACGATGACGGAGACGGATGGTTTCTTATTCCGGGTAGCCGCGATAGAACCATTCAAAAGTGGTACAAAGCCTCAGCTGAAGGTGGATATCCCAAGGCAATGTATCTTTATGCCAACTATCTATTCGAACATGATGGCAAGAAAGAAGAAGTTGCTTATTGGCTGAAACAATCGGCCGAAAACGGTTATGCCAGCGCAGTCGGCAATTACGCTCTCAGGTTAGCCCATTTGCCAAACGATCTAGACTATCCAAAAAACATGATTGAGGCTTATGGACTAGCCTATCTGATGTCTAAATTCGAGGGCGGCGGGACAGCAGGTGAAGATGGAAGGATGATACTGCCTGATATAGCTGAAAAAATGACGGAGCAAGAAATCAAGCAAGGCCTT
Organism: Pseudomonas sp. TNT2022 ID642; assembly: GCF_028656995.1. Lineage (NCBI taxonomy): Bacteria > Pseudomonadati > Pseudomonadota > Gammaproteobacteria > Pseudomonadales > Pseudomonadaceae > Pseudomonas > Pseudomonas sp. TNT2022 ID642. The sequence goes on along the minus strand of NZ_JAMDGW010000034.1, from coordinate 73,204 downwards.
CTATTCGCAGAAGAATGGAAAAAAACGCACCCACCGCTTTCTTATTTCGTCCCTGTTTATGGCTACTGAGATCTCCTGGTAGTTAAAGAAAATCACCGCCCCGGAGCCGGGGCCTGATCCCGGAGCGGGCGAAGCTGCGGCTGGAGCGCTCTACGATCACCGACGGCGAGTGGGAACAATGGGGGATAAACCACGTTTTCTTTCTTCTAGAAGTGGTCTCCCCCCGAATAGCCTGCCCCCTTACTCGGTAAACAGCTAACCCGCATAAAAAATCCACGAAAAGCTGAAGAACAACACTTACGTCATCGAAGCTAAAACCCCGCATCCACAATGCATCTACTCAACCAGTTCGCCCGCCACTTCATACTTCACCACAACCCGATTCCGATAAAGCCTCTCCCTTTCCACCAACTGCCCCACCTGCCCCTTTTCCCTGACCTCTCGCCAAATCTCGTTCTCCCGATACACCCGCGCACCCTCCCGCACAAACCGGTGCGCCTCTTGAAACACGTGATAGCAATATTCCCTCACCCGATCACACAGCAACTCCCCTTCGAGTTGTGTCTCGCCGACGTTCAACTTCAACTGAAAGTGCCGATCCGTCGGGTTGTGCAGCACCAGATCAACGTAGTTATAGAAAATCGCTGCCCCTGACCCGAACGGCAGTACCCGCCCCTCATCCGGAAACGGGTCGAAGCTGTGGTTGGAGCGTTCGACCACCACCAGCGGTGAATGAATGGCCATCCAGTGAATCAGGTTGCTCAGTTGGCAAATGCCACCGCCTACCCCGCGTCGTGCCTCACCGAAGGACAGTTCCATGCCTTCAACGTAGCCGCGCTTCAACGTCGGGCGGCCGACGAGGCGGCAGAAGGAGAAGTGTTCGCCGGGGGCGATGATGACGCTGTCGATGGCGGCGACGGCGAGTTTGAGGTTGATGACTTTGTTGTGTTGCAGGGCGAGGTCGGAGTCGCCGAGTTTGCGGATGAGTTTTGAGGTGTGTTTGAGGTAGCGAAATGGCAGGCGCTCGGCCATGGCGACGGGGCGTGCGTAGCGTTTGCTGGAACAGTGCCAGGCGATCTGGCGGAACAGTCTTTTTTGCCACACGCGCAGCCAGTACAAGGCCGGGTGGTAGAGGGAAAGTGGTTTCATCCGTGACACAACGGCGTGCGCCGTTTCTTCCTTGAACCGTGAGAGGGGCGCGCATTTTATCCGCTTATGACCGGCAGCACCCCATGCATTTCATTAGACCAGCAGCCTCTCTTCGGCATACATCTACCGTCACATCCGCAAATTAAGGTTCGACTAAGGTTGCCTCGTTACGATCGCAGCCACGAAACCCTGTCGCCCTTGAATCGCAGATGAGTCCTTCCGACATGAAAGCGTTTGATTTACCAACCCAGCCAGCGTCGAATTTCAGCCTTGTCTTGGTAAATTACAAAACCCCGGACATCACCCGTATGTGCCTCGAGCTTTTGCGTGAGCACGTTCAGGAGCAACGCATTCCGGTGTGGGTGGTCGATAACGATTCGGCGGATGCGAGTCTGGATTACTTGCGTTCGCTCGACTGGATCAACTTGATCGAACGGCCTTCGCCGGGCAAGGAAGCCGGGCATATTGCGCATGGCAAAGCACTGGATCTGGCGCTGGAAAAAGTCGACACCGATTATCTGTTTCTGTTGCACACCGATACCTTTGTCTACGACAAGGAGGTGTTTGCCATGATGATGCGCGAGTGCACGAAAACTCCGGACATGGCTGCGGTCGGTTGTGTCGAACAACTCAATCGGGGAGTTTTGCGTGATACGTGGCGACTAACTTCGCGCTTTTGCAAGCACTATGTTCGCAAAGCAAAAGTGCGTCTGGGCCTGCGCTCGAAAATGCCAAGACCCTACAAAGAAACTCATCTGAAAAGTTTCTGCACATTGTGGAATGCGCGTTTGATGAAGTCCCAGGGCCTGCACTTCTGCATGGATGAAGAGGTGCCGGGTTATACGCTGCAAGATCGAATGAGCAGCCTGGGCTATGGCATCAAGTTTTTGTCGCCGCGCAAGATTTTCAGTTATCTGGACCACATCCAGTCAGGAACCGTCGCCGCTGCAGGCACCTACGGCAAAAATCACCGCAGGACGAAAATGTATCAAGCGACGTTGAAGCGCCTCCAAGGGCAACAAACCTGAGGGGCAGACCTCGACTTAATTCACGGCAAACAAAAAGGGCGACTGTAAAGTCGCCCTTTTTGTTTGCAGAAATTGTATACAACTACTCCGAAGAGGTGTTCGCCCAGTGTAATGGCCTGGCAATCCATGCACCGGTAAAGAGCCCTGACACTGGGCGAACGGGGAGGATTTTAATTGAAGTTGGCAGATATGTCCTCATGCTTAAACATGAAATTTTTGTACTGGAAAGTTAAAAAGTGTTGCCCACCGATATTTACCGGGAAACTTCTTACAGATTCTTTTATATGATTGTTCTCATACATAAACCTGTACAAGAACAATCATTCTGTAGAGCTAATACTCAACTTTCGTGTTGACTGGTCACTTTTAAGATATCGGTGTAAGTGACAATAACGCTCTGCCCTTCTTTCAGATCTTTCAGCTTGGCTTGAATTTCAGGCTTTTTCACGTCGAGAACTTTCGACACGCCCGCCGGGTTTTGCAGGGTCACCTGATTTGTCTTCAAATCAATTTTGGTGATTTTCAATTGCACCTGAACCTGACGGTACGCTTCGCCACCCGGGTTATCGCTGCCCGGGGCCTTACGCAACTCACCGGTACGTTCGGTGGTGCCAGGCAGACCTTTATCCACATCGGTGTCGAGGTAAGCGGCGACAGAACGCTGAACCTGGATGGTGACCTGATCGCCGGCCTTGAGGTTGTCGAGGTTTTTCGCCTTGTCGCTGAGCTGAACGTGAACCGGCTTGCCTTCGGCACCTTCGAGCACAACCTGGTGGTTGGCGGCATCGACGGAGATCACTTTGGTGGTGACCTGATCGGCTTCAACAGTGGCAGACAGCGGGATATCGGCAGCCAGAGCGCCGAAGCTGGTGGCGGACAGTACGGTTGCGAGGGTGATGGCCTTGGCCAGTGCGTCGAGCTTCATAAGCAATACTTTCCCTGTGATGAATGGCAGCGCCCGGCGCCGAATTGGCTTCGGCGACGAACGTGCCACTGAGCATAGACGCTGTTCAGGGCTTGGCTTTGGTTTGTGTCGAGGCGGTCTGTTGTTTTGCGGTGTCCTGCGCGGTGGATTCGCCGCTGGGCGTGCCTTTGCCGGTGTTTTCACGCTTTTTGGGGTCGGTGGGGCGCAGGGCGTCGTTATCGCGCTCGGTTTCGCCGGGTGGCCGGGGTTCGTCGGGGTGTTCGCCTTGGGTGATCGGTTTCATGGGGTTGTCCTCAAGCTTCGGGGTCGTCGAGTTCACGAGCGACGTTGATCGCGGGTGAATCCTTGTGCAGGTCGTCGGCCTTGGCGCGCAGGAGCTGCCATTGCTCTAGATCGATGGCGCCCTGGCCGAGCAGGTCATCGGCGATGCGCTGCAGGTCGAAGTAGTGGGCGTCGGGGGATTGCTGCCAGTAGGTTTCGTCGTCGAACAGGCGTTGCCAGGTGGTCATGTCTGTGGGTTGCAGGTCGTCGCTCATGGCCAATCCTCGACAGGTTTTTCTATAGAGGACAACACAGCAAGCCGAGTTCAAACCGATCCATTGTAGGAGCTGCCGAAGGCTGCGATCTGTTGAGGTTGCTTTTAAAACCAACATCAAAAGATCGCAGCCTTCGGCAGCTCCTACAGGGATTTGCGGATACCTTTCAGTACCCGGTCATTTCCAGATAGCCCTGGCCGGGATGGCTGCCGCTGATGCGCACCGGACCTTCCCAGTACGGGATACGCAAGTTCATCCAGGAATTCGGGTTGAGCGCATTGAGGGTGATATCGAGGTGTTTGTCGGGGATGCTGATCGACCATTTCACCGGCATCGCCCGACCGGCGACTTTGGCGGTGTCCTGCGGAGTGAGCTGAATCTGCGAACGGCGCAGGGTTTGCGTCTGACCGTCAGCAGCAATCCAGGTGCCAGTGAGATACGGCGCGCCGTCCCTCTGGCGCATGCGATAAAGCATCACGTGTTCGCCGCTGTCCAGATGGAGAGAAAACCAGTCCCAACCGGTTTGATTGGCGGTCAGCGGCTGGCTGCTCCATTCGCGATCGAGCCATGCGGGGCCACTGACGGTGTAGCTCTGACCGTCGATCTGCAAGGTGCCGCTGGCCTGGAAAAACGGCTGGCTATAGTAATACGACGCCTGACCTTCTTCGGATTTCTGACTGAAACCCTTGTCGCCTTGCAACACCAGCGGGCGGCTGGAAGTGAGGTGCAGTTGATAGGCAAAGTCCTTGTCGCGAGCGCTGAGTTGCAGGTCGCTCAACGGATCCTGCGCCTGACTGGCAAACCGCCAATCATCAATCCACGCCTCGAACGGCGCCAGCCGCACACCCGCCTGCCCTACTCCACCTCGGGCGTAACGTTCGGCGGCGTGGTGCACTGTGCTCGAAGTAACCGCCGCGTGCCCCAGCCAGATCGTCTGATCAGCCCACCCGGCCTGCTCCGCCAGCGGTTTCAGCGCACTGCGAAACAGCGTCCACTGCACGCCGAATTCATTGCCCTGCTGATCCTTGAGATTGGCGGTGACGTACCACCACTCGATGCGAAACCCCTCATGCGTGCCATGATCCGCCGGAAAACTGAACACCCGACCCGGCACCACCGGCGTAAACGCCAACGCCTGATCGCCCATCCCGGCAAAACCCTTCTGCTCCGGCGCTGATTGATCGCAACCACCGAGCAGCAACAAAACCATGAGCACAGCGAAGTTAATCCTCATGGGCAAACGTCCTCAGCAGATCCGCCGGTTGCGTGCGGTACAGCGAATACAGCGGCCATGCCGACGCCAGCAACGTCGCTAGCAACGCCAACCCCATCAGTTGCAGCAACTGCCACGGAAACACCCGCAACGGCAGCCGCCAGCCAAACGCTTGCACGTTGATCACCGCGTCCAGACACCACGCCAGCGCGATCCCCAGCGGCAACGCCAGCACCAATGTCAGCACCGCCAGCAGCCACGTCTGGCCGAGATTGAGCAGCATCAATTGCCGCCGCGTTACGCCCAACGCCCACAGCGGTGCAAGTTGGCCGAGGCGACTTTGACTCTGGGTCAGCAGGCTGATGAACAGCGCCACACCCGCCACCGCCAGGGTCAGGCTGTTCAACGCCGCAGTGGCCGCAAAGGTGCGTTCGAAAACCTGCACCGACCAGCCCTTGAGCCGCGCCTGATCGACGATGCGGCTGTCATCGAGTTGAAAACGCGTCTGCAATGCAGCTAAAAATCCCGGGATGTTCTGCGGCTCGATGCGCAGATTGAAACGGTTCGGCGTCAGTTGTGGCCAGCCGCGCAGCAAGTGATTGATGTTGACCAGCAAGTGCCCCTTGGGATTGCCGTAGTCGGCGTAGATGCCGACGATGCGCGGCGACCACGCGCCATACGGCGCAGGAATCGTCAGTCGATCACCCGCCCGTACCTTCAACCGACGCGCCAGTTGTTCGCTGAGCATCACCGCATCGTCGGTGGCCAGATGCGCCCACGGGTCGCTGCCACTGACATCGAGCAACGGCCAGTGCTGGCGGTAATACGCATGATCGATGATGCCGAACACCTCCGCCGGCCAGCCTTGCAACGTCACCGCGACCTGCCAGTTGGGCAGAATCGCCCCGACCTTAGGTTGCTGCTTGAGCCAGCTGTACATTTCCCGCGACTGGGCCGGATTGCTCGGGTTGATATACAACTCGGCACTCAGGCGTTGTTCTAGCCAGTCGTTGAAGGTCTGGCGAAAACCGGCGGTCATGCTACCCGCACCAATATTGGCGGCGAGCGCCAAAAGCAACGCCATCAACGCCAGACTCAGTGCCGGCAATTGCTGGCGGCAATCGGCGAGAAACCACTGCCCCAGCACCGAGCGACTGCGCCCGAGCAACTGATTCAACAGCGCGCTGAGCAACACCGGTAGCGCCAATGCGGCGCCGATAAGCAATCCGGCCATCAGAACAAAACCGCTGGCCAGACTGTCGCCCCAGATCAACGCCGCCAATGCGATCAAGCCCAATACCGCCGCCAGCCAACCTTGTCGGCGCAACCAGCGCGCATATTGCTGATGCCAGGCTTGCGGATCCGCCACGGCCAACAACGGCAAACGGGCGGCGCGCAGCAGACTGTTAGCCCCGGCGAGCAAGGCGCCGAGCAGGCTCAAGCCGATGCCGCTGAACCACCACCAAGGACTGAGGCGCAACTGCCCCGCCACTTCGGCGCCGTACAATCCGCGCAGGCTGGCGGCGACATCCGGCAGCAACACGGTTGCCAACCAATAACCGCTGATCACGCCGAACAGCCCGCCGATCAGCGCCAGCACACCCAGCTCAACGATCAAGCACAAGATCAACATCTGCGCGCTGACCCCACAGGCGCGTAAAGTACGCAACAAGCCGCGCCGCTGTTCCAGAGCGAGGCCAATCGCGGCGTGGACGATGAACAAGCCAACCATGAACGACAAAAAACCCAACGCATCGAGATTCAGGTGAAAGCTCTCGGTCAGTCGCGCCAGATTGTTTTCCTCGCCGCTGCTTTTGAGCTGCAACTGCCCCTTGAACACGGCGGGCAACTCGGCGTGGAAATCCTTGGGCAGCAACAAACGCGACAATTGTCCGGGTTGTTCCAGCAGGGTTTGCGCGACGCCGATGTCCACCAGCAACAGGCCGGGCGCCATGTCCTTTTGCGCGAGCAACGGCGGCAATCGCCGACCATTAGCCGTTTGCGGTGTGTCGCCTTCACGCAGATCCAGCGCTTGCAAAGTTTCCGGAGAAATCCACGTGCTGCCCGGCGGCGTGAAAAACTCGACAACACGCTCAATCGGCAGCGCCTGCCCGGCCACCGCCGAGTCGGCCGGCAGCGACACCGGTTCGATGCCCATCAATTGCAACCGCTGATTTTCAAAACCCTTGAGCAGCAACCGCCCCTGCAACAGCGGCGATACCGGCCAGCCCGCTCGGCGCAGATCAACGAACCATTGCTGCGCGAAGGTCGCCCCGTTCGGCGTGCTGAGACTGGCCTGCGGCTCGCCGCCGATCAATTGGCTGGCCCGCGCGTAGCTGTCGCGCGCCTGACTGTTCAGCGCTTCGACGCCGGTGAGCAAACTGGTCGCCAGCCACAACCCGGTCAGCACACTGAAAAACTGCACCGGATGGCGCCGCCAATGGCTGAGCAGCGCACGTAGCGTTTGTGCAAAGACGATCACGTCAGCCGCCCGTTGGACAACACCACCCGCTGCTCCAATCGCGCCGCGACGCGCGGGCTGTGAGTGACCATCAACAAGGTGGTCGGGGTGTCATCGAGCAATTCCAGCAACAAGCGCAGCACTTCATCACTGGTCGCTTCGTCGAGGCTGCCGGTGGGTTCATCGGCCAGCAGCAATTTCGGCTGCGACGCCAATGCCCGGCCCAAGGCGACCCGCTGCTGCTGACCGCCCGACAGTTGTTCGGGATAGCGCTTGAGCAAATCGCCGAGCCCCAGACGCTGCACCAGATGCGCCTGCCAACGCGGCTCATGACGCCCGGCCAGTCGCGCCTGAAAAGCCAGATTGTCTTCGACGCGCAAGCTGCCGATCAGGTTGAACTGCTGGAACACCAGACCGATTTCTGTGCGCCGCCAGTTCGCCAGTTGCGCTTCGTTCATGTTTTCCAGCCGATGCTCGCCGCTGCGGATGCTGCCGCTGTCGACTTTGTCGAGACCGGCCGCCAGGTGCAGCAACGTGCTTTTGCCACTGCCGGATTCGCCCATCAACGCCAGGCTGCTGCCGGGCGCCAGCGTCAGGTCGACACCTTGCAACACCGGCAAGGGGCCTTGTGGGGTGAGATAGCTTTTGAAGACGTTTTCAACACGAAGCATGCCGCCACCTGATCGGTCAGTGTGGGGCAAGGATAGCGGATGGCGATGACAGACTTGAATCTTGCAGTGAACTCAATGGCCTCATCGCTGGCAAGCCAGCGCCCACAGGGAATGACGTTGTTCACAACTATTGAATTCACCCTAAAACACTGTGGGAGCTGGCTTGCCAGCGATGGGGCCAGTCCTGCCAGCACAAAGTCTACTGACCAGCCGCCACACTCGCCGGCGCCTGCGACGGCGTGACAATGCTGCCCAGATCAATGTGCTTCCACTCAGGCTTGGCCCCCAACCGCGCATTGAAGCGGTAGTTGAAGGTGAATTCATCCGCCGTCGCGACACTCAGTGGCTTGCCATAAACGGCCTCGATCCCCGCCAGGTCGTAGCCCATCAACTGCAACAGCGTCGGGAAGATGTTGTAGTGGCTGGAGCGATCCTTGTTCGCCGCCAGTTGTGCCGACCAGTCCAGCGTTTTCAGATCGCTGCCCTGAATCACCACCAGCGGCACCAATCCTTCCTCTTCCACTGGATCGCCACCGCAGTGAGTGTTCAAGCCCGGATTACCGCGCTCATGCAAATCCTGGCCATGATCAGACGTATAGATCAGCAACGCATTGTTCAGATTGCCCTGAGCGAACACCCGCGCAAAGAACTCGCCGACGTTCCACAACACGGTGTTCTTGTAGGCGTTGCGGTACAGCACCCAATCATCAGGCTGACCATTGAAACCGTTGCGCTCGCCGGTATCGGCCACCTCGGTGAATTGCCCACGCGGCAAGGTCGGGCGGTAGGCCATGAACGCATCGGGATACTTGTCGTGCACCGGAAAGTGCGCGCCGACCTTGTTGATCACCACCAGCTCTGATTTGTCGTCGTTGAGCAATTCGATCAGCTTCGCTGCCGCCGCCATGTCGCGATCGCGCACGCTGGTCTGGTCGAATTGCACGAACTGGTCGATGTCCTTCTTCTCGGTATCAGTCATCAGATTCTGCAGATTGCCGGCGGTGCGCTGGGCATCGATGTACACAGTGCGCAACCCGGCTTTCTTGGCGTACTGCCAGATCGACGGCAACGTGCTGTTGATGCGCATGTAGTCGGCGCGGGTGCCGCCGTAGCGCAGGGTCACGTTGGTGTCGGCGCTGCAATTGGCGATGGAGGCCGCGTAGCCGTAGTTGAAGATATCGACGCCGGGACGCGCCTGCTTGAGGTTGCTGTGCACACCGAACGGCGCGTTGATATCCAGATAATTGCCGGAGATGCTTTCGTCGATGATCAGCACGATGTCATGGCCGACGGCTTGCGAGGCGCGTGCCAGCGTCACCGGTTCACGCGGGCCGACCGTGTTGTGCAGTGCTTCATAGGCAAACAGATTGAGGTAGGCCAGCGGCGTGTACATGATCGGCAAGCCACGGGCGCCCTCACCCGCTCGCAAGAACAGCACCGCACTGAGCAACAGCACGCCACACAGCGGTGCCGCGACACGCAACGAATTCGCAATTGCCAACCCATGGCGTGGCTTCAGACCGATGCCGAACAACAACAGCAAACCACTGAGGGCGCCGTGCAGAATCGCGTCTCGATACTGGTAGGCCGCTTCCTGAATGAAACCGCCGGAATACACCAGCGAGACGAAGCTGCTGTAGCTCAGGTAATCCGCGGTGACCCGGGTGTAGACGTCGAAAAACACCGCTGAGGCAAACATCGCCAATGCGAATGCATGCCGAATGAGTGTCTGTCGTATATATGCCGTTAGATATAACGCCAAAGTAAGCGCCAAAAACATCGCGCCAAAAAGAAGTACAGAAAAACCGAGGCCGATAGCATTTAACCGCTCTATGTAATATTCGGAATAAAGCAGCAAATAAATAACTAAAAGCAGTTCTTTCAGATATCGAAACATGGCAATTCCGGTCGGGTGAAAACCGTAAAGGGTCAAGAGTTTGTCGGTCAAAAACTGACACTAGCACCCGGCCATCAAAGCGCAAGAAATGGCTGAGTTTCTCGCAAAGCGTCAAAAAACCGATGACTCAAATCTGACACACTCAAGTTGCTGAAAGCCTTTAAATTCGCGGCTTTCGACCGTCCATCGTTTTCTTTGAAATGTGAAAAAAGCGTCAAGCACGGGACAAATCCAGCAATTGCAAGCACTTGATGGCCAATCGCCCCCAAAATTGGGGCTGTTATACAGGTGCAACATGTCATTTTGCTGACACGCTTTTCAAACCCTGCGCTATACCCCTTTTGACAGTCTCATTTTGAACTTCTTCTTTTCGCTCTATCGAGGGTGCGCAGATGGACGTGAGCGTATTTGGCACGGGCTATGTTGGATTAATACAAGCCGCCGCACTTGCAGATGTCGGTCATCGCGTTTTATGCGTGGACATTGACCCAAACAAGATTAAACAACTGCAACAAGCGGTGCCCCCAATTAGCGAGCCAGGTTTGTCCAGCACACTTGAGGAGAACATCAAGGCCGGCCGTCTGCTGTTCAGCACTCAGGCCAGCGATGCCGTCGAGCATGCCGAGCTGATTTTCATCGCCGTCGGCACCCCGGCCGATGAGGATGGCTCTGCCGACCTCAGCCACGTGCTCAACGTTGCCCGACAAATCGCATCGCACATGGAAGCCGATCGCACGCTGATCATCAAATCCACGGTGCCGGTCGGCACGGCGGATCAAGTGCTCGCCACCGCCAACAGCGAACTGCAACGCCGCGACAAGACCGGCCTGATTGTGCGCGTGGTTTCCAACCCCGAATTCCTCAAGGAAGGCAGCGCCCTCGCCGACTGCATGCGCCCGGACCGGATCATCGTCGGCACCCACGACGACGCGGCCCGCGAGCAGATGAGCGAGTTGTACGCGCCGTTCTGCCGCAACCACGAAAAACTGATGTTCATGGACAACCGCAGCGCCGAGCTGACCAAGTACGCCGCCAACGCGATGCTCGCCACGCGCATCAGCTTCATGAACGAGTTGGCCAATCTCACCGAACTGCTCGGTGCCGACATCGAGGCCGTGCGCAAAGGCATTGGTTCAGATCCGCGCATCGGTTACCACTTCATCTATCCGGGCTGCGGCTTCGGTGGCTCGTGCTTTCCCAAGGACCTGCGCGCCCTGCTGCACACCGCCGAACACAACGGCATGCCGCTGAAACTGCTGCGCAGCGTCACCGACGTCAACGACCTGCAGCGGCACATCCTCTTCAGCAAACTCAAAGCACAGTTCCCGCAAGGTCTGGCCGGCAAATCCATCGCGATCTGGGGCCTGGCCTTCAAGCCCAATACCGATGACATGCGTGAAGCACCGAGCCGTTATCTGATGGATGCGCTGTGGGCCGAAGGCGCCAGCGTGCAGGCTTACGACCCGGAAGCCATGTCCGAATGCCGACGCATTTACGGTTATCGCAACGACCTGCACCTGTGCGCCACCCGCGACGACACTCTGGAGGACGCCGATGCGCTGGTGATCTGCACCGAGTGGAAGAACTTCCGCGTGGTCGATTTCGAACTGCTCGCCGAAAAGCTGCGCTCGAAGGTAATCATCGACGGCCGCAATCTGTACAACCCGGAACAAGTGGCGGCCGCCGGCCTGCATTACAGCGGCATCGGTCTACGCCACATTGCCCCTGAAGGACTACGGCCATGAAGGTCCTGGTCACCGGTGCGGCCGGTTTCATTGGTGCCCATTGCGTACTGCGGTTGCTGCGCGACGGGCACTCGGTGGTCGGTCTGGACAATTTCAACGCCTACTACGACCCGCAACTCAAGCACGACCGCGTGCAGTGGGTGCGTCAGCAGGCCGGCGATTTCCAGCTCGCAACGGTTGACCTGGCCGATGCTTCGGCCATCGAGGCGCTGTTTGTTCGCGAACGCCCAGAGGTCGTGATTCACCTTGCCGCGCAGGCCGGGGTGCGTTATTCGCTGGAAAATCCACGGGCGTACCTGGACAGCAACCTCAACGGATTCCTGAACATTCTGGAGAGCTGCCGGCATCACCCGGTCGAGCATCTGATCTACGCCTCGTCGAGCTCGGTGTACGGCGCCAACCAGCACACGCCGTACTCGGTCAAGGACGGCGTCAATCACCCGCTGTCGCTGTACGCCGCGACCAAGAAAGCCAACGAGCTGATGGCGCACAGTTACAGCCACCTGTTTGGCATCCCCTGCACCGGCCTGCGCTTTTTCACCGTGTACGGGCCGTGGGGCCGGCCGGACATGTCGCCGATCCAGTTCGCCCGGGCGATCAGCGAAGGCACGCCGTTGAAGCTGTTCAACTACGGCGAGCACCAGCGCGACTTCACCTACATCGACGACATCATCGAAAGCATCGCCCGCCTCACCGAACGCCCGCCGCACGCCAATCCGCAATGGGACCGCGAGCAGCCCGACCCGGCTAGCAGCATGGCACCGTGGCGGCTGTTCAACATCGGCGGGCAGCATCCGGTTGAACTCAAGACCTATCTGGCGCTGATGGAAAAGCACCTCGGCCAGAAAGCCATTGTCGAGCTGCTGCCGCTGCAACCGGGCGATGTGCTCAACACCTGCGCCGAGGCCAGCGATCTGGCCCAGGCCACCGGATTTCAGCCCCGGATAGAGCTGGATGAGGGACTTGGACGTTTCATCGCCTGGTTTCGCGACTACTACCCCACTGCCTATCGCCCACGCGCCGCTCGCGGCTGAATTCATGCGGAGGACTCCATGACTGGACATGAGAAAGGTGTACCGATCCAAGAGATGCGCCGAGACAAGCGCGTCGACCCCGAGCACAGAATGCGCCTCGACGCAGCCATTCACCGTCAGGGTCGCGGCTGGTTCACCGGGCGCGATGGTGGTCGTCCATGGCAATTGTCACGCACCAACCGCGTGGTCGCCTGCCTGGGCGCGTTGCTGATCCTGGTGCTGATCTCGCCGCTGTTACTGGGCCTGGCACTGGCCATCAAGTTCAGCAGCCCTGGTCCGGTGATGTTCGTGCAAAAACGCACCGGCTACCGCGGTCGCAAGTTCGGTATGTACAAATTCCGCACCATGGTCGCCAACGCCGAAGAATTGAAAGAGTCGCTGCGTCACCTGAACAAGCACGGTGCCGACGCCATCGACTTCAAGATTGATCAGGACCCACGCATCACCCGCATCGGCGGTTTCCTGCGGCGCACCAGCCTCGATGAACTGCCCAACCTGATCAATGTAGTGACCGGCGACATGCGCCTGGTCGGCCCGCGTCCGACCTCGTTCAACGCCTACCGCTACAAGGACAACCACCTTGCCCGTCTGGCGATCTACCCCGGCATGACCGGCCTGTGGCAGATCTCCGGACGCAGCAATATCGACTTCGACCAGCGCGTTGAGTTGGACCTCAGCTATATCGCCGAGCAGAGCCTTTTGCTTGATCTGAAGATTCTGTTGAAAACCCCCTTCAAAGTATTCAGCGGCCACGGAGCAAGCTAATGGACGGTTCAACCAACAAAAGCCTGAGCATTGCCAACCCCAGCGAATCGAACCTGACCTCGACCGTGCTGGATCTCGATCTGCGGATCCTGTTCCTGACCGCCGCCAACCCCGGCGCCGGCACCACCACCAGTGCCCTGGCGCTGGCCAGCCAACTGGCGCAAATGAGCAGCGGCCAAGTATTGCTGGTCGACGCCAGCCAATCGGCGAGCAACCTCACCCAGCAGTTGAACTTGAGCAAGGAACGCGGCCTGCGCGACCTGCTGTTCAACCCGGACAACCCGCCGCTGTTGCAGGACTGCGTGGTGCAGGTGTCGAGCCTGCCGTTTCATGTGCTGCCCAACGGCCGGCCGATCCGCACCATGGAACACCTGACCGCCGAGCGTCTGAGCCCGTTGCTCGATCAACTGGGCAGTCAGTACCGCTTCGTGGTGATCGACGGCGACGCGGTGTATTCCGCTGCCGACACGCTGGTGATCAGTACTCAGGTCGATGGCGTGGTGTTTGTCGTACGCGCCGAGGACACCCGCTGGGAAGTCGCCCAGGCCGCCGTGCAACGCCTGACCCAGGCCGGGGCAAAAGTGGTCGGCAGCGTGTTCAACCGGCGCAAGTACTACATGCCCAAATGGCTTTACAAAAACCTCTAAGCGAACGCGAAGGATGACGCCATGAACGCCAAGATTCTTGTGCTGCTGATGCTGCCGCTTGCAGGTTGCTCCAGCAATTCCGACACCCAGAACATGCCGGTGAATATCCTCACCGCCAGCCCGGCCAACGCTCAGGCGACCGACATGCCGAAGATCGAGCAGACCCTGCGTCCGCAGGATGTGCTCGATGTGATCTTCCATATCAGCACCAGTGGCTCGGACGCTTACCGCGTGCAGTCGGGTGACCAGATCGGCCTGAACTTCACCGCTGCCAGCCAGCTCAACGGCAACCAACTGGTGCTGCCCGACGGCACCATCGAACTGCCGGGCGCCAACACCTCGGTGAAAATCGCTGGACTGACCAGTGATCAGGCGCGCGAAGAAATCCAGCGCGCCTATCAACGCAAGCAGCTGTTCCAGCCCAACCGCAATCAGTTGACCGTGCAGATCATCAGCCCGCTGACCAACGAGCAGAATCTGAAAAGCGCGCTGAACCACCCGGCCACCGGCATGAGCCGTGAGATCACTGTCGGCACCGACGGCTACGCGAGTTTCCCGGAAATCGGCGCCGTGCCGCTGCAAGGCATGACCGTCAATCAACTGGAAACCTTCCTCAACAAGAAGTACGCGCAACTGCCCGGCCGCATGACCGTGGACGTACTGCTGAAATCCACCGCCGGCAACGAGATCTACGTGCTCGGTGAAGTCGGCCAGCCGGGTTCCTACCCGATCCGCCGGCCGGTATCGGTGCTTGAAGCACTGACCCTGGCCCGTGGCACCAACGTCAAGGCTCGCCTGGATTCGGTGGTGATCATGCGCCGCAACGGCAATCAGGTGCAGGCGGTGCGCTACGACGTCGAGAAGGCCTTGTCCGGCGATGCTTCGCAGATCGCGTATCTGCAACCGGACGACATGCTCTACGTGCCGAAAACCAAACTGGCCAGCGCCGGCGAACTCGCCCGCCAATTGGCTGACGTGGTGCTGTTCCAGGGCGTCGGGTTCAGCTTCGGCTACCGCGTCGACAACAAAGACAGCAACAACAACTGACTCTCAGGTGACCGACATGAATCCAAAGGAAAACTACCTGCATGAGTTCTTCAGGATCTTCTTCGCCAACAAGCAACTGGTGAAACGGGTCTTCCTGATCTTTGCAGTCATCGCCCTGCTCCTGCCGCTGGTGCTCAAACAGAGCTTCGATATCACCGCGCAGGTCATCGTGCAGTCGAAAAAACTCTCTCAGGGTGACGCCACCACGTCGCTCACGGTGGACAACGCCACCTTTATTCCGCCGTCGCTGGCGGACATGGAGACGGAAAGCAATATCCTCCGTTCACCGGCGCTGATCCGCCAGACCATCAGCGAACTGCGCGACAAAGGTGAATACACGCCTTCGCCGGGCATCTTCAGCAAACTGGTGGCCGAGCCGTTCAAGCGCTACATCAGCTCGCCGCTGCGTCAGTACGTGATCAACCCGGTGCGCAACGTGCTCGGGCTGGAAACTGATCCGGTGCGTGACACCGCACTCGACGCGCTGACCCAACAAGCTATCGACAGTCTGAAAATCGAGACCCTGCCCGGCTCCAACGTGATCTCGATCATCTACAGCTTCCCCGATCCGCATCAGGGCACGACGTTCGTTTCAGCCTTGCTGCAGAACTATCTGGTCAGCCGTCAGGCCTTGCAGTCGATCGACTTGCCGCAGTCCTTTTACGAGTCGAAGAAGCATCTCTATCAGGTGCGCCTCGATGGCCTGGAAGGTAACCGCCAGGCCTTGCTGGAAAGTGTCGGCTCGTCGGATCCGAAGGAGGAAATCACCTTCCGCCTCAACGCGATCAATACTGAGGAGCAAGCGCTTAACCTGTATCAGGATCGCCTGTTGCAGAGCCAGCGCTGGCTCGAATACCTGAAGACCGCGATGGCTGCGGCCACCAACAACAAGCTCAACGACTACACCTTCCCCTTCACCTTCACCACTACCGTCGACAACGTGGCGTTCGAGGATCGGGAAATCAAACAGATGGGCGAACAACTGACCACGCAGGTCAGCCGTTACATGAATGACCTGGCAGTGTTCCAGCCCGGCAGCGAACCGATGTTGCTGACCCGCGAGCAAATCGCCCGCACCCGTCAGCAGTTCCTCAAAGTGGTGAGCAACCGCATTCAGGAACGCACCGCCGATCTGGCGGTGGTCAAGCAGGTGATCGATCAGAAAACCGCGCGCATCGCCGAGTTCAAGAACCGCATCCACGAGTTGCAGCAGACCCAGAGCAAGCTGCGGCAGATGGACACCGAGATTGATGCGCTGCACGCCGCTTTCTCGACCTACGCCCAGCGTTTCGCCGAAAGCAGCACCACCGGCGCGCTCAACGACGATCTGTCCAACGCCCGGGTGCTCAGCCCGCCGTTCGAACCGACCGAAGCCGCGTTCCCGAAACCGGGCCTGATCATTCCGTTCGGTTTGTTCACCGGGTTGCTGTTGGCGATTGCCCTGGTCTATGTGCGTGAGTTCTTCGATCACCGCTTCAAACACCCGGCGCAAATCAGCCACGAGCTGGGCGTACCGGTGCTGTTGGTGATCAACGACCAGAACGCGCTGCCGAGCAATCCGCACAAGAACTGGACCGTGCCAAGCTTCCTGCACTGGGTGCGCAATTGAGCAGCGCATCCTCCCCGACTGCCGCGCTGCCGATCATTCATTTGCTCAGCAGCGGCGGCTTCTATGGGGCCGAGCGCATGTTGCTGGATCATTGCCTGGCGACGCCGGGGCAGCATCAGGTGCTGTTCCTCGACGCGCCGCCAGAACTGATCGCGCGCTTTCGCGAGGCCGGGGTCGACTGTCGCGGGTGTGCCGGGCTGGGGGAATTGCTCCGGCATCTACGCCAGCGTCGCAGTGAAGAACCGCTGATCAATACGCACAATTTCAAAGGTCTGTTGTTCGGTTGGGTTGGCGCAACCCTGTTGCGCCTGCCGCTGGTGATCACCCAGCACGGCTTCACACCGCGCAGCCGCAAGCAGAAGTTCTACACCTGGCTGAGCCTGCAACTGTGCCGCACCGCGTCGGTGGATCGGGTGGTCTGCGTGGCGGAAAGCATCGCCACGCTGCACCGTCAGGCCAGCGTACGGGCGGATAAATTGCAGGTGATCCCCAACGGTCTGCCAGCCGCTGCGGCGCTGGTGCCGGTTGCGGATCGGCAACGCTGGCTGGCCGGTTACGTCGGCCGTTTGAGCAGTGAGAAAGGTCCGGATCTGTTTCTTGATGCCTTGATCCCGCTGTGTCATCAGCATCCGCAACTGGACGCGGTGATGCTCGGCGATGGCCCGGAACGCGAGGCGTTGCAGGCGCGGATCGACAACGCCGGTTTGCAACAACGGATTCGTTTGCCCGGTTATCAGATCGCCATGCAACCGTGGTGGCGGCAACTCGATGCGCTGGTGATCAGCTCGCGCACCGAAGGGACACCGATGATTTTGCTCGAAGCCATGCAAGCCGGGGTGCCGGTGGTGGCGTTCGGCGTCGGCGGCATTCCCGATGTGCTCGAACACCGGCACAACGGCTTGCTCGCCACACCGGCCGACTGCGCCGCCCTCGCCCGCCAGCTCGACACTTTGCTGAGCGAGCCGAAGCTGGCCCGGCAACTGCGCGACAACGCAAAACGCACGCAACAGGATCGCTACGACCTCAAGGCTTTGGCCGAACGCTGGTCGCAGCTGTACATCCGCACGGCACGGGAGGCACGCGCATGATTTTCCCGCTCTCGATCGTCAGTCTGCTCGGTCTGGTCTGCATCGGTTTGCTGGCCAGCCCTTATCCGTTTCTGGCGCCGGGGGCGGTGCTGGGCCTGGTGGGTTTTGCGGTGTTGTACCGCAAGCCGACCTGGGGTCTGCTCGGCATTGCCGCACTGGTGCCGTTCGAGGGCTTCTTCAAGGACACGTCGTTCTCCGGCAGCAAGCTGATCGGTGCTTCGCTGGCGGTGATCCTGATGCTGCAACTGGCGTTGCACCAGATTCCCTCGGAGCGCCTGCGCAGCAATATCTGGCGCTACCTCGTGTGGTTCATGGTTCTGTATTTCCTCAGCCTGCTCAATACCGATGACCTGGGCATGTCGCTGGGGCACCTTCGCGAGCTGAGCGTCGGTTTGATCCTGTTTGTCATCACCTTACTGATCGGCCGTGAACTGAACCTTGACCTGTTCGCCCGTCTCGTCACCCTCGCCGTCAGCACCACCTGTGCGATGGCGATGTTCTCGGCCAAATTCCAGGATCAGGGCCGCGCCGCCGGTCTGCTCGAAGACCCCAACGCGTTCGCCATGCTGATCGCCTTTGCCATTCCGCTGGGGCTGCTGCTGGTGATCCGTAGCCCGAACCTGCTGCACCGGTTGTTCTGGGGCGGTTGCTGCCTGCTGCTGTTGGGCGGCATGACCAAAACCGAATCGCGCTCCGGGCTGGTGGTATTGGCGCTGAGCCTGCTGATTGGCTGCTGGCATTACCGCACGCAACTGACACGGATTCGCCCTCGGCATCTGGGCTTCGCCATGCTTGGCGCGGCGATCGTGATTCCGCTGGCGATCTACGCAATGCCGGCCGGTTATATGGCGCGCATCCAGTCCCTGAGTATTCTCAGCGCCGGTTCCAAGGCTCAGGACGAATCCCTCGGTCGCCGCGCCTCGTACATCGTGGTCGGCAGCCAGATGATCCGCGAGAACCCGCTGCTCGGTTCCGGCCCCGGCACCTTCCCGCTGCACTACGCAACCACCGGTTACGCCAAGGCGTTTTCGGCCAATCGCAAGATCGGCGACCTCTATCGCCGCGCGCACAACACCTACCTGGAAATCTTCAGTGAATTGGGCGTGCCTGCCGGACTGTTGTTCGTCGGCATGCTCGGTCTCGGTCTGTACAACCTGATTCGCGCGCGGGCGGCGTGGATGTTGCGCCGCGACTGGCATCAGGCCGACATGATGACCCACCTCGGTGTGAGCTTTCTGTCGCTGACGCTGTTCCTGATGTTCCTCAGCGCACCGAACCAGAAGTACGTGTGGATCATGCTCGCCATGACCAGCGTCCTGCGCCTGAAAGCCGAACAGGCGCCATTGACCACGGAGGCCAGGGCATGAGTCGCATCAGCATCGTCATTCCGATGTTCAACGAGGCCCGGCACATTGGCCGCACTTTGCTCGCCGCGCAAAAAGCCGCATACGCGGCCAATGTCGAGTGCGAGCTGATCGTGGTCGACAACGGCTCGAGCGATCAGGGTCCGCAGATCGCCCGCCAGTTCGGCGCGCAGGTGTTGGTGCTGCCGGGGTTGTTGATCGGCGCGTTGCGCAATCGCGGCACGGCCATCGCCACGGGTGAATGGCTGGCGTTTATCGATGCCGACATTGAACTGCCCGAAAACTGGCTCCAGCCGCTGTTCGACATCGAGGCCAGCGGCCAGGCCGATGTCTTCGGCCTTGATCTGCACACGCCTGCCGAAGCGCCGTGGTACGCCACCGCCTGGCAACGCCGCACCTTGCGCGTGTCGTCGCAGACCTCACACGTGGTCGACTGGCTGCCCAGTGCCAACCTGTTGATGCGTCGGCGCTGGTTCGACAAGGTCGGTGGTTTCAACGAGAGCCTGCGCACCGGCGAGGACAAGGAATTCACTCTGCGCCTGCACGAACAGGGTGCGCGGTTGCTGTCGATCAACGACAACGTCGCCCTGCACTGGGGTTACGAAATGAACTGGCGCGAGTGGATGGGCAAGGAACTGTGGCGTCAGGGCAGCCATCTGCAATTGCTGCGCACCCACGGTTTCAGCCTGCGCCTGCTGCGTTTTCCGATGTTGTCGTTGCTGGTGTGGCTGCTGGATTTTCTGGCGATCTCGGCGCTGCTCGACGGTTTTCCGCATCACGCGGCCGTCATGGTCATGCTGACACTGATACCGGGACTGGTGCTCAGCCTGCGTCAGAGTTTCAAACACCGCAATATCGGTCTGACCCTGCAACTGTGGGGCCTGCACTGGGTGCGTCTGCACCTGGCTGGCGCCGCCTTCATTTTGAGTCTGTGTCATTGGAACGCCAGGAGGCCTGCCCGTGGCTGAATTCATTTTCTGGATGTGCCTGTTGCTGCCGGTCTACGCCTACGTGGGCTACCCGCTGTTGCTGACGTTAGTCGCGCCGTTGTTCCCGGCCTGGCGGCACACACCAGCGCCGCCGTTGAACGTGAGCATCGTGATTGCCGCGCACAACGAAGCCCGGCATATCGAGCACAAGTTGCGCACGCTGCTGGCGCAGGATTATCAACCAGCGACCCTGCAGATCATTCTGGCCAGCGACGGTTCGACCGATGACACAGTGGCCTGCGCGCACAAAATCGTCGACCCGCGCATCACCATTCTCGACCTGCCGCGCCAGGGAAAAGCCGCGACGCTGAATGCCGGTGTGGCGCTGAGTACCGGTGACATTCTGGTGTTCACCGACGCCGACAACCAATGGTCGCGCGAAACCCTCGGCTACTTGCTTGCGCCGCTGAATGATCCGCAAGTCGGCGGTTGCGCCGGGCACATGGTGATTCCGGTCACCGGCGGCGGCTTGAGCGTGGGTGACAGCCTCTATCGGCATTACGAAGGCTGGCTGCGCCGGGTCGAGAACCGCACCGGTTGCATGGTCTCCGCCGACGGCGCCCTGCTCGCCTTGCGCCGCGAGTTGTTCCAGAACGTGCCGGCCGAGGTCAACGACGATTTCTTTATCAGCACCTGCGCGCCGGTCGCGCACAAACGCATCGTCTATGTGCCGGAAGCGCAAGTGATCGACCACGGGGTCGATGAGGCGGACAAGCAATTCCGCCGCCGCCAACGCGTCACCGTCGGCGGTCTGCAAAGCCTCGCCCAGCGCCGCGAGCTGCTCAATCCGCTGAAATATGGCCTGTATTCGATCGCGTTGATCAGCCACAAACTGATCCGCCGTCTCGCGCCGGTGCTGTTGCTGCCGTTGCTGCTGAGCAACTTCTGGCTGTGGGACGACCACGGTTTCTATCGTCTGGCCCTGATCGCGCAATTGTTCGGCTATGCCATCGCGATCGCCGGGCTGCTGGATTCGCAACACCGCTTGCCGAAGCCCTTCCGCCTCGCTGCGTTTCTGCTGGTCACCCTCGCCGGGATGAGTCTCGGCCTGTGGCAGTTCCTGCGCGGTCAGCGGTATGCCCAGTGGAATCCGGAACAGAACCGTTAAGAGGACCGAAGCCATGGCGATCAAACAATTACTCAAACGCACCAGTGGCTGGCTCTATCTCAACTCGTCCATGGGCCGTAACCAACTGCACGGCGCCGGAGTGATTCTGATGCTGCACCGGGTGCTGTCGAACGACCGCGCCGCCGACCTACCGCACCGCAACGAATTGTGCGTCGGGCCGAAAGCCTTCGAGCATTTGCTGGTGTGGCTGCGTCGGCATTTCGATTGCGTGCCGCTGATGGAGATCCTCCAGCCCAACTCGCTGCGCACCGAACGCCCACGGGTGGCATTGACCTTCGATGACGGCTGGCGCGACAACGCGGTCAACGCCTTTCCGCTGCTGCAGAAACATCAGGTTCCGGCGAGCATTTTTCTCTCCACCGATTTCATCGGCAGCCGTCAGCGCTTCTGGTGGGAAAGCCTGGGTGAAACCCTGTGGGGCAGCCATGGCGACAAGGCGCGGATGCATTTGATCGAATGCCTGCATGCCATGCATCACCCGTTGCCAGTGCTGCTCGATGACATCGACGTCGACCGGCGCAGCCTGGCGCTGCTGCATTACCTGCAAGGTTTGAAGTCGATTGACCCGCAGGAGCTTGAACGGTTGACCGATGAGTGCCCGCAGGAGTCGCAACCGCAAGCGCTGGACTGGCATCAGGTGCGCGCACTGGAAGCCTCAGGGCTGGTGCGTTTCGGCCCCCACGGCGCCAGTCACGCCATCCTCACCGGCCTCGACGACGTGCGCCTGAGCGAAGAAATCAGCCGCAGCCGCGATGCGTTGCACAACGGCTGCAACCGGCCGTTGCCGGTGTATTGCTACCCCAATGGCGACAACGATGAGCGCGTGCGCGAACAGATTGCCAATCACGATTACCCGTTCGCCCTCGGCACCGGCACCGGCATTTATCGCGGTGAAGGCGATCCGCTGAACCTGCCGCGTTTCGGTGTCAGTCAGCGCACCGCGCGTAATCCGCAACTGCTGTCGTGGCGGATTTTTCGTGGGGCACGGCCATGAGCCGAAGCAACTACCTCAAACATTTGGCGCTGAGCATGGGCACCAAACTGGCGATGATCGCCCTGCGTTTGCTGCGCAATGTGTTGCTGGCGCGGATTCTCGGACCGAGTGAGCGTGGCTTGTTTGCGTTGCTCAGCACCTTGCCGGATCTGATCAGCGCCGCCACCAGTGGCGGCTTGAATTCCGCGGTGGGTTATCAGGCTGCCAAGCAACGGCCGATGGGCTTGCTGCTCAGTCAGGTGTTGGTGTTCGGTTGTTTACTCGCAGCGTTGTTGACCTTGCTGGTGGTGGCGCTGGTACGTGAATTTGGCAGTGAGCTGGATGTGACGATGCAGCTCGGCTTGCTCGCCTGGTTATTGTTGCTGGCGGTGCCGCTGACGGTATTGAAAAGCGGCCTGCTGACACTGCACAACGCCTCGGGTGGCGTGGTCGCGTTCAATGCCTTGCGCCTTGTGGAGTCGTTGGCGCCATTGTTGCTGTTCCTTGCTCTGTTCTGGATGTGGCAAAGCGCTGCCCTCGAAGCCGCACTGATCAGTTGGCTGGCCGGCATCAGTCTGGTGGTGCTGGTCGGTTGGGTCTGGCTCAAACGCGCGCAACCGTTGCAACTGCAATGGGACCGCGCCAGCCAGAAAGAACTGCTGCGCTACAGCGCGCGCAGCCATCCGGATCTGCTGTTCCAGCAAGTGATTCTGCGCTCGGATTATCTGTTCATTGGCGCCCTGCTCGGCAGCACCGCCCTCGGTCATTACGCCATGGCCAGTGCTGCCGCTGAATTGCTGCTGATCGTCCCGGAAGCAGTCACCACGCCGCTGATGAAACGCCTGCTTCAGCAAGACGAAGGCATGGACAAGGTCACGCCGCTGGCGCTGCGCCTGACCGCCACGGTGATGCTCGGCGCGTGCCTGACCATGGCGGTGATTGGCGAATGGCTGATCGTCACGTTGTTCGGTGCGGTTTACCAACCGGCGTATCCGGCGCTGCTGGCATTGCTGCCGGGGCTGTTAGGCCTGTGCTACGCGAGCATCCTGCGTCTGGACCTGCTCGGCAAGAATCGCCCCGGCACGGTGTCGTTGCTGATGGGCCTGGGTGCCCTGCTCAATCTGGCGCTGAACCTGGTGCTGATTCCGGCTTACGGGATCGTTGGCGCAGCGGCGGCTTCGTCGATTGCCTATCTGGCGGTGACCTTGGCGATGCTGGTGCTTTATTGCCGTCTGAGCGGCGTGCCGTTCTGGCAAACCTTGATCATCCTGCCCCGTGACGTGACGCCGATGTGGCTGATGTTGCAACGCCGGAAAACCGCATGAAAGGCCTGGCCCTGCTGCTCGGTCTCGGCCTGTCGCTGGACGCCTTTGCCGCGTCGATGCGCTGGGGCGAGATTCGCGACGGCAGTCTGTATTTGCAAGCGGATCGCCCGGACACGGTGACGGTTCGCTGGACGCCGGCGTGGCAGGCCGACGCCAATGAAGAGCATCTGTATCTGCTCGATGGCCAAGGCAAGCTGCAGGGCGATCGGTTTATCAAGTCCAGTGAAACCCGTGGCAGTCAGAGCTGGTCACTGTCGCCCGGGGCTGCGAGTTATCGACTGGAAATTCCCGGCTACAGCTTTCGCAATTATCGCGTTGAACACGACGACCGCACGGTGGCGTTGTTCGCCCCGGCAAAAGTGCATTTCAGCGCCGACACTCATAGCGGCGACGAGTTGTATTTCAAAGTCGCGCCGGGCGAACACGCCGTGCTGGCCGGCAAATTTCATGGCGGCGTCAGTGGTTTGCAGGCGCAACGGGTCGGCGACAATCAGACACTGACATTGGCGCTGAAACCCTATCGCGCCTACTGGCAGTACGATCAGATCGCCCTGCCCGTCAGCACGCGCGAACAGGTCTGGCGCCTGCGGTTACAGGGCAGCGGCAAAGCGGCGTTCTGGCTCGACGGCACGGCCAACCTGTTTGCGCAGACGCCGCAGCAGCTCAAGCCGCTACGTGAAGACGCCGGCCAGACGCGTCTGGTCTTGCACGACAAGATCCTCGGCCGCACCCCGGATCTGGGCATCGCCCTGCCCTACGTGATGCCGCCGCCAGCCAGTCATGCGGCGCTTGATGCACTGAAACCGACGGCAGCGAGTTACTACAGTTTTGTCGACGTGACGGCGAAAAATCCGCATTTCGAAGACGCGTTTCGTCAGCTGTATCAGGAGCGTTTCGGCATCAAGCAGGACATCACCTTGCTCGCCGGCAGTCAGCGTCAGGCCGATTTGCGCGCCGATGTGCAAAGCAACAGCGGCCTCGATGCGTGGCTGGCCACGACACGGGCGCTGGGTCGCAAAGGCACGCATTACATCGGTTTTGCCGACGAGCCGAACCTCAATTACGCCAGCTACGCGCAGTATCAGGCGATTTTCGCCAGCATGGCGCGGCAGGTGCGCAGTGATCCGGCGAATGCCAAGGCTGGCGTGCGCATCGCCATGCCGGCCAGCTCACGGCTGGTCAACGGGCCGTTCGCCAATAACTCAGCGGACAAGCGCGGCATCGACTGGGCGCGGCGTTTACTCAGCGAATCCGGCGATCAGGTCGATGCACTGGCGTGGCACGAATGGATGATCCGCGACTTGCTCGCCACCCGCGTGTATCGCGACAGCGTGCGGCGCGCGGCCGAGTTGGTCGGCCTCGACAATAAAGGTCAGCCACGCAAGGCCTTGCTGCTCGACCAGACCAACCTGTCCAGCGGGTCCAGCCTCAGCCCCTACGATCAGGAAACCCACTACGCTTCGCTGTGGTGGGCGTCGGTGGTCATCAACTCCTCGCAGGACGGTTTGCTGAGCATGCTCAACTGGTTCCAGGCGGCCGATGAACCGCAGTATCCCAAGGGCATGCTGCGCGTCTCAGCGGATGAGCAACGCTTCGAATTGAAACCGGTGGGCCTGGCCCAGCAATTCATCGCCCAGCACTGGCTGCATCAGGTGCTGTGGCTGGAGAACGACGCCTTTGAAGTCGATGTGCTGGCGATGGCCGGCGACGATCAGCGTGGGCTGCTCGGGGTGAACAAAGGCACTCGGCTGCAACGTGTAGACCTTGCCGGCGCCAAGTGCCCGCTGAACAACGGCGCCCTGCGTTACTTCGGCGCCGACAACCGCAGCCGCGACGCGCCGTTTGCCTGCGAGAACGGGCGCGTGCGTTTCGAGCTGCCGGGGCAAACCCTGTTCGCCCTCAACTGGAGCGCTTCATGAACCGTCCGTTGATGTTCAGCCGCGCAGGCCCGTGGCCGCGCGATGCCTCGTCATCAGGAGTGCACACCATGAACATGCTCAACAAACTGACTCAACACCTGCGGCAGAAAGGACTCACTGCCACCGTCAAGAAGGCATGGAAGCACTACATCTTTTCCCATCAGGAGCTGCTGTGGATGGAGCGCGACCTGGTCAGCCCGGTGCCACCGCACAGCCTCAAACCCTACCCGCCATTGCGGGTGGTGAAGATCACGGCGGACAACGCCCGCGCCTTCGCGCGCTACTTCGGCGACCGCGTCGGCACCATGGCCGAACTGGCCAACGAAGGCCACACAGGGCACATGCACCTGGACGATCAGGGCGATGCCGTGGCGTTTATCTGGGGCAGTTCGCGGGACTATTTCGACCGGCACTATTACGGTTGCATGTTTCCGGTGAAACCCGGCGAGTTCTTCGAATTCGGCGGCGAGCTGACCCGCGCCTACTGGGGCAGCGAGCTGTCGGTGGATCTGCAACTGGAGCTGTGGAAAGCCATGGCCGCGCAGGGTTGCGACAAGGTTGTCGACGTCTGCGAGTTCCACAATATCCCGGCGCTCAAGCTGCACCTGCGCATGGGTTATACCGAGCAGAACCGCATCATGAATGTGTACACCCTGTTGGGTCGCTGGCGCTTCTACCGCGAAACCCGCTACAGCGGTTCGCGTCTGGAGGCGCTGCGCAAACCTTCCCGTCCACCCGTAACAGCAACGGCGACCTGAGCCTATGGCGACGCGATTTGAATGGCGCAATTCATTGTGCGCCGCCGATTTCCCGGAAGCGGCGTATGAAGCGCTGCGCCTGCGGGTGACGGATCACACGCCGTTCAACCACCTCGGTTGGTTGTGCGCGGCCGAGCAGGCCCTTGGCGAGGGTGAGCGTTTGCACATCCTGCTGGGGTGGAAAGCGGACGAATTGCGTCTGTGCCTGCCGTTGGTGGCGAGTCGCGAGCGTTTCGCCAGCGTGCCGTTCCGGATCGTGCATCACTTGGGCTATCCACTGGCCGATCGCTTGGCGCTGTTGTCCTTGCTGGGCAGTGAAGACATGCGCGAGGCCTTGCGGTTGATTCGCCAACGGGTGCCCCACGCGTTGCTGCAACTCAATGAATTGTCCGAACCTGCGGGTGAGGAAAGTGCGCTGACCGAATGGATGGCGCGCAGTTCCACCGCTGAACGACGCCTGAGTTGTCGGGTGCCGGTGCATCTGATCAGTGAAGCCGATCATCAGGAAGTCTCCGGCGACCCGCGCTACAAGCTGCGGCGCGCGCGCAAGCGCATCGCTGCTTGCGGTGCCGAGGTGCGGCGCATCGTGCCAGATGCGATGAGCATGGGCCCGCTGTTGCAGGTCATCAGCGAAGTCGAAGCGGTGAGCTGGAAAGGTGACGAAGGCGTGGGGATTTTCGCCAGCGAACGCAGCCAGCAACTGATCGAGCGCGCCTTCACCGCCCTCGCCGCTCAAGGCTTGGTGAGGGTGGTGACGCTGGAGCTGAACGGGCGCTGCATCAGCTATCGCCTCGGTCTGCTCGAACAGGGTCGACTCTACGATTACAACCTCGCCTTCCTGCCGCAATACGCCGATCTTGGCAGCGGCCGGGTGCTGCTGGAGGAATGGATTCGCTGGGGGCTGGAAGACAACTGGCGCTGGATCGACGCATCGCGCGTCAGCCTGGAAAACTCCAGCCATCAACTGCACGAACGCATGACCGGGCAACTGGAGCACTGGCGCTGGAGTTTTTATTCCTGGCGCCCGAGTGGCCTGGTTCTCGGCTGGGGCTTGCGCCTTTGGCATCGACTCAAACCACGCGTGCAAGCCTGGCGGGCACGCCGCGCCGAGCCCGCCAAACCCGCACTGAAACCTGTCGCGATCACCACGGAGGGCGAACATGCCTCGCCAAGTCATAGTCAACGCTGACGATTTCGGCCTCAGCCCGAACGAAAACGCGGTGATCTTCGCCGCGTTTCAGGCCGGGGTCATCAGTTCTGCCACAGCGATGGCCAACATGCCGGCGTTCGAAGCGGCGTGTGCCATGGCCCGGCATCCGACCTTGCAAGGCCGGGTCGGTCTGCACTTCAACCTGACTTACGGACGACCGCTGAGCCAGGGAATTCTGGCCCGGCGAACCTTCTGCGATGACTTCGGTGTGTTTGACCTCAGCCTGCCGCGTCACAGCTTCTGGCTGGGACGCGAGGATCGCGAGGCAGTGCGTGAGGAGTTGCAGGCGCAGTGGCAGCGCTGCGTCGATCACGGCATGCGCCCCAGCCACATCGATTCGCATCAGCACGTGCACAACATCTGGCCGGTCGGCGAGATCGTCGCACGGTTTGCCGCGCATCAAGGGGTGCCGGTGCGGCTGGCGCGCAACCTGGGGCAGAACCTCAATCTGCCCAAACGTGTATTCAAGGGATTGCTCAATTGGCGTTTGCAGCGTCTGGCGGGTGTCACCGCTGACTATGTGTGCACGCCGATCGACCTGCGCAACGACAGCGCGCCGACCGACGGCGTGCTGGAAATCGTCGCGCATCCAACGCAACTCGGCGCCGATTTTGGTGACGCCTACCTCAACCCCGACGAGTCCCTGAGCCGCGTACTAGAGCAGCGGCTGATGGGCATTGCACGGGTTTCATACGCCGATCTGAACAAGGATTTTCTACGCGGTGCCACGGCACTCGATTGACTTACATACCTTGCAATACTTTCGAAGATGGCACTTTGAAATGAACTGGCAAGGGTGATCTATACCCACAAAAGCACCATCCACAACACCCGGGCTTCGGCCACGGAGGGCAGCATGAGCATCATCGAAAAACTACAAGAACGCATTCGGCAAAAAGGCCTCGGCCGCACTTTCGGCACGTTGTGGAAACGCTACGTGTTCTTCCACTGGGAGCTGCTGTGGATGGAGCGCGACCTGGTCAGCCCGGTACCGCCACACAAGCTGCGGCCTTACGATGGCCTGCGCAAAGTCGATATCACGCCGGAAAACGCCATCGCGTTCACAAAACATTTTGGCGATCGCGTGGAGACCATGGCGGAGCTGGCCGCCGAGGGCCACACCGGGCACATGTACCTCGATGCTGACGGGCATGCAGTCGGGTTTATCTGGGGCAGCATTCGTGACTATCACGACCGTCATTACTACGGCTGCACGTTCCCGGTGAAGCCCGGTGAGTTCTTTGAATTCGGCGGCGAGATGACCCGTGCGTATTTCGGTAGCAGCCTGTCGGTGGACGTGCAGGTGGCGTTGTGGGAAGCGATGGCGGCGCAGGGTTGCACCAAGGTGGTGGATGTTTGTGAAACGCACAATATTCCCGCGCTGAAGCTGCACATCCGCATGGGCTACCACGAGCAGGGTCGTGTGATGCACGTGTATTGCCTGTTTGGTCGCTGGAAGTTTTTCCGGGAAACGCGGTATGAGGGTTCGCGGCTGGAACCGCTGCGCAAACCAGGTCGGCCGGTGGTGAGTGCGGCGGCGCAGGCTTGATTCTCTTTCGGAATTTGCAGTGGTTTTGATGCTGCCTTCGCGAGCAAGCTCGCTCCCACAGGGGATCTGCTGCGCGCCGAATACCATTGTAGGAGCTGCCGAAGGCTGCGATCTTTTGATCTTCAAAGTCAAAAGATCGCAGGCTTCGGCAGCTCCTACAGGGGTTTGTGTATGACGCAGAGCCAATGTGGGAGCAGTCGACTCACTGAAGCATTCAGGTTTTGATGGCGACAAGGGTGAAACACATCGGCATCTGCGCCTCTCGATTCAGATATTGGTCATACAGCTCTTCCCGGTTCGAATGCGCATACTCCTTGAAGTGCGCAATGTTCAGCCCCGCCGCAATGGCAGCGCTGAAGATGGCGCCAAGGTTATGCACAAACCAATACGACTTCGCCGCCGGCTGCTCAACCTTGCCGACATAGACAATCGGCTCTTCCTGAACAAACGGCTCGGCGCGGAAGTAGGAACTGGCGAGGCGGTACGGATCTTCCGCATCCGGATCGACCATCTCCAGAAACGGATGGGTTTCGTAGATCACCAGTTTCCCACCCGGTTTCAGCGTTGAGGCGACATGACGGAAGAATTCGCCGATGTCCGGCATCCAGTTGAGAACACCGATGGTGATCAGCGCCACATCGAAGCGGTTCTGCAATGACGCTGGCAAATGATGGATATCGCATTCGATGAACTCGGCGTTGTGCGGTGAACGCTTGTTCAGCTCACGCGCCTGTTCGAGAAACGCCGCCGACTGATCGACACCGACCACGCTTCTGGCACCCAGCGCAAACAGTGAGAGACTCTCACGGCCGTTGTTGCAGCCCAGTTGAATCACCTCTTTGCCGTCAACCTCCAGCAACCCGCTCAACGTCTCATCAAGGCAAGAGAAATCCGCCTGCGCAACCTCGCCGAGCAAGGCCTGCCAATCAGGCGAATCCTGATGATGGCGGGCGGAATCGTTCCACGCCTGTCGATTGCTCTCGATGGCGGTTTTATTGTTGGGCACTTCCATGGCGTACTCCGGACGATGCTCGTGATTGAGCGGATCCGAGTCTAGATCAGCTCTTCAATTGCGGTTGTTGCAAACTTGTAAGCCAATTCGTGTAGGAGCTGCCGCAGGCTGCGATCTTTTAATCTTGTTTTTTAAAGGTCAAGATCAAAAGATCGCAGCCTGCGGCAGCTCCTACATATCTGAGTGTTCATGCCTACAAGTGTCGGCGAATTATCAAAACAGATAGAAAACGCGGCTGACTATTCAACTCTGCTCACATGGATATCCTCACAAAGCGCAGACATCCGACGCGCACAAAAAATGGCTAAGGAGGTTTAACCATGAGCCAGACGTTAACGAATTTCGACGTGGCAGCATTGCTGGACAGTGACGAAGCCATCAGCGAATACCTGTCCCAGGTTCTTGCAGACGGGGATAACGAAGAGTTTCTTCGCGCAATCGGCTATGTGCTCAAGGCGCGCGGGATGACGCAGATAGCCAAAACTTCTGGCATGGGTCGCGAAAGTCTGTACAAGGCGTTCGCGCCCGGCGCAAAGCCGCGCTTCGAAACGGTTTTGAAAGTTATGCATGCCCTCGGCATCGATCTTTACGCACAGCCGGGGCATGTGATCAATCACCCGGTTGTTTGAATGTCGGGCAGCTATAGTTAATAGCCTTGGGGAAAACCGCACTCGCAGGTGCCGCCATGCAAATGCTCGATCGGCTGTTGTTGACCGGCTGTCTGCTCGCTGCCACTCAGGCGCAAGCGCTGGACAGCAATTTCAATTATTACGGGCCGAACCAGCCCTTCGCCCACCCTGCTCCGTATTCACTGAGTTCCACACCGCCCAAGCCTTACGACGATACGGCGCCGCAGGATTTTGTGGTGATTCCGGGTGACCATGAGTTCTACGATTCACAACTGCCGACCGTGGCGGATGCGACGGTGCGGGTGTTTATCCGCACGTACGATGCCGAGCGCGGGATTTATGTGAATGACGAGGTGCTGGATCCGAGCTGTTTGCTGGAGTGTTTGAGCCGGCAACAACACTGAATACCAAACGCCTACTGTATGAGCTGCCGCAGGCTGCGATCTTTTGATCTTGATCTTAAAACAAGGTCAAAAGATCGCAGCCTGCGGCAGCTCCTACATTTATTGTGTACGGCCGCTACCACTGGCGTTTGTCAGGGCGGGCGAGGCCGAGTTTTTCGATGCGGTAGCGCAGCATGTCGCGGCTCAGGCCCAGCAGCCGCGCGGATTTGGTGACGTTCCAGTCGGTCTTGTCGAGCATCTTGCGCACCATGTCGCGTTCGACTTCCGGCAGGTTCATCGACTCCATATTGCTCGCCGGACGCGGTTCGTAGGCCGACACCGGTTCGTGGTGTTGATGCTGATGCTGCGGCGGCAACTCGTCACACAGGCTCATGCACACGTTCAATTGATGCGCGGCAATCGTGTCGCTCGGCGCCAGCAACACCGTTTGCTCAAGCATGTTGCGCAGTTCGCGCACGTTGCCCGGCCAGGTGTAACTGAGCAGCAACTCCTCGGCCTGCTGGCTGAAATGCAGATTCGGCTTGCCATAACGTTTGCCGTGGCTGGCGAGGAAGTGCCGGGCCAACAACAAAATATCGTCACCCCGCGCGTACAGGCGTGGCACCTTGATCGAAATGATCCGCAAGCGGAAAAACAGATCGCGGCGGAACTTGCCCTGCTGAACCATCTGTTCAAGGTTGCAGTTGGTCGCGCTGATCACCCGCAGGTTGACCTTGCGCTCCTTCACCGAACCCACCCGGCGAATGGTGCGATCCTCCAGCAACTTCAAAATTTTCGCCTGTAACAGCAGGTCCATCTCGCCAATCTCATCAAGAAACAGCGTGCCGCCATCCGCCGCTTCCACCAGCCCGACGCGACGGTCCTTGGCATCGGTGAACGCACCCTTCTCATGGCCGAACAGCTCCGACTCGACCAGATTCGACGGGATCGAAGCGCAGTTGAATTCAATGAACGGTCCTTTGCTGCGCGGGCCGTCGAAGTGCAACGCCCGGGCCACCAACTCTTTGCCGGTGCCGGTCTCGCCTTCCACCAAAACCGGGGGCAGATCGGTGTTGGCCATGCGCCGCTCGGCATCGAGCAACTGGCCGATAGTGTTCTTCAAATACTGCATCGGCGCCGAGTCGCCGATCAGCGCCTGCACCCCGGATTTCTGCGCCTCGCGCTCCTGATAGAACGACAACGTGCGCTCCATCCGTTCGGTGGCCAGGGCCTTGTCGAGCAGCAGTTTGAGCTCCGGTAAAGCCACCGGTTTGGTGACGTAATGAAAGGCGCCCTCCTTCATCGCCACCACGGCATCTTCAACGTTGCCGTAACCGGTCATCATGATCACTTTGAGATCCGGCGCGCTGATGCGCAGCTTCTGGATCAGGTCGTGACCGCTCATGCCCGGCAGCGAGTTGTCGGTCAGCACGATGTCGGGCATGAAGGTTTCCAGTTGCCCTAAAGCGTCTTCGGCCGAATGGCAGACCGTCACCTCGAAGTCCTTGCGCTCCAGGTAGGTCTGAATATTCTCGGCCAGCAGTTCGTCATCCTCGACCAGCAGAATGCTGTGTTCCATATTCCCCTCCCGATGCCACTTTGAAGTTGAGACTGACGCGGGTTCCTTCCTGCTCTTTGCTGGTCAAAACGACCGAGCCTTGAAAACGCTCCATGATTCTTTTGACCAACGCCAGGCCAACCCCGAGGCCGCCCTGTTTGGTGGTGAAAAACGGTTTGAACACCAACAGTTGCTGCTGCGCGCTCATGCCCTTGCCGGTGTCACTCACGGTCAGGCGCACGCTGTCGGGCTGCGGGGATTCGAATTCGACACTGAGCACACCGCCCTTGGGCATGGCTTCCAGAGCGTTGGCAAACAGGCTATTGAGGATTTGCGTGAGCAGCACCTTCTGGCTGACGACCGGCGCGCAATTCTGCGCAGTGAAGCGCACTTCGACGTTGCAGCGTTTGATCAATGCTTCGAAGGCGCCAACGGTGTCTTCGACCGCCATCACCAGGTCCACCGCCTCGCCGTCGTCATTCATCGGTCGCAGCGACACCAGCAGTTCGCGCACCCAGCGTGACATCCGATCAACCTGACTGATGATGTCGCCAATATTGCGTTGCGCGCCGGGGCTGGCAATTTCCTGGGCCAGTTCAGCGCTGGAACGAATGGTCGCCAGTGGATTGCGCAGGCTGTGCGCGACCGCCGATGACATCTCGCCGAGGGCAACAAAAGTTTCGTTGCTGATCAGTTGTTGCTGCTGGCTCTGCAGCAACTTCGCGGCGCGGCGGACGATCCAGAACAACGCCAGAAAAATCGCCGCTCCACCGAAACACGTCGCCGCCCAGATCGAGGCAAATCCACGGTCGATGCGATCGACCAGATCTGCCGGTTCCTTGTAGATCTCGACCATGGCGATGACTTTGCTTTTGTCGGCGTTGAACATCGGGATGTAGTTCTCGATGAACAGGTATTTCGGTTCGCGCAGCAACTGCTGCTCGGGTTTCTCATCGTCGATCTTGTGGTAACTGGAGGACACCGCGACTTTCATCTCGAATGACTCGTCGAGCTCGTCGTCATCCTCGAATTTGACCCCGATCAGTTCTGGATTGGTCGACCAGATCACCGTGCGATCCAGCGCATACACCGTGGCCAGGAGAACGTCGGGCAGGTGTTCGACATGGTCGAGGAACTCGGCGCGGGCCGCCGCATGGGCGCCCGGATCGACATCGGGAAAGTTGTTGTCCTGGCGCGGGTCGAGCATTTCACCCATGGTTCGCGCCGGGGTGATGCCGGCGTGGCGTATTTCCGCCGCGCCGATGGCCTGAACAAATTGCGCGGTCAGCAACGCATCGCGCTCAACGCTTTCGGTGACCACGAAGCGCGTGGAGATATAGCCAAGGCCCACCGCCACGGCGGCAATGATGAAAAAACTCGCCAGCGAGAACCAGCGCAGCAGATTGAACTGTTCGCGCCAGCTCTTGCCTGCGACCGATGGGTTCGGTGCAGAGGTTTTTTGTGCTTCCAGTCGCTGCATGGGAGTGGCCCTGGAGTTTTGTATCGCGCTGCTTACAGCCATCAGTGTAGGTGGCTCTGACCGCGACACACGGTTCTATGATGCTATTTCGCCGCTACCGCATCTGACTCACCGTCGCGGCTGGATCGCCCGGTTTTACTGGCGTCAAAGCGCCGTCGGCCAAGGCTTTGGTGGACGGATGTTGACGCTCGGTTTCATCGTTGAGGAAATCGATGATCGACTGCGCAGATGCCTCGTCGAGGCGCAGGTTGGGCATCGGAATTCGCTCGAACTGTTCGTACAGTTGCAGGGCAATCGGGTCTTTTTCCGCGAGTAGGCGATCCGGTTCGCGAATCCAGCGGTTCAGCCATTTCGGATCTCGATTACGCGTTACCCCAATCAGATCCGGGCCGATGCTGCGCATGCCGATGCCCTGACCGTCCTGCGGGCCGAGGCTGTGGCACGAGGCGCAACGGGTGCGGAACAGTTCTTCGCCATTGCTCGGCGGACGAATGTCCGGGGCGTTGGCGTAGCTTTCTTCAATGCTCGGCTGTTTCCAGTTCTGCAGGGTGTTGGCCAGTTGATCGGCGAGGATCCACGGGTTTTCGAACGGCGAGGCCTTCATCCAGCGCCCGGTGGTCTGATTGCCGACAATCAGGCTGAGGTTGTGATCCTTGCTGCGACCGTTGTCGACGCCTTCGATGAACAGCCCGAGTTTCTTGCGCAGGTCGGTGACGTCTTCGAATTCGCCGGTGAGAAACTTCCAGCCGGGGCCGACCTTGAAGCGTTGCGAATAAGCCTTGAGCACTTCGGGCGTATCGCTGAGCGGGTCGATGCTGATCGAGTAAAAGAAAATGTCTTGCCCGACCCGATCCCCCAGCAGTTTCTGCACTTGGCGCAACCGTGCGGTTTCCAGTGGGCAGGAGTCGCTGCAGGACGTGAAGATGAAATTGATCACCACCACTTTGTCTTTGATCAGGTCATCGAAAAAATGCACCTGCCGACCATCCTGATCGGTCAGCAAGGTGTTGGGGAAGTAGTCGCCACCCCACGGGGTGGCGGATTCAGTCGCTGCCGGCGAGTCGCCGACGCTAGCCTGGTGTGCCAGCAGCACACGGCTGCCGAGCACGCAGGCCACCAGCATCAGCACCAGGTGCATACCCAGCGCCCGGGAGCGCGGGGTATGCAGCGGTTGGCCGTCGCCGTGGCGGCGGTTCATGGCTTGACCACCACTTGTGGGCCCATACCGTCACCGTTGCGGAAGGTAGGCAGCGCGGCCGAGTTGACGTAGCGCACACCGTCCCAGCTTGGCAGTGGGGTTGGCATCAGTTGCAGTTGCCCGGGTTTCTCCAGGTCCCAACGCAGCAGCATCGAGTTGTCTTCATGCTGGGTGTTGTGACAGTGCTCCATGTACGTCCCGGCAAACTCGCGGAAGTTGATCGCCATCTCGACGCTGTCCAGACCATCGGCTTCGGAACCGATGCGGTATACGTCTTTGCGTGCCCATTTTTCCCACTCTGGCGGGGTCTTGCCGCCGCGACTGAGGATGATCCCCTCTTCGAAGTGCACATGCACCGGATGGCTCCAGCCCTTGCCGCCAGCCTTGATGTTCCACACTTCCAGGGTGCCGAAGCCGGTGACACCGGCATCGGTCGGGCCGCTGGACAACTGGGTCGAAGCGTTCAGGCGGCGTGGATCCATGTGGAAGCCGAAGCCGCCGTCAGTCTTGACCGTCCACGGCGCTTCATCGGTGCCGTCGGAACGGCCAAAGGTGAAGGTGCGGTGGCGAGCCTTGGCCAGCACGGCTTTATCGGCGGCGTTGTCGCGGTGGAGCTTCAGCGGGATCATCACCAGCCCTTCAGCCTTGCCCGGTTTCGCCGGTTCGTAGGCTGCCGGGTTCATCGCCAGATCCTGGCCGGTGTAAGCCTTGACGTTGAGCTGCAAGACCTTGCCCACCGCCGGATCGCCTTTGTCCCACTGCGGGCCTTTGCTGGTCTGCTTGATCACCGCCAGGTATTTCTCCGACAGGATATCGCCCAGCGGGATGACATCTTTGGGTCCCTTGCCGTCGTCGTGGGCCTGCAGATTGACGAAGAACAGCTTGTCCCCTGGTTTGATGCCGTTTTTCGAGAAGTTGACGATGATGTCGAAGCGCTCGGCAATGCCTTGGGTCGGCAGGATCGCGTTGTGGTTTTGTTTATCGCCATCGGCGTCGAGGTCCATGCTGCCGTCAAACGGCACGCTGTGTTCCATGATGTTGCCGTCGTTGGCGATCATGTGGAACGGCACGCGGCTGTACGTCACACCCGAGTTCTTCGGCCCCTGAAACTCGCCACCGCTGCCTTTGATTTCCCGCACCAGCGCCAGTTTGAAGTAGCGCGACACCGAGCCATTGAGGATGCGAAAGCGATAACTGCGCGCACGCACGTCGAGGGTCGGCTTCCATTGCCAGTTGACCAGCAACTGATCACCGAGGAAGCCATCGGTGTTGAACGGGTTGAACCACAATTGGCCTTCCTGATCCCAGGCCTTGTCGGCGAACACCAGATTGACGTCATAGTCGCGATTGCCCCAAGGCAAGGCACTGCCGCTGGGCAGACGCAGGTTGACGCCGTCGTCCACCGACTCGTTGCCGCGATCCAGGGCGCTGTAGTAGTTCATCATCGCCGCGTTGCCCTTGTAGACATTCTGCGCGGTGAAATCGAGCATGTGATCGTGGAACCAGTGGGTGCTCATGGTTTCGCGCCAGTCGCCGCGGATCTTGATGGTGCCGTTGTCGCAGGTCTTCTTCGCCGGTGCGAGGTCGTTGACCCACAGGGTTTCGCCCGGTGCGCAGGGGAACGCCGCGCGCGGGTCTTCGGCCTTGGTGTTGATGCTGTCGTAACCGGCGAGCTGGATCGGCCAGCGATAGTCGTAGAACTGCCCCGGAAAGAAGAAGGCGTTGGCATAGCCGTCGCTTTCCGCTGGCGCGTGGCCGTTGTGCTCGTGGGTGCTGATGGTGTGCAGGCCGAAACCACGGTTGGCCGACGGATCGATCGGCAAGCCGTTGTAGTGGCGCATCATCACCGGTTGGCCGTAGCGCACCATCAACAGTTTCGGCGGCAACGTGCCGTCGAAGGTCCACACCGCGTTGTGGTTCTGCACCGGCATGGCCGGATGGAAACGCGGATCGACACCTTTGGCGGTGCCATCGGTCGCCGGTACGCCAGCGACGTTGTGGTACAGACCGCCGGGGCCGAATTCGCCCATCGTATAGCCATGCATTTGTCGACTGTCGCGCAGGCCTCCGTTGATCCGCGCGCCGGTCTGCGCGGTTTTGTAGGCGGCTTGCGGGTAGAACTCGTTCCAGCGTTGGTGCGCCCAGCCTTTTCCTGGTGGCCGGCCTTCGGCGGACGAGCCGATGTGACGGTTGAGGAACACCTCGATCTGCGCCTGCCACGGGTTGCGGTCGACCACGTTGGAAAACTGGCTGGGGAATGGCGTCAGTCCCGGTTGCCGCAGGAAGGCATCGAGGGCCGTGCCGGGTGGCGCGCTACGAGCGACGTTATTTGGGTCCTGTGCGGGCGCCGGGCCAATCGCCGCCGGTGGAAACGGCAGTGGCGCGGCGGGAGTGGTCGGGTCGAGCTTTTCCGGGCCGAACTCTTCGAACAGGGTCAACTGCTGAGTGAACGGTTGCGCGCCATAGAGCGGGCTCGGCTTGCCGTTGGTGGGGTAGTTGAAACTGGTCTGCACGGACGGCGGCAGGACGTTTTCGATACGCGTTTCAGCCCGATCGCCTTTGACCCCGTCCGGCAAATCGAAGGAATCTTCGTTGGCCTCGGGCATGGTCAAAATGGCGTTGAGCGCACCGGCACGGTCGGCCGGTTCGTCGTAGTACGCCGACGGATCGGAGGTTTCTGGCTGTCGCTCGTCATCGATCGGACTGGCGCGAACGCCGGCCATGGTGCCGAGGGTCAACATCAGAAAGACGCTCAAGGGCGTCAGCAAAAAGGTGTTGCTTGGGTCACGCGTTGTTCTGTCCATCACCAGCCGCCTCATCAAGGAAGGGGTGATGGTGTTTTGCAACTACTGCGCCAATAAATTATTTCCAGTTGTAACAGGGGCTTGGAAGGTCTGTGGGTTTCCCCACTCCCCGGTGACCGGGGCTTGACACCCACTGGTGGGGGAAGTTCATAAATTTTTTATGCGATGGAAACCTCATGTAGGAGCTGCCGAAGGCTCCTACAGGGAATGTGTGGTTCAGGGGACGAGTTGGAAGGCCAGACGAACGGTGGTGCCCTCGCCTTCGCGGCTGTCGAGGGTCACGCCGCCGCCGAAGCGCTCCATGATGCGCTTTACCAGGACCAGACCGACTCCGAGGCCGCCAGATTTGGTGGTGAAAAACGGCCGGAAGGCCATGGCGCGTTGTTCCTCGTTCATGCCTTTTCCGGTGTCGCTGAGCACCACGCAGACGCCACGGTCGTCGCTCGGTTCAAGGCTGACGGTTAGCGTGCCGCCCTTGTCCATCGCCTCCAGCGCATTGGCCAGCAGACTGTTGAGGATCTGCGTCAGTTGCACCGGTTGGCTGAGCACCATCGGCGTGTGCTGCGGATGAAACACCACTTGCACACCGGCCTTGGCGATCTGCTGTTCAAACGCAACGAGGCTTTCGTGCAACGCCGCCACCAGGTTCACCGGTTCCGCGTCATCGTTGAGTGGTCGCAGCGATTGCAGCAGTTCGCGTACCCATTTCGACATGCGATCGACCTGGCCAATGATGTCCTTGATGTTCTTCTCTGCCGGGCCGGCATCGAACTCCAGCGCCAGTTCGGCGCTGGAACGGATGGTCGCCAGCGGATTGCGCAAACTGTGCGCCACCGCTGAAGACATCTCGCCCAGGGCGACAAACGTTTCATTGGCGATCAGTTGTTTTTGCTGGGCCGCGAGCAGAATCGCCGCGCGCCGCACGATCCAGTACAAACCCAGATAAATCAGCCCGCCGCCTAGCGCGGTGGCCAGCCAGATCAGCGTCAGCCCACGTTCCATGCGCGCGATCAGGTCTTTGGGTTCCTTGTAGATCTCGACCATCGCCGTGACGTTCTTGCCCTCGGCGTCGAACAGCGGAATGTAGTTCTCGATAAAGATGTAATCCGGCGGGATGACGAACTTCTGTTCCTCACGGGCCTTGTCGACGTCGTGGTAGCTGGCCGACACGGGAATCTTTTCATTGAAGGAGCGATCGAGGTCTTCGTCGGCGTGAATGCTGGTACCGATCAGCGCCGGATTGGTTGACCAGATCACCTGCCGGTCCGGCGCGTAAATATTGGCGAGTATCACGTCCGGCAGGTGTTCGATGTGGTCGAGAAATTCACCGCGCGCACCTGCCCGGGCCTGTGGGTCGACATCGGGAAAGTCCTTGTCCTGACGCGGGTCGAGCAGTTCGCCCATCGTGCGGATGTTGGGAATCGACACGTGGCGCACTTCGGCGGACGCGATGGCCTGTATGAACTGCGCGGTGAGCAAGGCATCGCGCTGCACGCTCTCATCGATCACGAAACGCGTTGAAACCGCGCCAAGTGCGATGGCCACGGTGCCGATCACCGCCATGCTGATCAGCGAAAACCAGCGCAGCAGGTTGAACGGTTGCTTGTGCGAACCCAACCGTAGCGTGCCCTCCTCAACCGGAAGCGATTTCGACTGCATGTTCATGGCGGCGACTTCCCGATACGTCCTATAGGGTTATAGCCCACGGGTGGGGGTTTGCCCGGATGCGGGGATATCGACCCGATATACACCTTCCAAACTCCCCCCCGATCCCTGTAGGAGCTGTCGAGTGAAACGAGGCTGCGATCTTTTGATCCTGTTTTTGAATCAAGATCAAAAGATCGCAGCCTTCGGCAGCTCCTACAGGGGTTTTGTGTACGGCGGGCCATGAAGGGCATCCCCACCATCCCCAATCCTGGGGAATGACGCCCTTTCCCCGCACGCCAAAAACCTCATCCTCATACCCGCCAAGCCCTCTACCCCGGCCCTCTCCCGCCCATTCACCACACCTTGGCATGGAAGGTGTACAGGCCCTGTGCAACTGACCCATCCCCAAGGGGCAGGTACTTTGATAGAGGGATTAACTCATGCACCCTTTACTGTCCAAAACCGCGACCGTCCTGGTCGTGAGCGCCTTGGCCCAGGGCATTGCTCAGGCCGCTTTGTTTGCTGTTGACCCGGGTCCGTACACGGTGGCCACTGGCGGTTTCGCCAGTTGGTATCAGGACACCCACGGCCGCACACTGGATCTGTGCCTGTCCAAAGCGCTCAGCTCACGAGTACCCAGCACACCCGGTGCGCCTTCGTACATGTGCTCGTTGCTGCCGACCCCCGGCGTGTTCGATGACGCGCAACCGATTGTCTTCCCGACAAACTTTCCCGACGAAGCGTTCTGGTTCACCGGCGAAACGGCCCTCGTCGACGCCGCACGGGGAATTGATTTGGGCTACGTCAGCGCCATCGAGGCCGCGTTCGCCGCTGAAGAGCCGGTCGAGGGCGATCAAGTCAGCTTCGCCCGAATCCGCATTCGCGTCGATGTACCGACCGCCGGCACCTATGTCATCACCCACCCGTATGGCGTCGACGTGTTCAACATCGACACCCCCGGGCGGCGCGCGATCAACATGACTCGCGACATTGGTATCGGCACGCCGAAAACCTATGACGGCGCGCTCAAGGGTGACATCGGACCGTTCCTGCGCAGCGTCAACGGTCCCTACACCGAGACCAATCCGCTGACCGGTGCCGCCGAACAATTCGTCGGCGACCCGAACCTCAACGAGGCAGTCACCGGCAGCCCGTTCAACACTAACTACGTACGCATCGAAGGCCCTAACGGCCTCGATCTGCGAACGAACGTGTTCGCCGTCTCCGGCAAGTTGTCGACGGTGGTCCGGCCTACGCCAATGATCACCCAGCGCAGCACCTACTCGCGCAAGGCCGGCGACAGCGCACCGGTGGCGCAGCAAGACGTGTTCGTCCTTGCTCCGCCAGCTCCGGGTACGGCGGCCGTCACCAGCAGCACCCCGGTGCTGAACATGACCGAAGCCAACAGCACCGGCAGCTGGTACGCGCAGTCCTCGGTCAACCCGACCTTGCCAACTACTTTGCAAGTGACCGCCGACAACCACTTGGCTATCGCCAGCAGCACGCCGACCACCCTGCCCATGAGCCTGACCGACCTGGTGGTGATCCAGAGCGCGCAATACAGCCTCAGCTCCGGACAACTGACCGTGGTCGCCTCGACCAGTGACGAAACCTCGCCGCCAGTACTCACCGCCACCTCCGGCAGTGGCGCCGCCATCGGTGCGCTGAGCGGCGACGGCGCGCTGAAAAGCCTGGCCACCGGGATCTCGCCGATACCGCCAGCCAAGGTTCGCGTGACGTCGTCCAACGGCGGCAGCGATACCGAAGAAGTGGTCATCGTGCAATGAACGCTCACATGCCCAGATCCGCATCAGGAGGCATCATGAACAAGTGGCCACGCTTTGCGCTCAACGCGCTCGGGCTCGCTCTCTCGCTGACCGGCAGTGCCTATGCGCAACTCGCCGCCGTCGACCCCGGCCCCTACACCTTCGCCACCGGGAAATTCCCGATGTGGTATCAGGACAACAATCTGCTGTCGATGGAACTCTGCCAGTCGCGTGCTGCCAGTTCGCGCGTTGCCGCGACCACGCCGCCGGCTTACATGTGCATTCTCTTGGCCGAGCCAGGCATCTACGACGATGCCCAGCCGATGATTTTCCCGGACAACTGGCCGCCGGAAGCCTTCTGGTTCCTGGCCGAAACCACGATTGCCGACAACGCTGCCGGTTATGGTGTGGACGCCTATGTCGCCGGGATCGAAGCGGCATTCGCCTCGGAAAATCCGGCGGACGGTGATCAGCAAAGCTTTGCGCGGATTCGCATCCGGGTAAACGTACCCGTTGCCGGCACCTACACCATCACCCACCCGTATGGCGTCGAGACGGTCAATGTCACCGCACCCGGGCGCCGCGCGATCAATATCACCCGCGACATCGGCATCGGCGCGCCGGGCAATTTCACCGGTGCCGTCAATGGCGCCATCGGACCGTTTTTGCGCAGCGTCAACGGCCCGTACACCGAAGTGAACCCGGACACCGGCGCCACGGAAACTTTCGTCGGCGACCCGAACCTCAACGAAGCGGTGACCGGCAGCCCGTTCAACACCAACTTCCTGCGCATCACCGGGCCGGCCGGGACGATCCAGTCGAACGTGTTCAGCCTGTCCGGCAAAGTGCTCGACAACCGTCAGCAGACCCAGGTGGAAATCGACCGCGCCACCTATCGCCGCACCGCCGCTGGCGTGCGTGCCGAAGTGTTTGCCAAGGCCAGTAACAGCTCGACCCTGTGCTTCCGCGAAACCGTGGCGCTGCTGCCCGGCCCACCGCCAACGCCGTGCCAGACCAGTCTGTTGGGTGATAACAACGGCCTGTTCTTCGGCCACCGCTTGGGCACTGGCGCGGTACCTCCGGTAGTCGTCGTGACCGCCACCAACCCCGCCGGCACCACGCGTCCGACGGCCGTATCAGCCAAGCTCACCGACGTGGTGAAAGTGCAGACCGCGCGCTACAACTGGGCCAACCATAGCTTGCTGATCGAGGCCACCTCGAGCGA
Source organism: Pseudomonas sp. TNT2022 ID642 (assembly GCF_028656995.1). Classification (NCBI taxonomy): domain Bacteria; kingdom Pseudomonadati; phylum Pseudomonadota; class Gammaproteobacteria; order Pseudomonadales; family Pseudomonadaceae; genus Pseudomonas; species Pseudomonas sp. TNT2022 ID642. The sequence continues at coordinate 30,471 of NZ_JAMDGW010000034.1, read as the reverse complement.
TGAAGTGGCGATCCCCGACATGGTTGCCCAGGGCTACGGACGTCTGTCGAAGACCGGCACCCTGCAGCGCATTACCGTCGCCGACCTGACTCAGCCACCCGCTACCGTGACGGTGAAATCTGCCGCTGGCGGTGGAGACACCGAAGCGGTCGTCGTGGTCGGCAGCGCGCCAGACACTGGTGAAAACCAAGCGCCAATCACCAACGCCGACAGCGGCAGCACCAGCTTCGGCGTGCCGATCACCCTCAGTCTGTTGACCAACGACAGCGATCCTGATGGTGACAATCCGCTGGGCATCACCGCGTTGACTCAACCGGCCGCCGGCCAAGGCACTGTCGCGCTCAATGGCACCACATCGGTGGTCTACACGCCGCCAGCGGTAGTCAACGCGCCACTGACCACCACCTTCACCTACAAAGCGCAGGACGCCAAAGGCCTGGCCTCGGCCAACCCGGCAACCGTGACGATTACCGTCGCGCCAAACCAGGCACCGACCGCCGTCGCCGACAGCGTCGCCACCTTGGGCGTAGCAATCCCGATCAACGTGCTGGCCAACGACACCGATCCGGAAGGCAACGTGCCACTGGCCGTCAACAGCCTGACCCAACCGGCCGCCGGGCGCGGCACGGTCAGCAGCAACGGCACGGTGATCACCTACACCCCACCGGCCACGGTGACCACGGCGTTCACCACGACCTTCACCTACATCGCCCGGGACGCCTTCGGTGCCCTGTCGACGCCGGCCACAGTCACGGTGCAAGTGTCGCCACGGCCAGCAGCGGAAACGTTCGCCGTCACCGCGTCAACGGTGCAGGCACGCTCCGGCGGGCGCTTCAACTGGGACTTCACCGGCACCTCGTCAGTGACCACCGGCAACACCATCACCGTGCAGGTCACCACCCCTTCCGGGCTGGTCACCCTTGGCACCACCACGGTGCCGTTGACCGGACGCTGGCGGCTGACGCTGAACAACACGCTGGTGGTGCCATCGGCCAACCCGACCGCGACGATCCGCTCGTCCCAAGGCACCGTGCGCACGGTCTCGGTGACCACGCTGTAGGCCTGCGCCCCAGCCACTTTCGGGTGGCTGGGGCGTGCTTCGCAACCGGATAACGCCACACAGGATTTTCGCCATGAACACGCCGACCGCCGCCCTGCTTTGCCTGCTCCTGCTGTGCAGCACTGCGAGCGTGCGCGCCGACGACCTGATGGACAACGACGACCTGGCCCCGACCAGCAGCGACCTCGGCGAACTGCCCCCACCGGTGGGTCAGCAAGCCCTGATCGACCAGCTCGGCCAGGCCAACGTCGCCCTGCTGCAACAGAACGGTCAGTCGCTGCTCGGGCAGATCGTGCAGTCGGGCAGCAATCAGGAGGCGTACATCCTGCAACAGGGCAGCGACCTGATGGCGCTGATCAACCAGAACGGTTCCGGCAATGCCGCTTCCATTACCCAAAACGGCAGCCATAACCGCGCGCAGATTTCGCAAAACGGCAACAACAACGACGCCAGCATCGAGCAGGCCGGCGCGGGGCTGCAAAGCGCCGTGACCCAGTCGGGCAACGGCATGAGCGTTTCGGTCAAGCAATATCGCTAAGCACTGCCAATCATCGGAGAGTTCATCATGTTCAAACTGACGCCCCTCACCGCCGCCATCCTGGTCATGATCAGTGCCCAGGCCATGGCCGACGACAGCCTGTCCAACCAAAGCCAGGCCGGTACTGCCAACATCGCCGATGTGAAGCAGACCCAGGCCCCGTTCAGCACCGCCACCCAGACCCAATTGGGCCAGGGCAACGACGCCGCTGCCGTGCAAGACCACGCCAGCAGCGTGATCACCCAGGACGCGGTCGGCGACTACAACGCCGGTTACGCCGAACAACTTTACGAAGACAACGCCACGATCACCCAGCAACAGGTCGGCGCCTTCAACACCGCCCACGCCAGCCAGTCGCTGGGCTTCGGCTCACCGAACAACGCGCTGCAACAGCAGCAAGGCACCGGTAACTTCTCGTTCATCTATCAGGATTCGCAGAACGGCAGCGAAGGCAAAACCTTCCAATTCGGCGACAGCAACGAAGCCAACATCGAACAACTCTATGAAGGCAGCGGCAACAGTGCAGTGATCACCCAATACGGCACCGCCAACTACGGCACCGCCGAACAAGTGCTGCACAACGGCGGCCAGATCGGCATCAACCAGGCCGGCGAAGGCAACTACGCCTACGGCGACCAGCGCAACGGCACCGGCGGCAACATCACCATCAACCAGTTCGGCAACCTCAACGGCACCGAAATCTGGCAGGACGCGCAACTGGCCAGCCAGGCCACCGTCAACCAGTACGGCGACAGCAACGAAACCGTGGTCGACCAAAGCTTCGGCGAAAACAACACCGCCGCCGTCACCCAGGTCGGCAACAGCAACGCGATCTACGCCGACCAGTTCGAATCGGTCAACTCGACACTGGCGCTCTATCAGGTGGGTAATGGCAACGTGCACTTCACCTACCAGAACGGCGACAGCCACGTGCTCAACGCTACCTCGGTGGGCAATGACAACAAGGTCTACGCCAGCAACTGGAAAGGCCCACAATCGGGTGGGCAGTTCGGCAGCAACCAACGCGCGACAGTGACTCAGGCGGGCAATGGCAACATCGCCAGCTTCACTCAGGATGGCGTCGGGCAGGTCATGACCACGCATCAGACCGGGACTGGCAACAAGACCACGGTCAGTCAGGCCGAGTCGTATAACGAGCTGTATTTTGATCAGAATGGTAGCGACAACATTTTGATTTCCGATCAGCGCGGCACTGGCAACCTGGTGCAGGGTTCTTCGAATGGCACGGGTAACAGTGCAGAATTCGATCAATCCGGGACTGGCAACCAGGCGTACACCGCGCAGCTGTATGGCAGCGACAACATGATCACGGTGAAACAGGCGGACACGATGAACGTGGCGTATGTGACCCAGGGCGGTACCGGGAACATTGCCAATGTCGATCAGAGTGGGGTGACGCAGACCGCGAATATCCAGCAGTTTGGGTCGGCTAACCAGGCGACGGTGTTGCAGCAGTAGGGGTTGGGTGTTGATGGGCCGCGATTCTCTGGTGAGGGGGGTCGCGGTTTTTTTTGCGCTGACGTTTGAGTTGCGTCCTACGGAAAACGGAACGTTTTTAGAAATTCGGGGAGTTTTCTGACAAGTTCTGGCGGTTGGCCGTCGGAAGTGCAGGCTCTAGGATTTGCCGGGACAACTTGATCCTCATGGAGCTTGGCCTACATGCAATTCATCCAGACAGCGACGACAGCGATACCGTTAACGAATAGACTTCGAGGCACCAAACCCGGAGGTTCTATGATCGACCCGTCCTTGATCGACCCACTGTGCCCGGTTGTTTCGGATCTTGATCCCGAGGAACAGGCTGCGAGTTATGACCGTTGGTTTCGGGCCGAAGTACAGGCCTCTCTCGATGATCCGCGCCCGAGTATTCCCCATGAGCAAGTGATGGAGGAAATCAACGCCTTGATGGAATCAATGCGCAAAAGCGCTGATGCAGATTAAGTGGCGACCCAAGGCTCGGGTCGAACTCTCGAAAATCCTGAAGTACATTGGCGAGCGAAATTTTTTAGCGGCGACTGCACTTCACAAGTCCGTCGTAAAAACTACATCTGCGCTTTGTTGGCATCCACACCTGTATCGCAAAGGCCGCTCTCCCGGCACTCGAGAGATTGTGGTAAGCCCGAACTATCTCGTCGTTTATCAAGTGGCGGACCAAATTGAGATTGTGAGCATCTTGCATACGCGTCAGGAGTACCCTCGACGCGACCCCGGTTAAGATCGCTTCCTCGTCTCAACACAAGAAACCGTGCTTCCCCTGGAGGTACGGTTTTTTTGTATCTTGATCGTTCCCACGCTCTGCGTGGGAATGCCTCTCGGGACGCTCCGCGTTCCAAATTGCGAATTTGACGCAGAGCGCCAAGGGCTGCATTCCTTTGCTGCGCGTGGGAACGATCAATCAGCCATCCTTCAACTCGACGTGATCGAGGGCTTGATTTACCGCCAGTTCGCCCAGCATGACGACTTGTACGATGCCCAATGCTGTCTTGCGGTGGGAGGTTTCCAGGGAGGCGGCGAAGTTGATGAGCATTTCGCTGGCCGAGCCTAGGGTTTCGCTGGCGTTGGCGAGCAGGGATTCGGTGTTGTACCTGGGATTGGCGAGGTACATGGGTTCCGGCTCGTTGGCGCTGGACATGATGTGGGCGGTGGGGTTGAGGTAGAAATCCAGGGCGCGGTCGGCGGCTTCGTGGAGTTTTTTGCTGTCGACTGAGGCGTAGGGGGATGTGGTGTTGGTGTCTGGTTCTGGGGGGTTGGGTGTTGGTTTTTTCATGGTAATTCTCTCTCATTGATAGTTTCAGCTGGCCCATTCGACTTCCAGGAAAAATGGGTGGCAGCTGTACGCAGGCTGGAAATCCGGGAGAGAGCAACCCGGCAGACACGAATGTCTCCCGCGCACAACCGCCATAACAGAGTGCACACAATGAAAGTGCGCAAGCATACGTTATGAAAGGCGTATCTGCTCTCTCGTGTCTTCGGGTTTCCATGCCCGGTCGCTGAATTGGCAGCGACGAACACAGGCTAGAGACCGGACGTCCGACGGACAACCTGAAAACCTTGTGGGAAGGTTCCGTCGATTCAGACACTTCTTTAAACACACTTCAGATCGCAGCCCCTCACCCTAGCCCTCTCCCGGAGGGAGAGGGGACTGACCGTGGTGTTTGGTAGATGTATGCCGACGTGAAATACCGCGTCGAACTCAGGTTTTGAAGCGTTGAAGCAAGAGCCCCTCACCCTAGCCCTCTCCCGGAGGGAGAGGGGACTGACCGTGGTGTTTGGGAGATGTTCGTTGGGAGATGTACGCCGACGTGAAATACCGAGCTGAATTCAGATTTTTAAGCGTTGAAGCAAGAGCCCCTCACCCTAGCCCTCTCCCGGAGGGAGAGGGGACTGACCGTGGTGTTTGGGAGATGTACGCCGACGTGAAATACCGCGTCGAACTCAGGTTTTGAAGCGTTGAAGCAAGAGCCCCTCACCCTAGCCCTCTCCCGGAGGGAGAGGGGACTGACCGTGGTGTTTGGGAGATGTACGCCGACGTGAAATACCGCGTTGAACTCAGATTTTGAAGCGTTGAAAAATCAGCTCCCTCTCCCTCGGGAGAGGGCTGGGCGGGCGGCGTTCCGATGAGGGGCGAATCCACCACAAATCCAAAGCCGACCACGCTGTGCTCCTCACCACTCAATAGGCCGAGTGTCAGCTCGCCTGCTTTTGATCTTGATCCACGGGCGACGTCGGAAGGCTGAGTGGAGGGATTGATCCGGGCGTGGGAGCGCAGCGACCCCGAGCCCCAGCGAGCGGGCCGCACGTAGGAGCAAGCCTTTTTGGTTACTTTTTCGGCGTCTGGAAAAAGTGACCCGCCGTAAGGGCGGAACCCTAATCAGCCGTTACCGCAGAAACGGATATGTACTCAGTCAAAAAGAACCCCCGCCTCCTGACAAAAAGCCTTCGCGAGCAGGCTCGCTCCCACAGTGGGAACTGGGTACATCGGCAAGAACTTGGTCGGCCCGAAGGCCGCCACGTTCACTCCGCATCCGGATCAATCTTGTTCTGGCTCAAATACCGATTCAAAACATCATCCTGCGAAGGCACAGAAGCGTCCCCCGCCACCTGCCACAACCGCCGCTCAATCCCCTGCGCCACCATATGCCCCACCGCCGCCTCAATCGCCGACAACACACACAACTGCGCCGGCTCGTTAGTCGTATAACCCACTTCAGCCTCAAGCAACTTTTTAAACTCGATAAACTTGAAAATCCCCGCACTGCGCGCCACCGAATAAATCGTCTTGCTGGTCATCACATTCGCCAACACCTGCCCACTGCGAACATCCACCGCCCGCAAATTCACAGTCACCTGATCCACCCGATACTCACGCTGCAAATCAATCCCCAGATACCGCGCCCCTTCCCCACCGCTACGCACATTCGTGTCATACGCGATGATCCCACCCTCGAGCATCATGTTCGCCGCCTGCAACGGTGGCAGCTCACCCTGAATATTCACCGGCGTATTCGGCTTCTTCTGCGACGCGCGAATGATCTTGCGTTCAGTCAACAGGTTCTGCAGCCCTTCCCGCTCCAGCACGACAAACCAGCCACTGGCCTGCATCGCGTCCATCAACATCGACGCCGCGCCCTGGGTCACGCTGGTGGAAAACGAACTCGCCGGCGTCGGTTTGTACTGCCCGGTCTGGTCACGGAAGCCGTACACCACCGCCATCAATCGCCCCTTGGGTCGCGGCATCTTCAGCAAGTCGTAATAAGTCGAAGCCCTGGGAGTCAGGGTCGGGGTTTCGGTGTCCTGCTCGGCCGACATCGGCTCACGCAGACTGCACCCTTGTAATGTCGCCAACAGCAGCCCTAACGCGATGATCTTTTTCATGTCCGTTCTCCCCGGAACCGTCAGCCCGTCATGGGTTGAGGCCGTTCACCTGAATTTCCGAAACCTCACCGGTCGCTCGATCGGTCACTTCAATGCTCAGTGCCCCGGAGTCGTCGATGACGTTGACGATAAAAGAGTCAGTGGACAGGCTCCCCGTGTTGCCGGTGGAGATGTTGTCCAGCAACTGCCCTAGCAGCCGCGATTGCAATTGACTGGTGAAGCGCTCCAGCGCCGAGGTGCCGGCCACGGTCGAACGGCTTTTCAGGTCCGGATCGTCGTAGTCGTTTTGCGCCTGAGCGTTGTTGAGCAGCCAGGTGCCGTTGAGCGGGTTGCCGCCGAACGACGGGTTGACCGGTGTGTAGACCAGTTCGGTGGCCTGGACGGCGGCGGCGCTGGCAAGCCCGATCAACAACCCCGAGATCCAGAATCCGCTGCGCCGTGAGAACGTTGTGCTGTTCATAGTTCGTCCTTCTCAAGGTCGGTGGTGTCCTGCAACAGAGCCTCCAGCTTGCGCTGGACAACCTGGCGTCGAACCCAGTCGGCGGCCGCGTAGGCCTCGTCCTTCAGTTCCACGGTGTTCGGCGGCAGGAAGCGCCGATAAACCAGGCGTTGCTGATATTCCACGGTCACCAGACTGCCCCAGCGCGCGTCGGGCCGCTCGCGCACCACCAGGTTGAAATCCATCGGGCTGGTGTCGCGCAGGCGTTCACTGAACGAGTAGTAAAAGTCGTGGCCGATGTGCGAGATCGTGTCGTCGACGATAAAGCCCATCATTTCGTCTTCTTCACCGGCCTGAGCGCAGCACGCCGCCACGGTGAAAATCAGCGCGCACCACCACTGACGAGTCATGGCTGCAACGCCTGTGGCAGATTCGACTGGCCTTTAGCCGGGCCATTGGTGCCGTCGAGGAAGGCCTTTTCGGCGACGAACTGCCAGTCCGAATAACGCTGCATGCCTTCGAAATCCGACCACTGCGTCGGGAAGCCCGATTGCTTCAAAGGCAGCTCGGTCGAAGGACTGTTGAGGCCGGTGATGCGTCCATCAAAACCACGTTGCAGCGCCCATTCACCCTGACCGATCGGGTCCGGATAGAGCTGACGCAGGTGATGCTTGGCCTCGGGAAAACGCTGATCTTCAAGCAGATCCGCCAGTTCTTTCGGGTACTGCGCCAACCCCGGCGAACTGCGGTAGTAGCTGCGCAGCGCCTGTGCGTACTGAGTGCCGACCCAGAGCAACTGGCGTTCACGGTCACGACGCGAAGCGGTCGACCACAACTCGCCGGCACTGGCCAGGCCCATGCCCATCACCACGATCAGGAACAGCACGCCCAGATAGGTGAAGCCACCCTGCTGCGCGCGGTTACCACTCGGAATACTGGCTGCCATCACGCGCCCTCCCGGTAGCACCGCTTTTGATGTCGGCCACACCACCGGCGACGCCGTCCGGTGGCGCAATCAGCACCCACTGGTCTTTGCGTTCGGTGATCGGGTCGAGTGGCGCGTTGCGCAGGTAACGTTGTTCGATCAGTTGCTCGATGGAATCCGGATACCGTCCGGTGTCGCCGTAGAAGTGATCCAGCGCCTCGCGCATCGCCGACAGGCTCTGGCGCAGGGTGGTTTCCTTCGACGCTTCGAGGCTGTTGAAGTAGCGCGGCAGCGCGATGGTCATCAGCGTGGCGATGATCGCCATCACCACCATCAGCTCCAGCAAGGTAAAACCTTTTTCCCGGCGCATGAGGTTCACCACTCGCGGTAAGCGACACCGTTGAGGCCCTTTCCCCGGGCGTGGGAGTAGACGTCGAAAACGTCCTCGCCATCGCGCGGGTTTTGAGCCGAACTGTTGTAGGCGCGCACGCCCCAACCCCCTTCGTCGTCACGTTTGGCCGGCACCAGCGGATCGCGTGGGATGCGGCGTAAAAAGTAGAACTTGGCGCCTTTGGCACTGCGCACATCGCGCACGCCTTCGACCAGTACTTGCAGGTTCGGCGGGTAGCCGCTGCTGTTCAGCGACTTCTCGATGTAGCCGGCATCGAAGGCACGCTTGTAGGCGTCAATGCCATCGCGAATCTGGTACAGCGCGTTGCGCAATTCCTGCTCCTTGCCACGCCGCACCAAGGTCTCGGTCAGCGGCGCGGCCATGCTCGCCAACAGGCCGATCAGGGCCAGCGTCACCACGACTTCGATCAGGGTGAAACCGCGTTGGGAGGCGTTCATGATCAAGGCTTCTCGACAGTGACGCGGGTGGTGGCCACGGCCGATTCACCGACGGCACGCGGCTGCGCGGCCGGCGACGGCATCACGTAGCTCTGCGAACGATCCGGGGCCTGAATGTGCATGCTGGTTTCGGTGCCGGTGGAGAACTCCATGTCCGACGGGCTCTGGTACGGCAGGTTGCGCACGATCCGTGGGGTGATCGACAGCACCAGTTCCGATTTGCCGACGGTGTCCTTGTTGCTGCCGAACAGCCGGCCAATCCCTGGGATATCGCCGAGGCCCGGAATCTTGTTGCCGGTGGCGCCGTGGTCGTTGCGCATCAGGCCGGCGAGGATCTGCGTTTCGCCGTCGTGCAGGCGCAGTGAGGTTTGTGCGTTGCGGGTGTCGACCTGCACCGGGATCGTGCCCTGACGGGTCGGTTCCAGCGGCGTGGCGTTACTCACTTCGAGAGCAATCTTGATCGCCACTTCGTTGTTCAGGTGCACGGTCGGTTGCACTTCGAGCTTCAGACCGACGTCCAGATAAGTGACGCTCTCAGTGATCACCGGGCCTTGAGTCGACGGCACCGAAGTCGCGCTGATGATCGGCACGCGCTGACCGATGTGGATCCGCGCCTGCTCGCGGTTGCTCACACGAATCACCGGGCTGGCGAGGGTGTTGATGTCATTGTCCTGGGCGTTGATCTTGGCTTGCGGCGACGGCGAGATCGAAATCCGGCTGGAGTTGATGCCTTTCAGTTGATCAAGCAGAGTCACCGCCGAACCGTCGCTGTTGACCACGCCGAAGGTGTTCGGCCATTGCAGGCCAAGGTCGAGAATGCGCTGGGTGGCGACTTCCATCACTTCCACCTCCAGCACCACTTCCGGGTTGGACTGATCTTGCGACTGCAGGAGTTTCTCGGCCATGCGCACGGCGTCTTCGGTGTCGCGCATGGTCAAGGTGTTGAGGCGTTCGTCGACAAACACGTCACGGGTCTTGAGCATGGTTTTGACCATGTTCAGCGCGGTGTTGGCGTCGATGCTGGTCAGGTAGAACGTGCGCATCACCAGTTCCTGGTAATCCTTCACTTTCTGCGGCGAATCCGGGTAGATCAGCAAGGTGTTTTCGTTCACCACTTTCTGGTGCAACTGGTTCTGTTGCAGCAGCAGGGTCACGGCGTCTTCGATGCGCACGTCACGCACGAAGATCGTGGCTTTCATGTCCGGGCGCAGGTCTTTGTCGAAGATGAAATTGAGCCCGGCGACCTGCGACAGCACTTCGAAAATGGTCTTGAGATTGGCGTCGCGAAATTCCAGAGTCACCGGACGGTCAAGCTTGGTGCGCAGTTGCGGATAAGCAATCACGTTGCGGCTCTGCACCAGACGAATGTTGCCTTGCAGCTCCAGCGCGCCTTCGTTATTCGGGTCGAGTTCGAGGATCTGTTTGACCTGCCGATCAGCGCCGTAGATGTCGCCACGACGCAGGTCGCCACGCGCCAGTTCCAGTTTTTCGTCCATGCTGCGCAGGTAATCCATCTGCTTCAGGGCATCCTGAGCCCGGCGGTTGTTCGGCTCGATGGTCAGCGCGCGGTTGTAGGCCACCCGCGCCGAAGCGAAGTCGCGGCGCGAGCGGTCAGTGTCGCCGGTCGTCAGCAACGCCGTGATCGCCTTGGCCCGACCGCTGTTGAGCAGCAAGTGCAGCTCGGTGTCCCGTGGGTTTTCGCGCAGGCCTTCTTCGATTCGGGCCAGCCCCGCCTCGTACTGACCCTGTTCAATCAGGTCGGCGGCTTCCTTGTTGGCCACTTGTGCAGAACTGCACGCGGCCAGCCCGGCACACAGGCCCAGGCTCATCAGCAAACGGGAACGGTTCATTGCGTACTCCCCACAGACAGGGTCTGCGACAAATGCAAGGGCAGGTAGACCAAACTCAGTTCCAGATCGGAAATGCCGGTGATCTTCCAGGTGTCGTCGATCACATCCCCGTTGCGCACGACGTAGATCTTTTCGCCGTTCTGCAAAAACACTTGCAGGTCGCTGCGGTCATGCAGCCTGCCGACGAACTGAAACGGCACCGGTGGCAGGCTCGGGGCTTGCACCACAGTTGCTGGATTGATGGCCATTTCGGTGACCGTGGCCAAAGTCGGCGCGGCCTTCCAGGATTTGGCCGCGAACAGGTCGCCGGCCGGGCTCAGGTCCTTGATCGGCGCATCCTTGGCCTTGGCGGTGCTGGCCGGCAGCGCGCCTCGGGTCTTCCCCGGCGTAGCGACGGCCACTTCGTTGGAATCGGCGTCTTCGCTCGGCGAGAAATATTCCGGCAACCACGCCAGCGCGGCCGCTACGCCGAAGAACGCCAGCCACCCTGTCACGCGTTTGGTATTCATCACGACCTCGACAGGTAAAGGGTCATACGGATCCGGCCATTGAGGTCGGTGTCGCCAATCTTCTTGCGTTGCAACTCGAGGTCTTCCACCACCACCGCCGGCAACTGGCCGAGCAAGGCGTGCAGGAAGCGGCGCAGTTGCGGGTAGCTACCGCGCACTGGCAAGAGGATCTGATAACGCGCCAGATGGGTTTTCGGGTCGACGCCGAGGGCGTATTCGCCGCGCGCCAGGGTGATGTGTTCTTGCGCTGCGAGGGCGTAGATGCGGTCGATGGCGACGGTGGCTTGCGGCTGCGCCGGCAGTTTGTTGCGGAAGTCGTCAAGCTGACGCTGCGGCACCACCGGCGGCGCGATGCTGCCGTCTTCAACCTTGGCCAGGTACGCGCTGGCTTCCTGAGTCTGCTGGCTGAGGTGCTGCAACGATTGCCAGCCCGGCAGCAAACCGCCGAGTGCCCAAGCCACGGTGACCAGCAGCAGCGCCAGTCCGGCGAGGCCCGGAACGCCGAGGCCTTGCAGGTATTCGTGGATGATCAGTCTAGGGATTCGCATCGCCAATCTCCCAAGTCGCCGACAGGTTGAATTGCACCGGTTGCTCCGGCGATTTGACGACGATTTCGTGGCTCAGCAGCGACACATCGGACAGCTCGTCGCTGGCTTCCAGACGTTTGTGGAAGTCGAGCATCGCTTGCAGATCTCGCGCTTCGGCGCTGATGCGTACCTGGCCTTTGCGCGCATCCGGGGTCAGGGTCAGCAGCGCGACGTCATCGCGCGGCATCGCTTCGAGCATGGCGAACAGGCGTTCCCATGGCCGGCGCAGTTGCTGCGAGACCTTGCGCATCTCGGCGAGGTTTGCCGCTTGCTCGCGGGTTTCCGCCGGGCTCAGGGTGGATTTGACAGCGCTGTCGCCGGTGAGCTGACGCTGGGTGGTTTGCAGGTGGCCTTGTTGCTGTTCGGTGTGCGCGTCGAGGTGCTGTTGCACGCCGAAGCACAGCAGCGCCAGCAGCACACCGCCGCCGAGCAGGCTCCAACCCAACGGGCCGGAACGCGGACGCGGCTGAAAGTCGAGATTGAGCGCGCGCATGTCAGGCCACCGCCCGGGACATGACGTACAAGCCGTCACGCACGTTCATCGCGTCGTCTTCAAGGGTGCGCAGTTGCACACCCGCCACGTCCGGATGCGCATCGAGGCGCGCCGGGGCATGCAGATAAACGTTGAACGCGCGTTCGCTGGTCGAGGCTTGCAGCTGCCGTTCGCGACCGATCAGGGCATTCAACGCGGCATCGCTGTCGCTGCCGCCCACTGAGCGCACACCGGCCCAGCGCCCGTCCCTTGCGAGCAACAACACGCTGCGTTGCGGCTCGGCGACGATAAAGAGGAAGTCACCGGCATCGAGGCTTTTGTCGAAGCGGTTGAACGCCGCCATCAGGTACGGCTGCACCGAGCGCAGGCGCAAACCGCGACCGCTGACCAGCACCCGCAAGCGTTCAAGCAAGTCTTGAGGCAAGGCACTGGCGATGCGGTCGTAACCGGCCGGCTCCGCAGACAGCACCAGACTCCACGGCTGGGTCGGCGCACCGAACAGGTCTTCGAAACACAGTTGGGCGAAACCACGCAGTTCTTCCGGGCTGCTGATCTGCGCGCTCCATGGCACCAGGCAGAAGCGGCTGAAGTGCCCGGAGATGACCACGCTCAATTCGGCACCTGCGCGGGCGTGTTCACCGAGCAGGCGATCGAGGGTATCCAGCGCCACCGCGTAGCTCTGGAAGCCTTCGTCGATGTAACCGACGCTGCCCAGCCACAGGGTGTCGCTACCGCGCCGCTGACCGAGGCCAACACCGCTGGCGCCGAGCACGGCGACAAAACGCTCACGCGATAAAAGTGACACGATTGATCTCCTCCAGCGTGGTGCGACCTTGTTCCACCAGCTCCAGCGCCGATTCGCGCAGCAGGCGCAAACCACGGGCACAGGCCAGGGCTTTGATTTGTTTGATCGGTTGGCGCTCGACGATCATCTGGCGCAGCTCGTCGTCGAGGTGCAGCAACTCGGCAATCGCCGTGCGCCCGCGATAACCGCTGCCCCGGCAGTGGCCGCAGCCTTTGCCGTGGACGAAGTGGTAGTGATCGACTTTCTGCGGATCGAGGCCCGAGGCGCGCAGCTCTTCATCGCTTGGGTTGACCGGTGCGCTGCAACTGGCGCACACCAGCCGAATCAGGCGCTGGGCGAGAATCGCGTTGAGCGCCGAGACCAGGCTGTAGGGGTCGATTTCCATTTGGGTGAAGCGGCCAATCACGTCGAAAACGTTGTTGGCGTGGATGGTGGTGAACACCAGGTGGCCGGTGAGCGCCGATTGCACGGCGATCTGCGCGGTGTCCGGGTCACGGATTTCGCCGACCATGATCTTGTCCGGGTCGTGGCGCAGGATCGAGCGCAAACCCCGGGCGAAGGTCAGGCCTTTTTTCTCATTGACCGGGATTTGCAGCACCCCCGGCAGTTGATATTCGACCGGGTCTTCGATGGTGATGATCTTGTCCACGCCGTGGTTGATCTCGGTGATCATCGCGTACAGCGTGGTGGTCTTGCCGCTGCCGGTCGGGCCGGTGACCAGGACCATGCCGTAGGGTTCGGCGGCGAGCCGGCGCAACTGGCGCAGGGTTTCGTCCTCAAAGCCCAGCGCCTGCAATTGCACACCGCAGACCTTGTCGGCCAGATCCTGTTTGTCGAGTACCCGCAGCACCGCGTCTTCGCCAAAGATGCTCGGCATGATCGACACACGGAAGTCGATCTGGCGGCCGCTGATGCCAATCTTGAAACGACCGTCCTGCGGCACGCGTTTTTCGCCGATGTCCAGTTCAGCCATGACCTTGACCCGCGAAATCACCTGCTCGGCGAACTCGTTGCCCTGGACTTTGCTGATGTTATTGAGCACACCGTCGATGCGGTACTTGATCACCAGACCGTGGCCGGTAGTGCCGAGGTGAATGTCGCTGGCGTGCATTTTCAGCGCGTCGTAGAGGGTCGAGTTGACCAGTTTCACCACGCTGCTGGCGTCTTCGCTGATGCTGGTCAGCGACAGGCTTTGCAGGGTGTCGATTTCGTGGTGGGTATCGCCTTGGGCGTTCAGCGATTCGACGGCGTGGAAGCTTTCTTCGTGACGGGCCAGATAGGCTTTGAGGTCATCGGCGTGCACCAGATGCAGCGGCGCTCCGTGCAGGCAGTCATCGATCCAGGCCAGCCGCGCCGGGTCGAAGGGGTCGGCAAACACGCCGATGACCTCGTCGTTGTGGCGCAGCAGGATGAATTCACGTTTGAGGCATTGTGCGAGGGTGACCCGGTCAAACACCGGCGTCGCTTGAAACAGGCTGTCGGTGTCGAGCACCGGGTAATGCAGGGTGGCGCCGAGGGTGTGAATGAACGGCATCGGCGCCAGTTCACAGAGTACGCCAAGGGCTTCAAGCACGCGTTCGCCGGAGGTGGCGGCCCGCGCCCGGGCCTGGGCAAGCTGTTCACTGGAAAAGCGTTCCGGCGCGCTCGGCGCCAGCAGAGGTTCGACGACAACGGACAGACGTTCCATGGCTTGCTCTCCAACCGGGGCTTGGTGCCCTGTCGGCGCGGCAAACCTTGGCGGCAAGTGCCGGAACGTCTGATCGCGCCATTACTCCCCGGTGAGCATTTGATCGTCGTCCGGCGCCATGGATTGCGACTGCCGTCGCCGATCCGCCAACACCCAACTGCCATCGTACAACTGCAACGGGAAGCTCTCGGTCCTGCTCTGGCGTCGTTCGACGAAGCCCTCGGAAGGGCTCGCACCGGGTTTCGCTTCGCGCTTGATGCCCAGAAGGTCGCAGACAGCTCGGGCCAGTTCCGCCAATGGAAACGGTTTGAACAGGATGTGGCTGACTTGCAGTTGCCGCGCCCGCTCACAGACTTCAGCGGTGGGGTGACCCGTTATCAGCACAAAATTACACGTCCTGTTCTGGCGGACCGCGTCGAGCACCTCAAAGCCTTCCATATCGGGCAAGCGGTAATCGAACACCAGCACGTCGGGGGCAAACGTTTCGGCCATACCGATACCCGTCGCTCCGTCATGTGCAATCCGGACGTCCAGCCCCTGCGCCGACAGATAATCCTGAAGATTCTGTGCAAGCAGCTGTTCGTCTTCGACAACCAGTACTTTGTTAACCAAGGTCGACTCCTTGAAACAGCAGGTCCGATGACCCCGCCCTGAGAGTGCGCCTTACCAGGGGTAACGCACACTTCATGCCAGGCTGAGTGCCGGTAATTTTATCTCTTCATGTCCTTGAATTTAATGACAATGCCCGCTCGTCCCGGTACCCCGTTCCCCAGAAACGGGGAAGCACCTGAATGGGCATCGAAGCCATTCCCCACTATTGGGGGGGAACCTTCAGTCGTCGTCAATTCGTTCGATCCTGTTCTGCACCCGTAATTGCGCGAGCACTTGGCGACGAGCCTGGGTCTGTTGCTGTCGGGCGAGCTGTGCCCTGACTGTATCCAGCCCCTGCAAATCTGGGACATCGGCGGCCTCCAGGTGGTTCGGCAAATAAATCACATGCCAGCCGAACGGTGAGCGCACCGGTTGGCTGGCAAACGTCGCGGCCTCGGCAATCGGCGCGCGCATTTGCATCAAGCGTAGACGCGCTGCGGCGACTGTGGCTGTATCCGCTTGCGCGGGCACACGGATCAGCAGGTGGCGGGGTTGCAAGGTATTGGCGCGGATCAGCTCGGCAAACATCTGCTGCGCCGCCATTTCCCGGCGGGTGTACTCGGTGAAGGACGCTTCGTCGAAACCGGCGTCCTGCAAGCGGCGGACGAATTTATCCGTGCCGCCGATAGCGCTGCGGGTCTGCTCGACTTGCTGAAGCACCACTTGATCGTCGATCTGCACCCCGCGCTTTTGCGCTTCCTGCCACAGCAGCTCTTTGTCGATCAGCGCTTGCAGTGCTGCCTGGCGCAGCTGTTTATAGGCTTTGGGATTACGAATGCTCGCCACGGCGCGGCCCTGATCTTCCAGGTATTCGGCAAAGAAACGCTCAAAGCGAAACCCGGAAATCTCCTCGCCGTTGACTCGCGCCACGGCCGGTTCGTTATTGGCCCACGCCAGCGGCAGCCAACAGGTCAGCAGCATTATCAGCGTTGTGAGCTTCATGATCGGGCCCTCCATTCAGGGGCTGGCAACAATCGGTTTATAGGGTGCGACCAGATAAAAGCGCTGATCGGGCAAATCCACGGTGACCACATGGGCGCCGCTCAAGCCCAGGCGTCGGCCGGGGCCAAAGCTGAGGCGCGGAGTCAGGCCGGTGTCGAAGTCGTGCAGACCTTCCAGCGCCGTCACCAGTTTTTCGCGGCTGGCGTCGCGGCCGGCCTGTTTCATGCCTTCGCTGAGCAGCAACATCGAGGCGTAGGCGCCGACTTGCAGCACCGCATGCTCGGCGCCGAGGCCCTGGCCTTCGCGCAGCAGCGTCAGGGCCATGCGCCCGGTCTGGGTCCAGTCGCTGGGCACGAACGGATAGGCGAGAAACACCCGTCTGGTGAATCCGTCGGGCACTTGCAGCAGATCCCCGGCCACCTGGCTTGAAGCGGCGAACAGATAAGGCACTTGCCCGGCGCTTTGCAGGCGCGTCGCCAGACGACTGAAGCCGCCGCCAGTGCCCAGATAAAACACCGAACGCGACCCCAGCGGTAGCGCATCCGCCGTCGGGTCGTAGGCTTGCAGTTGGACTTTTTGCCAGCCGTGATCCTGCAAATACTGGCCGAGGTTTTGCGCGGCCAGCGTTTGTGCAGGGTCATCCGGATAGGCAATCAGCGTCGGCCCTTGCAGCACACGCAGGCTTGCCGTGGCGTAATCGGCCAGCGCGATCAGTTGCTCGCGCAAGCCCGGTAGCGGCTCGAAAATCTGCGGACTGGCCTGCACCGCCCCAAGCAACGACAAGGCGCCGATCAGCGGCACGCCGGCCTGTTCCAGGCGCGGCCCCAGTTCACTGTCGAGGGCCGGTGCCAGCGGCGCGATCAGGGCGAACACCTGTTCCTGCTCAATCAACTGTCGCAGGGCTTGTTCGGCACTGGCGCGATCCGGGCCGGGGTCGATCACTGTCAACCGCAACTGCCGACCATGAATGCCACCGGCCTGGTTGATCCGCGCGACGCTGCCATTGAGCACCGCTGCCACTGTCGCGCCCTCCTCGGCCAACGGGCCTTGGCTGGGCAGCAAGGTGCCCAGGTGCAAGGTCTCGGCATCGAGGCCGGGGTCACGCTCATCGGCGAGGCGTTTGAGATAGGCGGTAAGGTTGCGCTGATCCTTCATCGACAGCACAAAGCGCGGCATGCTCGGGTCGAGACGATTGTGGCCGGGGTCGCGGCCCTGCTCGATGGCAATGGCCAGAGTGCTTTCGCTGTAGGCCGGATAGCTGCGCCCGTTGACCTGTTGCTGGCCATACGTGCTGGTCAGCCGCGCCCAGTTCAGCGGCGGCGGACGCACCCCGCCTTCGGGTCGCCCGAGGCCATCGGCGCCGTGGCAATTTGCGCACGGCAGGCTGGTTGCCGGCAGCAACATATCCGCCGCGCCAACCCGCGCCATGATCGCTTCGCCGCTAGCTGACAGGCCTTGGCGGTACAGGCGCTTGCCTGCCGCTTCCTCCGCAGTCAGCGGTGCAGCGCTCGCGCCAAGGCTGACGCCAGCGAGCAGGATCAGGGCGAGTACACCGCTCAGGTTCATGGCGCGAACTCAGCGGCCAGCCACGGGCATTGTCAGCAACTGCAAGCGCTGGGCAATGGCGGCGGCCGGGGCGTCGGGACGGATCTTGCTCCAGCGTTTATTGGCGACATCGCCGACGATCAACTGCGTGGAATGCTGCTCGGGCGTCGGCACGATCTGGCCGATGCGGCTCAATACCAGGTCCATCTGCGTTTTGTCGCCAGTAAGAAAAAGCCAATGAGGGTCATCGGAACCCTGCTTCAAGGTGTAAGCCTTGAGCACCGCCGGCGTGTCGCGCAGCGGGTCACTGGTAAGGGAAATAAAGGTGATGTCCTGCGCCTTGTCGCCCAACAGCTCGCGGACTTCCTTGAGCTTTTGGGTGATCAGCGGGCAGGCATCGTTGCAACTGGTGAAGATCACGTTGAGCAGCACTATGCGGTTTTGCAGCGCGTCGCTGTAGAAGCGCAGGGTCTCGCCGTTCTGATCCTGCAACGGCGTGTCGGTGAACCAGGTTTTCGCGTCGTGGGTGCCTTTGGCCGGCGCGGCAGCCACAGCGGCTGGCGGCTCGGAGACGTGGCCTTCGTGGGCGAACGCGACGTTACCAAGAATCCAGAAACACACGGTCAGGGAGATCCAGTCGAGCGTTCTCATGGCTGCTGCTCCATGGCGATGGCGGTGTGTTTGGCGTGGGTGCGCAGGCCGCTGAGTTTTTCCACTTCCTTGGCCAGTAGCGCCGGATCAGTGAAGCCGTAGTAGCGCATCCAGTGGCGGCTGTCGCCGTCGCCGACGAGGATCAGCGGTTGATGACTCTTCAGGTCGCCGCTGAAACTGCCGAGGCCCTTGAGGGTTTCATTGATCGACTGCGGCGAGCCGGTCAACCAGCTCCAGCCCGGCCCGCGCTGGAAGGTACGGGCATAATCCTGCAGGCGTTTCGGGTCGTCGCGCTGCGGGTCGATGCTGATTGAGACCAACTGCACTTCGCTGCCGACTCGTGCGCCGAGCTGTTTCTGCACCTTGCCCATGATCGACGAGACCACCGGGCACACCGTGGTGCAACTGGTGTAGATAAAGCTCATAACGACGATTTTGCCCTGCACCAAGTCTTGTTCGAGGCGCACGGTTTTACCGTTCTGGTCGAGCAGCGGCACGTTGGCGAATTTCACCTGGGCGTGTTCCTGGGTGTTGCTGGCCGGGGCTTTGTGTCCGGCGTGTTCGTCGGCCGAATGAGCGTGGACTTGTTGAATGCCAAGGCTCAACAGGCACAGGGTCAACAGGCCAGTGGATGCAAATCGGTTCATGTCGAAACTCCTCTTCAACGGGCCTGGCCGGGGGCTACCCGAACACTGGCAAAGGTCTTGTCATCGAAACCGGCACCCAGCGACGCCGCGCGCACATGCAGATACCAGGCGCCGCTGCGGTCGAGGGTGATTGGCGCCTCGTACACGCCATCGGCGACTTCCAGCGCCGCCACTTCGCGGGGGTGCGAGGTGGGCGCGAGGTAGTAGCGCAGTTGCACGTCCTTGACGCCGCTGCGCTGGGTTTTGTCTTTGCCTTGAACGATGCGGAAACGCACGACGTACGGGTCGTTGAGTGCCACGGCAGTCTTGTCGAGGAGGAACTCGACTTTCGGCTGGCCGAGGTGTTTTGCCACGGCGCCATTGGTTTCGATCTGCGCAGTGAAGCAGTGAATGATGTTCGGTTGATTGAGCAGGAACGCCACGTCGAAGCGCCCCGCCGCCGGCAGCTTCACCCGCGCGCTGTAGAGCCCCGGCGAGACTTCGCGCAGGCTGCGATCGATAACCATGGCGGCGCGTGCGATCTGGCCACGGTTGGGGTAACCGGACATCGGCGCGTTCATGCCTTCGGCGTAGAAATAGGTGGTGTTGTCGACCGGGTTGACCACGAACACCGCGTTGTCGTCGCGCGACACCGCCAGGCTTGAGGCCAGCGGCAAATCCCCCGCCAGGCGCGGCGCTTGCGGGCCGGCCTCGAAGCCTTGACTGATCGGTTGGCGGCCCTCTCCGAGGGAGGACAGGTTGATCATGGTGACTTTCGGTGAAGCGAGTCCGCGGATATAGGCGTAGGCCTGGGTAAACACCACTTGGTAGGGTTCGGCGCTGACGTCGAGGTCGTGGATCGCGCTGTTGGTCGCGGCATCGATGACGCTGGCGCGGTTTTCCACGGTGTTGAGCACTACACCGAAGCGGCCGTCGGCGCTGAAGCCCATCGGGCCGAGGCCTTGCTGCAGTTTGATCACCCGGCGGATGGCGTGGGTGCTGGCGTCGATCACGGTGACGGTGCCGTCCTTGCCATCGGCCACATACACCGCGCCGGACAGCGCTGAGTAGGCGACTGACAAGGGATGAGAGCCGGTTTTGATCTGCTGGACGATGTTCAGGCTGGCGATGTCGATAACGCTGACGGTGCCGTCGTCGCGGTTGCTGACGAAGGCAAAACGGCTGTCCTTGCTGAAGCTGATTTCGTGGTGGCCGCGACCGGTCGGCAGATGTTTGAGAGGTTTGAGGCTTTGGCTGTCGATCACCGTGACGCCGGAGTCTGCGGCTTTGCTGGCGTTGTTGCCGACCCACAGCAGGCGTTCATCCGGTTGCAGCGCCACGCGCACCGGTTCGCTGCCGGCCTTGATCGAAGCGAGAACCTTGAATTGTTCGCTGTCGATGACGGCCACTTCGCCTGCCGTTGGCATCGAGACGAACACGCGTTTGTTGTCTTTTGGGGTGACCCAATCCATCGGTGGTTGCTTGAGTTCGATCCGCGCGAGGGTGCTGGTGATGCCGCCCACTGACACCGACGGATCGACCACGGCGATGCTGGCGTCGCGGTTCATCACCAGCAGGAAATAGCTGTTGAGGTCGAGCAACGGCCGCGCGCCGATGTTGGACTTGAGAAACACGCCGACCCGGGCTTTGCAGCTCTTGTCGCGGCCCTGGGCTTTATCGGCGGCGAGGGTTTGCGGATCGACCCAGGCGCCCGGCGCTACCCCGGACAACGGCTGGCCGGAAGCGCTGTCAGTGACGTGGAACTGCACATCGGCGAATTCGCCTTCGCGCAGTTTACCGTCAGCGGCCAGTGGCTTGAGGTTGAAATCCACCGCCACGCCGTCGCGGGCCAACGTCTGAGTCACGCCGGTTTGCGCCAGCGCAATCTCACTCAGCGTCAACAACGCCCCGGCCGTAACCAGGGCGCAAATACCGATGATGTTGATGATCCTGTTCATACCACCCTCCCCTGTAACATTCACTTCCAACCACTGCCGCCCTCACTGCCTACCCTCACCCCTCTGTAGGAGTGAGCCTGCTCGCGATGGCGTCATCCGCCTCACCATCCGAAACCGAGTTGTCCCGATCGCGAGCAGGCTCACTCCTACATGGGATTTGCATTCATGCCGCAATCTCATTGCCACACCTGGCCCTTTGTGGGAGCTGGCTTGCCAGCGATGGCGTCCTTCCTGTCACATCAATTGCGCCTGCGCCGCCGTCATCGCTGGCAAGCCAGCTCCCACAGGTTTTTTATCCAGCCCGTCAAACTCACTGGCACCCCAGCTCCCACAAGGATTTGCATCCACAGGGATATTGTCGTTGCACCTATTTCTACTGCCCCTGCGGTGCCGGTTCCGGTTCGTTGGTCACCCGCAATAATCCCCATAACCCGGAGGTGTTGCCGTAGGCGCCGTAGTCGCGGAACAGGTAATCCCCCGGGATTGCATTACTGCCGCCGGCGCTCGGGATCATGAAGCTGAAGTGCGCGGCCGGCAGGATGCTTTCGTGGGCGCCGATGTACATCGACATCGGGTTGTAGCCGAAGCGCACCGAGCCCACGCCCGGCGTGCCCATCGGATAACCCCCGGTGTCGCTCTTCTCGGCCTGGAACGGATTGACCGACCAAACATGCCCGTCGAGCTGGAACGTGGTGCCACGACTGCCACCGCTCGGCATCAAAATATGCGTACGGAACGGCTGCCCCGGTTTGGCATACAGCACTGGCGTCTGCGGATCTCCACCGACCAGCGCGTTGCTGTAAGCCATGTGCGCGTTGACCATGTCGCCATAACCCGCGCCATCGGCATGCCCGAACGGAGCATCCGGGGCGAGGCCGAAGCGATACCACAGCGGTTCGGTCTTGTAGTTGATCGCCATGCTCGAGTTGTCCTGCGGGTCGGTCGGCACACCGAAGCCCTCAGCGGCAATCCCTTCCACCGGCCGGCCATTGGCCCAACGGGTGTTCAACGCCTTGTGCCAGACCATCGCGAAGTCGCGGTAGCTGGTTTGCCCAGGCGCCGTAACCGTGGCGTTGACCTTGCGCGCATCGTCGACCCAGGTCGCGCCGATCGGCAGGATACTCATCGCCCCGCCAAGACCTTTTTGCGGCTGCTTGATCACGTCCGCCGGGGTGATGTTCAAACCACCGAACTCGACCGCCGTGGCATTGATGTTGTCGACGCTGCGGCCCAGTTGCGTCACCGGTTTGCCTTCACGCTCCAGGTGCCCGGCGTAGTACTGATAGGTACGGGTCGGGTACGCGCCGCTGTTGCCGACACGCGGTGGCACGGTCTGGATCGGGTTGGCGCCGACGTTGGCGCCGTCGGACTTGGTGATGTCGTACGCCAGCAACTGCGCGTGCAGACCGACGTGGCTGGACGGCCGCATCAGGTTGTTGCTGAAGGTGGTCGAGCCCAGGCCGCTGTTGCGATCACGTTTGACCATGCCCTGCATCACCGCAGTCTGGGTCAGGTCAGGCATGACGCTCGGCAAACGGTTTTCCAGAGTGATGTTGATACAGTCCCCTGCCGCCGCACGCAACACCAGCGGTTCGACCGGGATGCCGGGTTTCAGCTTGCCACTCACCGGATCGAGATCGGATTTACGCACATAGAGGATCGCGGTCGGATCATGCAGCGGCCCGCTCTGTCCGCCAATGGTGATGGTTTCGCCATCCTCCGGATCGGTCACGGTGACTTGTGGAATGCTCACCGTGCGCGAGTTCAGCACCAGGGTGCCGCCCGCCGGATTCAGCGGCCCGCCGACATGTTGACCAAGCCCTTCGGGATCACCGATGGTCAGGCCCAGCGTATTGCCGAGGATGTCATTAGCCAGCGCTGCGACCACTTCATAGTTGCGCTGCACGGTTGGCCGGGTGCCAATGCCGTTAGGGTTGGCGCCATAACGCGGGCAACTGCCCTCGAACGCCACGGTGTTGCGCATGCCCGCCGGGCTCGGGTTGTTGGGGATGGCGAACAGGTCGGCGCGTTTGGCGGTGTAGTTGCGCATCACGCCCCAGATACCGCTCCAGTAGCCTTCGATCGAAGCGTCCATCGAGTACAGATAATCACCCGTGGTCGCCGCCGAACTGGACAGCATCGACACCGGCGCAATGAAGCCCATCTGCTCGGAGATACCGATCATTTGCGACGCGCGCCAGCCGGAGTTGGAGCTGTTGCCGAAACCGGAACCGCTCTGCAGCCATTTCACACCGTGCAGGGTGACGTTGTGCTCTTCTTCATGGCCGCCGGCATGCACCCGCAGCCGCACGTTGTCGCCGGTGTAAGTACGCAGCATCGGCGTGAACGGATCGCCCGGTTCGGCGCCGCCCTTGTTGATGTGCGGCGGGAACAGCGTGGTGCCGCCGGTTGGGCCGGTCGCCGAGGTGAGCAGATTCGGCGCCAGGTTCATCGCCGGGATCGCCCGGTCGGTACGGCTTTGCATGGCGAACGACAGATCGCCACCGAGGCCGTCGGCCTGCATGCCGCGCTTGCCGTCCGGACCGACCTTGTTCGGGTCGTACACGCGCAGAGCCAGCGGTTCGTTGCGATAGTTGACGACGAACATGCCCGGGTCATCCACCGAAATCGCCTGCGGACATGGCCGGCTCGGACAGCCCGGGACCTGACCGCCCTGCACTTCCAGTACACCTTCAAGCAAGTTGCTGGCGTTGTTGCGCACTGGCGGATTGATTGCGTAGCGGAAGCTGTCGGCGGTGGCCGGGAACGCTTGCGCATTCGGCACGCCGTTGGGGCCGGCACCAACATAGACGCCAGCTTCATAGGCGTGCTGGAAGTCGCTGTATTCGAGGAAGAACTCGCGGAAGCTGTCGTTCTTGCCATCGCCGTCGAGGTCGCCGGTGTTGATCACCGCTTGCCACGAGGTCGGGCCGCCATCCTGACGCGCGCCGCTGTACAACGGCTCGCCGGTTTCGGCGTGGAACCAGGTGGAACCGGCCGGCTCGGCAAGCACAGTCGCGTACAGTCCAATCTGCTGATGCGTCGATGGGCCTAAGTGGTCATGGGTGAAGATGGTGCCGAGGCCGCGATCGACGCCTTTGGCGTTGACCACCGGGTCGACGAACCAGCGCTGCATCGCTGTGCGCGCACCGAGCCAGTCAGCGCGGCCGTACTGACCGAAAAACGGATGGTTCTTGGCTTTCGGGCAGGCCTGAGTGCCGTCGCGCGGGTCGGTACCAGCGCACTGGTTAAACTCGCGGATCGCGTGAATGCGTTCCTGCACGGCGCCAGGCGAGAGCACGCCGTCCTCGTAGTTCCAGCCGTTGGACGAGCCGTCCGCCGAGGTCAAATCCCATTTCGGCAAGTGGATGTGCTGGCCGATCACATCGGTCGGCGTGCGCACCTGATAGTCGTCCATCTCATAGGTGGCCGGCACCAGGTTGGTTTGCTGGTATTGCACGCAATCGAAAGTGTTCATGCGCATCACCAGCGGCTCTGGTGGACGTTGCTTGGTGATCACCGGCCAGGCGTCTTCCCACAGCGCGAGAATGCGCGCCTGCGGAAAGTGATAACCGACCTTGTTGTACACCGCGTCGAACTGGATGTTGGCGGCTTTATAGATCCGTGGGCGGTCGGCGGTGAAGCTCGAGGCACCGACGAAGGACATGCCGTCGATGCGTTCACCGCTGGCGAATTCACCGCTACCGGCGCTGGCGGTCAGGCGTTTTTGCCGGTCATCCATGCACGGTTCGTAGTACGGCGCACCCGCCATCGGCAAGGCACCGTTGGTGCGGAACGCCTTGGCGACCACTTGATTGCCGGGCAGCAAGGCGTAGCTTGGGTGATCTTTTTTCGCGTGGAAAGCCATCGCCGCTTGTTCGACTTCGGTGCCTTCTTCCGGCAGGTAAATCGGCTTGGCACGGGTGACTTCCTTGGAGAAATCCAGCGAGGTGGTCACGGTGTGCGCTTCGCCACCCGCCGAGACGCCATCCAGTGCATGCCGTTGCAAGCCGCCATCCCAGCCACCGGATTGCGCCGGGTCAAGGTTGGCCCACAGCGCTTTGCCGCTGGCCTTGAGCGATTGCGCGGTGGCGGCGTCGAGCATGTCCAGCGGCGGGGTTGGCGGACGTTGGCCGACCGAACTTTCCATGCCGCCGATCCAGAATGGGTAGCCAGGGTTTTTCAGGCTGCCGTCGGCATTGCGGTTGGCTTCGCTGCGATCGACCAGCGCCAGCGAGCCGATGGCTTGACCGCCGGCGTTGCCGCCGTGGTGCTCGCCGTCGTCATCGCCCTCTTCTTCGTCATCGTCGTCATCATTGCCGGCGATCAGGGTTTCACCGATTTTCGGCACCACCACCACTTTGCCGGGCATCGGCGCCATGGCTTTGCCGGGCAGCGGCACGATGGCCGGAATCGGCGTGCCGGCGACGATTTCGCCGTCAGGCAAGGCGCGTGCCCCGGCCGCCGGTTTGCCGCTGCGCAAGGCGAACGGTTCGCTGTGATAGCCATCGGCGCCCTGCTGCGAAACATCCAGGCGGGTGCCCTCTTCGAAGACATCGTGCACCCGCCACATGGCCCACATGCCCTGGGCGAAGTGCGGGTAGAAATGGCAGTGATAGATCGCATCGCCGGCCACGCGGTTGCGGTTGCCCGAACCACCGTTGGCGATTTCATAGGTGTAACCGGCGCCTGGGCCAATGCCTTGCGCGTCGACGTAATCGGAATTGTCATCGTTGGGGTTGAACAGCCACTGATGGCCGTGCAGGTGGAAGATGTGTTGCTCGTGGCCATTGTGGGTATTGCGGAATTTGACGAAGTCGCCGATGTAGCTGTGGTTGACGTTCGACGGCTCCGACGGATACAGGGCCATGGTGGCTTTCACGCCGATCTGATCGGCGCGCGGTATCTGGCCGGGGGCGATGTTCTCAAGCCCGGTGTTGGCCGGCACATCCACCAGCATCGCCACATCGCCGACGGTGTGCGAGCTGAGGAAGAATTCTTCATAGGCGCACGACAGGCAATCGTGCATCGGCCCCACGCCCAAGCGGTTGGCGACCACTTCGGCGCCCATGCCGCCGGAGCCATAGTTGATCATGAACGAGTCGCGGGTCGGCTCCAGCACATGGGCCATCACCGGGTCGGCCCAATACGCCGGGAACGCTTGGGTGGCGGCGGTTTCATCCTGGAATTGCGAGGCGAAATCGCGGAACGCTTCGAGACGGTTGGGGATTGCCGGGTTGCGTTTTCCCACCGACTCCAGCGGGTAGGTGCTGGACGGGAAGCTGCCGTCGGCGTTGCTGCCCATGACAATCGCGTCGCTTTCGCTGGAGATGATTTCACTGCCCTCGACCATGTTGATGATCGGCGTTCCGGCCTTGCCTTCGCGCAACCACGGTTCGCGCTGTGGGTAGCGCGCCTGGTAATCAACGATCGGTTGGCCGGTGGGTGCGCGACCGGTGGTGGCCAAGCGCATTTCTTCTTCGGTGAGGGTATTGCGATAAGTGCGACCGCCCTTGGGCAGCACGACGACCTGGCCGAACAGTCCGTTGGCAACGTTGCCGGCCGCGCCCTCGCCGCCAAACGTTGCGCCACGGCTGCTCACGGCAAACGCGCCTTCACGTTCGGCGAACAAGGTATAGGAACGGCTCGCGCCGGGTGGCACCAGGGTGTTGGCGTTACGCCCGGTGAACGAAGAAATGTCATCGATGCTGTTCACCGCTTGCAGGCCGTTGACCTGGAAGCCGACGTGACGATCCGCCACCTGCTCATCGACTTTGAAGTCTTCGGCGCCGTTGGCGTTTTCCGCGCCTTCTTCTTCGCCCTCGTTTTCAAAGTGCTTGTTCGGGTTGGCCTGATAGTCGAGCAGGTTCTGCAGATTGATCGTCAGGCAATCGCCGGCCGCCACGCGTAACACCAATGGCCGTGGGCGCTTGTCCGGGCGCAGCGAGACTTTGCCCGGCACTGCGGCGCCGCCGTAAGCCAGCGACTGCTCATGTTCATCGACCACATCGCGGCGCAGGGCGAACATCATGCCGTTGATGTTCTGCGCACCGAGGCGGTTGAACATCAACGGTTGATCGAAGGCGACGACGTTGGCCACCAGGTTGCGCTCGCAACGCACGGCTGCACCGGCCAGTTCGACGCTGAGCATTGAGGCCAGAATCAGCAGCCAGTTAATCAGGGACGGTGCATGAGGAAAGCCAGCCATGATCAGGAACCTCGTAGTGGGTGCTCGTGGGAACACTTCTCGATAAATGCCTCGGAGCAATCCGCGTGCCACAAAAAATTGCATTAATGTTCAATCAGTTACCGCGACCACTTGAGAATCCGGGGAATATTCCCCACCCGTTTTCCCCACTTTTCGGGCCTCCATGGTTTGCCCCGAAAGTGGGGAAAACCGATTGGGGATTACAACGGCGCATCCATCGCCAGGCCCTGCAGACGCCGGTACTGACGCAACACATTCGGCACATAGCGCTGGGTTTCGGCGAACGGCGGAATCACCCGGCCACGGCTGAGCACCGCGTCGGGGCCGGCGTTGTAGGCCGCCACGGCAAGGGCGATGTCGTTGTCGAACAGGGTCATCAGACGCTTGAGGTATTTGGCCCCGCCCTGGATGTTGGCCTTGGGGTCGTAGACGTCGGTCACGCCCAGCTCGCGCGCGGTGTCGGGCATCAACTGCATCAGCCCGCCCGCGCCTTTGGCTGAGGTCGCGCCGGGGTTGTAATGCGACTCGGCGTTGATCACCGCGTGCAGCAGCGCTTCGGGCAATTGATTGACCTTGGCTGCCGCCGAGACCAGTTCCGCATAAGGCTGATTAGCGATCATTTGCGGCTGTTGATCGAGGCTGGCCACAGGCATTTCAGCCTCGTGGATCACCCGTTCGTAGGTACGTCCGGGCCGGTGAACGTTGGACAGTACATAGCTGCCCTTGGCGTCCACCGAGATGAACACATCGGCCTGCGCGGCGCCGCTGAGCAGCACACAACCGAGCAATCCGCTGGCAAGGAATTTCATGTCGGGCCTCCCCGGATCGACCCCGATAAATTGGGGGAAATGCCCCAATGGCCGATCACGTTTGAGCCATACGCAAGCACTGTGCCGACTCTTGAAATGCCCGGTTTTCAAGGGTTGCAGCCAATCAGGTGATTTTCAGTGGGGGCTGAGCATGGCAATTGCATAAGCCCTTCTGGCGACACGGCTGCCACTCACGGGAGGTCATCATGAAGCTGCAATTTCGTCCGCGTGGCCAACGCGGTTTTACCCTGCTCGAATTGCTCGTGGTGCTGGTGGTGCTTGGCCTGTTGGCCGGGATCGTCGCGCCGAAATACTTCGCCCAACTCGGTCGCTCCGAAGTGAAAGTGGCCAAGGCGCAAATCGAAGGGCTGAGCAAGGCACTGGATTTGTATCGACTGGAAGTCGGCCACTACCCGTCCACCGAACAGGGCTTGCAAGCCTTGGTGATCGCGCCGAGTGACGAGGCGAAATGGACCGGCCCGTACTTGCAGAAAAAACTGCCGCAGGATCCGTGGGGGCGTAATTACGCTTACCGCTATCCCGGCGAAAACAGCGAGTACGACCTGCTGTCGATGGGCAAGGACGGCCAGCCCGGTGGCGAAGGCGAAAACGCTGAAGTAACCAATTGGCAGTGAGCGGAGCGCGGCCCATGCGATTTCATGTGAAAGCAGTCGGCAAGGCGGGCGTGGTGTCCTTGAGTGTGGAGGCGCCGGGTGACAGCGAGGCGCGGCGCATTGCCGAGGATCAAGGTCTGCGTGTGCTCAGTTCGCACGCCGACAAGCATTGGCGTTCGCTGAAACTGCGCCAGCGCGAGACCTTCAATCTGGTGTTGTTCAGCCAAGAGCTGACCACGCTGCTCAATGCCGGCCTGCCGTTGATCGATGCGCTGGAAAGCCTCGCCGAAAAAGAAACCGCCCCCGCCGCCCGCAAAACCTTGAGTGAACTGGTGCGCCTGCTCTACGAGGGCAAATCCTTCTCACAGGCGTTGGGCCAATTATCGGCAGTGTTCCCGCCGCTGTACGTGGCGCTGGTACAGTCCAGTGAGAAGACCGGCGCGGTCGGCGATGCGCTGGGCCGTTATGTCAGTTATCGCCAGCGCATGGACGAGGTGCGGCAGAAGATCATCAGCGCCTCGATCTACCCGATGCTGTTGCTGATCGTCGGCGGTGGCGTGGTGCTGTTCTTGATGGGCTATGTGGTGCCGCGCTTCAGTCTGGTGTTTGAAGGGTTGGGCAATAACCTGCCGTGGCTGTCGCAGGTGTTGATGAGCAGCGGCATGTTTCTGCATGCGCATCAGGCTGAATTCTTCGGTGCGCTGGCAGCGATTGTCATCGCCCTCGCCGTGCTGCAAAAGCAACCGGCGTTTCGCCGTGGGCTGGATCGGCTGGTGGAGAAACTGCCGGCGGTGCATCAACGGATTTTCATGTATGAGCTGGCGCGCTTTTATCGGTCGCTGGGGATTCTGCTGCAAGGCGGGATTCCGCTGGTGACGGCCATGGGCATGGTGCGCGGTTTGCTCACCGTGGCTTCACGGGTGCGGCTGGACCAGGCCTGCGAGCGGGTGCGCGAGGGGCAATCGCTGTCTACCGCGCTGGAACTCAATAGCTTGGTGACACCGGTGTCCCTGCGCCTGCTGCGCGCCGGTGAACAGTCCGGCAACCTCGGGCAGATGATGGAGCGCAGCGCTGATTTCTACGACGAGGAAATCAGCCGCTGGCTGGAGTGGTTCGTGAAGTTGTTCGAACCGCTGCTGATGACCTTCATCGGCCTGCTGATCGGGGTCATCGTGATCCTGATGTACATCCCGATTTTCGAACTGGCGTCGAGTATTCACTGACTCCGGGAACGGGTCCGGTCCCTGCAACAACGCACTTTTACGTTCCCAACAAAACCACAAAGACGGAGAACGATATGCACATTAAAAAGCTCGTGCTCGCAATGGCCATCGGCGCAGTTCTGTCAGCGTCCATCGTGCTGATTCCAGATAGCCTTTCCGGCATTTCCAGTGTTCAGGCCAAGGAAGGTGGCAGTGGTGGTGGAGGGAGTGGCGGCGGAAGTGGCGGGGGGGGGGGGGGGGTGGCGGTGGCGGCAATGGTGGTGGACACGGCGGCAGTGGCAATGGCGGAAGTGGCCACGGTGACGGCGGCAGTGGTCACAGCGGCGGCGGCCAGGGCTCCGGACACGCCGGCAACTCCGCCTCCTCAGGACGCAACGGCACCCACGCCGAACCAGGCGATGACCGCGGCGTGCACCGGGCAGGCGAAGTCGGCGACGACCATGGCGTCCATCGCGCGGGTGAAGTCGGTGACGACCGGGGCCTGCATGCAGCTGGCGAACCGGGGGATGATCGTGGCGTACATGTCGGCGGCGAGCCGGGCGATGACAAGCGCGCCAACTGATCCATCCTGAAACACCGCAACCCTTGTGGGAGCTGACTTGCCAG
>NZ_JAMDGW010000033.1:0-234866 GCF_028656995.1 Pseudomonas sp. TNT2022 ID642 | reverse complement strand
CCGGTCTCTACAGTGAGGGGGAAAAGATCTAACTGACACAATCAAATTTTGCAGAACCCACAAAACAAAAAGCCCCTGAACCATACGATTCAAGGGCTTTTTGTTTATCCGATGTTCACATCACGCCGCTTCGATCTTGCTACGGTTCTGTTCGACCTTACCCAAATACGCCGCAAGCTTCTCTTGCTCTGCCGGGGTAGTAAAAAGGCCCAGCTTGCTACGACGCCACAGAATGTCATGCGCCGTGGTCGCCCACTCTTCGCTGCACAGGTAATCGACTTCGCGAGTATAGAGCCCACCGCCAAGGTGTTCGCCCATGTCGGCCAGGGTTTCCACCCCTTCAAGCATCCGCCAGGTGCGGCTGCCGTAGGTGGTAGACCAGCGCCGGGCAATCTCGGTCGGCACGAAGTCGAACTTGTCGCGGATCAACGCGCTCAAGGCCTGAGGCGTAGTCATGTCCTCACCACCGGGCAGGGTAGCGGTGGCCGTCCAGCTCGGGCGCATCTGCGTGAAGAACGGCAGCAACTGCGCCATCGCCGACTCCGCGAGTTTACGGTAGGTGGTCAGCTTGCCGCCGAACACCGACAACAGTGGTGCTTCTTCGGTACTGCCGGACAAGGCCAGGGTGTAATCGCGGGTGACGGCCGACGGGTTATCGGATTCGTCGTTGCACAGCGGACGTACGCCCGAGTAGCTGTGCTGGATGTCGTCGCGGCTGATCTGCTGCTTGAAATGCGCGTTGACCACTTTCAGCAGGTAATCGGTTTCGCCATCGGTAATCGCCACTTTTGCCGGATCGCCAGTGTATTCACGGTCGGTGGTGCCGATCAGGGTGAAGTGGTTGTTCAGGTACGGAATGGTGAAAACGATGCGCTGATCTTCGTTTTGCAGAATGTGCGCGTGATCACCTTCGTACAGTTTCGGCACGATGATGTGGCTGCCCTGAATCAGGCGGATGCCGTATGGCGATTCCATCTTCAGGTCGTCACGGATGAACTTGGCGACCCACGGGCCAGCGGCGTTCACCAGCGCTTTGGCGGTGATCGAAAACAGGCTGCCGTCGGCACGCTCCAGATTCAGATGCCACAGGCCCTTGGCACGGCGGGCGCTGACGCAGCGAGTCTGGGTGTGCACGTGGGCGCCTTTTTCGCGAGCGGCCATGGCGTTCAGAACCACCAGACGGGCGTCATCGACCCAGCAGTCGGAGTATTCGAAGCCTTTCTTGATTTCGCTTTTCAGCGCACTGTCGGCGCCGAACTTCAGGCTTTTCGAACCCGGCAGTTTTTCGCGCTTGCCGAGGTTGTCATAGAGGAACAGGCCGGCACGGATCATCCACGCTGGGCGCAGATGCGGGCGGTGCGGCAGCACAAAACGCATCGGTTTGACGATGTGCGGCGCCTTGGCCAGCAGCACTTCACGCTCGGCCAGCGCTTCGCGCACCAGACGGAATTCGTAATGTTCGAGGTAGCGCAGGCCGCCGTGGATCAGCTTGCTGCTGGCCGACGAGGTGTGACTGGCCAGATCGTCTTTTTCACAAAGGAACACCGAAAGCCCGCGACCGGCGGCATCCGCTGCGATCCCCACACCATTGATCCCGCCGCCGATAACGGCGATGTCGTAGATCTCGGAGATTGGGGGCGTACGCAAGGTAGAGGTGGACATCGGCTGGCCTCGGGTTCTTTTGATTTTCTATATTGGAAATCGAACATGAATGTTCATTTGCGAAAATGGTAGCCCATAAACACGCGCGCAGCCAGTCACGTTCGATTGAAAAAACTCATCGAAGGGCAGGGAAAGGAAAATTTTCGAACATTAAAAGCAAAAAGATCGTCCGATCGCGGCCCGAGCCTTCGGCAGCTCCTACAGGTCAAGTGAACTCATGTAGGAGCTGCCGAAGGCTGCGATCTTTTGATCTTGGGGGGGCTAAACGACTTCCAGCCGAATTTTGTGCTGACTCAACAACTGCGCCAACGCCGGCACCGGCTGCTGATCGGTCACCAGGCAATCAATCAAACTGATCGGTCCCAACCGAATCATCGCATTACGCCCGAACTTGCTCGAGTCCGCCGCGAGAATCACCTGCCGCGCATTGGCAATGATCGCCTGGGAAACCCGCACTTCCTGATAATCAAAGTCGAGCAAACTGCCGTCTTCATCAATCCCGCTGATCCCGACCAGCGCAAAATCAACCTTGAACTGATTAATGAAATCCACACTCGCCTGACCGACAACACCGCCATCACGACGCACATTGCCGCCGGTCAGCAGCACATCGAAATCATCCTTGGCACTGAGCATCGACGCTACGTGCAGGTTGTTGGTGATGATTTTCAGGTGATTGTGATTGAGCAGGGCGCGGGCAATCGATTCGGTGGTCGTGCCGATATTGATGAACAGCGAGGCGTGATCGGGGATCTGTGCGGCGATGGCTTCACCGATGCGTTGTTTTTCATCGCGCATCTGATCGGCGCGCATCGCATAGGCAGTGTTTTCGACGCTGGAATCGTAGGCAGCACCGCCATGGTAGCGACGCAGCAGATTGGCTTCCGCGAGCTGATTGATGTCGCGGCGGATGGTTTGCGGGGTAACAACGAACAGCGTGGCCATTTCCTCGATGCTCACATAGCCGCGTTCGCGGACCAGCTCGAGGATTTGCTGCTGACGGGGAGGCAGATTCATGGGGCTTCCTTTGGGCTGCCGTGCAAAATTTGCCCATGATGACGCAGGAATCCGCTCCCGACCAGTTTCCAAACAACGTGAAAGCTACTTCGTGCTGGGCGCCTACGGCGTTACGCAAGCCATCCTGCGTTAAAAACAGGCTCGGACTGCTCATTTACAAGCCCGTAAAGTCGAGTGCGACCTCAGCCGGTCCTCGCCTGTTTTTGCCTTGGCTTGCCTTCGCTCGCTACGCTTTCACGCTGTTTGGACCGCTTTAGCCAGTTCTAAGGTTGGCTTATTCAGCGTCTTCACGCGCCCAGTCACGGGTGCGGCTGACGGCTTTTTTCCAGCCTTTGTACAGCTTCTCTTTCTCGGTTTCGTCCAGGCTCGGTTCGAACTCGCGCTCGATCACCGCTTTACCGCGCAGTTCGTCCAGGCTGCCCCAGAAACCGCACGCCAGACCGGCCAGATACGCCGCGCCGAGTGCCGTGGTTTCGCGCATTTGCGGGCGCTCGACCTGCGTGCCGAGGATGTCGGCCTGGAACTGCATGAGGAAGTTGTTCGCCACCGCGCCGCCGTCCACACGCAGGGCTTTGAGACGTTCGCCGGAGTCCTGTTGCATGGCGTCGAGCACGTCGCGAGTCTGGTAGGCGATCGACTCCAGCGCGGCGCGGATGATGTGATCCACACGCACACCACGCGTAAGGCCGAACAGTGCGCCACGGGCATACGGGTCCCAGTACGGAGCACCCAGACCTGTGAATGCTGGTACCAGGTACACGCCGTTGCTGTCCTTCACTTTATTGGCGAAGTATTCGGTGTCGTGGGCGTCGTTGATGATCTTCAGTTCATCGCGCAGCCACTGCACGGTGGAACCGCCGTTGAACACTGCACCTTCCAGCGCGTAAGCGACTTCGCCACGCGGGCCGCACGCGATGGTGGTGAGCATGCCGTGTTGGGATTTCACCGCTTTGTCGCCGGTGTTCATCAGCAGGAAGCAGCCGGTGCCGTAGGTGTTTTTCGCCTGGCCCGGCTCGACGCACATCTGGCCGAACAGCGCCGCTTGCTGGTCGCCAGCAATACCGCCGATGGCGATGCCGCTCTTGGTACGACCGTAGATTTCCGAAGAAGCCTTCACTTCCGGAAGCATCTCGCGCGGGATGTCGAGGATCTCGAGCATCTTCGAATCCCACTCCAGCGAGTGGATGTTGAAGAGCATGGTGCGCGAGGCGTTGGTGTAGTCGGTGACGTGTACCTTGCCGCCGGTGAATTTCCAGATCAGCCAGCTATCGACGGTGCCGAACAGCAGTTCGCCGTTGCGCGCACGTTCGCGGCTGCCCTCGACGTTGTCGAGGATCCACTTCAGTTTGGTGCCGGAGAAGTACGGGTCGGTGACCAGACCGGTGTTGTCGCGGATATATTCTTCGTGGCCATCGCGCTTGAGCTGCTGGCAGATCTCGGTGCTGCGGCGGCACTGCCAGACGATCGCGTTGTAGACCGGGCGACCGGTGGTCTTGTCCCAGACCACGGTGGTTTCACGCTGGTTGGTGATGCCGATGGCGGCGACCTGGTCGTGGTGCAGACCGGCCTGGGCCAGCGCTTCAACCATCACCGCGCTTTGTGTTGCGAAGATTTCCATCGGATCGTGTTCGACCCAACCGGCCTGCGGGTAATGCTGAGCGAATTCGCGCTGCGCGGTGCAGACCACGTTCGCGTCGCGGTCGAAAATGATCGCGCGGGAGCTGGTCGTACCCTGATCAAGGGCAATGATGTAGTTCTTATTCTGAATGTCGGTCATGTCGATTGCCTTGGACGAAATAAGGGAGAGTGGGCCGTGGCGCAGGCTCTATAGGGCAGGAACCCGCGCCGACTGTTTCAAGAAGTTCTTGGTTTGCCGTCAATGGCCGGTTCTGCATCCTTTGTAGCAGGTGTGGCGCCGGTCAGGTGACGGGCGATAAGCCCGCGATACCCGGCAGCGCCGAGGCAGGCACCGACAATCGGTGCAAAAATCGGAATCAGGAAGTACGGAATATCGCGGCCGCCAGTGAAGGAAATTTCACCCCAGCCGGTAAAGAAAGTCATCAGTTTCGGACCGAAGTCACGCGCCGGGTTCATCGCGAAACCGGTCAGCGGCCCCATCGAGCTACCGATCACCGCGATCAGCAAGCCGATCAGCAGCGGTGCCAGCGGGCCTTTCGGCAGACCATTGTTGTCGTCGGTCAGGGACATGATCACGCCCATCAGAATCGCGGTGATGATCATCTCGACCAGGAACGCCTGAGCAGTCGATAGCACCGGATTGGGGAAGGTCGAGAACACCGACGCCAACTCAAGGCTGGCGGTCGAACCGCGAACCATTTGGTGAGTTTGTTCGTAATCGAAGAACAGATTGCTGTACAGCGTGTAAACCAACAGCGCGCCGCAGAAGGCGCCAGCGATCTGCGCAAGAATATAGAACGGCAGTTTGCGCTTTTCGAAGTCGGCGAAGATCGCCAGCGCGATACTCACGGCCGGGTTCAGGTGGGCGCCGGAAACGCCAGCGGTGAGGTAGATCGCCATGCTCACGCCGACGCCCCAGATGATGCTGATTTCCCAAAGGCCGAAGCTGGCGCCCGCGACTTTGAGCGCGGCGACACAACCAGTGCCGAAAAAGATCAGTAGGGCAGTACCCAGAAACTCGGCCATGCATTGGCTCGAGAGCGTTGGTTGCTGTAAAGCAGTTGTCATTGAAAACCTCGGTTTTTGTTGTTGTCTGGCGCGATGCCGTCAGGGCAAGGCGCGATTTTCCCCGGTCAGGAATCCCCATTCCTTTCGCGGTTTACTGCTGAGTGCTGCGGTGTCGATAATTCTTACATTATTCAGATTCGAAAAAATATAGACAAGAAACAAACCTGTCAAAGGTCGAAAGTGAACCGTCGGTCACAATAAAACTATTCGTTGTGTGAATGATCCTTCGCGGTTCTCGCAGACTGGATCGCTTGAATCGGCTGTAAGCCACGGCAATCGCGGCTTGCACTAGAGCCTTTTGAGATGTGATCGCCTAGAATCCGACGCAGTATTTTTCTGTCACTGCCGAGCCCGGAGTTGCCATGACCCCCGCGTTGGACTTGTTGAAAAAAGTTCGTGCCGAACATCGCGTGCACAGTTATGAACATGACCCTAAAGCCGCGTCCTATGGGCTGGAGGCCGCAGAAAAACTGGCACTTGAGCCGGCGCAGGTGTTTAAGACGCTGCTGG
The DNA here is from genome assembly GCF_028656995.1 of Pseudomonas sp. TNT2022 ID642. NCBI lineage: Bacteria > Pseudomonadati > Pseudomonadota > Gammaproteobacteria > Pseudomonadales > Pseudomonadaceae > Pseudomonas > Pseudomonas sp. TNT2022 ID642. The sequence goes on along the minus strand of NZ_JAMDGW010000033.1, from coordinate 228,971 downwards.
CAGCCAGTGAAAAAGGCGAGTTGCTGGTGGCAGTGGTGCCGGTCGTCGGAAGCCTCGACCTCAAAGGTCTGGCACATGCCGCGGGGGTGAAAAAAGTCGAGATGGCTGACCCGGCAGCGGCGCAGCGTTCCACCGGTTATCTGTTGGGCGGCATCAGCCCGTTGGGGCAAAAGAAACGCCTGCGCACCTTCATCGATAGCTCGGCTCAGGGTTTTGCGACTATTTATGTCAGCGCCGGTCGACGCGGGCTGGAGGTTGAATTGGCACCTGCCGTGCTTGCCGAACACACCCAGGCGAAATTTGCCGACATTGGCCGCGCGTAACGTTCACCTGCACTGTATGAAGAAAATTCGCCGGTTCTGTCACTGGCGCTGAGCGCCTCGCGGTTGCATGCTCTGCCGACTGACTCAGGGAGAAGGTTATGCAGCTCGAGTTTCATCAGGTCGATGCGTTCAGTGATCGGCCGTTCAGTGGCAATCCGGCGATGATTTATCGGCTGGATGCGTGGCTCGCGGACGAGCTGATGCAGAAGATCGCCGGCGAACACAACCTGGCGGAAACCGCGTTTCTGGTGCGCGAGGGATCGGCCTGGCATATCCGCTGGTTTACCCCGACCACTGAAGTGCCGTTGTGCGGGCACGCCACGCTAGCCAGTGCATATGTGCTGTTCGAGATCTATAAGGAAACCGCCGAGCGTATCGACTTCACTTGTAAGTCCGGCGCGCTGAGCGTCACTCGTGAAGGTGATCGGTTGTGGCTGGACTTCCCTTCGATTGTGCCGTCAGAGATTGGCGTGACGCTGGATATCGAACGAGCATTGGGCGTTGAAGCCGTTGATGTGCTCGGTTCCAACGAACTGTTTGTGGTGCTGGAGTCAGAGCAGGCAGTGCTTGATTGCAAGCCGGACATGGTTGCACTCGCCAAGTTGCCTTGGCTGGGCGCGATCGTCACGGCGCGGGGTAATCAACACGATTTCGTCTCGCGTTATTTTGCACCGGCGATCGGCATCAATGAGGACCCGGTGACCGGTTCGACGCATTGCAGCCTGATTCCGTATTGGTCCAAGCGTCTGGGCAAGTCGAGCCTGACCGCGTATCAGCGATCGGCGCGGGGTGGGGAGTTGTTTTGTCGGCTGGAGGGTGAGCGAGTGAAGATTGGCGGCAATGCGACGCTGGTTGCGAGCGGCACCCTGATCCTCGGTTAAAAGCTAAAAGATCGCAGCCTTCGGCAGCTCCTACATTGATCCCTGTAGGAGCTGCCGAAGGCTGCGATCTTTTGATCTTTAAAGCGCGGTGCTGTAGCGGCGCACGCCGTTTTCCACTGCCGGGATTTGTGCGGCGGTGCTGCCCGATGCCTGGAACAGCACCAGATGCTCAGCGGCAACCCGAATCCCCACCTCCGCGCCCACCTGATGATCCGCATGGCTCGGGAAAATCGATTCCAGCTGCGCACCCGTCGGCAATTGCAGGCGATACAGCGTCGAAGCGCCAAGGAACGTCTTACCCACAATCCGTGCTTTCAAGGCGCTGTCCGGCGCATACACAATGTCATCCGGGCGCAGCAACACGTCCACTGCACCGCCAATCGGCCAGGTATAAGCGCGATTTCCGCGCAACTCACCCAGTTCAGTCTGCACCGATTCCGGGCTGTCGAGCTGGCCGCGAATGAAGTAACCCTGACCGATGAAGCTGGCCACATACGGTGTCGCCGGTTCGTGATAAAGGTTGTACGGCGTGTCCCACTGCTCCAGTCGACCTTCCTTGAACACGCCAACGTGATCGCTGACGGCAAAGGCTTCCTCCTGATCGTGGGTCACCAGAATCGCGCTGGTACCACGGGCCTTGAGGATGTCGCGCACTTCGTGGCTGAGCTTGCGGCGTAGTTCGCCATCGAGGTTGGAGAATGGCTCGTCGAGCAACAGCAATTGCGGTTCCGGCGCCAGGGCGCGGGCGAGGGCAACACGTTGCTGCTGGCCACCGGACAACTCGTGCGGGAAGCGTTTGCCGAGATTCTTCAGGTTGACCAGTTCGAGCAGCTCTTCGGTGACGCGCTCTTTGTTCGGATGCTTGCGAATACCGAAGGCGATGTTGTCGGCAACGCTCAGGTGCGGGAACAGCGCGTAGTCCTGGAACACCATGCCGATCCGGCGCTTCTCCGGGGCGAGGGTGAAACCCGCGCTGGAAATGGTTTCACCGCCGAGAGTGATCTCACCTTCGTGCACCGGTTCGAAACCGGCGATGGCGCGCAGGGTGGTGGTCTTGCCGCAGCCGGACGAGCCGAGCAGGCAGCCGATGTCACCGGCGTTGAGGTGCAGATTGAGGTTCTGCACCACACGTTGATCTTGATAGCCGCAAGCGAGGTTGCGCAGGTTCAGCAGTAATTCATGGCTCATGCGTGGTGATATGCCGGTTCGACGAGGAACTCGAGCAGGGCCTTCTGTGCGTGGAGACGGTTTTCTGCCTGATCCCAGGCGACGGAGCGCGGGTCATCAAGCAGGTCGAGGCTGATTTCTTCGCCACGGTGCGCAGGCAAGCAGTGCATGAACAGCACGTCCTCGGCAGCGAGGTCGAGCAGGGCACGGTTGACCTGGAACGGCGCGAACAGCTTGAGGCGCTTGGCAGTTTCCTCTTCCTGACCCATCGAAGTCCAGACGTCGGTGCTCACCAGATGCGCGCCGCGCACGGCGTCGGCCGGATCGCGAACGATGGTCACGCGATCGCCGGCCTTGGCCACGAACTCAGGGTTTGGTTCGTAGCCTTCCGGGCAGGCAACGCGCAACTGGAAGTCGAACTGGATCGCCGCTTCTATATAGCTGTTGCACATGTTGTTGCCGTCGCCGATCCAGGCCACGGTCTTGCCCTGGATCGAGCCACGGTGTTCCAGGAAGGTCTGCATGTCGGCCAGCAACTGGCACGGGTGCAGGTCATCGGACAGGCCGTTGATCACTGGCACGCGCGAGTTGGCGGCGAATTCGGTCAGGGTGCTGTGGGCAAAGGTACGGATCATCACCGCATCGAGCATGCTCGACATGACAATGGCGCAGTCGCCGATCGGTTCGCCACGGCCCAGTTGGGTGTCGCGCGGCGAGAGGAAGATCGCCTGGCCACCGAGCTGGATCATGCCGGCCTCGAAGGAGATCCGCGTGCGGGTCGAGGATTTCTCGAAGATCATGCCCAGCACGCGGTTTTTCAGAGGCTCGAACAGTACGCCGCGGTTACGCAGGTCCTTGAGCTCAACGCCTCGACGGATCACGCTGACCAGCTCTTCGGGCGTGCAATCCATCAGGGAGAGAAAGTGCCTTGCGCTCATCATTGACTACCTTTTTGCTACAAACCGCAGATGCTCAAAGCCTTGTTTAACGGAACAACGGGCGAGACCTGCGGCGTAAGCCGCACGGGGCGACGAAATAGGGGGAGGCGCGATATTGACACTAAATGTCGCGTTTTTCCAATAGGCTACGGTTTTTGCGGAAATCGAAGGGCGCACTGGATGTTGCAGTCGCGCATTTGAAGCCGGCTTCAGTACAGCAGCGAGTCCCTTTGTACACTGGCCTCGCGGGGCTTGGCAATGCGCCGTGGCGGGGATCGAGTCGCTTGGGTCGGTTTACCAGCGTGGCGGCATGCCACCACTTGGTCGGATGCTCAGGCTGAAACATTTGCTAAAGCAAAGTGCTGGGTTATAAATAAGTTTCGAGCGACGCAGGAAGCCTCCGCATGGAATCGAAAGAAAAACTGTTAATGGAATTGCTGGGCCACACGGCTCGCTCTCTGACCCATCTCACCGCGTCGGTCACCTCAATGTCCTTCGAACTGCTGCGCAGCGAAGACGAGGTCGTGAAGACCGCCGGCCGGCACATGATCGACCGTATGGCGACGATCAGCGCCGGTCTCGACGAACACTGGCGATTGATCGGCGAACTCACCGGCGTGCACGTCGCCCACGAGCAGATCGAAACCATTCAGGAAATTCAGCTGGCGGCACCGCCGCAGCTTCCATCCAGTTGAGCGCGTTGGTCTATCGGCGCACCTGATAGGCGTCGATTCACAAGACGAACGTCGCTGGCGCCGGGCCTGCGTCGGGGCCATAGTTTTGTTCCCGCGGGCGTGATTGCCCGCCCAGAACAAGACAGAGACTGGCCATGACCAAGACTCTCCATCACCGTGCCTGCCACCTGTGTGAAGCCATTTGCGGCCTGACCATCGAAACCACCGAAACCGATGGCAATGTTGCGATCACCTCGATCAAGGGTGATGCCCTCGACACCTTCAGCCGTGGCCACATTTGTCCCAAAGCCGTGGCCCTGCAAGATATCCAGAGTGACCCCGACCGCCTGCGTCAGCCGATGCGCCGGGTTGGCAGCGAATGGCTGCCAATCGAGTGGGACGAGGCCTTTGCGCTGGTGGCCGAGCGGCTGGCGGCGATTCAGGAGCGTCATGGGCAGAACGCCGTGGCGGTCTATCAAGGCAACCCGAGCGTGCACAACTACGGGCTGATGACTCACAGCAATTATTTCCTTGGGTTGCTGAAGACGCGCAATCGCTTCTCGGCGACTTCGGTCGATCAGTTGCCGCATCACCTGAGCAGTTATCTGATGTACGGCCATGGTTTGCTGCTGCCGATTCCGGACATCGATCACACCGACTTCATGCTGATCCTCGGCGGCAACCCGCTGGCGTCCAACGGCAGCATCATGACCGTGCCGGATGTCGAGAAGCGTCTGAAAGCCATTCAGGCACGGGGCGGCAAAGTGGTGGTGGTTGATCCACGGCGCAGCGAGACGGCGGCCATGGCTGACCAGCACCTGTTCGTGCGCCCTGGGGGCGATGCGGCGTTGTTGTTTGGCGTGCTCAACACGCTGTTCAGTGAAGGCCTGACCCGCGACAGTCATCTGCCGGTTGATGGCATGGACGAAGTGCGTGCAGCCGTCGCAGGTTTCACTGCTGAAGCCATGAGCCCGCTGTGCGCTGTGCCTGCTGAGCAGATCCGCCAACTGGCCCGCGACTTCGCCGCAGCGCCGAGTGCGGTGTGTTATGGGCGCATGGGCGTTTCAACCCAGGCCTTCGGTACTCTGTGCCACTGGGTGGTGCAGCTGATCAATCTGGTTACCGGCAACCTCGACCGGGTTGGCGGCGCGTTGTGCACCGAACCCGCTGTGGATCTGGTGGCGTCGACCTCGGGCGGGCATTTCAACAAATGGCAGAGCCGTGTTTCGGGTCGTCCTGAATACGGCGGTGAGTTGCCGGTTTCGGCGCTGGCTGAGGAGATGCTTACCGAAGGCGAGGGGCAGATTCGCGCATTGATTACCGTCGCCGGCAATCCGGTGTTGTCGACACCGAACGGGCGGCAATTGGAGCAGGCGCTGGACGGTCTGGAGTTCATGGTCAGCATTGACCTGTACATCAACGAAACCACGCGCTACGCCGATCTGATCCTGCCGTCGACCTCGGCGCTGGAAAATGACCACTACGACACCACGTTCAATCTGTTCGCGGTGCGTAACGTCAGCCGCTTCAACCGCGCAATCCTCGCCAAGCCCGAGGGCGCCTTGCATGACTGGGAGATCTTCGTGGGCCTGGCCAAGGCGTTTGCCGAGAAGACCGGCAAGGAGCTGAAACCGACCATGCCACCGGCGAAGATGATCGACATGGGGCTGCGCATGGGCCTTTATGGTGATAACGCTGAGCAAAAACTCTCGCTGGCAACGCTGTTCGATCATCCGCACGGTATTGATCTGGGGGCGTTGAAAGCCAATCTGGCGCCGCGCCTGAAAACGCCGAATCAGCATGTGCAGGCCGCTCCGCCGGAGATCCTTGCGGACCTCGCGCGTTTCGCCGCATTGCAGGCACCGGCCGCCGATGAACTGTTGATGATCGGCCGTCGCCATGTGCGCAGCAACAATTCCTGGATGCACAACTATCACCGTCTGGTGAAGGGTAAACCACGTCACCAGTTGTTGATGCACCCGGACGACCTCGCCAGCCGTGGGCTCAACGATGGTCAGCGGGTGCGCGTCAGTTCGCGGGTCGGGCAGATCGAAGTCGAGGTGATCGGCAGTCTGGACATGATGAAAGGCGTGGTCAGCCTGCCGCATGGTTGGGGCCATGCGCGGCCGGGTGTGCAAATGGCAATTGCCAGTGGCCAGCCGGGGTCGAGCGCAAACGATCTGACCGACGAATGCCAGCTCGACGAGTTGTCTGGTAACGCGGCGTTGAATGGCGTGCCGGTGACGGTGGCGGCGGCTTGATCTAGTCTGTCGGGGAGACCGAGCATGGCGCTCGGGATTCCGTTACAATGCGCCACCGTGCCGACCCATGAGTCGGAAAGTTCAGCCGAGGTGCTCCATGGATATCATCGAAACGATTAAAGAGCAGATTGCCAACAACACCATTCTGCTTTACATGAAAGGCTCGCCGAATGCCCCACAGTGTGGCTTCTCCGCGAAAGCTGCGCAGGCTGTAATGGCGTGTGGCGAAAAGTTTGCGTACGTGGACATCCTGCAGAACCCGGAAATCCGCGCCAACCTGCCGAAGTACGCCAACTGGCCGACTTTCCCGCAACTGTGGGTCGGCGGTGAGCTGGTCGGCGGTAGCGACATCATGACCGAGATGGCTGCAGACGGTTCGCTGCAAACCACCATCAAGTCGGCTGTTGAAGCGGCAGCTGCGAACAAGTCCGAAGCCTGATAAGGCTGGGTTTCACCCGACACCTCCTACTTGTGTAGGAGCTGTCGAGTGAAACGAGGCTGCGATCTCTTGATCTTCAGCCAATAAAAAGCCCCGCATCTCGAAAGAGAGCGGGGCTTTTTAGTGCGTTCGAAAAGTTACTGCAAGTTGCCGGTGCAATCTGAAAAGATCGCAGCCTGCGGCAGCTCCTACTCTTCGCCCATCTGCGATTGCAGATAGTTCTCAAGACCGATCTTATCGATCAGGCCCAGCTGGGTTTCCAGCCAGTCGATGTGTTCTTCTTCGGATTCGAGAATGTCTTCGAGCAGTTCACGGCTACCGAAGTCGCCAACGGTTTCGCAGTGCGCGATCGCTGTCTTCAGGTCAGCGTGGCCGGTCTTCTCGATGCGCAGGTCGCACTCCAGCATTTCCTGGGTGTGCTCGCCGATGTGCAGCTTGCCCAAGTCCTGCACGTTTGGCAGGCCTTCGAGGAACAGGATGCGCTTGATCAGCTTGTCCGCGTGTTTCATCTCGTCGATGGATTCTTTGTATTCGTGTTTGCCGAGCTTGTTCAGACCCCAATCTTCGTACATGCGTGCATGCAGGAAGTACTGATTGATCGCGACCAGCTCATTGGCAAGGATCTTGTTGAGATGCTGGATGACTGTAATGTCGCCTTTCATGATCGGAGTCCTGCCCTGTATTAGCTGTATATACGGCAGAGTTTGAGCTTCGTACTTATAAGTGTCAAACCTAAGTTATTGAATAATATATGAAAATTAATCGGAATAAGAATGTTTGTGTTCCGCGTCTGGAGCCTAAGCAATTGATTTACAGGCATAAAAAAACCGGACATAAGTCCGGTTCTTTGAAATAGGGTGTTATTACGCAGCAGTAAATTCTACCGGATAGGGGATCGCAGCCTGGGCGGTTTGCAGCTTGGTCAGGGTTTCGCGTACGACTTCCTTGGCAAGGCAGGCACATTTGCCGCATTGGCTAGCGACGCCGGTGGCCTGGCGAACTTCTTTATAGCTGCAGCAACCTTCATAGATCGCTTCGCGGATCTGTCCGTCGGTGACGCCAGTGCAGAGACAAACATACATAAGTGAGAACCGTCGCTGGTTGTGACTCAATTGCGATGGATCTTAATGTTAACGAGAATGATTGTCAAAGTGCTTTCGGAACGCTTCAGCTGATTAACCGCCATGACTGACGAACGGTATTTGCTGGCGATTTGCCTGGCCCCGTAAATGCAGCGCCGTTCTGCGCCTGCTTTGAAAAACCGTTAAGGACAGGCCAAATTCGCAGTGTATGATGGTCGGCCCTTGCGAAGGGGGTTCGTGTCACAGGGCTGTCGCCTGAGGGTGGCAGGCTGGCGCGGACCCTGAACTTCAAGTTTTTACACCAGGAGATATCAATGAGCGTACTCGTAGGCAAACAAGCCCCTGACTTCACCGTCCCGGCCGTACTCGGCAATGGCGAGATCGTTGACAGCTTCACCCTGTCCTCGGCCATCAAAGGCAAATACGGCCTGGTGTTCTTCTACCCACTGGACTTCACCTTCGTCTGCCCGTCCGAACTGATCGCTCTGGACAACCGCATGGCTGACTTCAAGGCACGCAACGTTGAAGTGATCGCTGTGTCGATCGACTCGCACTTCACTCACAACGCATGGCGCAACACTCCAGTGAACAATGGCGGCATCGGTCAGGTGAAATACACCATGGCTGCCGACATGAAGCACGACATCGCCAAGGCTTACGACGTTGAATCCGAAGGCGGCGTGGCTTTCCGTGGCGCGTTCCTGATCGACGACAAAGGCGTGGTTCGCTCGCAGATCATCAACGACCTGCCGCTGGGCCGTAACATGGAAGAGCTGATCCGTCTGGTCGACGCTCTGCAATTCCACGAAGAGCACGGCGAAGTCTGCCCTGCCAACTGGAAAAAAGGCGACAAAGGCATGAACGCTTCGCCAGAAGGCGTTGCTGCATACCTGACCGAGAACGCTGCTGCCCTGTAAGGCGTAACGTCGAGGTACAAAAAAACCGGCCTACGTGGCCGGTTTTTTTATGCGCGGGATTCACCCGATAACCATCAATCAGTCGTCGAAATCTTCCCAGCCGCCCATCTGTTTCCAGCGGTTGACGATGCCGCAGAACAGCTCAGCGGTTTTCTCGGTGTCGTAACGCGCCGAGTGCGCCTCGCGACCGTCGAAATCGATGTCGGCGGCCTGGCAGGCTTTTGCCAGTACGGTTTGACCGTACGCCAGACCGGCAAGCGTCGCGGTGTCGAAGCTGGAGAACGGGTGGAACGGGTTGCGCTTCATGTCCAGACGCGCAACGGCCGCGTTGAGGAAGCCAAGGTCGAAGCTGCTGTTGTGACCAACGAGAATAGCGCGCTTGCAGCCATTGGCCTTCAGCGCCTTGCGGATACCACGGAAGATGTCAGTCAGCGCGGTTTCTTCGCTGACCGCCATGCGCAGCGGGTGATCCAGCTTGATCCCGGTGAACTCCAGCGCCGCCGCTTCAATGTTGGCGCCTTCGAACGGCTCAACACGGAAGAAGTAGGTGTGATCGGGGTAAACAAAACCCTTTTCATCCATGGCGATGGTGGTTGCAGCAATCTCCAGCAATGCATCGGTGGCCGAGTTGAAACCGCCGGTTTCTACGTCGACGACAACCGGCAGGTAGCCGCGAAAGCGTGCTGCCATCGGGTGACGGGAACCGCCGCCGCCACTTTGACCGTCCAGTTCGTCATCGAAATGGTCTTCACTCACGCGTGTTCCTCCAGCAGGCGCCAGCGCAGTTTTTCACCGGCGCGCAGCGGGATAACGGTCAGCTCGCCGAATGGCAGGCTGGTCGGGGCGGTCCATTCTTCACGAACCAGGGTGATGCGATCGATGTTCGCCGGCAGGCCGTAGAAACGCGGGCCGTTGAGGCTAGCGAAGGCTTCGAGTTTTTCCAGCGCGTTACGCTGTTCGAAGGCTTCGGCGTACATCTCGATGGCGGCGTACGCGGTGTAGCAGCCGGCGCAACCGCAAGCGGCTTCCTTGGCGTGCTGGGCGTGCGGCGCCGAATCGGTGCCGAGGAAGAACTTCGCGCTGCCACTGGTGGCGGCGTCGAGCAGGGCTTCCTGATGCGTATTGCGCTTGAGGATCGGCAGGCAATAGAAGTGCGGCCGAATCCCGCCCACCAGCATGTGGTTGCGGTTGTACAGCAGGTGATGTGCGGTGATGGTCGCGCCTACGTTGGCCGAGGCCTCGTTGACGAACTGCACGGCGTCGCCGGTGGTGATGTGTTCGAACACCACTTTCAGCGTCGGGAAGCGCTCCACCACGCGGCGCATGTGCTCATCGATGAAAATCTTTTCGCGGTCGAACACGTCGACATCACCACGGGTGACTTCACCGTGGATCAGCAGCGGCATGCCGACTTCGGCCATGGCTTCCAGCGCCGGGAAGATCTTGTCGATGCTGGTCACCCCGGAATCGGAGTTGGTCGTGGCGCCGGCCGGGTACAGCTTGGCAGCGTGCACAAAACCACTGGCCTTGGCTTCACGAATTTCTTCGGGCTGGGTGCGGTCGGTGAGGTACAGCACCATCAGCGGCTCGAAGCGACTGCCGGCCGGGCGGGCAGCGAGAATCCGCTGGCGATAGCCGTCGGCTTCAGCGGCGTTGCGCACCGGAGGTACCAGGTTGGGCATGATGATGGCGCGGCCAAACGTGCGCGCAACATCGGCAACGGTATTGGTCAACACGGCACCATCGCGAAGATGAATGTGCCAGTCGTCGGGACGCAGCAGGGTCAGGCGGTCGGACATGAGGGGATTCCAGGCGGGTCAAACTGAGGCGAATGCTACCGGAAAAGACTCTTGCAGGCACTCGCTATCAAGTTTTGCGGGAACCTTCCGATATCCCGTAGGTATGCCGTAAACATAGTGTGAATCGGTCTTTGTGTTTCAGAAGCCAATGGAGCCTCCCGTGCGCCAGCGTTATTTAGCCTTGCTCAGTGTGTTTGCCAGCCTTCCGGCGATGGCGCTCACGTACCAGACCCGTCTGGAGAACATTGAGTGGACGGTCGCCGGCGACAAGTTCGAATGTCGTCTGACCCAACCGATCACCGATTTCGGCTCGGGTGAGTTCGTGCGCAAGGCCGGCGAACAGGCGATCTTCCGTCTGAATGCCTACAACGCCATGCTTGGCGGTGGTTCGGCGACGTTGCTCGCGGCAGCTGCACCTTGGCAGCCGGGGCGTGGTGACATCAATCTGGGCTCTGTGCGGCTCGGCAGCGGCAACGTGTTGTTCAGCAGTTCACAGTCGCAGGCCGGCGGTTTGATCAGCGGCCTGCTGGACGGACGCAGCCCGGTCGTGCGTCGCGCGTCTGGCGATGGCCGCGTCTCGGAAGTGCGTTTATTGCCGGTGAAATTCAGCAAGGCGTTTAACGACTATCAGACCTGTGTGGCGAAATTGCTGCCGCAGAATTTCGACCAGATCAAGCAGTCGCAGATCGGCTTCCCAGGCGAGGGTGTCGACCTGGACTCCGCCGCCAAGGCCAAACTGCAAGTGATGCTCGAGTTCATGAAGGCTGATCCGACAGTCAATCACATCGAACTCGACGGTCATTCCGACAACAGCGGCAATCGCCTGACCAACCGTGAACTGTCGCGGCGCCGGGCGCTTGCAGTGGTCGACTTCTTCAAGGCCAATGGCATCGCCGAATCCCAGATCACAGTACGTTTCCACGGTGAACAATACCCATTGGTTCCGAACACCAATGCGGCCAACCGGGCGAAGAACCGTCGGGTTGCAGTGAAGCTTGCACGTGTGGCACCGACCACGGCTCCAGCACCGCAAGCGAGCACGCCAGCCAGCACCGCAGCGACTTCCTGACCCGTCGGTCATCGTCGCGCTCTCGACAGATTCTGTCGCTTTGTCGTCTTAAGCTGTCGCGCCTCTGTAAATTATCGCGTTTGGGCGTTAGACTCCTCGGCTTTCCGTAGAACCCCGTGGAGTGATGGCATGGCGGACGTAAACAAGGTCGTTCTGGCGTATTCCGGCGGCCTGGACACTTCGGTGATCCTCAAGTGGCTGCAGGATACTTATAACTGTGAAGTGGTGACCTTCACCGCTGATCTCGGTCAAGGCGAAGAGGTCGAGCCGGCCCGCGCCAAGGCTCAGGCCATGGGCGTCAAAGAAATCTACATCGACGATCTGCGCGAAGAGTTCGTGCGTGACTTCGTATTCCCGATGTTCCGCGCCAACACCGTTTACGAAGGTGAGTACCTGCTGGGTACCTCCATCGCACGTCCGCTGATCGCCAAACGTCTGATCGAAATCGCCAACGAAACCGGCGCTGACGCCATTTCCCACGGCGCCACCGGCAAGGGCAACGACCAGGTGCGTTTCGAACTGGGTGCCTACGCGCTCAAGCCGGGCGTAAAAGTGATTGCGCCTTGGCGTGAGTGGGACCTGCTGTCCCGCGAGAAGCTGATGGACTACGCCGAGAAGCACGCGATCCCGATCGAGCGTCACGGCAAGAAGAAGTCCCCGTACTCGATGGACGCCAACCTGCTGCACATCTCCTATGAAGGCGGCGTGCTGGAAGACACCTGGACCGAGCACGAAGAAGACATGTGGAAATGGACCGTCTCCCCGGAGAACGCTCCTGATAAAGCGCAATACCTGGAACTGACCTACCGCAACGGCGACATCGTCGCACTGGACGGCGTCGAAATGACTCCGGCCACCGTGCTGGCGACGCTGAACAAAATCGGTGGTGCCCACGGTATCGGCCGTCTCGACATCGTCGAGAACCGTTACGTCGGCATGAAGTCCCGTGGTTGCTACGAAACCCCGGGCGGCACCATCATGCTGCGCGCTCACCGCGCCATCGAATCGATCACCCTGGACCGCGAAGTCGCTCACCTCAAAGACGAGCTGATGCCGAAATACGCCAGCCTGATCTACACCGGTTACTGGTGGAGCCCTGAGCGTCTAATGCTGCAACAGATGATCGACGCGTCCCAGGTCAACGTGAACGGCGTTGTGCGCCTGAAGTTGTACAAAGGCAACGTGATCGTCACTGGCCGCAAGTCCGACGACTCGCTGTTCGATTCCAACATCGCGACCTTCGAAGAAGACGGCGGTGCTTACAACCAGGCCGACGCGGCGGGCTTCATCAAGCTCAACGCGCTGCGCATGCGCATTGCTGCCAACAAGGGCCGCAAGTTGTTCTAAGCGTTCCAGACTGACGCGCAATAAAAAGGGCGGCCTTGTCATCGAGACAAGGTCGCCCTTTTTGCATAATTCTTTGTCTGCCTCTGATCGAGCCGCGTTCCTGGTCTTCGCGCTTGTGGCTACGACTCATCTTTCATGCCCGTCCCAGGAGCGTCACCGCTTGTGAGCACAGGTTATAAACAATACAAAGCGTTTTGCCTGAGCCTTTTTTTACCTGCTTGATTTGCAGCAGCGCATTTTTTGTCAATACAACGTCCGAGACGTGATTGGAAAGAAATACCACCACACGGGCAGTTTTCCTGTCGAGGTTGCGGATATTTTCCAGAATCGTGGCTAACTCTTTCGACGCGTCGACATCTCGCGCGTCAATGAGGTGCAGGTTGCTGACCCACGCGGGCAACTGAATGTTGTGCTGAACAATCAGACTCGACTTTGTGTTGCTGTCCGCAGGCGGGTCGGGCGCGGTGTGCACTGTGCACGAGTCTTTGCATTCCACTGGGCCTGACTCGCTGGGCACGACACAACTTGATAGTCCGAATGTGCCTTGCGCGGATGACTCCTGAATTGAAGTGTTTCGTTTGGTCTCGCGATCATTGTTGTCGATGACTTTCAGGAAGTTCTTGTCCTTACCGAAGTCTGATGGCGAATAGAGGGAGCGATAGTTGAAGTTCAGAGTTATAAAAAACAGAAATAGTAAATAGAACGGAAAGCTGATCAGAAACCACACGTAAATCTCCCTGTCCTTGTTGTCGAGAAAAGGCAGGGAGATCGCGGCTGATGTTTCCGAGATGGCTGCAAATATAGCAATCACTGTCATTGGGTTAGTGATCTTTTTTTTTATTTTCAGCATGCTTGTACTCTTTTGTCTGGTCTTTCTCATAGTTGGTAGATTGGTTTGGTTGGTTGTCTGGTAGTTGGGTTTCGGGTGTTTGTATTTATAGCAAAAGTATTTGCTCAGGTATAAATATCTTGTTTCAAGTGTTTATGTTGTGCTCGGTGTTGTCGAGAGGGGGCTGCTATTGCCTTATGTTTCCAGTTTTTAATCAATGTCGTCGGTCGGGCGCAGGCATGAAGATGTCAAGGCCGCTTGGACCTGATGCAGGTCAGCGGTGAGAGACGAAATCGCGGGCAGTAGTCGTAGTTTGTAACAAGTAAACAGTGCGTTATTGCTTTGAGCGGGGGAGGGAATAACGTCGGATGTTTAGAGGGGTGGAGGTTTTTTGTAGGATTAATCCGCGATGGCTGTAGGGGATGTCTCTCGACGCAAGTGCATCATGACCCCGGCATGCCAGAGAGCAAGTGACTGGGCTATTGTGCGTGTTCTAAAAATTCGAACAGCGAAACTGGACTTGCCCATGAATAAAGTGCTGATCGTGGATGATCACCCTGTCATTCGTCTTGCGGTACGTATGCTGATGGAACGTCATGGCTACGAAGTCATCGCAGAAACTGATAATGGTGTAGATGCGTTACAACTTGCTCGAGAACAAATGCCGGATATTGTCATTCTGGATATTGGAATACCGAAACTTGATGGTCTGGAAGTTATTGCGCGCCTGACCTCAACCGCCATGCCTGTTAAAGTGCTGGTATTGACTTCCCAGGCGCCCGGGCACTTTTCAATGCGCTGCATGCAGTCGGGTGCGGCGGGTTATGTCTGTAAACAACAGGACCTGACCGAACTGCTCAGTGCAATCAAGGCGGTATTGTCCGGCTACAGTTATTTTCCCAATCAGGCGTTGCACACCGTGCGCACCAGTCTGGGCAATGCCAGTGAAGCCGACATGGTCGATCGGCTGTCCGGTCGGGAAATGATGGTGTTACAGCAGTTGGCGCGGGGCAAGACCAACAAGGAAATCGCCGATGGCATGTTTTTGAGCAACAAGACCGTCAGCACCTACAAGACGCGCCTTTTATTGAAACTCAATGCGCGCTCTCTGGTTGATCTGATCGAGTTGGCGCAGCGTAATGGTCTGGTCTGAATGCATCCATAGCTGACAGGGTCATGGGCCGATCAAACTCAGCTAGCCGCAGAAAATGAAAAGCCTCCGGTTTGGGAGGCTTTCAAATGTCAGTCATCAAAATCGTATTCGGCCAATTGCTTTTGCAGTCGGCGCTCCTCAAGCAGGTTATCTATCGTTCGGCGCTTGCTGAGATTTGTCTTGGCGACTTCTACGACAGGTTCGGCGTCATCCGTGTCTGCGGGGATATCGTCATCTACATCCAGTGGTTCTTTGTCGCTACTCATCAGCTAACTCCCGGCTAAGAATGCCTTTGGCGCTCCTTATATCGATATTCCTGCAGCGGGTAAAAAAGATTTTTTCAATCGACTTATCAATTATTCCAATAGCCGGTCAATCGTCCGAAGTTTTGTCCTTGTACTCGCATAAGTCCTCGATGCGGCAACTGCCGCAGCGTGGCTTGCGGGCCAGACACACGTAACGGCCGTGAAGAATCAGCCAGTGGTGAGAGTCGAGCAGGAATTCTTTGGGTACAAACTTCATCAGCTTCTTTTCCACTTCAACCACATTTTTGCCCGGTGCAATGCCGGTGCGATTGCTGACCCGGAAGATGTGGGTGTCGACGGCCATGGTCAGTTGCCGGAAAGCCGTGTTGAGTACGACGTTGGCGGTCTTGCGGCCCACTCCCGGCAAGGCTTCGAGCTCCTCACGGGTTTGCGGGACCTCGCTGCCATGGCGCTCGACCAGCAAGCGGCAGGTTTCAATGACGTTCTTCGCCTTGCTGTTGTAGAGGCCGATCGTCTTGATGTATTCGGATAGACCTTCGACCCCCAGAGCGTGGATGGCAGCCGGCGTATTGGCCACCGGAAACAACTTTGCCGTGGCCTTGTTGACGCCGACATCAGTCGACTGGGCTGAAAGAATCACCGCGATCAGCAGTTCGAACGGCGAGGAGTAGGCCAGCTCAGTCTTCGGCTCCGGATTGTCTTCGTGCAGGCGGCGGAAAATCTCCAGACGTTTTGCAGCATTCATGGGCGATGCGTTTCCTTGGATATCGAGTTCGGGCGAATCATCGCCTGACGCGCCGCCAGCAGCAGCGCCAACAAAATAAAGGCACCGGGGATCAAGGTGATCAGGTGCAGCCCTTGGCTAAATACAACAAGACCTGGCCAGTATTCGGACAGCCCCCGGCCGAGACTACCGTGACCGCTGAGTTCACGCAGCCCGGCGAGCAGCAGCATCAATCCGCCGAACATGCCGCAGAGTTTCAAGCGCTCGATCCGCGATTGGCGCCAGAAGCCATTGTGTTCCAGCACCACACATTGCAGGGCGATCAGGCCCACATAGAGGCCGGAAGTTTGCTGCCAGGGCAGAAACCAGCGTTGCGCCAACAGGTCAGCACAACTGGTGAAGGTCGCGGCGAGCAGCAGGCTGGCCAGCAATGCGCTTGTGCCTGTCAGGCGAGACCTTAAAACAGGCATGCACAGGCCATACAGACCCACGACACTGGCGAACATCAATAATGCCACCAGGGCGCCGGCCAAGGAGTCACTGGTGCCAAGCAGCAATGTCAGCATCAACGCGTTCGAAAGAGTCGCCGACCGGTTCATGTTCCGCTCCCCAGCAGTGTCGCCCGATGGTCATCGAAGTAGCGCAGGGCATCATGAATCGCGCTGATCGCCGCGCGCGAGGTGATGGTTGCACCGGCTATTTGATCAAATTGTCCCTGATCCTTTTTCAGCGCCCAGCCTGCATCGGTTGGCCCATTGGCCGATTTGCCGGTAAACGTTTGCAGCCAGGCATTCGGCCAGTCACCCAGATGCCCGCCGAGGGCCGGGGTTTCGCTCTGTTGGAGGGTTTTTACAGCCAATAATTTGCCGGTGGCATCGATGGCGATCAGCAGTTCGATGGCGCCCGCATAACCCTGGGTCTGACTGCGCAGCAATATCGCTACGGTCTGGCCGTCTCGGGTCGCGCGATAGCCGCCCGACAAGGTGCTGTGACTCAAGGTGATGTCTGTCAGCGCTAGAGGCTGTTCCAGCGGTTGGTTGTCGTAGGCTTCGAGCGGGAGCAGATCAAGCAGTTTGCGGCTTTCGAGCAAGCGCTGCTGCGCGACGATCTGTGGTGCGTTAATACGCTGTACGAAGTACGTTGCACCGATGTCGATGACTGCCAACAGCAGAAGCACAAGCGCGCTGACCGTACGATTCATGGCCTCACCTCAACCTGACGGCCGGCGGCAAATCGTTCCAGCGCCGGCACACAAAGGTTCAGCAGCAGCACCGCAAATGCCACGCCATCCGGGTATCCACCCCAGGTGCGAATCAAATAGGTCAGCAGCCCGACACCTACGCCGAACAGCAGGCGAGCAAGTGCGCTCTTAGCGCCGGAAACCGGTTCGGTAATGATGAAAAACGCGCCCAGCATGGTCGCACCGCTAAGCAGATGAAACAGCGGTGAACCATGCGAGTCCGAGCCTGAGCCATTCCAGCACAGCAGACTGACGACAAACAGGCTGGCGAGCATGCCCAGCGGTGCGTGCCAGCCAAAGACCCGGCGTTGCAGCAAAAACAACCCGCCAGCGAAAAACGCCAGATTCACCCATTCGACGCCGTGCCCACCAAAGCGACCAAAGGCAGGACTGCTGGCGAACAACTCGTCCATGGTCAGGCTTTTGTTGATGCGCAGGCTGTCCAGCACGGTGGCCTGCACCCAGGCATCCGGAGTCTGACCCAAGCCGAATACCTGTTGAAGGCTCGACGTCAGGTCCAGGCCATGGGCCGGCCAATGGGTCATCGGCTGCGGGAACATCACCACGACCAAGGCAAGCCCGAGCATCGCCGGATTGAACGGATTTCTACCGACGCCGCCGTACACGTGCTTGCCAAACAACAGACCCGAAGCAATGGCCGTTACCGTCAGCCACCACGGGCAATAAGGTGGCAGAGCGGCGGCCAGCAATGTCGCGCTGACCAACGCACTGCCGTCGCTTAGTGTCGGCTGCATTGGCTGTCGACGCAGTCGGAGGACAGCTGCCTCGACCATCAGCGCGGTGATGATAGCCAACAGCAGATTGATCAGTACGCCCCAACCGTAAAACCAGAACAGCGTCAGCAGCCCCGGCAAAGCGGCGAGCAGCACCCGTTTCATCGCCTGTAGCAGGCGATCGTCCGGTGCTTCAAGGGGCGACATGATCTTGCACCTGGCGCTCGGCGTCTTGCAGGCGGGCGCGGGCCTTGTCGAGGATTTCACTGGGCGTGTCGGCGCGACGCTCGAGTTTGTTGAGGTCCGCGCGGGCGTAGGCCAATTCGGTTTTCAACTGGCGAAGCTGGCTGTCGATCGGGCGTTTTTCGACGCGCACCAGGTCAGGCAATGGCTGCTCGCTTGTCGCTTCGGCGGCGTGCAGGGCCTGCTCGGCATCGCTTAATGCTTGTTCCAGCGCGGCGATCTGCTCCGGCGCCGCATCGGCGGCTTGTGCTTTTTTCAGTTCGGCGCGGCGCATGGCCAACTGGATCTTTGCCCGTTTCAGATCGGCGTCTTTGGCTGGGGCAGGCACTACGGGGGCTGGCGCAGCGCTGCTTTCAACGGCCGCCAGAGCCTGTTCGGCGGCTTCGAATTGCTGCTGCAACACGATCAATTGCGCCTGCTGGTCGAACGTCGGCGGATGGCCGAAAGCCTTCAGCGACTTGTGCAATTGCGCGCGGCTCATGGCGACATCGATTTTGGCTTTCTTCAGCGCCGCATCCGCGGTCGCCGCTTTCTGCGCGCGCACCCGCTCAAGCGCTGCCTGCACCGGATCGGTTGCAGTCACTTCAGGTTGCGCCGCCCGTTTTGCCCGCGCTTCACGCTCTGCCTGCTTTTGTTGTTCTTCGCGTTGCAAGCGC
This sequence comes from Pseudomonas sp. TNT2022 ID642, assembly GCF_028656995.1. Taxonomy (NCBI): domain Bacteria; kingdom Pseudomonadati; phylum Pseudomonadota; class Gammaproteobacteria; order Pseudomonadales; family Pseudomonadaceae; genus Pseudomonas; species Pseudomonas sp. TNT2022 ID642. The sequence goes on along the minus strand of NZ_JAMDGW010000033.1, from coordinate 210,229 downwards.
TCGTTTCGACGCTCGAAACGTTGACGCGCATGATCGCGTTTGGCCGCCCGTGCGCGCTGTTCTTCAAGACTGAAGGCCAGACCGCCCACCACCGGCAATGTGCTCGGTGGCAATGGATGCATTTCGATGCAATCGACTGGGCACGGCGCAACACACAGGTCGCAACCGGTGCACTCGTCAATGATCACCGTGTGCATCAGTTTTGCCGCGCCGACAATCGCGTCGATCGGGCAGGCCTGAATACACTTGGTGCAGCCAATGCATTCGGCCTCGCGGATGAACGCCACTTGCGGCGGCGCCGAGCCGCGACTGATGTCCAGCTCCAGTACCGGCACTTTCAACAGTTCCGCCAGCGCGGCAATGGTTTCGTCACCGCCCGGCGGGCACTTGTTGATCGGCTCGCCCTCGGCGATGCCTTGTGCATATGGCTTGCATCCGGGATGGCCGCACTTGCCGCATTGGGTCTGCGGCAGAAGGGCATCGATGTGTTGAATCAGACTCATGTTTTGATCAGTCCACTGAATCCGAGAAAAATCACTGCGATCAAACCGGCGCTGATCAGATCGATCGGCAAGCCGCGAAAGGGCAGGGGAATATCGTTGTCGGCGGTGCGTTCACGCAAATCCTGAAACAGGCTCAGCACCAGCCAGAAACCCAGCCCGGCACCGAGACTCAGCGCTGTCGCCTGCAGCAGACCTCGATCGTTTTGCGTGTTGATCAGCGTCAGCCCGAGCACACCGGCATTGCCCAGCAACAATGGCCATAGACCGGCGAAGGGCAGATCAGGCAGCCAGCGCGTCAACAGTTTCAGCAGCGGCGCAATCAGCAACACACTCAATGGCAGAAAAACGAACAACCGCAGGGCTTCAAGGTGAAGCGGCACCAGCAACCAATGCCAGATCACGTAACCGACTACACCGACGAGCAACATCAGGCACAACGTCGCCAGCCCCAACGCATGCACCTGACGACGACTGCCCGCCAACAGCGGATCGACGCCCAGCGGCCAGTGCAACACGAAGTTGTTGAGCAGTGCAGCACTGATAAGCGTAAGCACGAGTTCGGTCATGGTCCTGCCAGCGAAACGGGCGTGTGTCTCTTTAGGTTAGGCATTATCCGGCCAGATATGAAAAATCCCACAGGCATGCCGGGCACGCCTGTGGGATCAATTGACCGCCAGCTGTTACTTGATGCGCTGACCAGGCTTGGCGCCGCTGTCCGGGCTCAGAAGGTAGATTTCTTCACCGCCAGGGCCGGCAGCCATCACCATGCCTTCAGAGATACCGAACTTCATTTTTCGTGGCTTGAGGTTGGCGATCATCATGGTCAGGCGACCGTCGAGTTTGGACGGATCCGGGTATGCGCTCTTGATGCCCGAGAACACGTTGCGTTGCTCGTCACCGATGTCCAGCGTCAGGCGCAGCAGCTTGTCAGCACCTTCCACGTGTTCGGCTTTGACGATCAGTGCGACGCGCAGGTCGATCGCGGCAAAGGCATCGAAGTCGATTTCCGGCGACAGCGGATCCTTGGCCAGTTCGCCATTGCCGGCAGGGGCGGCGGCACCGGTGTCGGTCTGGCTGGCGGTCAGGTCTTCTTTCGAGGCGTCGGACATGGCTTGCACTTTTACCGGGTCGATGCGGGTCATCAACGGCTTGAATTCGTTCAACTGGTGGTTGGCCAGCAGCGTGGTGTGGTCGTTCCAGGTCAGCGGGGCGACGTTGAGGAACGCCTCGGCATCAGCTGCCAGCAGCGGCAGCACCGGTTTGAGGAAGATCACCAGTTGGCGGAACAGGTTGATGGCGGTGGCGCAGATCGCCTGGACCTCATCCTGCTTGCCTTCCTGTTTGTTCAACGACCACGGCGCTTTGTCGGCGATCCACGCGTTGGCGCGGTCGGCCAGGGCCATGGTTTCACGCATGGCACGGGCGAAGTCGCGGGCCTCGTAGGCGTCGGCAATGCTTGGCGCGGCAGCCAGGAACGCCTCGGTCAGCTCTGGCGCGGCGTTGGTGTCGACCAGCAGGCCAGCGTTACCTTTCTGAATGAACCCGGCGCAACGGCTGGCGATGTTGACCACTTTGCCGACCAGGTCGGAGTTGACCTTCTGCACGAAGTCTTCGAGGTTCAGGTCGAGGTCATCGACGCCACGGCCCAGTTTGGCCGCGTAGTAGTAGCGCAGGTATTCCGGCGACAGGTGATCGAGATACGTACGGGCCTTGATGAAGGTGCCGCGCGACTTGGACATCTTCTGGCCGTTGACGGTCAGGTAGCCGTGCACATTGATGCCGGTCGGCTTGCGGTAGCCTGCGCCTTCGAGCATCGCTGGCCAGAACAGCGCGTGGAAATTGACGATGTCCTTGCCGATGAAGTGGTACAGCTCGGCGGTGGAGTCCTTGCCCCAGAACGCGTCGAAATCCAGTTCCGGCGTGCGGTCGCAGAGGTTCTTGAAGCTGGCCATGTAGCCGATCGGCGCGTCCAGCCACACGTAGAAATACTTGCCCGGCTCGCCCGGAATCTCGAAACCGAAGTACGGCGCATCGCGGGAGATGTCCCACTGTTGCAGGCCGGCGTCGAGCCATTCGGCGATCTTGTTGGCGACGGCGTCTTGCAGGGTGCCGCTGCGGGTCCAGGTCTGCAGCATCTGCTGGAAGTCTGGCAGTTTGAAGAAGAAGTGCTGGGAATCCTTGAGCACCGGGGTGGCGCCGGAGATGGCCGACTTCGGATCCTTCAAATCAGTCGGTGCGTATGTCGCACCGCATTTTTCGCAGTTGTCGCCGTATTGGTCTTCGGTGCCGCACTTCGGGCAGGTGCCCTTGATGAAGCGGTCGGCCAGGAACATTTTCTTTTCCGGGTCGAAATACTGGGTGATCGAGCGTTGGGCGATGTGCCCGGCGTCACGCAGCTTGATGTAGATCTGGCTCGACAGCTCACGGTTTTCTTCGGCGTGAGTGGAGTGGAAATTGTCGAAATCAACCAGGAACTCGGCAAAGTCGGCGCTGTGTTCAGCCTGCACATTGGCGATCAGTTGTTCCGGGGTGATGCCTTCCTTTTCCGCGCGCAGCATGATCGCCGAACCGTGGGCGTCGTCGGCGCAGACATAGATGCATTGATTGCCGCGATGCTTCTGGAAGCGCACCCACATATCGGTCTGGATATATTCCAGCATATGGCCAAGGTGAATCGAACCGTTGGCGTAGGGCAGGGCGCTGGTGACGAGGATCTTGCGTGGTTCGGACATGTGGGGCTTCGCTACTTGATGAAACGGAGGTCGGCCACTATAAAGCGCTGGCGCATATTTTTCACCCTGTGCACCTGTTTCATTGGATGAACAGACAGAAAGGATCGCAGGCTTCAACGCCCCCTGCAGGAATCGCTAGACATCTGTAGGTGCTGCCGAAGGCGGCGATCTTTTTCAGGTACGATACCCGCCATCTTTTCCCAGTCTTGTTATCGGAGTTGCCCATGAGCGCCGTCACTCGCGCAGCGGTGGAAGCCGTCCTCAGCCAATACACCGACCCCTACCTGAACCAGGACCCGGTCAGCGCCGGTTGCGTGAAGAACATCGAGATCGTCGGTGACCGCGTCAACGTGCAGCTGGAAATCGGTTACGCCGCCGGTCTGTTCAAGAGCGGCTGGGCGCAACTGCTGCAACTGGCCATCGAAAACCTTGATGGCGTGGTGATCGCCAAGGTCGAGGTGACCAGTGTGATCGCTGCGCACAAGGCGCAGGCGCAGATTCCGGGGCTGGCCAACGTCAAGAACGTGGTTGCCGTGGCCTCTGGCAAGGGTGGCGTAGGCAAGTCGACCACCGCCGCCAACCTCGCGCTGGCGCTGGCCCGTGAAGGCGCCAAGGTCGGGATTCTCGACGCCGATATCTACGGCCCGAGCCAGGGCATCATGTTCGGCATCCCCGAGCGCACCCGCCCGGAGGTCAAGGATCAGAAGTGGTTCGTGCCGCTCAAGGCGCACGGCGTAGAAGTCATGTCGATGGCATTCCTGACCGACGACAACACACCGATGGTCTGGCGCGGGCCGATGGTCTCCGGCGCACTGTTGCAACTGGTCACGCAAACCGCGTGGGGCGATCTCGATTATCTGGTCATCGACATGCCGCCAGGCACCGGTGACATTCAGCTGACGTTGGCGCAAAAAGTCCCGGTGGCCGGCGCGGTCATCGTCACCACTCCGCAGGATCTGGCGTTGCTGGATGCGCGCAAAGGCGTGGAAATGTTCCGCAAGGTCAACATTCCGGTGTTGGGCGTGGTGGAAAACATGGCCGTGCACATCTGCTCGAACTGCGGGCATGCGGAGCATCTGTTCGGTGAGGGCGGTGGTGAGAAACTGGCGACCCAGTACGGCGTTGAACTGCTGGCTTCGCTGCCACTGTCGATGTTGATCCGTGAGCAGGCCGATGGCGGCAAACCGACCGTGATCGCCGAGCCGGACAGCCAGATTGCCATGGTCTATCAGGAACTGGCCCGCCACGTTGGCGCACGGATTGTGTTGCAGGAAGCGGTGACGCCGGCGATGCCGAACATCACCATCAGCGACGATTGATACATCAGCAACACCGATAACCCTGTAGGAGTGAGCCTGCTCGCGATAACGGTCGATCATTCAACACATTTGTTGAATGTTAATCCGCTATCGCGAGCAGGCTCACTCCTACAGTTGTTTTGCGGTGGCAGTTAGATACGCAACCCGCCATCCATCTCCAGAATCCGCCCGGTGTAATAGTCGTTCTCGAAGATATACGCCGCCGAATGGGCGATCTCTTCCGGCTTGCCCATGCGCTTGAGCGGAATCCCCGAAGTCATCTTCTCCAGCGCTTCCGGTTTCATGCCCAGGGTCATCTCGGTTTCGATGAAGCCCGGCGCAATCCCCGCGACACGAATGCCGTAACGCGCCAGCTCTTTGGCCCAAGTCACGGTCGCCGCAGCAACACCGGCCTTGGCCGCCGAATAGTTGGTCTGGCCAACGTTGCCCGCACGCGAGATCGACGAAATATTGATGATCGCGCCGCTGTTCTTCAGCTCGACCATTTTCGCCGCCACCTCACGGGTGCAGAGGAACACGCCGGTCAGGTTGACGTCGATCACCGCTTGCCACTGTGCCAGGCTCATCTTGGTCATTTCGCCGTCCTTGACCTTCAACAGCAGGCCATCGCGCAGGATCCCGGCGTTGTTGATCAGGCCGTGGATCGCGCCAAAGTCGGCGGCGACCTGGGCGACCATGTGCTCGACCTGCTCTTCATTGGCCACGTTGCACAGATAGCTGCGCGCCTCGACGCCCTTGGCCTTGCAGGCCGCGACCGCGTCGTCGAGTTTTTCCTGATTGAGGTCGACCAACGCCAGTTTCGCGCCTTTGCCGGCGAAATACTCGGCCATCGAGCGGCCCAAACCCTGGCAACCGCCGGTGATAATGATTACTTTGTCGTTGAGTTGCATTCGCATGTCCCGATAGCAGGTCTGATTGGTTTTTGTTTTCAGCGACTCCCGATCTGCACCGGCCGTGGCTGGGTTGCACATGAGAATTGCCCGCTGGCGTGACTGGGACTTGATCCCGGGCGCCCGTCCGTTTTTTCGACGGATACCATTTAAGGAGTCATAAATTGAGCGTTGAAGTGGCGAAGAATGCCCGAGAATTGCTTCTCAAGGAATACCGTGGAGTGCTGTCGACCCACTCCAAATCGATGCCCGGTTTTCCCTTTGGCTCCGTGGTGCCGTACTGCCTGGACGAGCAGGGCCGGCCGCTGATCCTGATCAGCCGCATCGCCCAGCACACCCACAACCTGCAAAAAGACCCGAAATGCTCGATGCTCGTCGGCGAGCGCGAGGCCGATGATGTGCAAGCCGTTGGTCGCCTGACCTATCTGGCCGAGGCGCAAAAGCTCGAAGACGTTGCCGCGATCGAAGCCGCCGCCGAGCGTTACTACCGTTATTTCCCCGATTCGCAGAACTACCACAAGGCCCACGATTTCGACTTCTGGGTGTTGAACCCGGTGCGTCATCGCTACATCGGCGGTTTCGGCGCGATTCACTGGGTCGATCAATTGACTTTGGCCAACCCGTTTGCCGGCAAGGCTGAAATCAGCATGGTCGAGCACATGAACAGCGACCACGGCAAAGCCATCGCGCACTACGTCGACCTCGCCGGTCTGCCGAAAAACGTGCCGGCGCAATTGGCCGGGATTGACACCGAAGGCATGCACCTGCGCATCGGTCAGGCGCTGTACTGGCTGCCGTTTCCAACGCCTTGTAATACGCCGACACAAGTGCGCGAAGCCCTGGTTTCATTGGCTCACGCCGAGGTCTGGCCAAAAAATGCAGTGGCCGACGCTTGAATTCACGAAAGGGCGACGTCATCTAAGGCTTACTGCAAGGCATTTCTTGCGTTGAGGAAACTTTGATGCGCCCTTTTCTGTTGCTCTTTCTGCTGTTTCCAGTGCTGGAGCTGTTCGTATTCGTCAAAGTGGCAGGCTCTATCGGGTTTTTCCCGGCCCTGCTGCTGATTATTCTCGGCTCGATGTTCGGCGTGTTCGTGCTGCGCGTCGCCGGTCTGGCCACGGCTCTGCGTGCCCGTGAAAGCCTGAACCGCGGCGAACTGCCCGCGCAAACCATGCTCGAAGGCCTGATGCTGGCGTTGGCCGGTGGCTTGTTGATCCTGCCCGGCTTCATCAGCGATGTGGTGGGTCTGATCATGCTGCTGCCGTTCACGCGTCGCCTGCTGGCCAACAAGATGCGTCAGCGCGCCGAAGACCAGGCCATGCGCCAGCGTGCGTTCGCCGACGACCTGCAACCCCGTGGCGGTCCCGCACCGCGCCAGCCGCTCGGCCGTGAGGGTGATGTGATCGAAGGCGAGTTCGAACACCGCGACTCCAAGTAACATCTGCATCGACACGGCACCTTCGGGTGCCGTGTTCGTTTATGGGCTGCTTTTGTGCAACATATCGGTGAAAAATTTTTCGCCTCGCCCTTGTAATAAGCTTATGCGCCCTTATGTATCGGTCACCGAAAGGTTTCTGGCATTTGAGCCAGTCAGACTTCCGCGGCTCGCTTGACGATCCGCAACCGGCGCAGGCCGGATTTGTTAAACCCGCCGGGAATACACCGGCCGATGAAAACCACAATTAGGAGAGATCGACAATGAAGCTTCGTCCTCTGCATGACCGCGTCGTAATCCGTCGCAGCGAAGAAGAAAAGAAAACCGCTGGCGGTATCGTCCTGCCAGGTTCGGCTGCTGAAAAAGCCAACCACGGTGTGATTCTCGCTGTAGGCCCGGGCAAAGCTCTGGAAAACGGCGAAGTGCGCGCACTGTCCGTTAAAGAAGGCGACAAGGTTGTGTTCGGTCCTTACTCCGGCAGCAACACTGTGAAAGTCGACGGCGAAGACCTGCTGGTAATGAGCGAGAACGAAATCCTCGCTGTTATCGAAGGCTGATACCCCCGTTCATTTTCCCGCTACTACAAAGTATTTAAGGAATATCGATCATGGCTGCTAAAGAAGTTCTGTTTGGCGATTCCGCCCGTAAAAAAATGCTCAAGGGCGTCAACGTCCTGGCTGACGCAGTAAAAGCGACCCTGGGCCCGAAAGGCCGTAACGTGATCATCGAGAAGAGCTTCGGCGCTCCGACCATCACCAAGGACGGCGTTTCCGTCGCCAAAGAAATCGAACTCGAAGACCGTTTCGAAAACATGGGCGCGCAGCTGGTCAAAGACGTTGCCTCCCGTGCCAACGATGACGCTGGTGACGGTACTACCACCGCTACCGTTCTGGCTCAGTCGATCGTCAACGAAGGCCTGAAAGCCGTCGCTGCCGGCATGAACCCGATGGACCTGAAGCGCGGTATCGACAAAGCGACCATCGCTATCGTCAAAGAGCTGAAGAACCTGTCCAAGCCATGCGCTGACACCAAGGCCATCGCTCAGGTAGGCACCATCTCGGCCAACTCCGACAACTCCATCGGCGACATCATTGCCGAAGCCATGGAAAAAGTCGGTAAAGAAGGCGTGATCACCGTTGAAGAAGGCACTGGCCTGGAAAACGAACTGTCGGTTGTAGAAGGCATGCAGTTCGACCGTGGCTACCTGTCCCCGTACTTCGTCAACAAGCCAGAGACCATGGTTGCCGAGCTGGACAGCCCGCTGATCCTGCTGGTCGACAAAAAGATCTCGAACATCCGTGAAATGCTGCCAGTACTGGAAGCCGTTGCCAAAGCCGGCCGTCCACTGCTGATCGTTTCCGAAGACGTTGAAGGCGAAGCCCTGGCGACTCTGGTTGTGAACAACATGCGTGGCATCGTCAAAGTCGCAGCCGTCAAGGCACCAGGCTTCGGCGACCGTCGCAAGGCCATGCTGCAGGACATCGCTGTTCTGACCGGCGGTACCGTTATCTCCGAAGAGATCGGCCTGAGCCTGGAAGCCGCTACCCTGGAAAACCTGGGCAGCGCCAAGCGTGTGACCATCTCCAAGGAAAACACCATCATCGTTGACGGTGCCGGTGCAGAATCCGACATCCAGGCGCGTATCACTCAGATCCGTGCTCAGGTTGCCGAAACTTCTTCGGACTACGACCGTGAAAAACTGCAAGAGCGTCTGGCCAAGCTGTCCGGCGGCGTTGCAGTAATCAAGGTTGGCGCTGGTTCCGAAGTTGAAATGAAAGAGAAGAAAGCCCGCGTTGAAGACGCCCTGCACGCAACCCGCGCAGCCGTTGAAGAAGGCGTGGTACCTGGCGGTGGCGTTGCGCTGATCCGCGCTCTGCAAACCCTGGTTGACCTGAAAGGCGACAACGCTGATCAGGACGTCGGTATCGCTGTTCTGCGCCGCGCTGTTGAAGCTCCGCTGCGTCAGATCGCTGCCAACAGCGGCGACGAGCCAAGCGTTGTGGTCAACGAAGTCAAGAACGGCAAGGGTAACTTCGGTTACAACGCTGCGACTGGCGAGTACGGCGACATGATCGAAATGGGCATCCTGGACCCAACCAAGGTGACTCGTTCCGCTCTGCAAGCTGCATCGTCTATCGGCGGTCTGATCCTGACCACCGAAGCGGCAGTAGCTGACGCGCCGAAGAAAGACGGCGCTGCTGGCGGCGGTATGCCAGACATGGGCGGCATGGGTGGCATGGGCGGCATGATGTAAGCCAGCCTTACCCCTGTAACGCAAAACCCCGCTGACGAAGGTCAGCGGGGTTTTTTATTGCCTTTGATTTAGTGTTGGCGCAAGTCCGAGTAATCGTTCATCGCTGGCAAGCCAGCTCCCACAGTGATTCGAGCGTTCACAAAATGTGTGCTCGGCACCAACCCTGTGGGAGCTGGCTTGCCAGCGATGGCGTCAGATCAGGCGCTGACCGGTTGTGCCTCGACCACGGCCTGGGCCTTCACCGCCGGGCGATACAGCACCCAGTAATAAGACCCCAGGCAAATCAGCCAGCAGAAAATCGCCGTCCACACGTTGTGCGAAAAGAAGTGCGCACCCTGCATCATCCGGCTGATCGAAAACACCGAACCCAATGCAAAGGCAAAGATAAACGCCTGTCTGGCCAGACGCGGACGGCGATCGCGCAGGACAAAGAACAACGCGAACAGAGTAAACCCCGTCGCCGCATGACCACCCGGCCAGCAACGCCCGGGCTTGTCGGTCTGTGGGCGATGCTCCATCAACTTGCTATAGGTTTCATGACCACCGAATTGCTCCAGGCTCCAGGGGCATTGCACCGCAGTCACGGCTTTGACCGGAGTGACAAACGAGGTCGCCAGGCCCAGCGACAGCACCAGACAGCCCAGCTCACGCTTGAACGGTTTCAGTCTGGCGAGGAAAAACGCGCCGATGAAACCCAGGATGGCAAACACCGAGAACGCGATCACTACCTGCTTGGCGCGATCGTGAAGGATGTCTTCAAGAAAAAAACTGTGCCGCCCGATAAAGTCGCCGGCAACCGGGTCGTAGAACAGACGGGCCAGATCCATGTCCAGATCGGTCAATTCGAGCAGTACCAGAATGATCGCCGCGACGGCGGGTATTCCCAGACACAACCAGAAATTCAGTGGCCTGGAAACGGGACGGGCAGAAGTCGACGCCATGGGCAATTCCTTGGTCGGTAAGTATGTTCTGAGGAGCGCAACCGCGCGGAGTCTGCGCGTGCGGGCGTCGCCGATTTGTTAACCGAAAGTGAAAAAAACGTTGGCGGGCGCAATGAGCATTTTTATCGCTAAACAACCCGACACACGCCTAGCCCTGAGCCACACTTGGCCGTAAGCTGCGCGGGCCAAGACGGCCGTTACCCCGTACGGAGGAGGTGCCCATGCGAATTCTGTTGGTCGAAGACAACCGCGACATCCTGGCCAATCTGGCCGATTATCTGGGCCTCAAAGGCTATACCGTCGATTGCGCCCAGGACGGTTTGTCGGGCCTGCATCTGGCCGCCACCGAGCATTACGACCTGATCGTGCTTGACATCATGTTGCCGGGCATCGATGGCTACACCCTGTGCAAACGCCTGCGTGAAGATGCCCGCCGCGACACGCCGGTGATCATGCTCACCGCTCGTGATCAGCTCGATGATCGTCTGCAAGGTTTCAAGTCCGGGGCTGATGATTATCTGATCAAGCCATTTGCCTTGTCCGAGCTGGCTGCGCGGGTCGAAGCGGTGATGCGCCGTGCGCAGGGTGGTGGCCGCCGTGCGTTGCAGGTCGCCGATCTGAGCTACGACCTCGACACGCTGGAAGTGACCCGCGACGGCAAATTGCTCAAGCTCAACCCGGTCGGCCTCAAGTTGCTGGCGGTGTTGATGCAGAAGAGCCCGCACGTACTGCGTCGGGAAATTCTCGAAGAAGCGCTGTGGGGCGATGATTGCCCGGACAGCGACAGCCTGCGCAGTCACGTTCACCAATTGCGTCAGGTGATCGACAAACCGTTCACCAAACCATTGCTGCACACCGTGCACGGCGTGGGTTACCGGCTGGCCGATGTGTAATGGAGTTTAAGCAAAGCCTATCCCAGCGGATCATTATTGCCTTTGCCTTGATGAGCGCCCTGGTCGCCGGTGCCTTTGCCATGGGCATCGTCGCGACCGTGCACCTGGTCGAAGAAAAGCTGATTTCAGCAGGGCTGGGCGGTGATTTGCAGCGTTTGCTGCTGATGGACAACGTTTCGGACTGGAGCCACCGTCCGGAGCCGGATCAATTGTTCTATTTCAGCGGCGGACCGGGCGATTTCGAGTTGCCCAAGGATCTGCGCCACCTCGATTCAGGTTTCCATGAAGTGTTTCGCGAGCAGCTGTCGTATCACGCGATGGTCGAAGTCGTCGACGGTCGACGTTACGTATTGCTGCAGGATCAAAGCGATTTCGAAGAGCGCGAGCGCGTGCTGTTTGCCGTGGTGCTGGTGGGTTTCGTGCTCAGCCTGGCACTGGCGGTGTTCCTCGGCTGGGTGCTCGCGCGCAAGGTGATGGCGCCGGTGGTGCGGCTGGCCCGGCAGGTGCGCCACCGCGACCAGTTGCTGGGGCTGGCACCACCGCTGGCGCCGGATTATGCGGCTGACGAAGTCGGCGAACTGGCGGTGGCGTTCGATGCCACGCTCGGACGTCTGCGTCAGGCACTGACCCGTGAAAGATTGTTCACCAGCGATGTCAGTCACGAATTGCGCACGCCGCTGATGGTGCTGGCCAGTTCCTGTGAACTGCTGTTGGAAAACCCGGGGATCGACCAGCGCGGTCGCTCACAGGTCGAGCGTATTGCCCGCGCCAGTGAAGAAATGCGCGAGTTGGTGCAAACCTTCCTGATGCTGGCGCGCGCGCAGCATGAAGATGCCGGCATGGCACTTCAGCAAAACCTCTCGCAAGTCGCCGAAAACCTGTTGTGTCTGTGGCGCGGGCCGATCGAGAGCAAGGGCTTGAAACTGGTCTTCGAACCGGGCAGTCCATCAGACATTCGCTACAACGCGACCCTGTTGAATGCCGTGATGGGCAACCTGTTGCGCAACGCGCTGCATTACACCGAAAAAGGCTTCATTCGTCTGACGCTCAAAGGCAACGGCTTCGTGGTCGAAGACTCCGGCGTCGGCATCCCGGAAGAAAAGCGCGAAGCCATGTTCGAGCCATTCGTGCGTGGCAGCGAAAAGCGCGGCGAAGGTCTGGGGCTGGGTTTATCGCTGGTGCAGCGGATCTGCGAGAACCAGGGCTGGACCGTCAGTTTGAGCACGATGGAACCGAATGGCTGCCGCTTCGAAGTGGATCTTGGCAAAATCTGACGCAGGGGGTGGCGCAAGGCTACTCCCTCTAACCTGTCTGAATCCTGTATAACGCTGTAATAATTTGTCTGTTTACCTGACATTTTTTTCACAAATGGATGACCTGACGCTGACACGCCGCTCCCTAAGGTGGTGCCATCAGCAATTCAGGAGTCCTGGTGATGGCCGGCCCAATCAAACTCGATTTTTCCGAGAAGTACGACGATCAGCACGCGCAGAAATACCTGCGCAAGCACAAGGAAAGCCTTGGACGTCGGCTCTCTCACTGGCGTGATGAACAACTGGCTCGCAAGGCACTGGCGCTGGTCGGCGAGCCGGGACTGGTGCTGGATCTGCCTTGCGGTGCCGGGCGTTTCTGGCCATTGCTGGGCGAAAAGGCCAACCGGGTGATCATTGGCGCGGACAATTCCGAGTCGATGATCAAGACGGCCATGCAAGCGCAACCGGCCGATGTGGTGAAACGGGTACAACCCTTGCACACATCTGCGTTCGACATTGCCTTGCCGGATAACGCCGTCGACAGCATCTTCTGCATGCGTCTGCTTCATCACATCGGTGAAGCCGAGCACCGCCGGGCGATTCTGCGCGAGTTCGAGCGTGTCACCCGTGACAGTGTGATTGTTTCGCTGTGGGTTGACGGCAATTTCAAGGCCTGGAAACGCCAGCGTGCCGAGCGCAACCGTGACAAACGCGAGTATCAGAATCGCTTTGTGTTACCGGCCGCTACGGTGGAAAAGGAGTTCGAGGAGGCAGGTTTTCGAATTCAGGAACAACTGGACTTTATTCCGCTCTACGCCATGTGGCGAGTTTACGTATTACGCAAGAGGTAACAGGATGGCAGTGCAATTTGCAGCAGAAACGGATGTCGCTCCGCAAGATCGCTTTGACTTTTACTGGAACCAGCGCGGCGAGTGGGTGGAAGAACCCAATGTTCGACGCGGTGGGGAAAGTGGCGTGCAAAGGGTAGTGGGGCGCGATGGACAACTGCTGTATGCCAAGCGCCAGACCGGTCATATCTATCGCAGTTGGTTGCATCCTTTTGGCCGTCCCACTGTTCTGCGTGAACTTGATGCGCTGACTGGCGTGAGCAAGCTCGGTGTGCGCGTGCCGGAAATCGTTTTTTGCGGCGCCCAGCCTGATCCGCAGCACAAATGGCGTGCACTGCTGGTGACCAAGTCCCTGGACGGTTTTCAGGAGCTGGAACATTGGCTGGCGGCTGCCGGCGGTCGCGATCAGTGCGGCGATGTGGTGTATGAGCGTGTGCTCAAGGACCTCGCCGAAAACCTGGCGCGCATGCACAAGGGCCGTTGGCAGCACAGCTGCATCTACATCAAACACGTGTTTGTGCGGGTGACGGGCGAAGGCGAGTCGGCCAAGGTCGAGGTCGCTTTGATCGATCTGGAGAAATGCCGCCAGCGTCTGACCGCCTATCGCGCCGCTTCCCACGACATGAAGCAATTGCGTCGCCATTCGTCGTTCCGCGACGCGGACTGGAAGAAACTCGTCTACTTTTATGAGACGGCGTTTGGCAGCGCTATCAAAGGTTTATAGCGATGAAACTAGAAATTGCACGAGGTTTGTTTTTGGTTGGAGCCTTGGCAGTTGCGTCATTGGCGGTGGCTGCCTGGGAGCAGCCCCGCATGCAGGTGGTTGGCGCGTCCGTAGACGACGCCCACTGCGCAGTCCCACGGGTGGCGAAAGCCTCCGTGGCGACCAAACCCGATCATGATCTGTTGTTGTTCATGTTCGGACTTTCTCAAGGGATGAGGCCGCAGAGTTGAAACGATTGAAGCCCACATAAAAGGCCTCGCAGTTGCGAGGCCTTTTTTTATGCCAGCAAGATCAAAATATCGCAGCCTTCGGCAGCTCCTACATGGATCGGTGTAGGAGCTGCCGAAGGCTGCGATATTTTGCTTTCAAGGCTTATCAGGTTTCGCCAGCAGGGTGTAAACGCACGGCAGGACGAACAGCGTAAACAACGTGCCGATCGACATCCCCGTGGCAATCACCATGCCGATATCAAAGCGGCTGACCGCCCCCGCACCCGTTGCCAGAATCAGCGGCACCATGCCAAACACCATCGCCGCCGTGGTCATCAGCACCGGCCGCAAGCGAATCGCCGCCGCTTCCTCAACGGCTTCACGCGCCGTCAGGCCCTTGTCCTTGCGCAACTGGTTGGCGAACTCGACGATCAGAATCCCGTGTTTACTGATCAGACCGATCAGCGTCACCAACCCGACCTGGGTGTAGATGTTCATGCTCGACCAGCCGAGAAACAACGGAATCAACGCCCCACAGATCGACAAGGGCACCGTCACCAGAATCACCAGCGGATCGCGGAAGCTCTCGAACTGTGCGGCCAGCACCAGAAAGATGATCGCCAGGGCCAGCGCGAAGGTTACCCACAGGGCACTGCCTTCCTGGACGAACTGGCGTGAGGCGCCGCCGTAGTCGAAAGCAAACCCGGCCGGTGCTTCTTCGCGGGCAATCTGCAACACGGTGTCGATGGCTTCACCCATGCTCACCAACGGGAAACCGGAAATCTTCGCGGCGTTGAGCTGCTGGAACTGGTTGAGCTGGCGCGGTCGTGCGCGGTCGCTGACCTTGATCAGTGTCGACAGCGGCAGCAGCTCACCCTGGGTGTTCCTCACGTAGTAATTGTTCAGCCAGTCAGGGTTATCGCGATACGGCCGTTCAACCTGAGCAATCACCTTGTAGCTGCGCCCATCAATGGTGAAACGGTTGATTTCCGCCTCGCCCAGCAGGGTGGCGAGGGTGCCACCGAGGTCCTGCATCGACACGCCCATCTGCGCCGCTTTGGCGCGGTCGATATCGACAACCACTTCAGGTTTGTCGAACGCCAGATCGAGGTCGACGAAGGCGAACTTGCCCGACTCCATCGCGCGTTTCTTGATCCGGTCGGCGACTTGCAGCAGCAGTTCATAGTCGTTGGCGGTGTTGACCACGAACTCGAACGGCAAGCCTTCACCGGTGCCGGGCAGGGAGGGCAGGTTGAAACCGAAAATCTGCAGGCCCGGTATGCCTTCCAGTTTGCCTTGCACCTCGGGGAGGATCTGCATCTGCGTGCGGCTGCGTTCGTTCCACGGTTTGAGCAGGAAACCGCCGATGCCGGCCTGCACGCCGTTGTAGCCGTTGATCTGGAACGAGGAGTAGTACTCCGGGAACTCTTTGAAGATCTTGATGAATTCGTCGGTGTAGGTGCTCAGGTAATCAAGGTTGGTCGGCTGCGGCGCAGTGGCCATCATGAAAATGATGCCCTGATCTTCGTCCGGGGCCAGTTCCGATTTGGTGAACTTGAGGAACACCGGGATCAGGCACAACACGATCACCGCGAATACCAGCACCACCGGCCGCGTGTTCAGCGTGCCGTGCAACATGCTTTGGTAGCGGCGCTTGAGGCCATCGAATATGCGGTCGAGGCGGTGCGCGAGGCCGCTGGGGTTTTCCTCGTGACGCAGCAAAAACGCGCACATCATCGGCGACAAAGTCAGGGCGACGACTCCGGAAATTACCACGGCGCCAGCGAGGGTCAGCGCAAACTCCTTGAACAGCGCCCCGGTCAGCCCGGTGAGGAAACCGATCGGCGCATACACCGCCGCCAGGGTGATGGTCATCGAGACCACCGGCATGGCGATTTCCCGTGCGCCTTCCAGCGCCGCATCAAACGGCGTTTTGCCTTCCTCGATGTGTCGGTGGATGTTCTCCACCACGACAATCGCATCGTCCACCACCAGACCGATGGCCAGCACCATCGCCAGCAGCGTCAGCAGGTTCATCGAGTAGCCCATCATCTGCATGAAGAACATCACGCCGATCATCGACAGCGGGATGGTCACCACCGGGATTACCACCGAGCGCAGTGCGCCGAGGAACAGGAACACCACGACGATGACGATCAGTACTGCTTCGAACAGGGTTTTCACCACTTCATCGATCGAGGCCTGAATGAACAATGTGGCGTCGTAAGCGATCTCGCTTTTCAGGTTTGGCGGCAGTTGCGCTTCCAGCTCGGGCATCAGCTTGCGCACTTCCTTGATCACGTCCAGCGGGTTGGCGCCCGGTGTCGCCTTGATGCCGATGTACACCGACGGCGTGCCGCCAAACGAGCTGATCGAATCGTAGTTTTCCGCGCCCATTTCCACCCGCGCGACATCGCTGAGCAGCACGCGGCTGTCGCCACTGACCTTGAGCGGAATCGCCGCGAAGGCCTCAGCGGATTTCAGTTCGGTGTTGGCGTTGATGCTGGTGACCACGTACTCGCCTTTCACTTCGCCGGCAGCGGAGAGGAAGTTGTACTGGCGCACGGCGTTGGTCACATCGCTGGCGCTGAGGCCGAAACCGGCGAGTTTCACCGGGTCGAGCCACAGGCGCATGGCGAACACCTGATTGCCGAGAATCTCCGCCTCGGCCATGCCCGGCAAGGTCGCGAGCTTTGACTGGATCACCCGTGACAGGTAGTCGGTGATCTGCGGGTTGCTCAAGTCCTTGCTGAAGAAACTGATGTACATCAGCGCCGAGGCGTCGGCGGACTCCTTGCTCAGCACCGGGTCTTCGGCGTCCTGCGGCAGCTTGTTCTTCACCTCGTTGGCCTTGGCCAGCAGTTCGGTGAACAAGCGGTCGGTGTTCGAGCCGATGCGTGCGTAGATCGAGATTACCGAGAAGTTCTGCCGACTGACCGAGGTCATGTAGTCGATGCCCTCGGCGCTGGCCAGACTTTGCTGCATTGGCTGGGTGATGTAACCCTGAATGGTTTCGGCGTTAGCCCCGGGGTACGCAGTGGTCACCGTGATCAGGGCGTTTTCCATTTGCGGGTATTGGCGCAGCGGCAACTTGCTCCAGGCCTGAAAGCCGAGCAATACAATCAACAGGCTGACCACAGTGGCGAGCACCGGGCGGCGGATGAACGGATCGGTAAAAGCCATGGGGATTCCTTGATCAGTCGGCGCGAGGCGGACTGTTCTGCTCGCCGAGGGTCTTGTCGTCGCTGATGGCGATGTGTGCGCCGTTGTCCAGTTTGATCTGGCCAGCCGTCACCACTTGTTCGCCGCTCTGCACGCCCTTGTTGATCATCACCAGGCCATCGCGGCGTTCACCGGTTTCGATGAAGCGGCGTTCGGCGATCAGCACCGGTTGGCCCTTGTCATCCTTTTCGACGCTGCCATCTTCGGCTTTCTTCTGCCCGACCACGTAGATCGAGTTGCCGTAGAGGGTGTAGGTGATCGCGCTTTCCGGCACCACGATATGTTTCTGCGGGTCGGGCAGCAGCACTTCAAGGCTGGTGAACATACCCGGCAGCAGTTTGCCGTCGGGGTTGGCCAGGGTGGCGCGGATCAGAATGTTGCGCGTAGTGCTTTCGACGATCGGGTTGATCGCGCTGATCTTGCCGGCGAAGTTTTGCCCGGGGTAAGCGGAGACCGAGATTTGCACCGGTTGACCGATGGCCAGTTTCGGCACCGATTGTTCGGGCAAATAGAAGTCGGCGTAGAGGCTGCTCAAGTCCTGCAGCGTGGCGATTTTGCTGCCGCTGGCGAGGTAGTCGCCGACGTCGACCTGACGGATGCCGATGGTGCCGCTGAATGGCGCGAGGATGCGTTTTTTTGCCAGCGAGGCGTTGAGCTGATTGACCGTGGCCTTGTTCTTTTGCAGAACGGCGGAGAGCCGGTCGTACTCGCCTTTGGAGATGGCGCGACTGTCGACCAGTTGCGCGCCACGGCCGAAGTCCAGTTGCGCCAGACCCAGATCGGCCTTGGCGGTTTCCAGCAGGGCGGTTTCGACGCCACTGTCGAGTTGCAGCAGCGGTTGCCCGGCCTTGACCTTCTGTCCGGATTCGAACTTGAGTTCGGTGACGGTGCCGGCGACTTCCAGGCTCAGCTCGACACCTTGCAACGCCTTGAGCGTGCCGACGGTCGGCAGGCGCAGCTGCCACGGTTGCTCTGTGGCGTTGGCCACGGCGACGCTGATCGGCGGTTTCGGCTTGGAGAAGCCCTGGATCATCGTGTAGATCGAAAAGGCTTTGTACCCGCCCAGCACCAGGACGATCAGCAAAACAACACCCAACATGATCAGCATGCGGCGACGCAGCATATTTCCAGTTCCTTGGATAAATCAGGTGAGACAGGCGGGCACATTACTCCGAGTACAGGGGGGATTCCAACTGGCAGTTATTACAGGGGGACGCAAAAAGATCGCAGCCTGCGGCAGCTCCTACAGGGGAATGCATTCCAAGGTAGGAGCTGCCGAAGGCTCGGGCCGCGATCGGACGATCTTTTAAGGCTGTTTTACGCCATCAGATGAAGATGGTTGTCCCAGAGCCCCGCCGGCAATTCCAGCGGCTTGGCCAACAGCTCATCCTGGCGGCAATCGTAGTAACGGCAACGGCCTTGGCCGGAGGTCACGACAAAACCGTCCTTCACCGCACCGACGCCAGCGCAATCAGGCAATGGTGCATCGAGGCGCACTTCGCCGCTGTCCAGATCCCAGATAAAGAAGCGGTTGCCACGCGGCGCCGTCAGCGCAACCAGACGCAAATCACTGTGCACCGCGACGCTGGCGGTGTAATGCCCCATCGACTGCAACTGATGCTCCGGCACCGGGAAGGCCACGAACGGCTGCCCCGGACGCTTGATCGCCAGCAACTCCGAACGCTCGTGCGAGGCGCCCATGAATTGCTGACCGGCAACGATGGTGCCGTCGCTGGCGATGCCCAGATGACGCACGCTGTTCATCTGCTGGGCGAGGGTTTCCTTGCTCAGCAGGGTGCCATCGCGCTGCATCAGCACCAGACTTGGCTCCATGGCGTTGAGGTTCATGTCGACGCGGCTTTCCGCTTCGGTACGAATCCCGCCATTGGCCACCACCAGCGTCTCGCCATCGGGCATCCATGACACCTGATGCGGGCCGAGGCCGTGGGTGGAAATCTCGCCGCTGTGCACCAGCCGCTCGCCTTCGAACTTGTACACGCCGAGCAAACCACGGCCGGGATCGGTGGTGTCGTTCTCGGTGGCGTACAGGTATTCACCGTCCTTGTGCACCACGGCGTGGCCGTAGAAGTGCCGGTTCGGCTGCGACGTCACCGTCTGCAGCAACTTACCGTCGCGCAGGTCGATCAGGTAGCTTTCGGTGCCCGGGCGACGTGCGACAAACAGCGCGATTGGCTGCGTCGGGTGATTGATGATGTCGTGGCAACGCTGGCCGACCTCGGTGGCGAACACCCGGGTGCCGTCCAGCCGATAGCCGACGGCGTAGTGCTTGCCGTCAGTGTCGTCGCGCGCCGACAGCAACAGCGGGCTCTGATCCTTGCGTTTGAACAGCGTCCAGCCGCCCAGCGTCACTGCTCCCAGCAGTGCACTACCTAAAGTCAGAACCTGACGTCGCAGCATGGCACTTGCCCTCATCAGTCACCGTCGTTGGCGTTGAAGCCCAGTTGGATGCCCAGCGCCTTGGCCAGTTCGCCTTCGTGCAGGCGATGGACGACGTTGAGGCTGTCGTAGATATCATTGAGTTGCTGGCGACCGGCGTCGTCTTCAAGCATTTCGCCGAGCGAACGCTGGGTGCTGTCGAACAGTTTCAGCGACGCGGCGTAAGCGGCATCGATCTTGTCGGCCAATGGCTTTTGCTCAGCCGGCAACAGACCGCGCAGGCCTTTGTTGTCGACGCCTTCCCACACGGTTTTGGCAGCGGCGAGGCTGGCTTCCAGTGCGGTCAGGGACGACTGGCTGCGCCATGCATCGGCCTGGAACGGCTGTGGCACGCCCTTGCTCTGGCGGCCCATTGGCGTGCCGAGTTTTTTCTTCAGGGTGTCCAGCGCGGTGACTTGCACACGCAGCAGATCGGCGATCGCTTCGTGGGAGTCGGCGTAGCGCTGGTTAGGGAACTTGGTCATCTGCGCCAGCATGCCGTCGCTGTTGTTCCAGCCCTGCAGAATCTCTTCAGCCAGTTGCTTCTGACGCTCGCCGATGGCGATCAACAGCGGGCAGTACTTGGCTTTCTGTTCGGCATTGGCCACGTCAGGCTTGGCGTCGAAGAGGATGTATTCGTAGGCCGACAGGCCTTGCACGACCACACTGGATTTGGCCAAAGCGGCGGCATCGATCTGCGGCTGGGCGACCACCAGTTGCTCGACCTGACGGCCGACGAGGTTCTTCTTGTCCGGCCAGAACTGCACCTGCCACGAACGGTTGCCCTCGGCCAGCGGGCCGATCAACAGCGGTTGCAGCTCGGCCCAGGCTTTCTGCGCGTGGAGGAAGTCGGCACGGGCGGTCTCCAGGGTTTCTTTGCCCTGGCAGTAGGCGAGGGCACTGACCGCCAGTTGCTTGTCGGCTTCGACCCAACGGGTGTAGGTCGGCAGGATCACCGATTTGGCGATGGCCGCCGAGGTGACCGCTTGCGGATCCTGCGGCGAGCAGGCGCCGAGGGCGAGCGCGGCAAGGCTGGTGAACAGTAGCTTGGGACGGAACATGTCGGGCTCCCGATTCTTTTATCAGTGTTTAAAGTGAGTTCAAAAACGCCAGCAGCGCGGCACGCTGCTCGGCGTTGAAAGACAAAACCTGTTGCTGCGCGGCTGTCGCTTCGCCGCCATGCCAGAGCACGGCCTCGAGCAGATTGCGCGCGCGACCGTCATGCAGAAACTGGGTGTGGCCACTGACCGCTTGCGTCAGGCCGATGCCCCACAACGGCGGGGTGCGCCAGTCGCGGCCGGAGGCTTGGAATTCCGTGCGGTTGTCGGCCAGACCGTCGCCCATGTCATGCAGCAGCAGATCGCTGTACGGGCGAATCACTTGATTGGCCAGTTCAGGTTCGGCGGCGTTGGCGGCGGTGGTGTATTTCGGGGTGTGGCAGGCATCGCAGCCGGCCTGGAAAAACAGGTTCTTGCCGGCCAGCACTTCTGCATCGTTGACGCCACGACGTGCCGGCACAGCGAGATTGCGGCTGTAGAACAACACCAGACGCAGGATGTTATCGCTGACTTCCGGCTCACCGTCCGGACCATTGCCGTTCGGCGCCTGTTTGCAGGCGGTTTGTGCGTCCGTGCAGTCATCGAAGGGGCGCAGACTGGTCGTGAGGCCCATGTCACCGGAAAACGCGTGAACATTTTGTTGATTGAGGTTCGGTTGGCCGGCTTTCCAGCCGAATCTGCCCATGACGGTTTTCTGCAAGGCGTCATCCCAGACCTGATTGGGGCGGCCATTGATGCCTTTGTTGTCTTTGGCCTGTGCGGCAGCGTTGGCGAGGATTGCTTCTTCGGGAATCGCTTCGAGCAGGCCCAGACCAATCATCGGCGGCGCAACCCGTGCGGAAAAACGCGTGTCCGGGTGCATCGGGCCGTAGCCGAGTTGAGTGATCTGCAAGACAGGTTTGCGCAATTCGACTTCGGTGCCGTCCCTGAAGCGAATCGGCACTGGCGTGTAATCGACGCGAACCTTGCCTTCCGGGACGACGCCGGGCACGGCCATGTCCTGGAACTGGCCGCCGTACACCGGCTCCGGTACCACGCCGACTTGCTCGATGACTTTGGCGAATTCCGGCGTGTCGGGAATCGACAGACGCACGAGCATGGACACAGCGTTAGGTGCATCCGGTGGCGGCGGATGACCGCGACCGTCCTTGATATGGCAGCCCTGACAGGCATTGGTATTGAACAGTGGCCCGAGACCATCGCGGGCGGTGGTGGTCGACGGCGCGATCACCCACGGGCTGCGGAAGAAACTGTTGCCGACGCTGAAATCCACTCGCCGTGACGGCGGCAGATTGGCCGAGGGCAGGGAGAATGCGTTCTGATCGGTCTTGCGCACAGTCGCTGCACCGCCCGAACGTGCTTCACCAGGCTCGGCTTTGGTGAAACGCGGGGCGTCATCGCAGGCACTCAGGCCCAGGGCCAGCAACAGTGCGGACAAGCGAAGAGGCAGCGAGGGCATCAGACATCCTGCGGACGGGCGAAAACAAAGGCGCAAAGTCTAACAGGGCCGGGATGATTGAATAAGAGGAATTATCGTTTGCTTGATACAGCGCAAATCTGAAGAGCAATGCAAAACCCCTGTAGGAGCTGCCGAAGGCTGCGATCTTTTGATCTGTCTTTTTTAGAAGCAAAGTCAAAAGATCGCAGCCTTCGGCAGCTCCTACAGTGGGCCGTGTAGGGCAGGCATGAAAAAGGCGACCCGAAGGTCGCCTTTTTTGAATCGGACGCGGTGATCAGAACTCGTGATCAGCGTTGTCCGGGTTCAGGTCGCTGATGCCCAGTTTGCCGGCAGCGGCTTCGATCGAACCGGTCTGCTTGACCAGCGAGGCGATGGCGTCGCGAACGATCTGATTGCCAGCGGTGTTACCCGCAGCGATCAACTGGTCGTAGTGCTCACCCTTGTTGGCGTGATCGACCATGACCTGGATCTTGGCTTCGGTAGCGGCCAGATCGGCTTTCAGTGCGGTGTCGGCAGCCGGGTCAGCCTTGGCCACCAGCGACGACAGGCTGGCGCCGGTCATTTTGGTGCCGTCAACACGGGTGTACTCGCCCAGATAGACGTTACGAATGCCTTTGGCATCATAGAAGTGCGAGTTGTGCGTGTTGTCGCTGAAGCAGTCCTGCTCGTCTTCAGGGGAGTTGGCTTCGAGGGAAACCTTCATGCGCTCGCCCGCCAGTTCGCCCAGGGACAGGCTGCCCATGCCGAAGAGCATTTTGCGCAGACCGGTTTCGCCCGGCTCGGCTTCCAGGGTGGCGCGGTAGTTGTCAGCCACGTTCGGCTTCCAGTTGCCGACCATTTCTTCCAGGTCGCTGACCAGCAGTTGGGTCACCGACTTCAGGTAGGCACGACGACGATCGTTGTGACCGCCAGTGGCACCGGCGCCTTCCAGGTAATCGGATGCAGGACGGTTGCCAGCGCCAGGGCCGGTGCCGTTCAGATCCTGGCCCCAGAGCAGGAATTCGATGGCGTGGTAGCCGGTGGCGACGTTGGCTTCGGATCCGCCCAGCTCATTGAGGCTGGCGAGTTTTTCCGGGGTGATGTCTTTGACGTCGACCTTGTCTTCGCCGACCTGAACTTCGGTGTTGGCGATGATGTTGGCGGTGGCGCCCGGGTTACCCAGTGCGTGCTCGTAGGATTTGTCGACGTAGTCGATCAGACCCTCGTCCAGCGGCCAGGCGTTAACCTGACCTTCCCAGTCGTCGATGATGGTGTTGCCGAAGCGGAACACTTCACTCTGCAGGTACGGAACGCGCGCGGCGACCCAGGCAGCCTTGGCGGCTTTCAGGGTGTCGGCGTTCGGCTTGGCGAGGAAGGCATCGACGGCGGTCTGCAGGGTTTTCGCGGTGGATTCGGCATCGCTGTAAACGGCGAAGACCATGTCGGCGTAGTGCGCGACCACAGCCTTGGCGGCGGCTTCGTCGACTTTACCGGCAGCGGCAGGCGCAGCCGCTGGAGCGGTGGTGCTGGCGGCTGGCGTCGGTGCGGCCGGAGCGGCAGCCTTGTCTTTGCCTTCGCCGCAACCGGCGAGGGAAATAGCGATGGCCAGCAGACTGGCGGTAGCCAGAGGCATACGAATCATGGCGAACATCCTGCTTCGATAGTTGAGTGGACTCGCGCTGGGGGTGCGCAAAACTGCGACATAATGCAAATCTTTCGCATTATGTGTAAAGGGTTGTGGCTGGAAATATTTCTTATTTACGTCGGTGTGATGGCACAGATCAAAAGATCGCAGCCTCGTTGCACTCGACAGCTCCTACAGGGGAATGCGATTCATGTAGGAGCTGTCGCAGGCTGCGATCTTTGCTTTTAGAGAATGGCCGCGTTACTGCGTTGCGCCTGTTTGAGATAGGCGCCCAGCTCGCGCGCCGGCAACGGCTTGCTGTAGTGATAGCCCTGACCTTCGTGGCAGCCTTCGGAAATGATGTAGCTTTCCTGCTCGGCGGTTTCCACGCCCTCGGCGATCACTTGCATGCCGAGGCTCTTGCCCAGTTGAATGATCGCGCGAACGATGGTTGCATCGTCGTCGTCATCGAGCAGATCCTGCACGAAGCTCTTGTCGATCTTGATCTTGTCCAGCGGCAGGCTTTTCAGATAACTGAGCGATGAATAACCGGTGCCGAAGTCGTCAATGGCGATCAGTGCGCCGGAGCGGCGCAGGCTGAGCAAGTGCTGCGCGGCGGTGCTGATGTCTTCCATCAGGCCGGTTTCGGTGACTTCCAGTTCCAGGCTGCGCGGCGGCAGGCGGTACATCTGCAGCAGGTTATTGACCACGCGCGGCAGTTCGGCGTGGTGCAATTGCACGGTGGACAGATTGACCGCCATGCGCAGGTCGGCAAAACCTTGATCGTGCCATTCGCGCAGTTGTTTGCAGGCCTGATCGAGCACCCATTCGCCGATGGCGATGATTGTGCCGTTCTGCTCGGCCAGCGGAATGAACAGGTCCGGCGGCACCAGACCGTGTTCCGGATGCTGCCAGCGAATCAGCGCTTCGACGCCGACCACGCGGTGATCGCGATAGCTGATCTGCGGCTGATAAACCAGGTAGAACTGATCGCGCAGCAAGGCATCACGCAGGTCTTTTTCCAGCTCGCGACGGCGACGCATCTCGCTGTCGACGCTAGCGATATAGAACTGATAGCGGTTGCGCGAGCGGGTCTTGGCCAGCGTCATGGTCTGCTCGGCCTTCTGCAACAGCTTCTCGGTGCTGTCGCCATCCTCCGGGAACAGGGTGATGCCGATGGTCGCGCGCAGACGGATTTCCTGATGGTCGAGGGCAAACGCCGCTTCCAGATCATCAAGGATGCTTTGCGCCAGTTCCGCTGCTTCGTAAGGTTGTTCGATGTCGGCCTGGACCAGGGCGAACTGATCGCCACCCAGGCGGGCGAGGGCGCCCAAGCGACCGCTATGGGCACGCAAACGATCAGCCAAGGCCAGCAACAATTGGTCGCCGGTCTGGTAGCTGAACTGCTCGTTGATGCCTTTGAAATCATCCAGCCCCACGCACAACACCGCGACCCGCCGTTGCAGCTTGCCGGCGTCGACCAGAATCTTGTCCAGTTGCTGCTGGAGTTGCTGACGGTTCGGCAGGCCGGTGAGGAAGTCGTATTGGGCCATGCGCAGCAGACTGTTTTCCGCTTCGTGGCGCAGATGGGTGTTGCGTTCGATCGACTCAAGCAACTGATTGGCGGTGTTGATCCAGATACCCAGTTCGTTTTTTTCATGGCCCTTGAGCTGCGGGATCTTGTGCTCGCTGGGGCGATCCGGGTTGATCTCGGTGAGGTGCTCGATGATCCGCGACAGCGGCTTGGTCAGCAGCCAGTGATAGACCAGATACAGCACCAGACCCATGGCCAGTGCGCGCAACACGCCGGAAATGAAGATGATCACCGAACTGACGATAAACCCTTCGCCATAAGTGGCGGTGTCGAGGGTGATACTCAAATCGCCGTAATACTCACTGTACGGGCCACGCCCCACCAACTGTGTGGTGAAGGTGCGTTCCTGACCGAGGATCAGGTCGGTCAGCCAGCGACTGTTGGAATGCTGCAACTCGCGGGATTTCTGCGCGAGCATGGCTTCGTTGGGATGGCCGATGGAGGCCTGACGCACGGCATCGTCCTGGAACAGGCCTTCGATCACCTGCATGCCCATCTCCCGGTCCAGGCTGTAAACGGCCTGGGTCGACGGGTCGCGGAACATGTCGAGGATGCGTTCGGCGTCGCCAGCAACCGCCTGACGGGTTTTGTAAGCATCGAAAACAATCTGCGCGCAGCTCAAGACTACGCCGACGATCAATGCCGACAGGAGCACGACCCGGAGCAACTTCACCGACAAGCTGTTCTTGAGTTCCAGCTTCAAAGGGTTATTCCTTGTTCCGTGCGGGTAGCGTCAAGTTGCCATGAGTATTGGCAATCCGGTGTTGGCAGTCAAAGGGACAATCAGACCGGGGATGATTTGCCCGTGGCCTTGGCCGAAATGCTGCTGTCTGGAGTATTAGCCCTATTTGTACTGTGTCGGTAGTTTCGGCCTTCAACTTGAGCGGTTCGCAGCATTTTTTCCTCTTTTTGATGTTAGTCCGCAGTGGCATGGCAGCAAGCAGCGGCAGACAGTTTTCATCGTGAGAGAAACGCCATTGATCGTTCCCACGCTCAGCGTGGGAATGCCTCCAGGGACGCTCTGCGTCCAGTGACGCGGAGCGTCACGGTATGCATTCCCACGCAGGAGCGTGGGAACGATCATCGAACGCCCATAAAAAAACCCGGCAAAAGCCGGGTTTTTTGACTGGCGCGCAGCTTAAGCGGTGAAGGTTTTGCCTTCGAACTGCTCAGCAACGAACTTCCAGTTGACCAGGTTCCAGAACGCTTCGACATACTTCGGACGAACGTTGCGGTAGTCGATGTAGTAAGCGTGTTCCCAGACGTCGCAGGTCAGCAGCGGGGTGTCGCCGCTGGTCAGCGGGTTGCCGGCGCCGATGGTGCTGGCCAGGGCCAGGGAACCGTCAGCCTTTTTCACCAGCCAGCCCCAGCCGGAACCGAAGGTGCCGATCGAGGTTTTGCTGAACTCTTCCTTGAACTTGTCGAACGAACCGAAAGCAGCGTTGATGGCTTCAGCCAGTGCGCCGGTTGGTTGACCGCCGGCGTTTGGCGCCAGGCAGTTCCAGTAGAAAGTGTGGTTCCAGACCTGAGCGGCGTTGTTGAAGATACCGCCCGAGGAAGTCTTGACGATTTCTTCCAGGGTCTTGCCTTCGAACTCGGTGCCTGGCACCAGGTTGTTCAGGTTCACGACATAGGTGTTGTGGTGCTTGTCGTGGTGGTATTCCAGGGTTTCCTTGGAAATG
Organism: Pseudomonas sp. TNT2022 ID642; assembly: GCF_028656995.1. NCBI lineage: Bacteria > Pseudomonadati > Pseudomonadota > Gammaproteobacteria > Pseudomonadales > Pseudomonadaceae > Pseudomonas > Pseudomonas sp. TNT2022 ID642. Next base: position 183,174 of record NZ_JAMDGW010000033.1, on the reverse strand, counting down.
TGCGGCTGCAGGGCATCGTGTGCGTAAGGCAGCGGCGGCAATTCGAAAGCCATGATGATTCTCCTAATCAGGTCTGTTGCGGTGAGCGCAAGGCCGATCACGGGCGGCCAGAAATGCACCGGCGAGTTTTTACTCTTTGCGGCGCAGGGTTTCGATCATAGCACCGGGGTTGCGCCATAACCACGCAACAACTGTGTGGGATAGAGGTTCAAGGGGATGCCCTCACTAAATGACGGATCGCGTTGGAACTGTGATCGTGCCAAGCAAGGCGCAGGACGAAGAGGATGCTTTTTGCCTCTTCGAGTCCTGCAACGCCGCTTGGCACGATCACAGCTCCAACCCGAAGGGCCGCCGCCCCGTAAAGCGCAAGCGCTTTACGGGGCGGCGGCGCGACCGTCATTTAGTGAGGGCATCCCCTTAGCCTTTTGGAATAAATCAGCTGGCGAAAATTAATTGCCCGGCCACGGTAAACATCATCAACGCCACCACCAGATCGAGAATCCGCCAGGTACTCGGACGGGCCAGATATGGTGCCAACCACGCAGCGCCCAATGCCAACGTGAAAAACCACAGCAACGAAGCACTCGCCGCGCCCACTACATAAGCACCCGGCACCGATTGTTGCGCGCCGAGCGAGCCGATCAACAACACGGTATCCAGGTAAACGTGCGGGTTGAGCAGCGTCACTGCCAACGCACTGAGCATCACCGCCCGCAACGAGCGCACCGTCTGGTTTTCGCCTTGATCCATGCTCTGTTTCGAACAGGCCCGGCGCAGCGCCTGGCTGCCGTACCAGATCAGAAACGTCGCGCCGCCCCAACGGGCAATGGCCAGCAACGTCGGGTTCTGCGCCAGAATCGTCGCCAGCCCGAATACTCCGGCCGCCACCAGCAGCGCATCGCAAACCACGCACAACGCCGCCACGGGCAAGTGGTGTTCACGGCGCAAGCTCTGTGCCAATACAAAAGCGTTCTGCGTGCCGATCGCCATGATCAGCCCGAACGCCACCAGCAGGCCGTTCATATAACTTTGCCACATAAGATTTACTCCGCGTTGGCTGCGAGATCGCGCAGCACTTGCATGGCGCGTTCGGCATCGGCCTTAGCGACGAACAAGTGGTCGTGGTAATAGCCGGCAATCACGTTGCAACTGATCCCGGCCTTGCCCAATGCCGTGGCAAACGCGGCGGTGAGGCCAACGGCTTCCAGCGCCGAATGCACATTCAAGGTGATCCACGCGGCGACGTAGTCGAAGCTGAAACCGGCCTGTTCGGCGCGGGAACGTTCGACAATGACCGTCAGACCTTCCTGCTCGCGGAAGCTGCCAACAACCTCGAGACCGCTCGGCAAGACACTGTCGTGCAGGGTGCAGAACACGTATTCGCCGGCGTTGAGTTGCGGACTCATGCTGCGCAATAGAGTCGAGAGTGAAGTTTCGCCAGCCATAAGTGTGTTCCTTGAGAAAGAGTGCTTGCTGGCTATTCTCCGGTCGAAACCTGTATAAGAAAAACCAATAGTGCTGATCGCTCATTAGGAAAACTGATGTTCGACTACAAATTGCTTTCCGCTTTGGCCGCCGTGGTCGAGCAGGCCGGATTCGAAAGGGCCGCGCAGGTACTGGGCTTGTCGCAATCGGCGATCTCGCAACGGATCAAATTGCTTGAAGCGCGGGTCGGTCAGCCGGTGTTGATTCGCGGCACGCCACCGTCGCCGACCGAAATCGGCCGGCGTCTGCTCAACCATGTGCAGCAGGTGCGTCTGCTTGAGCGTGACCTGCAAACCCTGGTGCCCGCGCTGGACGAGGAGGGTTTGCCGGAACGTTTGCGCATCGCCCTTAATGCCGACAGCCTCGCCACATGGTGGGCCGAAGCGGTTGGCGACTTCTGTGCCGAACAACATTTGCTGCTCGATCTGATTGTCGAAGACCAGACCGTCGGCCTCAAACGCATGCGCGCCGGTGAAGTCGCCGCGTGCCTTTGCGCCAGCGAACGGCCGGTGGCCGGCGCGCGCAGTGTGTTGCTCGGGGCGATGCGGTATCGCGCGCTGGCCAGCCCGGCGTTTATCGAACGGCATTTCCCTGATGGCGTACGCGCCGAACAATTGCCGCGCACCCCGGCGCTGGTATTCGGCCCGGATGATTTCCTCCAGCATCGCTATCTCGCCTCGTTGGGCGTCGATGGTGGATTCGAACACCATTTGTGCCCGTCCTCGGAGGGTTTTATCCGCCTGACCGAAGCGGGACTCGGCTGGGGCCTGGTGCCGGAACTGCAAGTGCGCGATCAACTGCAACGCGGGTTGTTGCGCGAACTTCTGCCAGATAAACCGATCGGCGTGCCGTTGTACTGGCATCATTGGCGCAATGGCGGTCAGTTGCTGGGCTTGCTGACCGAGCAATTAGTGCGCGCTTCAGCGCAATGGCTGGTGCCTTGGAAACAGCCATGAGCGTCAAGCTGCAAGCGGCAAGTTCAGCGCTGCGCACCGTTTTAAACTTGCAGCTCGAAGCTTGAAGCTCGCAGCTGGTTTCATTGGAGTTTTGCATGAAAATTTTGGTCACCGGCGCAAGCGGCTTCATTGGCGGGCGCTTTGCGCGTTTCGCTTTGGAGCAGGGCCTGGACGTGCGGGTCAACGGTCGCCGGGCCGAGAGCGTCGAACATCTGGTGCGCCGGGGTGCCGAGTTTGTCCCCGGCGATCTGACCGATCCCGACCTGGTCCGCGAACTGTGCTCGGATGTCGAAGCCGTGGTGCATTGCGCCGGTGCTGTCGGACTGTGGGGCCGCTATCAGGACTTCCATCAAGGCAATGTGCAGGTCACCGAAAACGTCGTTGAAGCCTGTCTGAAGCAGCGCGTCCGCCGTTTGGTGCATCTGTCGTCGCCATCGATCTACTTCGATGGTCGCGATCACTTCAACCTGACCGAAGAGCAAGTGCCCAAGCGCTTCAAGCATCACTACGCCGCGACCAAGTACCTGGCCGAGCAAAAGGTCTTCGGTGCGCAGGAATTCGGCCTGGAAACCATCGCCCTGCGCCCGCGTTTCGTCACCGGCGCCGGCGACATGAGCATCTTCCCGCGTCTGCTCAATATGCAGCGCAAGGGCCGGCTGGCGATCATCGGCAATGGCCTGAACAAAGTCGATTTCACCAGCGTGCAGAATCTCAACGAAGCGATGCTCAGCAGCTTGCTGGCCGCCGGTTCCGCACTGGGCAAGGCCTACAACATCAGCAACGGCGTGCCGGTGCCGCTGTGGGATGTGGTCAATTACGTGATGCGCAAAATGGAAGTGCCGCAGGTCACCAAGTACCGTTCGTATGGTCTGGCCTACAGCGTCGCGGCGCTCAACGAGGGCGCTTGCAAACTCTGGCCGGGGCGCCCGGAGCCAACCCTGTCGCGCCTGGGCATGCAGGTAATGAAAAAAAATTTCACCCTCGACATCAGCCGCGCCCGGCATTATCTCGACTACGATCCGAAAGTCAGCCTGTGGTCGGCGCTCGACGAGTTCTGCGGGTGGTGGAAAGCTCAGGACATCCGCTGAAACGAATTGGCCGGGCGGCAATGAACCGTGTAGCCGCTTGGGGGTCAATCCCTGCGGCTGCGGCGGTTATACTTCGCAGCATTTAGCCATCACCGCGTTTCCCAAAGGTTGCCTCAATGTCCATGCGTAATGATGCCCACGACGATTTCGATGATGTCCCGAGCCTGCGTGCCGACACCTTCGACGACGATGACATTCCGACCACCGCCCGCACCTCCGTGCACTCGCGCACGCCGCCCGTGGTCAAGGTCAAAGCGGCCAGCACCGGCCCGCTGTGGGCATTGGTCGGTGCGTTGTTCTTCGCCTTCATCGGCTTGGCCTGGTGGAGTTTTCAGCAGATTTCCCTGATGGAGCAGCAACTGGTCGCGACCCAGGAAAGCTTTGCGCGCATTAGTGAAGAGGCGGCGGGGCGCCTGCAGGATATTTCCGGCAAGGTCGTGGCCAGTCAGTCCAACGTTACCAGCGACAGCGAAGCGCTGAAGCTGCAGATCAAGCAGCTCGAAGGCAAGCTGCTCGACCAGAGCAAACAGCAGCAAGGCGTAGCGGGGCAGGCCAGCGATCTGGACAAGCGTCTGGCACAGATGACCGCGCAGACTACCGAACAGCAGAACGCCAACACCCAGTTGCAGGCGCAGGTCAAAGCCCTGAGCGCGGAACTGGCGACCATCAAGAGCACGCCGGCCGACACCAGCAAGGTCGACACGCAGTTGAAGGCCTTCGATGCGCAGTTCAAAAGCCTCGGCGCCGATATAGCGGCGTTGAAGAAGCAGGGCAACCCGAGCGCGGCGATCGATCGTCTTGAGCAGGAAATCGTCGTCCTCAAAAGCGAACAGGACAACCGCCCGGCAGCACCGCAGGGTGGCGGCAATACCGCCGAGTTCGACGCCTTCCGTGCGCAGATGACCCGCAACATCAACACCCTTCAGGCGCAGATTCAGAATTTGCAGCAGCAGATCAATTCCCGGCCTTGAAGCTTGATCACCTGTGGTGGGGCCATTCCTCACCACAGGATCCGCGAAACGTTCAGAAACCCTCTGAATATCCATACATGCTCCCAAGCCGTCTACGCTCTTGAAACACCAAAAAGAACGAGGGATGCGTCATGGGGTTTGTGCATAAATTCGCCTGTCTCTGTTTGATGTTACTGGCCAGCCTCGGCCAGGCCAGCGCCGCCACTACCGCCAAGGATGACAGCCAGGCCGCGATTGCCTTGCTGGAGAAAGCCCTGGCCTATTACCACGACAATGGCGACAAGGCGTTTGCCGCGTTCAGCCGCCAGGGCGAGTTCGTCGACAAGGATCGCTACGTGTTCGTGGTCGACACCAAAGGCGTGATGCTCGCCAGCGGCGGGCCTTCATCAGCGTTGATCGGTCGTGACGTCAGTGAGGTGCTCGGCCCGGATTTGCAGAAAACCTTCAAGGACGCGTTGAAAGTGCCGGAAGGCAATGGCATCCAGCAGGCCGAATACCGTTGGCAGAATTGGGCCGATGGCAAGGTCGAGCGCAAGCACGTGTATTACCAGCGCATCGGCCAGCGAATTCTGGCAGTGGGTTACTACTTGCCGCGAGCCTCGGCCGAGCAAGCCAAGGCGTTGCTCGATAAAGCGGCGACTGATTTGGGCAAAGACGAGAAGGGCACGCTGACGGCGATCAACTCGCTCAAGGGTGGCTACTTGCAGGACGACTTGTATGTGTTTGTGGTCGATCTGAATACCCAGCGCTACGTCGCCCACGGCACCAACCTGCGCTTGATCAACACCGACTTTGGCAAGATCAAGGATCCGGATGGCAAACCGGTGGGCGAGCCGATTCTGGCGCTGATCGGCAAGCAGGATGAGGGTGAATATGAATACCGCTGGAAGAACCCGGTGACCGGCAAGGTCGAGGACAAACATGCTTACCTGAAGAAGGCCGGGCATTTCCTTGTGGCCGTCGGTTACTACAGCCCTTGAAGATCAAAAGATCGCAGCCTTCGGCAGCTCCTACAGGGTTATGCATGCCCTTGTAGGAGCTGCCGAAGGCTGCGATCTTTTGCGGTTATTTGGCGCCGTGCTCACGTCCGCGCAGCAGATTGTTCGGCATCGCAATCGCCGCTGCCAACCCCAGCAACGATACCGCCGCACTCACCCACAACAAATGCCGGAACGTCACCAGCAATTCCGCCCGCAAGGCGTCCTGCGCATCCCCCGGCGCGGCGTTCAAACCATCGAGCAGAACGTTGCCGGAATGCCCCTCGCTCATCAGCGAACTGCTCGCCAGATGGGCAAAATTCGAATCTTGCAACAACGCCAGCAACAGCGCCGACATCAACGCCACGCCCACCGCGCCGCCGAGAGAGCGAAACAGGTTGGTGGTGCTGGTCGCTACGCCGATGTCGCGTTGCTCCACCGAATTTTGTGTACCGACCAGCGAAGTCGGGAACTGCATGCCGCTGGAAATACCGCAGAGCAACATGAACAGTGCGCTGATCAGCGTCGCCGCCGGTGGGCTGAATGCCATGCCGAGAATCGCGATCGGCATCAGCAGAGCGCCGCTCAGAATCTGTGGTTTGTAACGCCCGGTGATCGACGTGCGCCGGCCAGCGAAAAATGCACCAATCGGCAGCCCCATCGCCAACGGCAGCAAGTGCAACGCCGCGCTGTCAGCGCCGGCACCGGTCACGGTCTGAAAGCGCAGCGGCATCAGCACAATCAGCGAAATCGCCTGGAAACTGGTAAAGAAAATCGTGCACCAGCACAGCAGCGCGTTGCGGTTGGCAAACAGGTGCATCGGCAGCAAAGGCTCCCGCGCCCGGCGCTCGTGCCAGACAAACACCGCCAGTACCACCACCGCACAAGCGAACAAGCCGAGCACTTCACCGCTGCGCCACGAATGACCCTGACCAACCTGAGTAATGCCCAGCAGCAGGGCAGTGAGGCCGATGATCATCAGCACGGTGCCGAGGTAATCGATGATCGGTTTGCGCTGCGGAATCGGCAGGCCGCGCAGATTGCGCCGCGCTACCCACCAAGCCCCGAGGCCCAGCGGCAGGTTGATCAGAAACACCCAGCGCCACGACAGATACTCGGTCATGTAACCGCCGAGTACCGGGCCGGCGACACTGGCCACCGCGTACATACTGCTGAAGTAACCCTGATAGCGCCCGCGTTCACGCGGCGGCACGATGTCGCCGATGATCGCCTGACTCACCGAGATCATCCCCCCGGCGCCGATGCCCTGAAGGATCCGCGCCAGCACCAGTTGCTCCATGCTTTGCGCCATACCGCAAAAGAGAGAGGCGAGGGTGAACAGGCCCATGCCGAACAGCATCAGTTTGCGCCGCCCATACAAGTCGCCGAGTTTGCCGTAGATCGGCACGGCCACCGTCATCGCGACCATGTACCCGGAAATCACCCAGGCCAGCAGGCTGACATCCTTGAACTGCGCAGAGATGGCCGGCATCGATACAGCAACGATGGTTTGATCCAGCGCGCCGAGAAAAATCGCCATCATCAGCGCGACCAGCACGCTGCGAATGGCCGGTTTGGGCGTTTCGGGGTGATTGAGATTGGTCACGGGCAAAACCTGCGGGCAGTGAGAGTCCCGCAGATCGTCAGGCGAGCGGGGATGCTCGCCAGTGTAAGTCGGTAGCAGGCTATTCGATAGCCTCATAAGGAAGTCCGACGTAATTTTCTGCAATGGTTTTTCGCCCTGCTTCTGAACTGACAAAGTAGTCCAGTTCCGAGGCGCTGATGCGCTGGCTGAAGGCGTCGTGATCATCGAAGCGGTGCAGCATCGAGGTCATCCACCAGGAAAAGCGCTCGGCTTTCCACACGCGGCGCAGGCAGATTTCCGAGTACTTCTCCAGCAGATCGGTGCGCCCGTCGCGGTAAACCTTCAGCAGAATATTGAACAGCGTGCTGACGTCACTCGCTGCCAGATTCAAACCCTTGGCGCCAGTGGGCGGGACGATGTGCGCGGCATCACCGACCAGAAACATCCGCCCGTACTGCATCGGCTCGACGACAAAACTGCGCAGCGGCGCGATGCTTTTTTCGATCGAAGGGCCGGTAACCAGTTTCTCGGCAAGCTCTACTGGCAGACGATTTTTCAATTCATCCCAGAAGCGCTGATCGCTCCAGTCATCGACGTTTTCATCCGCCGGTACTTGCAGGTAATACCGGGTGCGCGTTGCCGAACGCATGCTGCACAAGGCAAAGCCGCGTTCGTGGCGGGCGTAGACCAACTCGTCATGCACCGGCGGCGTGTCAGCCAGAATACCCAGCCAGCCAAACGGATAAACCCGCTCGAAGACTTTCAGGCTATCGGCCGGAATCGATTGGCGAGCGACGCCGTGGAAACCGTCGCAACCGGCGATGTAGTCGCAGTCCACACGCCAGGTTTCACCGTCCTTTTCAAAGGTGACAAAAGCTTCGTCGCTTTTCATGCCGTGAGGAACGACATTGCTCGCTTGGTAAAAGGTCGGTGCACCAGCCTCCCGACGAGCGGCCATCAGGTCGCGAGTCACTTCGGTCTGGCCGTAGATCATCACCGTCTTGCCGCCGGTCAGCGCGTGCAGATCGATGTGCACCTGACGCCCGTCCAGCGCCAGATCGAAACCGCCATGCACCAACCCTTCGGCGTCCATGCGCTGACTCACGCCAGCCTGACGCAACAGCTCTACCATGCCTTGTTCAAGCACACCGGCGCGGATGCGGCCGAGAACATAATCGGGCGTTTGGCGTTCGAGGATGAGGGTGTCGATGCCGGCGTTGTGCAACAACTGGCCGATGAGCAATCCGGACGGACCGGCGCCAATAATGGCGACTTGGGTTTTCAGCGTTTTCATTGTTTTTATGACTCGCAAGCTTCACGCGGCCAAGACCGCTGAATGATTTTTATGGATCGAGTGCTTGCATTTTTCCCTTGCGGGTCTGTCAATTGAAGGTGAAAACTGAGCCGATACCTGTACATTCTGCCAATCGGTGCGATTATCGCCCACAACCCCGAGGCCTGGATTGAAGTGATGAACAAGCCTGAGCTGCCTTCGATTCCAGTGTTCAAGCTCTACGGTGAAAGCCTGGACTGGCCGACCCCCGACTTGCTGCACTGTGAAACCATTTCCTCTCGCAGTCGCGAACATGAGTGGGAAATCAAACCCCACCGCCATGCTGATTTGTGCCAGTTACTCTTCGTCTTCAAAGGTCAGGCAGAGCTTGAGATCGAAGGGCAACGCACGCAACTCGACACCCCGGCCATTCAAGTGCTGCCACCGTTATCGGTGCACGGCTTTCGTTTTTCCGAAGATGTCGAAGGGTTCATCGTTACCCTCGCCACACCGCTGATCAACCACTTGCAGGCGCAACTGGGCGATTCGGTACACGCGTTGGCCAGCGCAGAAAACTACCCGGCAGGCAACGACGGCGATTACCTCAATAGCCTGTTTTCGGCGTTGCAGGCCGAATACAACGGTCATCAACCAGCACGTGAAATGCTCATGCATTCGTTGGTTAGCGTGATCATGGTCTGGGTCAGCCGTCAGGCGATCGTGCGGCACAAAGCCAGTCAGCGGCCGCAACGTCAGCGCGAATACCTCAATGGTTTTATTCAGTTGGTCGAAGAGACATATCGGCAGCACGTGAAGGTCGAAGACCTCGCGCATCGCCTGGGGATTTCGGTGTCGCACCTCAACGGCACGTGCCGTGAGCTGGCCGGGCAACCGGCGTTGCAGATCATGCATGAACGTCAGTTACTGGAGGCCAAGCGCTTGCTGACGTACACCAGCATGACGATTTATGAGATGTCGGAGTTGTTGGGGTTTTCCGACCCGACCAACTTCACGCGGCTGTTTCGACGCCGGGTGGGGATATCGCCAAAGGCTTTCCGCGACAGCCTGAAGGCCGAGCATTAATCTCATAAACGCCGCAAAAACCTGTGGGAGCTGGCTTGCCAGCGACAGCGTTGGCCCAGTCACCTTCAATGCTGAATGTCAGACCGCAATCGCTGGCAAGCCAGCTCCCACAGGTGATGAGTCAACCTCAGGCTCAGCGCAATGCGTTCAGCGTGGCATTGTGCGGAATGCAGCGCTCGAAGTTGCAGCTCGCATACTCGCGCGGCAACTGTCGCAACTGTTCGACCCGCCAGGCAGCGGTGCCGTACAGCGCCAGCGTGGCGGCGCAGGTGATGAAAATCGCGACGTACCTTCTTGTTTTGATGTTCATGGCGTTGACCTCTGAACGACATACCCTGCGGTATTACTTTCAGCATAGGTCAGCGCTGGGGAGTTGCCAGCGAGTGCGCTTGAGCTTGTAACTGGCCATTCAGCATATCGATAGCCACTGTGGGAGCGAGCCTGCTCGCGAATACGGTTTATCAGTCAATGCAAAGGTGTCTGACGCACCGCTTTCGCGAGCAGGCTCGCTCCCACAGTTAAATGGGTTTACAGGCCGGTATCCCATTCGGGGTTTTCGGGGAATCTGAGCACCAGAAAATCCAGCATGCTGCGCAGCGCCGCCGGCATGTGTTTGCGAGAGGCATAGACGGCGTAGATGCTCATCTGTCGCGGCTCCGCATGGGGCAGCAGTCGGACCAGTTCACCGCTGTGAATATGCACCCCGGCCTGATAGGTCGGCAGCATCGCCACCCCGGCGCCGGCCAGCGTCGTGCGCAATAACGTACTGGCTTCGTTGGCGCTGATATTGCCCTGTACCGGCACCGAGACCGGTTCGCCATCTTCCTCGAAATGCCACAGGCTCTTGCCGAAATACGAGTGCGTCAGGCAGTTGTGTCGACTCAACTCCTCGACCCGTAACGGCGCCGGGTGGTCTTGCAGATAAGCCGGCGCGGCGCAGACCACCGAACGACAAACGGTCAGGCGTCGGGCGATCAGGTTGGGATCGAGATCGTTACTGGTACGAATCGCCAGATCGATCCGCTCATCCACCAGATTCACCGTGCGATCGAGCATTTGCAGGTCGATGCTGACTCCGGGGTAGCGTTTGACGTAAGCGGCTACGGCATCGGCCAGTTGCGCCTGGCCAAACGAGGTACTGACGCTGATCCGCAGTAGCCCGCGCGGGGCGTCGTGGGGTTCGCTGACGGCGGCCTGCATGTCCGTCGACAGTTCGATCATCTGCCGGCAACGGGGCAGGATTTCACTGCCGGCGGCGGTCAGGCTCAACTTGCGCGTGGTGCGGTGCATCAGGCGTGCGCCGACCCAGTCCTCCAGCTCCGCCAGATAACGCGAAACCACTGGCCGCGAAAGGTCCAGATGATCGGCTGCTGCCGACTGGCTGCCCAGATCCACGACGGTGACAAACACCCGCATTGCTTGGAGACGATCCATGATTTGCCCGCTTTCAGAAACAAACTATGTTCAAGCATCGCATTTTTTGTACTGAGTCAGGCAACTAAGCTCTGTCCCATCGCCAAACACGGCATTCGGACACTGGAGCAACAGATGATCGGCTTCACTACACTCAAACGCGTTCTGCTCGCCACTGCTTCCCTGGGTTTCGCTGCGCATGCAGCGGCTGCCAACCTTACCCTCGACGTCTACAACCCGGGGACTAACGCCATTTTTCCAGTGACCTCGGTGCTGGTCAGCGGCGAGAAAGACGCGATCCTCGTCGATGCGCAGTTCGGTAAGTCCCAGGCTGAACAGGTTGTGGAAAATATCCGCGCCAGCGGCAAGCACCTGACCACCATTTACATCAGTCACGGTGACCCTGATTACTACTTCGGCCTCGACACCCTGACCCAAGCGTTCCCCGATGCCAAGGTGCTCGCCTCGCAACCGACCGTCGATCACATCAACAAAACCGTCGCCGGCAAACTGGCCTTCTGGGGTCCGAAAATGGGCGCCGATGTGCCAGCGAAAACCATCGTGCCGGGCGTACTCAAGGGCGACAGCCTGATGCTCGAAGGGCAGAAGTTGCAGGTGGTCGGCCTCGATGGCAAACAACCGGATCGCAGTTTTGTGTGGATTCCGTCGCTCAAAGCCGTGGTCGGTGGTGTGGTTGTCGCCGAGAACATCCATGTGTGGATGGCTGACACCCAGACCGCGCAATCCCACGCCGACTGGCTGGAAACCCTGCACTCGATCGAAACCCTCAAGCCGCAAACCGTGGTGCCGGGTCATTACCTCGGCAACAGCAGCCGTTCGCTGGCCAGCGTGAAATTCACCGCCGACTACATCAAGGCGTTCGACGTGGAAACCGCCAAGGCCAAAGACTCCGCCACACTGATCGCCGCGATGAAAAAACGCTACCCGACACTGGGTGAAGAAAGCTCGCTGGAGCTGAGCGCGAAAGTCGCCAAGGGTGAAATGCAGTGGTAAGCCGATTCTGAAAAACGCAGCACTCTCAAGCCAACTGGAGAATGTCATGAGCAAGATCGCAATCATTGGTGCCACCGGCCGCGCCGGTAGCCAACTGCTGGAAGAAGCCCTGCGTCGTGGCCATAGCGTGACCGCTATCGCCCGCGACACTTCGAAGATCGGCGCGCGTAACGGTGTGGTCAGCAAGAATGTCGATGTGCTGGATGCCGCAGCGCTGCAAGACGCGGTGGCCGGTCATGATGTGGTGATCACCGCCGCGCATTTCGCCACCGTGCCGGCGGCGGCGATTGTCGGGCCGGTGAAGCAGGCCGGGGTGAAGCGTTTGCTCGTGGTCGGCGGTGCCGGTTCGCTGTTGCTGCCGGACGATACGCGAGTGATCGACAGCGCGGGTTTCCCGGCAGAGTACAAAGCTGAAGCCAGTGCCGGTGCGGCGTTTCTTGAGGCGTTGCGTCAGGAGCAGGATCTGGACTGGACCTTCCTGTCGCCGTCGGCAGAGTTTGTCGAAGGGGAGCGCACAGGAAGTTACCGAGCCGGCCAGGATCATTTGCTGGTGAGCGCTGAAGGGCGTAGCTGGATCACTTTTGCTGATTATGCGATTGCGTTGATCGACGAAGTGGAAATGCCGAAGCATTCGCGTCAGCGGTTTACTGTTGGTTACTGATTGAGGCGTTTCTGAGGGATTGGTCTGGCTCTGGATCTTTTCCCCCTCACCCCAGCCCTCTCCCCCAAGGGGGCGAGGGGGAAAGGGAGCAGATCTCCATGCTTTTCAAACTTGAGTTCGACTGGATATTGCAGGTCGACGTAGATCAAACAAACAACTCGATTAGTCCCCTCTCCCTCTGGGAGAGGGTTAGGGTGAGGGAAAAAAGCCTCACCGCAAATGCGCCTGCTCCACCAGCCAGATCATCAGTTCTTCCAACTGCGGCGAAGGCTCGGTTCCCGCAGGCACGACGACGTAATACGCCAACCCCGTCTTCACCTTCAACTCAAACGGCATCACCAGCCGCCCCGCGCGCAAGTCATCACCAATCAACGACCAATCCCCGATCGCCACCCCCGTCCCGTGGGACGCCATCGACATCGCCTGATCCAGCGTTTCGAAATGCTGGCCGCTGCCGATGTTGTTCAGCCGCAGCTCGGCCGCGTTCAGCCACACCGACCAATCCTGAATATCGTGAGTGGGGTGCAGCAGCAGATGCTGTTGCAGATCCGCCGGTGAATTCAGCGCTGGCGAACCTTTGAGCAAAACCGGTGAACAGACCGGTGTCAGTTGCTCGTCGAACAAGTGCAGTGCGCCCGGCGAGTTGTCCGGGGGCGGGCCGTAGATCACCGCGGCATCGAATTGCTCCCGCTGGAAGTCCACGCCGTGTTGTAGCGAGGCGGTGAGTTTTACCGGCACGTCCGGGCGTTCTTTTTGCCATTGCAGCAAGCGCGGCAGCAGCCAGCGCATCACGCAGCTCGGTGCTTTGAGTTGCAGGGTTTCCCGCTGCAGGCCGATTTGCTCGGTCGCCTCGCTGATCAGGCCGAAGACTTTTTCCACACGCGGTAGCCATTCACGTCCTTCGGCGGTCAGCGCCAGGCCACGGGCCATTCGGATGAACAGCGGATAACCGAGATGCGCTTCCAGCCCGGCAATCTGCCGGCTCACTGCGCCCTGGGTGATGTGCAGCTGCTCGGCGGCGCGGGTGAAGTTGCAACACTGCGCGGTGACCAGAAACGTATGCAGGGCGGGCAGGGGAGGCAGTCGTTTCATGGGGAACCAAGGTATGACGTGAGGACATGGCTAGTATGACTTTTAATCGATTGTTGCCGCTACCTGCCGACCGTTCCAATGAAGCCATTCCACGGACCCTGTGGGAGCGAGCCTGCTCGCGAATGCGGTCTGACATTCAACATCTCCGTTGCCTGACACACCGCTTTCGCGAGCAGGCTCGCTCCCACATTGGTTCGGTGTCTTCAGCGAACAAGAAGGGCAATCGACATGGCGACGTGTGGCGAAGTACTGGTCAAGTTACTCGAAGGTTATGGGGTCGAGCAGGTGTTCGGCATTCCCGGGGTGCACACCGTGGAGCTGTATCGCGGGCTGGCGCGTTCGAGCATTCGCCACGTCACGCCTCGGCATGAGCAGGGCGCCGGTTTCATGGCCGACGGTTATGCGCGCACCCGCGGCAAACCGGGTGTGTGCTTCATCATCACCGGCCCGGGCATGACCAACATCACCACCGCCATGGGCCAGGCGTACGCCGATTCGATCCCGATGCTGGTGATCTCCAGCGTGCAATCGCGCAGTCAGTTGGGCGGTGGGCGCGGGAAGCTGCATGAGTTGCCGAACCAGAGCGCACTGGTCGCAGGTGTTGCGGCCTTCTCGCATACCTTGATGTCCGCCGCCGAATTGCCGGTGGTGCTGGCGCGTGCTTTTGCGTTGTTCCAGGCCGGCCGTCCACGTCCGGTACACATCGAAATTCCCTTGGATGTGCTGGTCGAAAATGCCGATGACTTGCTCGCCAGCGTGCCGGTCAATATCGACCGCGCCGGCGCTGCGCCAGCTGCCGTCAAACGCATGAGCGAGCTGCTGGCTGAAGCCAGACGTCCGCTGATTCTGGCCGGTGGCGGTGCCATCGATGCAGCGTCGGAACTGACCCGACTTGCCGAGTTGCTCGATGCGCCGGTGGCGCTGACGATCAATGCCAAAGGCATGCTGCCGGGCAACCATCCGTTGCTGATCGGCTCGACCCAGACGCTGGTTGCCACCCGCGCGCTGGTCGCCGATGCCGATGTGGTTCTGGCCATCGGCACCGAGCTGGCCGAGACCGATTACGACGTCACGTTCGCTGGCGGTTTCGAGATTCCCGGCAAACTGCTGCGCATCGATATCGACGCCGATCAGACCGTGCGCAACTACCCGCCGCACCTGGCATTGGTGGCCGACGCACGCAACGCCGCGCAAGCTTTGTTGAACATGCTGTCGCAGGAAAAACTCGCCGAGCGCGGCAGCGATTGGGGGCAGGCTCGCGCCGGCAAACTGCGCGCTGAACTGGCCGCGAGCTGGGATGCACCGACCCTCGCGCAAACCCGTTTCCTCGACACCGTGCTTGATGAATTGCCGAACGCCGTATTCGTCGGCGACTCCACGCAACCGGTGTACACCGGCAACCTGACGTTCAACCCGGATCATCCGCGCCGCTGGTTCAATGCCTCGACCGGTTACGGCACGCTCGGCTACGCCTTGCCGGCAGCGATCGGTGCGTGGCTCGGCGGCCAACTCGACAAAGGTGCGCGCCCTGCGGTGGTGTGCCTGATCGGCGATGGCGGCCTGCAATTCACCCTGCCGGAACTGGCCAGCGCGGTCGAAGCGCGGGTGCCGGTGATCGTCTTGCTGTGGAATAACCAGGGCTACGAAGAGATCAAGAAATACATGGTCAACCGCGCCATCGAACCGGTCGGCGTGGATATCTACACCCCGGATTTTGTTGCGGTGGCCAAGGGTCTCGGTTGCGCGGCCGAAGCGATCAGCAGCATCGAGCAACTGCGCACCGCGTTGCGTAGTGCAAGCGATCGTCAGGGCCCGACCCTGATTGAAATCGACCAGACCCAATGGATGAAGGCGGTGGCGCAATGATCAGTTTTCCAACCACACTCGACGGCCTCTACATCAACGGCCAATGGTCGGCCGGCCGCGAACATCTGCGGGTGATCAACCCGGCCACCGAAGCGCTGCTGACCACGGTCAATGGCGGTGACGAGCACGCCGTCGACCAAGCCGTTGCGGCCGCCAGCGAAGCGTTCAAGAGCTGGTCGCAAACCAGTGGTGCCGAGCGCGGCGCAATCCTGCGCAACATCGCCAATGGTGTACGCAACGGTCGCGAGCACTTGATGAAACTGCAATCGTGCAACAACGGTAAACCGCAGTTTGAAGCGGCCATCGATGTCGACGACGTGATCGCCACGTTCGAGTATTACGCCGAACTCGCCGAAGGCCTCGACGCCAGACAGGACAGCAACGTGCCGCTGCCCAGCGATGATTTCAGCGCACGTCTGCGCCGCGAGCCGTGCGGTGTGGTTGGGCTGATCGTGCCGTGGAACTTCCCGATGGTCACCACGGCATGGAAGCTCGCGCCGGCGTTGGCGGCGGGTTGCTGCGTGGTGCTCAAACCTTCGGAAGTGACACCGCTGCCGGAGCTGGAACTGGCGGCGATCATCGCGGAATCGGGCCTGCCAAACGGCGTGTTCAATCTTGTCTGCGGTACAGGGTTGGCGGTCGGTGCGCCATTGTCGGCGGACCCGCGTATCGCCAAAATTTCCTTCACCGGCAGCAATGCGGTCGGCGTGCAGGTGATGCAGCGTGCGGCGGAAACGGTGAAGGGCGTCAGCCTGGAGCTGGGCGGCAAATCTTCGCTGCTGGTGTTGGCGGATGCCGACATTGATCTGGCGGTTGAGCTGGCGTGTGGCGGTGCGTTTTTCAATGCCGGGCAGATGTGTTCGGCGACCAGTCGTGTGCTGGTTGCGGATGAGCTGGAAGAGGAATTCCTCCGTCGCTTGCAGAAACGTGCGCAGGCCATTCGTGTAGCCGACCCGTTCGATGCGGAGGTGAAAATGGGTGCGCTGGTCAATCAGGCGCAGTACCAGCGAGTGCTCGGGCACATCGACCGTGGGCTCAGCGCGGGTGCGCGTTTGCTTTGCGGCGGCAATCGTCCAGCGGATCTGCCGCGCGGCTATTTCTTGCAGCCAACCGTGTTCACCGACGTACCGCTGGACAGCGCGTTGTGGTGTGAAGAAATTTTCGGGCCGGTGCTGTGTGTGCGCAGTTTCACCACTGAAGCGCAGGCGATTGCCTTGGCCAATGACACGCTGTTTGGTTTGGTGGCGAGCGTGGTGACAAGTGATGCCGCTGCGGCGGACCGCGTGGCCAATGCCTTGCAGGCGGGGATGGTGTGGATCAATGCGCCGCAAGTGATTTTCCCGCAGGCGGCGTGGGGCGGGTACAAGCAGAGCAGCATTGGTCGCGAGCTCGGGCCTTGGGGGTTGGCGGCGTTTCAGGAGCTCAAGCATGTGATCCGGGCAGTGTAAAAGCCGACCCTCACCCCAGCCCTCCCGAAACGTCGGACCGCCCAGAGGGAGAGGGGGCCGACCGAGGTGTCTGGCGATGTCCATCGACCTGAAAAATCGAGTCGATTTTGGATTGGTCAAAGCACTTGGAAAGCCGACCCTCACCCCAGCCCTCCCGAAACGTCGGACCGCCCGGAGGGAGAGGGGGCCGACCGAGGTGTCTGGTGCTGTCCATCGACCTGAGAGATCGAGTCGATTATGGATTCGGTGAAGCATTTTCAGGTCGGTGTATTTCCTGAATATCCCCCACTCAGTCCCCCTCTCCCTTCGGGCGGTCCGACGTTTCGGGAGGGTTAGGGTGAGGGGCTTCTAACGGTCACACCGAAAGCCGCAACCGCGCCAAATCCCTTAACGGCGGCGCACCAAACAAGCGGCTGTACTCACGGCTGAATTGCGACGGACTTTCATACCCCACCCGATACCCCGCCGCCGAAGCCTCCAGCCCCTCCGCCAGCATCAACCGCCGCGCCTCTTGCAAGCGCAACTGCTTCTGATACTGCAACGGACTCATCGCCGTCATCGCCTTGAAGCGGTGATGCAAGGTCGAGACGCTGAGGTTCACTTCTCTGGCCAGATCATCAATGCGCAGCGGCTGTTCGAAGTTGCCGTTGAGCCATTTGATCGCCTGGCTGATGCGATGGCTCTGACTGTTGGCAATCGCGATTTCATACAAACGATGCCCCTGCGGGCTGCGCAGCAAGCGATAGAGAATCTCCCGGCGAATCAGCGGCGCCAGCATGGCGATGTCTTTCGGCGCATCGAGCAAACGTGCCAGACGCAGCACCGCATCAAGCATCGAACTGTCGATCTTCTCGACATACAAACCGCGCCCGGTCGGCCGGGTCGGCACGCCCATCGGGCCGGCGTCAGCGATCAGTGCGGTGATTTCGGTCGGGTCGATATCCAGGCGCACGGCGAGGATCGGTTCTTCCGGCGAGACATTGACCACGCGTCCACTCAACGGCATCGAAACCGAGACCACCAGATAATTCAGCGGGTCGTAATTGAAGTACTCATCGGCCAACCGCACCTCTTTGCGTCCCTGCGCCATGATGCACAGCGCCGGTTGCGCGAGCACCGGGGCAAAGTCGTGGGATTTTGTGTGGCGCGACATGAACAGCGAGCCGATGGCGGTCTCGTAGCTGCCATCGTCGGTGGTGTTGCGGCGGATGATCGCCGCCAGTTCCGCGCGCTGTTTTTCCATGTCAGCGCTGGGTTCGGCTTGAAAACGATCGAATGACGTCATGCACGGCATCCTCGGCAGGGGAGGTGGAATGGAGCAGAGCATATGTTTGTGCAAGCGCCAGCGGTAGACACATCCTGCGAAATGCTTGCCTGATTCTGCCCCGGGGTGTTTCCGCGCCTGCCGCGATCCAACCCTGTAGGAGCTGCCGAAGGCTGCGATCTGTTGATCTTCAAGGCAAAATCAAAAGATCGCAGCCTTCGGCAGCTCCTACACAAAACGCGCATGACAGACGTGTGACGCTGTTTTACAGGTTGTTACAGGTCCTGTGTGCAGTCTCGCAGGATTGTGCAACGCGGCGGCAGGAATCGACTAACGGCGGCCAGCGTGCTGACCTTAACCTTTGATCCTGTCGCAGCCCGTCCCCCGGCTGCCACGCGACTCCCTGGGAGGGTTGAACATGTCCAAGCAGATTCCCGTCAGTCATATGGCCTTCGTTCGAGCGCGCGCCGGGCGTTCGGCGGAACTCGGTGTACGCCTGAGTGCGTTGATCGATCCGTCCCGCGCCGCCCCCGGTTGCCTGAGCTTTGCCTTGCAGCATTCGCAGTGTGATCCCGAGTTGTGGCTGGTCTGCGGGTTCTGGAGCAGCCAGCAAATGATGACCAGCTATTTCAACAGCCCGTCGATGGAAATCTTCGCCGAGCTGGTGCAGGAACTGGTGGTCAACAGCCTCGACTTCCACACTTTCAAGGACGTGTCGGCGGCGCAAGCCCTCGGCCAATGCCCGGCGCCGGTACACAAACTCGTCGGTTGAGGGTTTAATGTCCGGCTTGTTTGTCTGAGCCGGGATATGTGACATGGCACGTAAAGAGTTCGAACACTTCGAAGCAGTTTCCGCAGTCGTCCCCGTCGAGTTGGGCGGCAACAAGGGCTATCACGCGGCAATCGCGGTCAAGGCCTTGGTCGATGGCGGTGCACCACGCTTTCACAAACTGTTGAATGATCAGGTCTTCCCCGGCGCGATTGCTGCCGATGAAGCGGCCATCAATGAGCTGGATAACCTCAAGGGCGTCACTGAAGACGCCGAGTTGATCTGGTAACGCGTTACTTGCTGGCGCCCGGACGCCACATCTTGAACAGGGCCTCAGGCCCCAGCTGGAAGTAATCCGCCGGCCCGCCGCCGCGCAGAATCGGTTCTGCCGCGGCGGTGTCGTAGATGCCGTCCTTCAACAGCCACTTGGCAATGTGCACGGCGACCACTTCGCCGAGGACCAGCCAGCTCGGCACCGTCTCGCCATCGGCGCGCTGCAATTGAATGATCTGCGTGACCTTGCACTCGAAGGACACCGGGCTTTCGGCCACCCGTGGCACCGAAATCACTTTTGACGCCACCGTCGTCAATCCCGCCAATTCAAATTCGTTGACCTCAGGCGCGACCATCGCGCAGCTCTGATTCATCTGCTCGGCCAGCGGGCGAGTGGCGAGGTTCCAGACGAATTCGCCGGTCTGCTCGATGTTGTTCAGGCTGTCTTTGCGCCCGACGCTGGAAAAACCAATGATCGGCGGAATGTAGTTGAAGGCGTTGAAAAAACTGTACGGCGCCAGGTTCAACTGGCCGTTGGCATCCTGCGAGGAAATCCAGCCGATCGGGCGCGGGCCGACGATGGCGTTGAACGGATCGTGGGGCAGACCGTGGCCGTTGGCGGGTTCGTAGAAGTGGATGTCATCGGGCATGGCGGGTGAATTCCTGAGGCTGCTTTTTAGATGCAGCCATAGTGCAAGGACGTCCCGCATATTTCCAGTCAGACGCAAATCCCCGTGTAGGAGCTGCCGAAGGCTGCGATCTTTTGATTTTGCTTTTAAAGATCAAGATCAAAAGATCGCAGCCTTCGGCAGCTCCTACAGTGGATTTGTGTGTATTTGAGGAAATTGTCATCCCCCAGAAATGACTAAGCCCGGCCAAGGCCGGGCTGTGGGAGGACTGCGGATACTTAGCTGATGGCAGCCGCGGTACCGGTTTTATCGAAGCCGTCAGCAGCGACGGTTTTACCAAGGTTCGTTTTGTCGAAACCATCGGCAGCCACTGCTTTACCAATATTGGTTTTATCAAACCCGTCAGCGGCATAAGTACCGGTGTGGCTGGTTTCGATCGCAGCGCTGGCGCCGTTGATGAAGTCGGCGGATTTGGTGCGGTCCGAGCCGTCGGCAGCGAAGGTATTGGCGGCCAGTACGGACAGGGTCAGGGCAAGGATCAGTTTGGTTTTCATGTTCTTTACTCCAGATTCGTTGGCGGGTGTGTCTTGCATGGGTTTAATGCTACGCCAATTAAGTTGATTGAAAAGCGCAAAATAATGCTAAAAAAGATCGATTAACTTGATATTAAGAGCGATGCATTCAATTCGCTTTCGTCGTCGGAGCGAGCGTCGCGCAGGTCATCGATCAGGTGATTGCACAATGAACGGGCAGCATTAATTAGCGATTAATCGATGTGCGGCGTGTGTGAGGGATTTTTCATGCAGGGCTGGATAACGCGGTGACCCAATCGCGAGCAGGCTCGCTCCCACAGGGAAATGCATTCCAGATGTGGGAGCGAGCCTGCTCGCAATAGGGCCAGAACAGCCACCATTGCAGTGGCTGTAAAAAACCGATCAGTCAGTGACGATGCGCGAGTGCTTCTGGGTGTCTTTCATGGTGATGTACACCAGCAACGACACTGCGATGCACGCGGTTACATACCAGTAGTAACCGGTTTCCATGCCGATGCTCTTGAACCACAGCGCGATGTATTCGGCAGTGCCGCCGAAGATCGATACGGTCAGTGCGTACGGCAGGCCGACGCCCAGGGCGCGGATTTCGGTCGGGAACAATTCAGCTTTCACCACGGCGTTGATCGAGGTGTAGCCGCTGACGATGATCAGCGCCGCCATGATCAGGAAGAACGCGCCCCACCATGTCTGAATGGTGTGCAGGGTCATCAGGATCGGCACGGTGAAGATCGTCCCCAGCACGCCGAAGGCGATCAGGATCGGACGACGGCCGATCTTGTCCGACAGGCCGCCAATGATCGGTTGCAGGCACATGAACAGGAACAGCGTGGCGGCAGAAATGGTGGTCGAGTCGGAGATGCTCATGCCGACGGTGTTCACCAGGTATTTCTGCATGTAGGTGGTGTAGGTGTAGAACGCCAGGGTGCCGCCCATGGTCAGGCCAACCACGGTCAACAGCTCTTTGGGGTGGCGCATCAAGGTGCGCATGGCGCTTTCCTTGGACTTCTCTTTCTTGGTGAACGACTCGGTTTCTTCCATGCCGCGACGCAGGTACAGCGCCACGACCGCACACAGCGCGCCGATGGCGAACGGAATACGCCAGCCCCACGCGTACAGCTGTTCGGTGGTCAGCACGTTCTGCAGCACGATCAGTACGCCCAGCGCGATGAGCTGGCCGGAGATCAGGGTTACGTACTGGAAGCTGGAGAAGAAGCCGCGACGTTCCTTGGTCGCCATCTCCGAGAGATAGGTCGCCGAGGTGCCGTATTCGCCACCGACCGACAGGCCTTGCAGCAGACGGGCGAACACCAGCAGGATCGGCGCGCCGATGCCGATGGTTTCGTAGTTCGGACTCAGGGCGATCAGCAGCGAGCCGAAGCACATCAGGTAGACCGAGGCCATCAAGGCTTTTTTACGGCCGACCTTGTCAGCGTACATCCCCATCAGCCAGCCACCGATCGGGCGCATCAGAAAGCCCACGGCGAAAATCGCAGCGGTGTTCATCAGTTGGGCGGTGGTGGAACCGGCAGGGAAAAAGGTTTTGGCGAAGTACAGGGAGAAGGCGGCATACACATACCAGTCGTACCACTCGACCATGTTGCCGACGGAACCGCTGAAGATCGATTTGATCCGGCTGGCGGTGGTTCTTTCTTTGGCGGGCACGGCAGCCGACCCAAGAGGCAGGGCGTTGGAGTTATCCATTGAAGGATCCTTCGTTTAATTGTTTTTGTGGAGCGCGTAGAAACGCAGCCTGCGAGGGCTATAGCAGGAGGTGTGCCAACGGGGGGAGGGCCGGTTTAGAGGGGGTGACGGGATTGGGTGAGCGGATTTGTGCCGATGGAATTGATCTTGTGAGCGGATTTCCGCTTATTGGGGCTGAGATCAAAAGCCCCTCACCCTAGCCCTCTCCCGGGGGGAGAGGGGACTGATCGAGGTGCTTTTGATAGTTACGCCGACCTGAGATACCGAGTCGAACTCAGGTTTTGAAAAGCATGAAGATCGGCTCCCTTTCCCCCTCGCCCCCCTGGGGGCGGTCCGACGTTTCGGGAGGGCTGGGGTGAGGGGGATGGATTTCAGCCACGCCAAAAATCCCGACCCAGCCTCACTCAGCCAAAAACATCTCCCGACTCAACCCATGCCGCTGCAGCTTTTCATTGAACGTGCGGCGCGGCAGTTGCAGTTCTTCAAGCACCGCTTTCACATCGCCCTTGTGCCGGGTCAGCGCTGCCCGCAAACACTGCGCCTCAAACGCCTCCTGCTGCGCCGCCAGGGATTGCCCCGGATCGATCCCCGGCGCCGGCTCATCCAGCCCCAACACCTGGCGCTCGGCGACGTTCGCCAGTTCGCGCACGTTGCCCGGCCAGTCGTGGCTGAGCAGATGGCTCAATTGCGCGCCACTCAAGGGCGGAAAGGTGCGACCCAAACGTTCAGCGGCATTGTGGGCGAAGGTTTCGAACAGCAGCGGAATGTCTTCACGACGATCGCGCAGCGGCGGCAAACGCAGTTCGGCGACGTTCAGGCGATACGCCAGATCCTCGCGAAAACGTCCGGCCCGAGCTTCATCGAGCAGATCCGGTTTGGTCGCCGCGACAATGCGCAGGTCGACGCGAATGCTCTGGTTCGAGCCCAACCGCTCAAGCTTCTGTTCTTGTAAAACCCGCAGCAGTTTCACCTGTTGCGCCAGCGGCATGCTTTCGATTTCATCGAGAAACAGTGTGCCGCCGTCAGCGTATTCCAGTTTGCCGATGCGCTTGCCCGAGGCACCGGTAAACGCGCCGCTCTCGTGACCGAACAACTCGGCCTCAAACAGCTGCTCAGGAATCGCCGCGCAGTTCAGCGCCACGAACGGCTTGGCCGCGCGCGGGCCGAAATCATGCAGGCACCTTGCGACCAATTCCTTGCCGCTGCCGGTTTCGCCACGGATCAGCACATTGACCGGCAACGCTGCCAAGTCCAGCACTTGCCGACGCAACGTCTGCAAACCTCGGGACACGCCGAGCAACGTCGCATCAAGTTTGGCGCGGTTGTCGGCCTGCTCGTGCAGCGCACGGTTTTCCAGAATCAGCCGGCGTTTGTCCAGCGCCCGGCGCAAGCTGCCGAGCAGGGTTTCCGGGCTGAACGGTTTTTCCAGAAAGTCGTAAGCGCCGTCGCGCATCGCCTCGACGGCCATCGGTACATCGCCATGGCCGGTGAGCAGAATCACCGGCAGATCGGCATCGCGTTTCTGCACTTCGGCCAACAACGCCAGGCCGCCCATGCCAGGCATGCGCACGTCGCTGAGGATCACCCCGGCAAAGTGCGCGGGCAGGGCGGCGAGGCATTCTTCGGCGCGGCTGAACAACTGCACCTCGAACCCCGACAGGCTCAGCCACTGCTCGACGGCGCTACGAATGCTGCTTTCGTCATCGACCACCATCACGGAATTGAGCATCAGATGTGTGCCTCCAGATCGATCGGCAAAGTCAGGCTGAACACCGCGCCGCTGTCGCCATTCTCGGCGCTCAGACGGCCGCCGGATTCATGCACGATAGCGAAGGATACCGCCAACCCGAGGCCCAGGCCGTCGCCCACCGGTTTAGTCGTGAAGAACGGGTCGAACACCTGGCCCAAATGCTCTTCGGCAATCCCGTCGCCATTGTCGCTGACGCTCAGGCGCCACAGTTGTTCGTCGGCTTCCAGACGGATTTCCAACCGTTTGCATTGCTTGCCTTGCATCGCATCGAGGGCGTTGCGCAGCAGGTTGATCAGCACCTGTTCGAGGCGAATCGCATCGCCGCGCACCCACGCCGGACGCGTCAGGTGCAGCACTAGACTGACCTGTTCGTCGCGCAGCCGTGCATCGAGCAACTGCAACGACTGATCAACCACCGTCGCCAGATCCAGCCGCTCACGCAAGCCGCTGGGACTTTTGCGCGCGAAGGTCTTGAGGTGGCCGGTGAGGGCGGCCATGCGGGTGAGCATTTCGTCGACCGGTTTCAACGCTTTATAAGCATCGTCGACGCGGCCATGCTCGAGCAGCAGGCGCAGGGTCGCCAGTTGCATGCGCTGAGCGGTCAGCGGTTGATTGATTTCATGGGCCAGCGCGGCGGACATCTGCCCCAGCGCGGCGAGTTTGGCTGATTGCACCAGACCGTCCTGCGCGGTGCGCAAGTCGCGGGTGCGTTCTTCCACCAACTGTTCCAGTTCCTCACGATTGCGCTGGCGGATTTTCGACAGGCGCCAGCGCTGGTTGAGAAACAGCAACAGAAATACCAGCGCCAGCCATACACCGGCGGCGGCCAGCCCGGCGTTGCGCAGATCTTCGAACGCCACCTGCGGATGACGCAGCAGGTGCAGGGTCCAGCCTTCGGCGCTCAGGGGCAGCGATTCCCAGAGATAATCCGCTGTGCCCTCGGGGCCTTCGACGCGGCGCAGATCGCTGTTGTCATCGAAGCGGCGCAGCGACAAATGGGTCAGGGGCTGCAGCGATTGCTTGTCGTACTGCCGGGTGGCTTTGATCTCATCCATGTCGCGGGCGTTCAATGGCCGCAGCGCGCGATAACGCCAGCCGGGTTGATTGGCGATGAAGATGATCCCGCGCGCATCGCTGACCAGCAGCGTGTCATTGCCCTGACTCCACTCGCGTTCCAGTTCGGGAAATTCCAGCTTGACCACCATCGCGCCAAGGAACTCGTCGTTGTCGCCGAGCACCGCGCTGGAGAGGAAGTAGCCGGGAATGCCGCTGGTCACGCCCACCGCGTAAAAACGCCCGGTGCCTTGGGTGCGGGTCTGGCTGAAGTAAGGGCGGAAACCGTAATTGTGGCCGACGTAACTGCTGGGCAGGCGCCAGTTGCTTGCCGCCACGGCGAGGCCCGTGCGGTCGAGCAGTTCAAGGGTCGAGGATTGCGCCGCGCCGTTGATCTTTTCCAGCTTGAGATTCAGCGCCGACTGCTCTTGGGCATCGACCGGTCCTGCCAGCGCCGCGCGCAATTGCGGGTCCAGCGCCAGCACGGCGGGCAGGGCGCGATAGCGGTCGATCAGGGTGTGCAGAGAGTTGGCGTACAACGCCAGTTGCTGGTTGGCGCGGGCGGCGTCTTCTTCCAGCGCCTGACGTTCGGCGTGGCGGATCGCAAGCGTGGCGGCAAGCGCTGCACCGGCGATGATCAGCAGGGTATACAACGACAGACGCAGAGTACGGGAAGTCGGCAGCATGCTGGGCGCAGGAATAAGGACGGGCAGGCACCTTACCATGAGCACTGTTCAGGCCTGGAGTCGCGTCGTCACCTTTTCATACGGCAGTAAAAGTCGACGAGTTGGAATGAAGGACTGTTCTCAGGTTTCGAAGCATTTTTATTCGCTGTCCAGTTTCGTTTTCAATGCGATCAATGCGTTTAGCGGTGTCAGTAGCACTTAGGGTCTTGACCGTTTCGATTAAATGTTCGGAGCCATGCTGCAGCATATTTATCGTGCCGGTAATGTCGGCATCCAGTGCAGTCACCTCATCCTCGGTAAGATCATTTGCGCTGTTTTTTATTTCATTCAAGAGATCGATGGTGTCCGGAATCACCTTGATGGCTGGGCCGACGTAGGGGATCTTGCCAGCGCCTGCCAGCGCCAATTCCTTGCTAGCCGCGATGCCGCCTTGTTTGATCTCTTGCCGTCCTTCGGGGTTGAGCGGGTTGTAATCGGCGATAGCTTTAAAGTTAACCACGGGCCCTTGTTCAGCCTGTGTTTGCTTTAACAGCCTGGTTCCTCTCAATCGATCCGGTTGCAAGCTGATGGAGGTGTTCAAACCGGTTTTTCTGCCGATCGCTTTCGTCGTTTTACTCACGGTTTTTCCGACTACGAAACCAAGAGCCCCGCCAATCAGCATTCCCAGAGGGCCGCCAGGGATTCCCAGTGCTACCCCGGCTGCGCTCATGCCTATGCCAACCGCGTTGGATGTGCCCTTTTCCGCAAGAAAAAAACCTGTACGTTTCGCGGTTGATACCCTGCTGTTGGGCTCAGAACGATGATTGAGTATTTGAGTGGTGACATCCCTGACAGCCAGATCGACGGCTGAAAGCAGCTCGTTATGGAAGGCCAGTTGCTTCTGCATACGCTCTCTGGGAGTGTTTCCGGTAATAAATGCCAGAACGCCTCCGCTTGACGGTTGAGCTACTTCTGTTTCGTTGCCTGTCCGGTCGACGTAAGTCATAGCGTTGTTGCGCACAAACCCATATAGGTTCAGCCCATCCACATCCCCCGCCGGATCGGCACTGACCCAGCGTTGCAACCACGGCGCGTAATAGCGTGCGCCGTAGTAATACAACCCGCTGACGTCCATTTCCTTGCCTGAATAGCGGATGAAGCGATACGTGGTTTCCGAATCTGGTGCCATCCACGCGGTTTCGCCAAAGGGGTAATAGCCCTCCTGGCTGATCATCACGGCGTCTTGATCCAGTTCCATCACACTGGAACCTAGATGATCTTCGAGGTTGTAACGCATTTGGTCATTGGCGATTGCATTGGGTTTCTCCGCTGCCCAATGCAGGCAACGGGCGTTGCCGAGAGTGATGACGTGCAGTTCTTCGCCGTTGTCGCGGGTGCGGATTTCCAGCCCCGGCACGTAGCGCACCTGATGGAAATGCTCGGCGTTGGCAGCAAAGGTTTCGTGGCGTTTGAACACGCGCATGCCCTGGCTGTAACGGTAGTACTCGGCGTCACTGCGGTCGTTTTCGCGCTGGATCAGCGTCACGCTCTCCAGCTCATCGCGGGCATTCCAGGTCAGGGGCTTGCCGGGATGCATCGTCTTCTGGTTACCGTGTCTGTCGAACAGGTCGTCGAACGCCGGTTCCGGATCGCCTGTTTTCCAGCGTACTCCGCGATTACTGTGCGGGTCGATGAACATTTGCCGGGTGGAGTTGTTGCCCGCGCGTACATGGCGCAGTTCGATCAGGTTGCCGCCATTGTCATATCGATAAGTCTGGGTGTAATTGAGGCGATTGTTCGGGTCGCCCGGTTGCGGCAGGCCTGGAATGTCCGTTGGCGGGGCGTCGTCGTAGCCGGTGGCGCTGGTCATTCGATAGAGCGAGTCATAAGTGAAATCGCGATGGCCGTCGATCATCTGGTTGGCGAAGTAGCGTGGCTGAAAGGCGTGGTCTTCGATACGGGTGATATTGCCGACGGGATCGTAGAAATATTCGAGGTTCTGCAGGACGGCGCCGTTGTCCTTGCGGCTGGACTGGGTGTGCAAGCGGCCGTCTGCCGGGTCGTACGTCCACTGACTCAGAACGCGATTGCCGGCCAGTTGCTCAATGATCTGGTCATTGGCGTTGTACTGCGCATCCAGCAGCACCGGTTGCCAGTCCGGCGTGCCGCTGATCCACAGATCCACTTGCTTGAGTTGCCCGGCCAGCCCGTAGTGCGAGCGTCGCCGATGGCCGCCGGCGTCGGTCTGTTCCAGCAGCGCGCCAAGCGGACTGAACACATGATGGCTGGTGAACGCTTGATCATCATGGAAGGTGCGGATTTCGCTCAGGGGCTGGCCGGTGAGCGAGAAGCTATTCGTACTCAGCGAACCAGAACGATCTTTCTGTTTCAGCAACTGGCCGCGGCGGTTGTACCCAGCGTCGGCCGAGGCGTCGGCGTAGGTGAACACATCCATTTTCGGCTCGCCATTTTCCTCGACCTCCATTACCCGCAATTGCCCATCGAAGGTGGTGTGCCAATGGCTGCCGCGTTCGTCCCAGCGCTCTAAAGGTTCACCGGCCAGTCCCGGCAGGGTCAGGCGCCAGCCGGCGTCGACGCTGTCGATTTTCAATGCCTCGCCGTCCAGACGATGAGCCGTTGTCAGACACGGGACAGACAGACGCGGATCCCACTGCTTGATCACGCGGCCGGCAGTGTCGTGTTGTTGGCGGCTGACCTGACTCTCGACATCAGCACCGGCTACGGTGCGCAAGTACGCGATATTTCGGACGAGCAGATGCCTGGGATCATGAGCACGCAACGCTGGCGTACGCCAATGCACTGACTGATTCATAATCGGGTGCTCGCGCAGTCGGCCATCTCAGGCGGTCTTTTTCTTGTCGGCACGCGCCTGTTTCAGCAGAAACTGGTTGTCGGTAGTGCCTGCCTCCCTATAAGCAACCATGCCTTTTTGCATACGCGCGATATAGTCCAGCGTGACCGTTTTTTGTTTCTGCAGCGCAGACCTGTGAACCGCGGCAATCGCTCCTTTTGGGGTCATGGCATTGACGTTCGGTATGATTGTGGCCGGAAAAAACACGTCGGTACCCAGCGCATCAAAAGCTTTTTCGGCTTGCACCGAGCGAGTTTCGACGGCGTCTTTCCAATCCTCGAGCATTTTTTCGATCTTGCCTGTTTTGACCGGATCGAGCCGGTGCTTGATGTCCTCTGCTTCTTGTACCCGAGCACCGAGATTCATGAGGTTGCCTGCAATGCCAAAAACCGAACCCACCACCCAGTTCATCAAAAAATCGGGGTTGAGTATCACGCCCGGCGCTTCCCGCCAGTCGATTTCCTGATGGGCATTCAGTCCGAGCATTTCATCAATTGCCGCGACCGAGATTTTCGAGGTCTGGGGAATCAACGAGCGTATCAACGTTCCTGACGTGATGGAGTCCGCCGCGCTGGCACCCGCGGCAGCGAGGCCGTTGCCTGCGGTCAATCCGTCAATGTAGGGGTGACTGGTTAAAACGGCGCTGCCATCCAGTGCGGACCTGTTCGCCAAAACGGCTCCAAGTACACTGGTAGTCAAGGCGCCGGCGCTCTCTCCGACGAGGTTTTTTGTGAGTTCGGTCATGATGTTTTTTTGATTGAAGACATTATCCAGCTGTTCTAATGTCTGGTCGGCAAAAAAGGACAGGACGTTCATGAATTGCGAATAGTTGTAGATCACGCTCTCGGCTTTTTGGGTGCCGGCAAGATCGACAAATCGCAGCGGATTGTTCCCGACAAACCCATACAGATTCAGCCCATCCACATCCCCCGCCGGATCGGCACTGACCCACCGCGCCAGCCACGGCGCGTAATACCGCGCGCCGTAGTAGTACAACCCGCTGACATCCATCTCCTTGCCCGAATAACGGATGAATTTATAGCGCACTTCGACTTCGTGGCGTGCGGCCATCCACGCCGTTTCGCCGAAGGGGTAATAACCCTCCTGACTGGTCAGATCGCCCTGTTGGTCCAGTTCCATCACGCAGGAACCGAGGTGATCTTCGAGGCTGTAGCGCAGTTGATCCATGTCGATTTCATCGGGTTTGTTCTTTGCCCAATGCAGACAGCGGGCGTTGCCGAGACTGATGACGTGCAGTTCTTCGCCGTTGTCGCGGGTGCGGATTTCCAGCCCCGGCAAGTAGCGCACCTGGTGGAAGTGCTCGGCGTTGGCCGCGAAGGTTTCGTGGCGTTTGAACACGCGCATTCCCTGGCTGTAGCGGTAATACTCGGCATCACTGCGGGCGTTTTCGCGCGAAATCAGGGTCACGTTCTCCAGCTTATCGCGAGCGTTCCATTGCAGCGGCTGGCCTGGTTGCACGGACCGTTGATTGCCGTGCGGGTCGAACAGTTCGTCGAACACCGGCTCCGGTTCGCCCGGTGTCCAGCGCACCCCGCGATTGCTGTGCGGGTCGATGCGCATGTGCCGGGTGGAGTTGTTGCCTGCGCGTACATGGCACAGTTCGATCAGGTTGCCGCCATTGTCATATCGATAAGTCTGGGTGTAATTGAGGCGATTGTTCGGGTCGCCCGGTTGCGGCAGGCCGGGAATGTCCGGCGGCGGCGCGTCGTCGTAGCCAGTGGCGCTGGTCAGCCGATAGAGCGAGTCGTAGGTGAAATCGCGATGGCCGTCGATCAGTTGGTTGGCAAAGTATCGCGGCTGGAATGCGTGGTCTTCGATACGGGTGATATTGCCGACGGGATCGTAGAAATATTCGAGGTTCTGCAGGACGGCGCCGCCGTCCTTGCGACTGGATTGGGTGTGCAAGCGGCCGTCTGCCGGGTCGTACGTCCACTGACTCAGAACGCGATTGCCGGCCAGTTGTTCGATGATCTGATCGTTGGCGTTGTACTGCGCATCCAGCAGCACCGGTTGCCAGTCCGGCGTGCCGCTGATCCACAGATCCACTTGCTTGAGTTGCCCGGCCAGCCCGTAGTGCGAGCGTCGCCGATGGCCGCCGGCGTCGGTCTGTTCCAGCAGCGCACCAAGCGGACTGAACACATGATGGCTGGTGAACGCTTGATCATCATGGAAGGTGCGGATTTCGCTCAGGGGCTGGCCGGTGAGCGAGAAGCTATTCGTACTCAGCGAACCGGAGCGATCCTTCTGTCCCAGCAACTGGCCGCGGCGGTTGTACCCGGCGTCGGCCGAGGCGTCGGCGTAGGTGAACACATCCACATTCGGCTCGCCATTTTCCTCGACCTCCATTACCCGCAATTGCTCATCGAAGGTCGTGCGCCGATGGCTGCCGCGTTCGTCCCAGCGCTGTAAAGGTTCACCGGCCAGCCCCGGTAGGGTCAGGCGCCAGCCGGCGTCGACGCTGTCGGATTTCAATACCGCACCGTTCAGGTTGTAAACGGTGGTCAGGCAAGGCGCCGAAAGCCGCGGGTCCCATTGTTCGACCAGACGTCCGTTGTCATCGTGCTGCTGACGGGTGACCAGAACGTCGGGGATGTCGGCCGTTACGCTGCGCAAGTACCCGACCTGCCGCACCGGCAAGCCACGCGCATCGCTCACGGCCAGCGCGGGTGTGCGCCGATGCAGGTTGGCAGTCATGAGCGTGATGCCTTGGTCGGTGATGACGGTTCAACGGTGTCGTTGAAGTCTTCGCTGGCTTGATACCAGGGGTGGAAGGTCTCCCGTGAAAAATCGCCCTTGGCGTTGACCAATCGCACTTGCCGGCCCTGGGTGTCATAAAAAATCTTGTCGTGATTGCCCAGTGTGCGCAGGGATTGATCATTGACGTAGGTATAGGTATCGGCGAAAAACGCGCGGTACCGACGAACAGGCAAACCCTTGTTGTTGTATTCGACACGCTCGCTGATACGCCAGCGCGGGTCGGCATCGACCACTTTGAACTGACCATTCTCGACGATCAGCGAACCGTCGGCGTCGACGGCATAGGCTTTACCCGCATCGACCCGTTGCTGGCTTTGCAGGGCCCGACCAAAACCGTCGACGCAGGCTTTGACGATCTGGATTTGCTCCAGCACCGTATCGTTCGGATAACAGTCGGCAGAGAGGATCACACTGTGAACCGGTTCTCGATGCACCGAACCGATCGCCTTGTGCAATGCCTGTTCATCAGGCGTCAAAGTATCGCTGCGCCGGGCGAGTTTTTGCCGCGCACTGGCCCTGATGTGGCCGCTGGGCAGGAGATAGCCTTGGGCAATCCATGCGCTGGCGCCGTTGGCTATCTGCCCCATCCAGCTGAACAGATCCTTGCGCACGGTACTGGCGGCTTTTTGTACGGCGGCGGGCGGATTGGCAATCGCCGTAGCCGGGCGCCGATCCTGCGGAGGCACGTAGTCGCTCAGCGGGTTGAAACCCGCAGGCTCATTGTTTTCGGTGCCGTAAAAACTGGAGGCAAACGGCTGACCGGAAGGTTCGTAGATCGCCTCTTGAGTGTTGTCGTTGGCATCGATGATGCTCAGCGGTTGCAGCGCGTGGTAGTCGTACTCAATGCGCGTGGTGCAGCCATCCGGGAGTTCCACGAGGGTCACGGCCAGCGCATGAGCGTCGTACTCGGCGCGGGTGTAGTCGTGGCTGAGGGTTTCGCGATAGCGCCGGATTTTGTAGAAACCGTCGAGGCTGGCGTATTCGGCGTAGCCGAAATTCGCCGACCACAGGTCGTGCTCTGTACTGCCCAAAGGACTCACCCAAAACAGAAACGGCATTGGCAGATAGCCGATCTTCTTCAGTTCGTCGCGTACGTTGAAGGGCGCAGGCAAAACGCTGTAAGCGTCCAGCGCGGTCTTGTCCAGTTGTGCCACTTCCAGTGGGCCGACCAGGGCTTCGAAGCCGGCGACGCCGTCGTGCAACGGCTGGCCATCTGTGCCCAGATAACGCTGTACCGACTGCGTGGTCAGTACTCGCTCGGCGTTCCAGTGCGCTGAGTCCTCATACTCCATCAGGCACTCATGGGACACCTGCGCAGGGTTAAGCCCGGTAGGCAGAGTGCCTTTGGGCAAGACCAGTGCGTTGCCTCGCTGTTGACAGGGCAAACCGAGGCGCCAATGCTGCAAGTCCGTGTCCTGATCGATGAACGCGGCACGGCTTTCATTCAGGTAGAACGCTTGTTGCGCCGGGTCATGGGCGTCGTACCACCACTGCTGTTCATCCAGGTCGTCGAACGGTGGCGCATCCTTTTCGGTCAGTCGCCGGGCGTAACTCACGGTGATTACGTGAGTCGGCTGACCGTAGGCGTTATAGCGCAGGATCACCTCATTGCGACACAGGGGATCATCGACAAAACCGTCGTACTGGTAGCTGAGCTTTTCCACCACCAGTGGCAGCAACACGGCGGCAGCGTAAGCCCCTTGCTCGCGCACCTCACGTACCAGATAACGCAGTTCCTGGACTGTGTACGGCGTGGCAATCCCGGGAGCGTCCACGTCTGCATCGGCATAGGTCTCGATGCGCGTTACCGAGCCAGCCAGCGCTCGGGATATTTGGTATCGGGTGTCTTCGTCGTGCGCAGGAATGATTTCATCAGCGTCATCTTGTGAGTGATGTCGACTGAACAGGGTGCTACCCAGGGCGACAGCCTGTGGGTCCTGATTGAAATAGGCATCGTGCGGCCGGTCCATCGATTGCCCGGTATGAAACCAGGTGAAGACCCGCATCGGCTCGCTGAAACCTTCGATCTCATCTGCGCAGGCGCTCTCACTGTCGGTTTGCTGCAACAGGCCGAAACCACGGAACTCACGCTCGCGGCTGTCGTAGAAACCTTCTCGCCAAGTGAAAGTCTGCGTCAGACAGTTGCCGGTGATCTCGTCCAGTTGCTGCTGTTTCTTGGCCACCGCCACCGGGAACGGCAGATGACAAACCGGCAAGCGCTTGAGCGTGAGTAACCGGTGTTTTTCATCCAGCCATTCCTGTGCCGAGCTGCGGTAGACCACGCTCGCACTGCAACCCATATTGTTGTTGCTGCTGGTCAGCAGATACGGCTTGGCCGAAACGAAATCGTAGCGCCAATGCTGCGGCTGCATGTGCGTGACCGTCAGGATCAGACTCGCGCAGCCCAGGCCTTGCAGGTCGGCAAAACTTACCTGGTTGAAACGGTCGAAGCGCACGCCGTCGGGCCACGGCACACTGATCGGTGTCTGCTCCAGGCCATTGCCGCCGCGATTCAGGTAGATCTCGAAGGCCTCTGACTTCAGATAAATCAGCGATGCAGCACCGGAGCCGTCGAGGTCGGCAAGGCGCACGCGTGACGAATCGAACTGTTCGTCGCTGAAAGGCAATGTGCTGATCTTGCGCCCCTTGCCAAAGCGGCCATGGCCCAGGTTTGGCCAGCAACGGATTTCGTTGTGGCGAATCCGGCACAGCTCGGGCATGTCGCTGCCCAGCAGATTGCCCAACAGCACCAGTTCTGTGCGCGAATTGCTGAACAGGGGCAAGCGGTCGTCGTCGGGTTCGTGAAGCACCTCTGCAGGCGCGGCAAAGCCATGTTCGCGCTCGTTGGCATACAGTCGCACGGCGTTCGGCCCGATCAATGCCAGGCTACTCAAGCCGTCACCGCTCAAGTCGCCAAGTGTCGAGAGGGTGTTGAAAAACTCCGGCGGAAATTTGCCGAAGGGGACAAAGTCGGCAAACTCGCGTTGCTCTGTCAGCGAGCGAAAACCACTGATACCCGGTTGCGCGGTGACCCAATCGAGCCTGCCGTCCCCCGTCAGGTCGGTCAGCAGTTGCTGTACCGGACGGTTGCGATCGGCCACCGGAATCTTGTCCAGTGCGGTCCATGGCCCATAGCCGATTTCATCGGTGCCCTTGGTCGCACGCAAGGGTTCGCGGTAGTACCAGGCCTGGTCATAACGGCAGAGGAAACCCGGCACACCTTCGCCATAAAGATCCACACACTGGTAAAAACCACCGTCCTCGATACTCGGCTGGACATCGTGTTCGAAGAAACGTGCCGGGGTTTTATTGATGTCGAAGGGGGCATAGTCGAACTCGACCGGCGGCGTGTTTTCGACAATGCCGCTCGCATCGAATGCCTGATAGTGCGCCGCGCTGATCTGGCTGTAGGCCCACTGCGCGATATTTTGCGGTTGGTGATATTCCAACAGCAGGCGGCGTACCAGTTTCGGTTGGTCAGTCGATTGCCCGGGAAAATGATGAAACAGCAATGCCTGCTGGCAGAGTCTGCGAGTGCCCAGTTCAAAACCCTGACCGTGGGTTGAAAAACTGTCTGGGCGAACGGTCCAGGGTTTGAGGGGGGCACCGTCATATGCCGGGATGTCGGTCAGTGACGTGCTGCGCTCGCCGTAATCGAACAGCAGATGAAAGTGCCAGCCCAGTTCGGCGGGATTGTCCGTCGTCCAGCTGTACAGATCGCTGCTGGCCGTGAAGTTGCCGTAACACACGCGGCGCAGATAACGCTGGGCGCGATAGTCACGCACGGGGTCGGGATCCTGATCATCGGCCTTGTATTCAAAGCAGATGTGTTCGCCGCGCGCGTTCATGCTTTCGCACAGCAGCCATGTGGCGATTCGTCCAGGAGCCTGGGGATCGGCAATTCGTGTGGCTTCGGTTTTGCCGTAAAGGTGCAGCGAGCCGTCAGCGCCGTGTATCAGCCAGAATACCGGTGGATCGGCTTCTCGGGTCTGGCGCTGCCAGCGTTCGCGCAAGGCAAAATCGCTCTCGACTCGAGGCCAGTAGCGGACGACTCTGTGCGGGCCGATGTTGACGCCGTTGTAGACGCTTTCCTCACGGAATTTGAGCTCGCCGTGCTCATCCAGCTCTGGCATCCACACTTCGCCGTCGACACCGATGATCTCGTCGTGGTCGGAGTAACGCGGTACGCCTTTGTTGGTTCTGCGGATGATCTGACCTACGCCACCCAAGTGCCAGGACAGGCCGAACGGACCGTTGCCGCTCTGACTGGTGTAATTCAGCGAAATCTGCGGATCCCAGCCCCGCCCGGCAGACGTCGGAATCGGCAGTTCGAATGATGCCGCTCCGGTCGGCCCCACTGCGCCCCAGCTTTTGCCGATGGTGGCGATCGATGCGCTTTTGGCGATGGAAGGGGTGGTGATGCTCAGCTCTTGTTGATCAGGCATGGTCGAATCCATTGCGCACGGGGGTGGGCGTGAATGGACTGACGCTAACAAGAATGGCGGGTAAATGAACCTGTCAGATCTGACAGGTGCGCAAGATCATTTTGTATGCTTCGGCGCTTTTTTTATCGCGAACGGTTGGCCCCTGTGAAAACGGCCGGGTCATCGTTGCAGATGAACCGGCCGTTTTTATGGCAGCGAAGGGCTTACTGCACTTCTACCGCCAGGCTTTCGCTGATCTTCTGTTGCCAGATCGCAGGACCAGTGATGTGCACCGACTCACCTTTGCTGTCCACCGCAACGGTGACCGGCATGTCCTTGACCTCGAACTCGTAGATCGCTTCCATGCCCAGTTCGGCGAAGGCCAGCACTTTCGACTTCTTGATTGCCTGAGCCACCAGGTAAGCAGCGCCGCCGACGGCCATCAGGTACACGGCTTTGTTGTCCTTGATCGCTTCGATCGCAGTCGGGCCGCGCTCGGATTTGCCGATCATGCCCAACAGGCCGGTCTGCTCGAGGATCTGCCGGGTGAACTTGTCCATCCGCGTTGCGGTGGTCGGGCCAGCCGGACCAACCACTTCGTCACCGACCGGATCAACCGGGCCAACGTAGTAGATGAAACGACCCTTGAGGTCTACCGGCAGGGTTTCACCCTTGTTGAGCATCTCGACCATGCGCTTGTGCGCGGCGTCGCGACCGGTGAGCATTTTGCCGTTGAGCAGGACGGTTTCGCCCGGCTTCCAGCTCTGCACGTCCTCCGGGGTCAGGGTGTCGAGGTTGACGCGACGCGCCGACGGGCCGGCTTCCCAGACGATTTCCGGGTAGGCGTCCAGCGGTGGCGCTTCCAGCGAAGCCGGGCCGGAACCGTCGAGCACGAAGTGTGCGTGACGGGTGGCGGCGCAGTTCGGGATCATGCACACCGGCAGCGAGGCGGCGTGGGTCGGGTAGTCCATGATTTTCACGTCGAGCACGGTGGTCAGGCCACCGAGGCCCTGGGCGCCGATGCCCAACTGGTTGACCTTCTCGAACAGCTCCAGACGCATTTCTTCGATGCGGTTCTGCGGGCCACGGGCCTTCAGTTCGTGGATGTCGATGGATTCCATCAACACTTCTTTGGCCATGACGGCGGCTTTCTCGGCGGTGCCGCCGATGCCGATGCCGAGCATACCCGGTGGGCACCAGCCGGCACCCATGGTCGGAACGGTCTTGAGTACCCAGTCAACGATCGAGTCGGACGGGTTGAGCATGGCCATTTTCGACTTGTTCTCGGAACCGCCGCCCTTGGCCGCCACGTCCACTTCCACGGTGTTGCCCGGGACGATGGAGTAGTGAATCACGGCCGGTGTGTTGTCCTTGGTGTTTTTCCGAGCACCCGCCGGGTCGGCGAGGATCGAGGCACGCAGGACGTTTTCCGGCAGGTTGTAGGCGCGACGCACGCCTTCGTTGATCATGTCGTCCAGGCCCATGGTGGCGCCATCCCAACGTACGTCCATGCCGACACGCACGAACACGGTAACGATACCGGTGTCCTGGCAGATCGGGCGGTGGCCGGTGGCGCACATGCGCGAGTTGATCAGGATCTGCGCCATCGAATCACGGGCCGCTGGCGATTCTTCGCGCAGGTAGGCTTCGTGCATCGCCTGGATGAAATCCACGGGGTGGTAATAGGAAATGAACTGCAGGGCGTCGGCAACGCTCTGAATCAGGTCGTCTTGCTTGATCACGGTCATGAGTCGCGCTCCTCTAAAAGACGGGAACATTTTAATAGGGCAGCTTTGAGCTTCTAGCTTCGAGCGGCAAGTTGGAGCAGTACGCGGACTGTTCGAGCTTGCGGCTTGGAGCTTGCAACTTGAAGCTGGCCCTTTGGGCCGGGCACGCCGGGGCTGCTGGCGCGACGCTAAAAAGGCGCGGCAGTATAACGCGCCTCGATGGGGCGTACACGCGCCGGCAGTCATTCGTTGGTCGCATGGGTGGGCGAATATCGGACAGCGGGTTTGCACTTCAATATTTACCCCCTCACCCCAGCCCTCCCGAAACGTCGGACCGCCCCCAAGGGGGCGAGGGGGAAAGGGAGCCGATCTTCATGCTGCTCAAACTTGAGTTCACTTCTGGGAAGGGAGCCGATCTCCATGTTGTTCAAACTTGAGTTCATCTCGGGGAAGGGAGCCGATCTCCATGTTGTTCAAACTCGAGTTCATCTCGGGAAAGGGAGCTGATCTTCATGCTGTTCAAAATCGAGTTCATCTCGGGAAAGGGAGCCGATCTTCATGTTGTTCAGACCTGAGTTCGGCTCGGTGTTTCAGGTCGGCGTATCTCGAACAAACAACTCGGTCAGTCCCCTCTCCCTCTGGGAGAGGGCTAGGGTGAGGGGCTTTTGAAGCCGCACTTTTGACGTCAAATTTCGAGCCCGAAAATCGGTGGTCATTTATCGACTACGCCTCTAAAGTGGCAGCCGGTCTGTAGAGTAGGACACTCGGTCAGCCTCCTATCGCACGGTGAGTCAACGATTGACCCATAACGCCATCCAACGTCTTTTGCTCAAACGCTTTGCCCTTGCTGCGGCCACCTATGGATTGGCTTTGCTGCTGCTGTGGCTGGCGTTTTTCACCGGTCATTACGACCAGACCCTCAGCTCCGTGGCCATCGGCAGTGCGCTGGTGGTGATCAGTCAGTCGGCGCTGTTCGCGCTGTTCTGGAGCGGGCGCAACCTGCGCTTTGCCGATCCCAGCCTGACCGAAGTACAGGTGCTGCTCGGCCTCGGCTGGCAGACCTGGCTGATCGCCCATCTGGATGAAGCTCGCGGCGCCTTTCTGGTGTTCTACGTACTGATCCTGCTGTTCGGCCTGTTCCACCTCAGTCGACGGGCGTTCGTGCGTTGCGCACTGCTGGTGTTCTTCAGCTTCTGTGCCGTCACGCTGTGGGACGGTTACCACTTCCGCTTGCGCGAACCTGCGCTCGCAGCCTTGCAGGTGTGCATTCTGGCAATGGTGCTGGCATGGCTGGTGCTTTATGCACGCTTCGTCCAGGTGTCGCGACAACGCCAGCGCCAGCGTCGGTTTGCCTTGCAAGCGCATCAGGACACCTTGCGCGGGATGATGCGTCAGCTCGAAGATCTGGTCGCCACCGATGAATTGACCGGGCTGTTCAATCGTCGGCACTTTCTGCGTCTGGCCTCGCGTGAGCTGAATGCGATGGACGACGATGTCGTGCATGGCCTGGCGTTGATCGACCTCGACCACTTCAAACGCATTAACGACCTGCACGGTCATGCCGCGGGCGATCAGGTGTTGCAGGCCTTCGCCGGCGTTGCTCAAGCATGCCTGCGCGACGGCGATGTGCTGGCGCGTTATGGTGGTGAGGAATTCGTTGTGTTGCTGCCCGATTGCGACGCCGAACGGCTGACCGCCTGCTGTGAGCGTCTGCGTATCGCCTTCACCGACGTTGAACTGGTCGGCCTGAATGTGCGCAACCTCAGCCTGTCGGCCGGCATGACGCTGTTGACGTTGGGCGATGATCTGGACGATGCCTTGCAGCGCGCCGATCAGGCCTTGTATCGGGCCAAGCGCGACGGGCGCAATCGTTGTGCGGCCGCGTGGGAGAACGTTGATGCCTGAACTTCGCGTCGGTGAGCGAAAGTGGTCGGTGGCCCCGGGCAGCAACCTGCTCGATACCCTCAATCAACATGGCGTCGCGGTGCCTTACAGCTGCCGCGCCGGCAGTTGCCATGCCTGCCTGGTGCAATGCGTGCAAGGCCTGCCGGCTGACAATCGGCCGGACGCCTTGAGCGCCGAGCAGCGTCAGGAGGGCTGGCGCCTGGCGTGTCAGTGTCAGGTCGTCGAAGACTTGCAGGTGCATACGTTCGACCCGATCACCGACGGTCGCCCGGCAGTGGTCGAAGCGCTGGACTGGCTAAGCGACAGCGTCCTGCGCTTGCGTCTGACCCCGCAACGGCCGCTGCGCTACAGCGCCGGGCAACACCTGGTGTTGTGGATCGAGCACATTGCGCGGCCGTATTCGCTGGCGAGCCTGCCGCAAGAAGACCGTTTTCTTGAATTCCATCTCGATTGCCGCCAGCCCGGTGAATTCAGTGATGCCGCGCGAAGATTGCAGATCGGCGACTCGATCCGCCTCGGCGAACTGCGTGGCGGCGCCTTGCATTACGACCCGGACTGGCACAACCGGCCGCTGTGGCTGCTGGCCGCCGGCACCGGTTTAGGCCCGCTGTTCGGCGTGCTGCGTGAAGCCTTGCGCCAGGATCACCAAGGCGCGATCCGCGTTATTCACGTGGCCCATGACGAGCGCGAGCATTATCTGGGCAAACCCCTTGCAGCGCTGGCTGCACAGCGGGAAAACCTCAGCGTCGAGCTGTGGACAGCGGCCGAGTCAGCCGCCGCTTTGGCGCAACTGCGCCTTGTTTCCCGACAAACCCTGGCCTTAGTCTGCGGCTCGACGGCCAGCGTCGACGCCTTCGCCCGGCGTCTGTATCTGGCTGGATTGCCGCGCAATCAACTGCTGGCTGATGTGTTTGTGAGCCGTGGTTGAGCGCTGATATTTCAGACGCGAGACACGCCATGACTGATGCCATCCTGCTGGAACGCGAATGCGGTTTACTGACCCTGCGCCTCAACCGTCCGGACAAGAAAAACGCCCTGACCCGGGCCATGTATAGCCGTCTCGCGGACGCGCTGAAACAGGCCGATAGCGACCCTGAAATCAACGCCGTGCTGATCACCGGCAGCGCCGAGTGCTTCACCGCCGGCAACGACATCGCCGACTTCATCCAGCAACCGCCGAGCGACCTCGACAGCCCGGTGTTTCACTTCATGCTTAATCTGCTGGAGTGCCGCAAACCGGTGATCGCTGCTGTGGCCGGCGCGGCGGTGGGCATTGGCACCACATTGTTGCTGCACTGCGATCTTGTTTATGTGGCCCGCGATGCGCGTTTGCGCATGCCGTTCGTTAATCTCGGTTTATGCCCGGAGTTTGGCTCCAGCCTGATCCTGCCGCGTTTGCTCGGACAGGCCAAAGCGGCGGAGCTTCTGTTACTGGGCGAAGGCTTTACCGGTGAACAGGCTGCGCAGTGGGGGATTGCCACCGAGGCGTTGGGCAGTGGTGATGCGGCGTTGCGCAAGGCGCGGGAAATGGCGCTGCGTTTCGATGAGCTGCCGGCCGAAGCGGTACGCATCAGCAAGCAATTGATGAAGGCGCCGGATCGCGAGTTGATTCGTGAGGTGATCGAGGAGGAGGGCGTTCTGTTCACCCAGCGCCTTCGTTCGCCAGAAGCAATGGCGGCGTTGACCGGGTTTATCAAGCGGTATTGAAAAGCCAACCCTCATCGGAACGCCGCCCGCCCAGCCCTCTCCCAGAGGGAGAGGGCTGGGGTGAGGGGCTTTCGATTCAACGCAGACAACAAAAAGCCCCACCATTCACATGGCGGGGCTTTGGTTTTTCAGCGCGTCAATCAGACCTGCGGGTCGCCCACGTGCAGGATCTTCATGCCGTTGGTGCCGCCGGTGGTGTGGTAGCTGTCGCCCTTGGTCAGGATGACCCAGTCGCCTTTTTCCACAACGCCGCGCTTGACCAGCTCGTCGATGGCTTTCTGGCTGACTTCGTGCGGTTCCAGCGAAGCCGGGTCGAACGGTACGGTGTACACGCCACGGAACATCGCTGCGCGCGCCTGAGTTT
Organism: Pseudomonas sp. TNT2022 ID642; assembly: GCF_028656995.1. Taxonomy (NCBI): domain Bacteria; kingdom Pseudomonadati; phylum Pseudomonadota; class Gammaproteobacteria; order Pseudomonadales; family Pseudomonadaceae; genus Pseudomonas; species Pseudomonas sp. TNT2022 ID642. Next base: position 141,827 of record NZ_JAMDGW010000033.1, on the reverse strand, counting down.
CACGGTGCGGCGAGAACGCATAGATCGGCACCGAAGAACGGATACGCGACATGATCAGCGGGGTGTAGCCACTTTCGGTCAGCGCGATGATCGCTTTGACGCCCGGGAAGTGGTTGGCGGTGTACATGGTCGCCAGCGCGATGCTTTCGTCGCAGCGGGTGAATTCCTTGCCGATGCGGTGGCTGGACGTCTTGCCGGTCGGGTGCTTTTCAGCGCCGACGCAGATGCGCGCCATCGCCTGCACAGCTTCCAGCGGGTACTGGCCAGCGGCGGATTCGGCCGAGAGCATCACGGCGTCGGTGTAGTCGAGCACGGCGTTGGCCACGTCGGACACTTCGGCGCGGGTCGGCATCGGGTTCTGGATCATCGACTCCATCATCTGGGTCGCGACGATCACAGCCTTGTTGTGGCGGCGTGCGTGCAGAATGATTTTCTTCTGAATGCCCACCAGCTCGGCGTCGCCGATTTCCACACCCAAGTCACCACGGGCAACCATCACCGCATCGGAGGCCTTGATCAGGCCGTCGAGGGTTTCGTCGTCGGCCACGGCTTCGGCGCGTTCGATCTTCGCTACCAGCCAGGCGGTGCCGCCGGCTTCGTCGCGCAGTTGACGGGCGTATTCCATGTCGGCAGCGTCACGCGGGAAGGACACCGCGAGGTAGTCGACTTCCATTTCCGCAGCGAGCTTGATGTCGGCCTTATCTTTTTCAGTCAGGGCCGGTGCGGTCAGGCCGCCACCGCGACGGTTGATGCCTTTGTGGTCGGACAGCGGGCCGCCGATGGTCACGGTGCAATGCAATTCTGTTGCGGTGGCGGTATCAACGCGCATCACCACACGGCCGTCGTCGAGCAGCAGCTCGTCACCCACGCCGCAGTCCTTGACCAGATCCGGGTAGTCGATGCCGACCACTTGCTGGTTGCCTTCGGTCAACGGATGGCTGGTGGAGAAGGTGAACTGGTCACCGATCTTCAGCTCGATCTTCTTGTTGGCGAATTTGGCGATACGGATTTTCGGGCCTTGCAGGTCGCCCAGCAGGGCAACGAAGCGGCCGTGTTTGGCAGCGAGGTCACGCACCAGCTTCGCGCGAGCCTTGTGCTCGTCGGGGGTGCCGTGGGAGAAGTTCAGACGGGCAACGTCCAGACCAGCCAGAATCAGCTGTTCGAGAACTTCCGGCGAGTTACTGGCCGGGCCAAGGGTAGCGACGATTTTGGTACGACGGACGGACATGCAAAGACTCCTGAGTTCAAGCGCTAGCGAAGGCTACTATGCTCGAAGGGTGTAGTCATTGTTCGTTTGCACTACTTAATGGTTTCTTTATTGAACACGGCAACTTTGGGACAAACGCGCCTGAAGATTTCCGACCAGGGGTCGATACAGAGCACAAGACAGGAGAACCCCCATGCGATTGTTGCCCATTGCCGCCCTTGCCCTCAGCGTCCTCGCCGTCACGGGCTGTACCCGTTGGTCGATGAACCATCATTTGAACAACGCCTACAGCGCCTACGATCGCGGCAACTGCGAGCAGGTCATGCTCGAACTGTCCAAGGTCGAACGCGCCAGCCGCGCCCGGCCGTACGTGTGGCCGGAAGTGTCGATGATGCGCGGCCAGTGCCTGGAACGGCAGAAGCTGTACATCGACGCGGTGCAGACTTACCAGTTCATCATCGCCTCGTACCCGAACAGCGAATACGCCTACCGCGCCCGCGCGCGTCTGGAAACGCTACAGAGCCTGGGCCATTACCCGACGCGCAGCGCCGCTGCGGTAGTGCGCCCGACACGCTTCTGATGACAGTTGTCATACAAAATCTGGCTGTGTGTACAAGCTGAGCTATAGTCGAGTAACCCGGGTTTAGAGCTGAATCTGTAAACCCGGAGCAACACCTGCGACTGGCAAGTGGTCAGGTGACGGCGACGTAGCGACCGTCACACCGGAAGCGGGGAGAGCGGGCCTGCGACACAGGCACGTTCCGAAGCAAAGGTGCGGCTCTGTGACGGAGCCTTGCATGGCGAACTGCGCATGTTTACCGAACGGATCGAACGGCATCAGCTGCCTTATTTCCTCAGAGTGTTCAACAGCGTAACCGACAAGCCCATCGGCTTTCTCGGCAACCTCTCCGAAGACGGGCTGATGCTGATCAGCCAATTGCCCATGATGGTTGGCGTGGATTTCCAGTTGCGTCTGAAAATACCCGCCAGCGATGGCTGCCAACAGGTGATCGACTTCACCGCGTGCTGCGTGTGGTGCCATGAAGACGCCACGCCGCTGCACTACGACGCCGGCTTCGTCCTGCAATGCGCCCCGCCGGAGTTTGGCCAGCTGGTGCAGGCGTTGCAGCGTTATTTCAGTTTTCAGCCGTTGCCGGCTTCTGCCTGATTTCAGGATCGCTGAAAGCTCTATGAGCATACTCGCTCTGCGGAGCGCAAAAGGCTTGCCCGCGAAAGCGTTAATACCGCATCACATGGACTAACGCTCAGGTGTGGTAAGTGTCTGCTCGTTTTTCATCGCGACCTCCGCCCGTAACAATCCTCCCTCCCTCAACTGATCGATCACCGTCAATAGATGCCGTGGTCTTGTCATCGTGGCTGTCGCCAGTCCGGTGGTCCTGGGAGTGTAGGCCTGCCGAGTCACTGCAGGAGAAGAGCTACCGCTCGTCGGGACTGTCAGATCTTACAGGTGCGCAGTCGGGACACGTGCGTATTCAATGATTCAACCAGTATCCAGCCCTCGCAATGACATGGAGCAAGCCATGGACACCAAAGACGGTGGTATCGAAGAGCAAGGTCATGATGGATCAAACCACCAGGGGGATCGGGTTGAAGGTCTATGCATTGCTGGGCCATCTTCTACCGAAGCAAGTTATGTCGTTACAGAGCAACTGGAAGAACCGGAATTTATTTTTGAGGATCTTCGCGCAGCAACGGGATTATTATGGGCAGAACTTCGAATTAAATATAAATACTCAGAAGAAGGTGCCAGTTTTTCGTGTTATGTCACACATTACAGGGCTAGAAATAATGGCCGAAAGGAGGGGAACATTCTTTTTTATACCTCTTTTATAAGCGGTGAGGGGGACGTCATAGAGTTGACGAGCAATGCTTGGCAGGATGGTAATTGGCACGAATTGTCTTATGGGCATGGTGTTGCAGCTTTTGGGCGCGATGTCACGATCGGCTTCGATTATATTTATGATGTTGATGATGAAAAAGATCCAACATTAAAAACATATGTTGTTAAACGTTTTAAGCCAGCCACCCCGACTTTGGATAATGTTCCTAACTTTGCCTCCTCGACTTTTAATGTGGCAGGTGGCAACGGCATAGCCCGCTACACCCTGATACTTGACCATGGTGATGGAACTTCCACACTCTTGCCTCTCAACAGTCATGGTCGCTGGTCTGTGCCTGTTAAGGTTGACGACGAGCAAAATTCCATAAGTATTCAGGCATATCAGCAAATCATCGGTTTTGAATCCGACAAAACACCGTTTACGACGCTTTTTCGAGCTCGAATTACCGAGCCAGTCGCTGGATCAGCTTTATTGCCTGATGAGGTCATATTCAAAGGGATGGGTGCGCCTGGAAGCACGGTTAGAGTGGTCAGCGCTTCAAACCATAATGAGGAGTGGAGCGCTTCGGTAAACATCGGGGAGTCGAGAACCTGGCAGGCTCCGATGACGAGACTTCCCACTAATGGAGCCATGTCTGTCAAAGCGCAGCTAAAAATGTCAGGTGCTGCGGATTTTTATACAGAAATTGTCTCTTTCAATGTTCGGCTGTCGCCAGTAATCACAAGCCCACAGCCTCTGACTGTACAGAATCAATCTTTCCGATTGGAGGGTGGTAATGGCCAGAGCGGTGCACGGGTCGAGGTATATGTGGACCTGACGGATTCGCTGGTCGGGTCGGGTACGGTGTCACAGGGAGGCAAAGTGTGGAATGTCTCTGTCACCGACTTGCTGCCAGGACCGGTCAGCCTTGTAGCCGAACAGATAGTCGGCGGGGTTCCCTCTGGTCGCGGCGAGGCGCGTGCTTTCCGAATCCGCCCTCCAAAGCTGGAAAAACCTGAGGTCACCTTTCTCCCGCATACAAGCTTGAAGTTCTCCGGCACCGGCCATTTCGATCAAAACCTCTCCACCGAAATCCAGTTCTCTGCCCGCGACGGCTCGCTGCCTTTGCCTCCCAACATCCGCGTCGATGGGCTGGGCCATTGGGAAACCGCCCCGGTTGTCTGGCCTCTGGGCAGCTACGATGTGACGGTGATTCAAAAGATCGCCGACAACGCCAGTGACTGGATCGAATCGCAGCCTCTTGAGTTCATCGTCCACCACGACATGCCGGATATCACCGAGGCGAGCTACACCGAGGAGTATCTACCGGTCTTCAGTGGTGAAGGTTACACAGGCGCCACCGTCTCGCTCAGATATCCCGATGCACAAGAGGTTGCGCGAAGTGTAGGGGTCGTGAATGGCCAATGGTCGACGCCTGCATTGGTGGAGTGGGGGCCAACCAACAAGCGGGAAGTCCGCATTACACAGCATCTGGGAGACCATCCCTCGCAACGTCCTTTCATCCTGTACGTCACGATTCCACCGCTGGCGCCAGGCCTGGACGATCCTGCCGAAGAGGGGCTGGAGCCGATATTCAGCGGCGCTTGCTGGTCTGAAGCGCTGGTGAAGCTCCGGTTCAGCGACGACGACATGGAGTACGAAGCGGATGTGGAGGGTGAACGCTGGACGTTTCAGCGAGCCAAAACGTTTGAACCAGGTGTCCTTCACCGCGTCAGCGTTACCCAGATCGTTGTCGATCTCCCTTCAGCGTTGACATCGAAAACCTTCACTGTCCACAGAGTCATGTTGCAACCGCTCATTGTTGCGCCGGCATCCGGCACAGAAGTGGGGGACGACGTCACCATTGAAGGTGATAACGGCATGCAGGGCGCGATGATGCAATTGCATGACAGCCAGATGGGAGGAACGCTGGGTGCTCCGATCGAGTTGCTTGAGGAGGGCAAATGGTCGATCGAACTACGCGATCTGGAGCTGAGGCATTATTTCCTCCACGCGCAACAGACACTTAACGGGCGAGAGTCGACCAACAGCGCTGAGCACGAACTCAAGGTGGTGCCGCCGCCTCGATTCACGACGCCGATCCCAGGCGGGAAAGCGCCGCGCACCTCGAAGATTGCTGGCACTGGCATACCTGGCGCGTGGGTGGAGGTCTGGTTGCAGGGTGCTACCGAGCCATTGCTGACGGCTATCGAGGTGAACGCGTCAGACAACTGGGAAGCCGAAGTGAGTTTGCCGGTGGGAAATACAACCATCTGGGCCTTTCAAACCTTCGTCCACAATGGCGTTCCGCAGCGCTCACAGCCCAATGAGCGTTTGCGTTACAAGGTCGTGCCGGCGGTTCCGTTTATCGAAACCCCGACTGCCGATGACCATGTCGGCCGACGGGTCGTGGTGTCGGGTTTCGCGACGCCCGGCGACACCGTGACCGTGACGCTGGGTAGCGACCAGGCAAGCGCCGAGGTGCGGGAAAACCGGACGTGGTCGGTAACGCTGGAGCCTGGGCAAGACGAAGGCAATCATGAACTGGAAGTGGTGGCGGCTTACGAAGGGTTTGCATCCGATAGCGCGAAACGCACGGTTCAACTGGCAACTTATATGCCCAGCATTGAGATACCAGCGCCGGGACGCTGGGTCAGCAACCCGGTGCTGTTTGCCGGCAAGGGGCGTCAGGGCGTCGGTGTTCTGGTCGACCCGTTCAACCCGGACAAGACATGGGTAGCGTCGATTCAGGTCGACCCGGACTGGCAATGTCTGTCTGACCAAGCGCTACCGTTGGGTGGCAACTGGTGTCGTTTCAAGCTGCAACCCAGCGACAGCGATCCGGTGGGTTCTGACTGGATCGTCAGCGAGCGGTTTGAAATCGAATCAGCGCCGGCGGACAAACCGCGGTTGTAAATTTCCGATGAGCGGTCACAAAACCTGTCATTTCTGACAGTTGGCAGCTGCTGCGTTGAAGCGCTAAATCCTTATGCAACGCTGGGTCCGCCTGATACAACAGTCAGGCGGCCCGGGCCAGTTATCGACTCAAGGAATGTGACCATGGCTGATTCACTCCGTCCCGCTGCGCAGTTGTTCATTCAACTGTTTGGTGAGCAACCGACCACTGCGCAAAACCGGCTTTCGAAGCTCTGGAGTTACGTTGAGCAGGGGGGATCGTTTTTCCCTCTGGTCGAAAAGGGTCTTGCGGTGCTGGTCGGCGAGTACGGACTTGAGCAGCAAGAGGCCCGGCGCTTTTTACGCCGGGCCAACAGTCTGGCGACCTATGTGCGGCGTCGGTTTATTGAACATCATGTGCAGGGGGACAAAGCCGGGTCGACAGGACCGTCCAGTGGTTTGATGTCGCTCATTGACGGGCCGCAACTGGAGCGAATATTCAATCTGCAATTGAGTGCCAAGTGCCCCTCGGATTCTCTGGAGTCCATGTTCGGGCCTTCGGCGTATCTCGTCTTCTTGTATCGCTTGATTCGCGACTTGATCGAATCCGTTGGTGACGACACCCAGCTACCGTTGCATGAGCGTCGCACGGATTTGATGACGTTGACGGTCGACAGTAAAACGGTTAACGCGCCGGAGTCATCAGTCGACGTGATCGTACGCGTGCTACAGGCGTTCATCGCCGCGAACACGACGGTTCCAACTGAACAGGCATTGATCGAAGCTCGCTATCCCAACGGTCTGCCGTATTACCAGCACTGGGTCACGGTTGATGGGGTTGCGGGTTTCAACGGACGATCAGTGGGGGATTTTGCCAACATCGTTGACGAGAAATTCCCCAACTTCTTGCACTCCGGGTCCCTGACCAGGCTTGCCGCTGCTGCCCTGGCTCATGCCTCTCGGCTTGGCCCGTACCAGCAGCGGTTGTTGACTGAGGAGTACAAACATTCCGAGTGTATGTATCAGTTCTATCTGGACAACTTTGGCACCGAAGACTTTGAGTTTATGAATCTCAATCAGATATTTTATCTGGCTCAACGTACAAATCTTGTGGCCGAGGAGGTTACAAGTCTTTTTTCGGTTGGGGACTACGCGCCGCGGCGTTCGGCCAATGTGGATTACCCCAGTAAGCCCGACGTCCCGGAAGGCGGCCGATCCGGCTCGGTTTACATCAATGGTAACGCTCACCCCGCTATCGGTATCACCCCGCAGTCAGGGAATAATCTTCATCGGATAATCGTTAATCCCAATACCCCAAAAGGCTTGAATACATTTGATCGGCTCAACCGCAAGTTACGCCTGGACAAATGGCTGAATCTGCCTCCTGAGCAGACTGACGCCTTGTTGGTGGCGGCGATCAGGGCTGAAGCACGTGGTGCCGATAAACCTGAGGTGTGGGCGATTTCGGTAAACGTGATCCATGCATTGGGTCTGTTTCAGCGACTGCGTGAACGCTACAACTGCACGGCAGCGGATTTCGCCGTGTTCCTCGATGAGCTGTCACTGTACGGTCGCGGTGATGCACTGTCGCAGTTCGATCAGGTCTTCAACAATCAGGACAATTATCGCAAGCCGCTGAAACTCGACGGCAAAGCGTTTGCGCTGATACCGGCATCGGATCAAGACAATCTGACGGTCAGCCAGCTATGCAGTGGTTTGGGCATTGATCTTCAGACCTACCACTACCTGGCGTTAGCGATAGCCCAGGCTCATGATTTTACCGATACTCTGGAGCGCAGTTCGGCGGTCATTTCCAGTTTTTACCGTTTGGTAAAACTGCCCCGGCTGTTGAATATCACGCCGGTCGAAGGCGTGTTGATGCTCAGTGTGCTGGGGGGAGAAACCTGGCTCAACGGGCTGGCGGGCCAGCCACGTATTGTCAGCCTGGTGGATGAGCACAGCGGTAACGAAGACACGGCTGACATTCCGGGCGTACTGAGCCTGATCGAAGCCATGCAGGCCTGTGTGCAATGGTGCGAGCAAAGCAACATATCGGTGCTGTGGATGTTGCAGCACGTGAGTGCACCACTGCGTCTGAGCGAGTTCTCCCAGCAGGATCAGGAGTTCTTCGACAAGATCGGCACCCTCCTGAACAGCGCGCGGTTGTCCAATAGTTCTTTTCTCGTCGCCGGTATTCCGCCGGCCGGAGAAAGCGACTGGCTGGATTTACTGTCGATTGAAAGTAAAGAGCTGGCGCCGGTTGTCGATGTCAATGGCCTGGTACTGGCCACTGCCATGACGCCGGAAGACTATTTGGCCTTTGCCCGCGAGAAGCTCGAATGGGCCGTCAGAAACGGCCTGGACATTGAGGAAACCCAGGTCAGCGCCTTGGCCGAGATCATGCTCACCGTTCTTCTGCAGGTCAGAGACGCTCAGGTGTCGCTGGTCAGAGAGTCGCTGGCGGTCTACGCCGGCATCGAGGGCGAATTGGCCATTCTGGTGCTGAACTGGGTCGATGCTTCTGTGTACCAACTGTTGCGCCAAGTGTATGACCGCACCGCCCTCGAATCGCCAGCGACGGAGCGCAGACGCGACGAACCTTCAGATTCGTTACTCGAATTGCTGGCTGTTGTGCGCCAGCGCGCCGAAGTCGTTTCAATGCTGGGTTTGAGTGCGGTCCTGGTCCGGGATTATCTGGATTATGGATATGGGGTGTGGGTCGACCAAGTCACCATCATCGATCCCTCTCAAAAATTTGTGTTCTCGGTGCGCATACTTTACGCAATGACCACGCTGGCCCGCGCGTTCAGCTTGAGTGAACAGCCGGAGCAGAAATTGCTGGACTATCTGCGTCAGGTCCATTCGCTACCGTCCAGGCTCAGCGCCGATGCATTACGCGTGGTGCAGCAGGCAGCGGCCATCAAACTGGCTGAATTCTTTGCCTGGAGCGCGCAGGAAGTCAGCGAATGTGTTCGCCATATCGATCCTGAAACCCAAGTGTTGAAAACCCTGGAACAACTGGATCTGCTGATGCGCGTTTACCAGTTGTCGATGCAGACCGGTATGGATGCCCGGACCATTTTGCGGATCGGTACCTTGCCGGAGTCAACCGATGCCAGTGAGGTCTATGCCCAGGCGGCTGAACTGGCTTTACTGAGTCAGACCCAGACGCGTGTGCCGGTCGTGCAAACACCGGGCGAATTGAAGCGGTTGGTCAGGATGACTTGCGCCGTAGAGCCTACGGAAGTCTTCGCTCGTAAACCAGGCGAGAAAGCGATCATTACAATGACGCTCACCGACGCCCAGGGTGCAGCGTTGAAAGGTGTCGCGGTTGACTGGCACTCCGAGCTAGGGACCATCAGGTCGGGTATCACCGATACCAACGGAGTCCTTGAGGCTGAGTATTCTCCGGGCAAAGTCTTGGGCACGGACAACCTTTATTTCTCCATGAGCCTGCTCGAGCCTGAGTGGGCAGTGAGCATCGACGTCATCGCCGACGCGAGCAGCATGAGTTTCCCGACATTGCACATGTCTCCGGTGCCAACAGAGGTCGTGCCGCTTGGTCAGGAAATCACACTCTACGCCACGATGGTGGACCAGTACGGAAACCTTGGGGCCAACATGCTGGTGGACTGGGCCTGGGAAGAGGGCACAGATCCCGAAGAAAGGCCAACGATCCGCCCGGCACAGGGTTTCACCAATCAGAAAGGTGAATCCAAGGTTTATATCACCAGCGATTTCAGCGGTGCATTCGAAGTCGGTATACGCAGCCTGGCAAGCGGGCAGGGGGCTCTCTTCGAACCCATCAGGTTTGGGGAAACGCAAGGCCGCAGCCACTCACTTGAACAAGCGGCACCGCCTTCCGACAGTGACGCGGGAACCTCTTCCACGGAGCAAGGATCATGACATCGAACAATATTGGTCTGTTGCAGGAAAAACGTCGTGCCGCGTTGCTTGAGTATTGCATTGGGCAAGTAAGGGCGGAGCGTTACCCGCCCTTGCAGACCCCGGAGGACGTGTTCGAATTGCTGCGCATCGATCCGCTGGACAGTGCTCGAGTGCAGACGTCGGGGGTGGCCGAAGCGATCAGTTGTGCACAGCAATACATCAGTGCGGTGTACAACAAAATGGAGCCCGGTTTCGAAAACCACGAGTTTCCCCCTGAACAGCTGGAAAACTGGGCGCTGTACAACAACTACTCGGACTGGGCAGCGGTGCAGATGATCGCGCTCTACCCGGAAAACTACATCAATCCGTTTGTGCGTCAGCGCAAGACTGATCTGTTCAAGACCCTTGAAAACAATCTCAACCAAGCCCGTCTGAGTACCGATTCGGTTCAGGCAGCGTTGCAGGATTACTTGCAAGCCTTCGAGCAGATCTGCGATCTGGATGTCGTCAGTGGCTACATGGACGGCACAACCCCTGAGCGCGCCGATTATTATTTTGTCGGGCGTCAGCGGGTGCCGCCATTCCAGTACTTCTGGCGCAAGGCGCAAATCGAGATCACGCCCACTTGCCTCGCCGTCAACCCGGCGGCGTGGAGTGAATGGAAAACGGTGGACATTCAACCCGCCGGGCGGGTGCTGGACATGCGTCCGGTGGTCTGGAACGGCCGGCTGTGTCTGGTCTGGGCGGAGTGGCGGGACAAGGTCGGCGAGATCATCAAAGCCGATCCTCCGGATCCCGATAAGGACGACAGATCCCGATTCGTGCCCCATCAACTGGATATCAATTTGGCCTTCTTGAGGCAGAACGGCCAGTGGTCAGCGCCTTTGAATTTACGCCATAGCGAGTTTGATGAGGATCTCTCTGCAGGTGCCCGCTTGATTGCAACCGTAAGGGTCGACTCTCCGAATCCCAAAGGCAGGCTCGGGGTATTGCTGGACAATGAAAAAACCGGCACAGGTGCCTTGAAAGAGATCGCGATCATCGATGTGCTGATGCGTCCCGTTGTCGAAGACAGTGGTACCTGGCTGGAGCTGGCCAAGAAAGAACGATTTGTTTCTGCCTTGACGGTTCAGCACCCCTTGGGTCTTGAGGTTACGGTGGTCCCAAGTGAGTCACCGTCAGGCTCCATGGCGGCTTTTCTGGGTTTGAACGTCTTCGCCATGCGCGTGGGTGACAACGACGTGCTGACGGTTGAGGGCTTTTGCAGGTCAACAGGGTTACCAGGCATCGGGAAGACTGCGTTTACCTTGCAGTTGGAACTTGCAACTGTTAACGACCCTAAACCTGTGAAAAGTGACGTTGCAATCGCCGGCGATTGGACAATGGCGTTCTTGGAGACCTTCACTCGACCAAAAGGGACGTGGAACAACGTCAGGTTCACTTTAAAGAATGATACTGAAGGCTTTGGCGGTAAACAGTTTGACCTGACGATTGCCGATCTCTCGGATTTCCTCCCGCCAAAGCTGCTGAAAAACACCACGGATGCCGCCCAATTCCTCGACTTTCGACTTGGCGCTGGCTGGGCGCTGCAATACGTTCGGCTCAATTCGCTGTTCGGCCCCGAGTTGGTCACACGCTCCACTGTCTCTCCAGCGACTCTGCTTAACTGGGACTCCCAGCATCTGTCCGAGCCGCCGCCTACCGGTGTTGATTTCGAGGAGCGCAATGGCGCTTTCGAAGGTGCCAACGGGCTGTTTTTCTGGGAGCTGTTTTTCCATTTGCCGCATTTGATCGCGACACGCTTGCGTGATGAAGAGCGGTTTGCCGAAGCACAGACGTGGTTGCATTTCATCTTCGATCCCCGGGCTACTGCCGACAGCAGTTCGGTACCCGAGAAACCGAGTTACTGGCGCTGCCGACCGTTGATCAACGAGCTGGGCAATGCCGGCTGTGAAGCCGTGGCGCCCGCCGACCCGGATGCGATTGGATATTCAGCGCCTGTGCATTTGAGGCTGCTGATGTTCATCGAGTATGTGAAGAACCTCATGGCCTGGGGGGACTGGCATTACCGTCAACTGACCCGCGAAAGTCTGGTGGCGGCAAAGTTGTGCTATGTGCAAGCGGCGTCATTGATGGGCAAACCGCCTCTGACTCAAACGGTGAACTTGTGGCAGACCGCGACGCTGGGCAACCTTCTGGCCCAAAGTTGCACGCGTACGGCACTGGAAACTTTCGAGCAGACATTGAATTACAGCCTGGCAGATGTTCCGGCCGGCTCCGATTCGGCTCCCATGCTGGGCATGTTGGGGTGTGCGCCGTTCAGGGCACCGATCAATGATGAGTTGTTCACTTGGTTCAACGAACCGCAGTACCGCATGAACAACCTGCGCAACAACCTGACGATTGATGGCAAGCCCATGCTCCTGCCGTTGTTCAACCCACCGACGGACCCGAACCAATTGCTGCGCGATCTGGCAGCAGGTGGTGTCGGTGGCGCCAGACCGATGGGCGGACGGCTTGTGGTGATTGCGTTTCGCTGGCGCGCGATCTTCGAGGTTGCCCTGCGTGCGGTGCAGGCCTTGCAGGATTACGGCAGCCAGGTACTCAATCTGCTTGAGCGGCGTGATCGTGCCGAGCAGGAAGAGCTGCAGCAAAACCATCTGGTGGAGCTGGGCAACTACGCCAAAACCGTGCAGGAGCAATCCATCGCTCAGTTGGAAGCGAGCATGACGGCGCTTGAGCAGAGCCGAACAGTGGCGCGGGAACGGGCGGATGCTTATGCATCCCGCTATGACGAAAACGTATCGGCCGTCGAATATCAGGTCATGGCAAACCTGGACCAGTCCAAAGAGCTGGCACTGACTGCCAAAATCCTCAAACCGGTAGGCGCAGCGGTGGCGGCTGCGCCTAATATTTTCGGTATGGCGAACGGTGGTTTTCGGGTCGACAAAGTTACGGATGCCATCTGTTTTGGCCTGGAAATCGCTTCGTCGATGTTGCAGATCGATGCAGACAAGCAAGCCACCACCGAAGGTTATCGCCGTCGCCGCAATGAATGGGGACTGCAACGCGATCAGGCGTTGGCAGAAATCGCCGCCATCGATGCGCAAATCGTTGCTCAGAATCATGCTGTCGATGCGGCCAGAACCAACCTCGCGCAAACACTGCGAGCTAACGCTCAGGCGTTGACGATGTACAACTATCTGAAAAAGCGCGCGACCAATGCCGAATTGTTCGGCTGGATGCTGGGCCAGCTCAAGGCCTTGCACTATCAGGCTTACGACGCAGTAGTCAGTCTGTGCCTCAGCGCGCAAGGGGCGATGAATGCCGAAACCGGCGATTACGATTCCAATATTCCCTTGCCGCAGGTCTGGCAGGATCAACGCCATGGTTTGACCGCTGGCGAGCATCTGCGCGCGTTTCTGCTGCGCATGGAGTATGAGTACCTGCAGCGCACCGAGCGACGGCTTGAACTGGTAAAAACCATCTCCTTGCGTCGCCTGTTCAACGATGCAATAGACCCTCAGAGCGTTGGTAGTTGGGAGGCTGCATTGGCGCAATTGCAGACGACCGGCTCACTGGAGTTCAAACTTACGCAATTGCTGTTCGATCGGGATTACCCGGGACATTACTGCCGGCAGATCAGTTCGGTGGAAGTCGATTTGCCAATGCTGACAGGCCCTTTCGAGGACGTGTGCGCGACCTTGTTGCAGGTCGGCAGCATGACCGCCAGCCGGGCTTCGGTGCAGTCAGTGCAGTACTTGCATAATCCTGATCCTGGGGAAGTGGCCCCTTCCGATGTGCTGTTCAACTTGCGTCCGGGCCAGCAGATCGCCCTGTCGGTGGGGATTGCCGACAACGGCATGGCGGCGGCGAAGCCAGATGAAGGTTTGCTCTTTCCATTTGAAAATACCGGTGCGGTGTCTGCCTGGGAGCTGAAATGGCCATGGCATAAAGAGCCGGCGCAGGAGGCCATGCTGCGCTCGATGAACGATTGCATCTTGCGCATTCGCTATACGTGCAAGAGCGGAGATCAGTCGTTTACCGATTCGGTGAAGGAGTTGGTCAATGCCGCGCAACAGGGCCAGGCCGGCAAGGGCAAGGGAGTGCGCAGTCATGAATGATCCTGTCGTTCTGGTGAATGAAAACCTGGTGTGCAACGGTGATTTCGAAGACGGGTTCGAATGTTGGGAAAGGACGGGGAGGGTTGCTATAGGCACGGCGTATTACGACAACACGCCTGTCAAGCACATCAAGGCGCCGAAGGGCACGGGTGTCACTCAGGACGTCACCCTTCCCAGAGATCCCGATGGCAAGGGTGCTTATTGGCTGAGTTTTCTATGGGAAAGCAGTTTCAGCCAATCAGGTTGGGTGAAGATTTCTCAGGGAGAAATTGAGCACTACCGCATCGAACTCAAGCCCGCCGGTAAACCTGATCAGACACAGCGCGAGGCTATCGGATCAGGGCCAGAGAGGCGATTCAGTCCGACCCTGCATGAAGTGGAACTGACATCGGACATCTCAAGCTCAAAGCCGCTGCGCATCGAAATATGCAGCTCGACAGAGTCTTCGAGTCCATTTGGCGAACTCTGGGTTACCCGCGTCAAAGTCGAGTTGAAACTCGCCCCGCTTGAGTTGCAGGAAATAAAGCTGGACGGCATGTCCTTCCTGCCCTTGCGCAAAGTGTACCTGTGTCAGGGCGCCAGCAGCGACGCATTGTTCACGCCCCACGTTCTCGGTTTTGTACCTGTGCCGGATAACCCTTGGGACGGCACCCCGGTTGCATTGAGCATCGACAATAACCCGCAGGGCGCGATTGTCGCGACGCCTGCTTGGGACACCCCGCAATTGCTGGACGTGCCTTGGACGCTCGATTGCCCGTTGATCGATGAACAGGAATATGAATTCACCCTGAGTTTGCGCAACCGTTACACCGCGCAGGCCTACGAGATCCCTGTATCGCTAGGGCATCACCGACTGATTTTCCGTGAGGTGGTCGAGGCCGCTTACTACCCGTTGATTGAGCAAAGTGTTCGCTTGGGTGTGCAAGTGGCGTCGTACTACACCGGCCAGCCATTTGCCGGGCTTACGGTGAACTGGTCGACCGCCGAGCAACGGGTGTTGGCGGCTGCCGTTACTGATGAACAAGGTTGGGCCTACTTCGATTATGAGGCGAAGGCTGCAGGGGACTTCGTTATTGAAGCCTCTGTGGTCAGCCTTTATTACGAGCAGGGCGTGTGGACTCAGACGTTTGACGTGCTGGTACTGGGCGAGGATCCGTGGGCAAGTTTGACTGTCCTTGAAAACAACGAAATCAGGAACTGGATTGATAACAGTTATCCGAACCGGGGTTCTACCCATTCCATTGATGTAAGGCTGGCGGCAAACAGTCCTCTGCGTGGCAGCGACCTCTATCTGCACTGGCACGGTGACAGGCATGAGCAACTGGGCGTCGTTGTCAGTCCATCTCTGGAAACGGCAGTGCCCGTGCCGATCGATGGCGGGGAGAATGCATCCTGGAGGCTGAGTTGTGAAGACCAGCGCGACGGGATATTCGAATTGTCACTGGTCTGTTCGAAACTGTTGTTGCCGTCGCCCAGGAAGCGCATGTCGCTGGCGCGCAACAGGATCAGGATCAAAGAGGTACGCCAGGCCGAGAATAGTCCGGTGGTGGAGGAGAACGACAGTGCTTACCTGCGATTGCAAGTGGTGCATGTTACCGATCAGGGCGACGGCGAACCGGTGATCGATGCGAAGATCGAGTGGCAAACCGACGACGGCATCTTGCGCAGCCAGACGGGAAGCGGTGGTTGGGGGAGCCTGAAGTTTAAAACCAGAGAGCCCGGGATTCATTCGATCACCGCCACGGTCCTGGCCCATGAATTTGCTGAGCCGCATGAGTGCGAATTCAGCGTGACCGCGATGGCCAGGAGTTCTTGGAAAGACAAGGTCAACATCACATTTGATCGTGGTCTGATCAACCAGGATCTAGGGGTTGCCTGCAAACGAGGTCTCACCCATTCCCTGGTGGTCACTGCCCTCGCCGGCAGTTCTCTTATCGACCAGGAAATTACGTTGGCATGGGGTACCGACGAACCAGGCATCGGGCTGGTGGTGAGTGAACTTGGCGAGCCCAGGTTATTGCGGGCAGATGAACCGCTGATCTGGACTCTGAGTTCTGAATTCGCCAAGAGCCGCAGCAGCATGTTCGGACTGCGGTTGTTGACCAATTCACTGGAAGATCGAGAGTTGCTCGGCCGCTTGGTTTCACCGGACATTTACGATGAATTCACTCTGGAACTGGATCATATGAGCACCGACCGAGGTCAGTTGCTGTATCCCTGCCTGGGTGCCGTACACCGGTATATTTTCAGAACTAACGCACTGAGTGCCCTGGTGGGGCTTGCCATGGATTTGCAATGGCACGGAACTCCAGCGTCAGAGTTGGACATCGTTCTCGACCCGCCTCCACATAGCCACAATGTTATTGATGAAAGTGGCATGACCTGGACACTGGATTGTTCAGATAGTCGAGGGGGCGGGGCGTTCGGTCTGCAATTCTTGACGGGGGCTGGCTCGACGGATGTCACCAGAATGCACTTGGGCCACAACAAACTCAGCATTGAAACCGTGCGTGAGTCTGCCGTTTTTCCGATCGTGGGTCAGGACCCGGCATGGATGTGGGCGAAGGTCCGTTCGGACTTCTCGGAAGACGGGATGGTTCAAGCACGAACACTGTGGACGGTGAACGGCAATACTGAAGAGCATGTTACAGATGAAGAGGGATGGGTTCGCTATGCCTATGAGGCAGCGAAGGACGGCAATGCAACGGTTGAAGTTTCTGTGACCAGTCCGTATGACAATGCTACTGATGCACGTTCGATGGAGATATGTTCGCTGGCCAGCGATCCTTGGGCTCGATTGCAATTCAGTATGGATTTCAGCCAGGCACAGCCTTTCGGCCAGGACACCGGTTTTGCGCGTCGCAAACTGACCCATAGAATCGATGTAAACGCCCCGGGTGACACCTTCTTGTCCGGGCGCAAATTGACGTTGGGCATGGTCGGTACCGGCCCTGAGGCACTGGGTATCCGCTTTGCTCAGCCAGTACTCGGTTTGCCAAGGGTTTTCCATGGCGAGACGGGATTCACCGATTACTTCACGGTCGATGACCAGCGTAACGGCAGTTTCGGCTTGTTTCTGGCCTGCGAAAGCCTGGCTCGATGGTCACCTGTCAATGCAATGTCGGTGGGCGAAGGCGCGCAAGTGGTGAAAATTGCCGAGCGTTCGCGGGTTAGTCAGACGCTGTTCTGGCGCGAGGCTGTGTCCGAGCAGATCACCATTGTTTCGGCTATCAGCGGCAGGCCGATGGCGGGGATGAATGTTGTCTGGCGCACTCCGGATCTTGGCGAGGTGACGACGACCACCAACTTCTACGGCGAGGCGCGGATCCGTTTCGTACCCAAGACTCCCGGAGCGGCGCAACTGATGGCGACCGTGGGGGATGCGCAGTATTCGGAGTCGATTTCGGTGCCGTATTTCCTCCACGAGCCTCGGGAAATCAAGGAACTGCTCAGTGAGGATTTGACCGGTTATCCCGGGCAGGAAATAACAGCGCGGACCTGGGTGGTTTCAGCCAACACCGGAGAGCCTCTGGCCAATGTCGAAGTGATGTGGGAATACGACAACGCCGCTTTACCGGCAACATTGACGGATGCCGATGGCATGGCAACGGTGCGCTTTGTCTTGGGCGCAGCAGGTGAGGCTGCGTTGTGGGCGTCGGTAAAGGGCGGCTTGGCTGGTTGGGACGTGAAAGCGTTGGGGTTGACTGTCAATGAACGTCCTGCGGTCGTGAAGTCCGTGGTCGCTACGCCGAATCCGGCTTTCGTGATGGACTGGGTAACCATGACGGCGTTGATCGTAGACAAGACTTCTGGAGAGCCGCTGCCGAAAAGGAAAATTCTTGTCTCCGTTAACGGGAGGCCATTCATTGAGTCCAGTACAAATGGCAACGGTAAATACGAAACCTCCTGGAGGGTGATGGAACTGTCGGAAACCGTTTCCCTTGACGTCAAAGTCGAGAATCCTGACGGGACCTCGAGCAGCGGATCTGTGCTCGTGCGGATCGAGAGATGATCAAAGCGCCGCACTTCTCTTCCAATTGAGATACTGCGTCACCAGTTCGGCTCCCAACTCCGCGGGCCGGACATCCACCACCGGAACGCCATGAGCACCCAACCGCTCATGGAGTTCTGCCCGCTCATTCAGGTAATTCACTGTCCCGCAGTAAGCCAACGCTTCGGGCAGTGTTTGCACCCTGGTCTGACGTAACGTATCCAGCGTTTCTTCGCGCAGGCTGGCGACCAGCACCCGATGCTGTGCGCTCAGGCGCTTGACCGCGCTCAGCAGTTCTTCATCGTCCTCATCGCGCAGGTTGGTCACCAGCACCACCAATGCCCGGCGTTTCTGTCGCGTCAGCAGTTGATTGGCGGCGGCCTGATAATCGGCAGGGCGTTGCGTGCTGTCGAGGTCATAAACCGTGTTGAGCAGCACGTTCAGTTGCCCGCTGCCTTTGACCGGCACGAGATGGCGCGGCGGTTCGCAGGCAAACGTACTCAGGCCCACCGCATCGCCCTGGCGCAGGGCCACGTAGCTGAGCAGCAGGCAGGCATTGAGCGCGTGGTCGAAGTGCGACAGTTCAGCATCCTGGCTGCGCATGCGTCGGCCGCAGTCGAGCAGGAAGATTATCTGCTGGTCGCGCTCGTCCTGATACTCGCGGGCAATGGGTGTGCGTTGACGCGCGGTGGCTTTCCAGTCGATCTGGCGCAGGCTGTCGCCCTCACGGAATTCGCGCAGTTGATGAAACTCCAGGCCCTGACCGCGACGTTGCCGCTGGCGTACGCCGAGCTGGCTGAGCCAGTTATCCACCGCCAGCAGTTCACCGCCATAGAGCCGGGCGAAGTCGGGGTAGACGCGGGTCTGGTCGCTGACATTGAGCAGACGTTTGCCTGACCATAATCCCAAAGGGCTGGGCAGGCTGATTTCGCAGTGGACGAAACTGAAGTGACCACGTTTGAGCGGGCGCAGCCGATAGCCGAGCAGGCTGCGCTGGCCGGGTTGCAGTTCAATCGACAGCGGCAGGTTTTCGAAACTCAGGCCTTCTGGCGGGTGGTCGAACAGTTCAATGTGCAGCGGTTCAGTGAAGTCATGTTCGACTTGCAGACGCACCTCACCCCAACGGCCAAGCGCCAGACTGCCGGGCATCTGCCGGGTGATGCGCGGTGTTGGCAGACGTTGCAGGCGCAGCGCATCAAGCATAGCCAGGGCCAACAGCGCCAATAGCAGACCCCAGTTGATCGATATCAGGCTGGCCGGGATGTTGATTTCCAGTGCGCGCAAAGTGCCCAGCACCATACTGATGACCAGCAGCACGGTCAGCCAGACCAACAGCAGTTTAGACGGCCTCACGCTTTCACTCCCCGAAGGCTGCGATCTCTTTCGCGGATCACAAACTTCACAGACGCGGCGCCGGAATCTGGTCGAGCAGTTGCTGGAGGACTTGATCGACCTGCAGGCCTTCGATATCCAGCTCCGGGGCAATGCGCACCCGATGACGCAGCACCGCCAGTGCGCAGCCTTTGACGTCGTCGGGAATTACGAACTCACCGCCACGCAGCAAAGCGCGGGCACGCGCACAACGTACCAACGCAATCGAGGCGCGCGGCCCGGCGCCAAGGGTCAGCCCCGGCCAGGTGCGCGTGCTGCGCGCCAGGCGCACGGCGTAATCGAGCACCTGATCGTCCAGCGGCAAATCACTGGCGATGCGTTGCAAGGCTTGCACGTCCTTGGCTTGCAACACGGTGCGCAACGGCTGCACATCGAGCATGTCGGCGCGGGTCGAACGGCAGACCTGACGCACCATGTTCAACTCCTGATCGGCATCGGGATAATCCATGCGCACCTTGAGCATGAAGCGGTCGAGCTCGGCTTCCGGCAGGGGATAGGTGCCTTCCTGTTCAATCGGGTTCTGTGTGGCCAGAACCATGAACGGTTGCGCGATGGGCAGGGCGCGACCTTCGAGCGTCACTTGCCGTTCCTGCATCGCTTCGAGCAAGGCGGCCTGGGTTTTTGCCGGGGCGCGGTTGATCTCGTCCGCCAGCAGCAAGTTCGTGAACAGCGGACCTTTGCGCAATTTGAACTGCTCGGTTTGCAGGTCGTACACGGCGTGGCCGGTGACGTCGCTGGGCATCAGGTCCGGGGTGAACTGAATCCGCGCGAACTCGCCACCAAAGCAACGGGCCAATGCCCGCACCAGTAGGGTTTTGCCCAGCCCCGGCACGCCTTCAAGCAACACGTGGCCACCGGCGATAAGCGCCGTCAGCACGTCGTCGATCACCTGGTTCTGGCCGATCAGGGCTTTGTGCAATTCACCACGCACCGCTTGCGCCAACTGGCTGGCACGCTGGCGTTGCTGGGCGGCGTGGCTGGCGCTGCCGGGCTCGATCTGTTCGGTCATAGCGTGTTCCTCAAGGTTTGCAGGTGGGCGACCTGGCGGCAGAAATCGGCGCTGGAGATCCGCCGGTTCGGCACCGGGCTCAGGGCCTGGCTGATAGCGCGGGTGGGGTGCCGGGTCAGGCGCGACAAGGCCAGCCATTGTTCGGCAACGTTCAATTGATCAAAGCCAGGATGCCGGCGACGGGCGCGGCGCAGCACGTCCTGTTGCAATGCTTGCAGCAGCGCTTGCTGGCCGTTGTGGCGCAACAGGAAATCGGCGCTGGCGCGCAGGTGTTCCTGCAATTGCCGGCGTCCACTCGGGGCGGGTAATTGCAGTGGGCCGTGACGTACGCCGACGTGCCAGAGCCACAGGCCGATCAGCGCGAGCAGGGCGACGATGGCTTGCGGGAAGTAGCGCCAGAGCAAGGTCAGCAGGCCGTCGTGCTCGGTGTTGTAGATCAACGTGACGTCGGTATCGGCGCTCAGGTACCAGAGCAGCCAGGCGTTGTCGTATTGGCTGATGGTGTTGTTCTTCCACAGCTCGGCGTCGGTGACCACGGTGATCGAGCCTAGGCTGTAAGGCAGTTGCATCATGTGCGTGGCCTTGGCGCTGTTGGCCCAGGCTTGCGCAAGGTTCTTCGGGTCATCGAGGTGAAAGTCGGTATCGAAACCGGCGTAGGCCGGTGCGTCTTCGTCTTCCAGATACAGTTTGGTCAGTTTCGGGAAGCGCTCTGGCTCAACGTCGGCGGGCAAGTCTTTCAGGTCCTTGCTCAGGGATTGATGCAATTGCACCCGGTCGAGCAACAAGTCGTTGCTCTGTTTGGTCTGTTCATCCCACAACGATTCGGCGACGAACACCAATCGCCCGCCGGCCCGCGTCCAGTTCAACACTTGCTCAACCTGACGCGGGGTCATGCGTGAGCGGTCGTTGAACAACAGCAATGTATGACGGCGTGGATCAATGTCCGGGAGCACCGCGAGGCTTTCGGCATGGCTGACCGTGAGGCCGCGTTTGCGCAAAAACAGCTCGGCCGCCAGATAAGGATTGGCTTGCGCAGCAGGCGCAGGGCCGTGATCGACTTCTTCCTGATAAGGCTTGGCCTTGAGATAGAGGAAAACGCTTAACGCGCCCAGCAACAGGGCGATCAACGCGCCAACCCACCACAGTGTCCGGCGACTCAACGGGCGGCTCCGGGGCCGAACAAGGCACGCCAGCCATCACACAATTCCTGTTGTAGCGGCGCCGCCGGCACGCGATGCCCGTAGGCCATGTTCTGCCAGTGGGTGGTCAGGCTGCGGCTGAACGCGAGCAGTTCAGGGCGCTGCAATTGCTCCACGTGCGCCAGCACCTGAAGTTCGGTATCGGCGGGTTTCAGGCTCAGATCGAAGTCATGGAGCAGATGGCTGAGCAACCCTCGATAGAGCAGGCCCAACGCTGCACGGGGCTGGCTTTGCCACAGTTGTTCGGCATGGCCGGCGATGTCGTCAGGCAAGGTGTCGCGGTTCAAGTCCAGACCGAAGGCTTGCTGTGGCAACGTTCGTTTTGCCTTGGCTGGCAGTTGCGGACGACGGCTGACAAAGGCCTGGAGAAACTCGCGATACCGCCAGATCAGCCAGCCCAGCGCAGCAATGACCGTGCCCCACAACAGCACTTCAATGATCTTCGCCAGCACATTCAAGTGTTGTCCGTCGAGCCAGCCCAGTAGTGTTTTCAGCCACTGCGGTGCTTCTCCGGGTGTTTGCGTCTCGGCAGGTTTCGCCGGGTCTTCGCCAAAGCGATAACGGGTGACGACTTCCTTGTTCTTGAAGGGCGGCTGTTCAAGCAGCGCCTTGATACTGTCCCGGGAGGCCTGACTGGTCAGCGGTTGATTCAACAAGCGCGGTGCCTGCGGACTGTCATCCGGTTCGGCCGCCCAGGTCGACGGCAGATTCGGCAGCACCAGACAGACCGCCAGCAACAGCCCCAACACACTGTTGTTCAGACGTTGACGCAAGCGGCGGAACACCAGTTCGATATCCCACGCTTCCAGTTGTGTGCGCCGGTTCAGATAAAGGCTGAACCCGCAGGCGACATAGACCGGCTCCCACACCACCAGCACCAGTGCATAGAAGGCATTGGTCAGGTGTTCGAGCCAGCGCCAATCGTGATCCGCTGCGAAGATCAGTGATTGCCAGTCCCAATCCGTTTCGATCTGCTGCGGCAACAGCATATAGAACAGCACCATCAGGCCGATCCACAGCGCGGTCTCCAGATGCACGCCGATGATGGTCAGCCACTGCGCGGCGCCGGCGTTGCGTTGCAGCAGCACGTGCAGACGTTGTTGCCGGGCGCTGCCGTCGAGGCCTTCGAGTTGCACTACCGGCAGGAGAAAACTGCGGCTGAAACTCAGGCGGCGCCAGGTCAGGCTGGCCAGCAGTTGCGGTTTGAGCAGGCGCGGCCATTCGCGCAGGGCTTGCTTGAGTGTCGGCGTTTCGCCAAACAGCGCTTTCGACAGGATGTACAGCGGCAGGCGTTCATACGCCGGTTTCAGCCACCAGAAGATAAACACCGCCAGTGATGGCGAATCCCACAGCAACAGGCTGAGCGTGGCGAACAGCGGGAGGGTGACGATCGCCCAACTGGTCATCAGCAGACGCCGATGTTGCTGGCTCATCAGCACGCCGAGGTCCATGGCTTCCCAGGTCGTGCGCGGGCGGATCACCACGGTGGCGTCACTCAGGCGCATGACGTGTCCTTCCGGCGAACGACAGATAGAGCGCAACCAACGTCCAAAGCCCGGCGCCGACCAGATATTTGGTCAAAAGTGTGACACTGGTTTTCGACGACCAATAGGCTTCGATAAACGCGGCAATCAACAGGAACAACATCACCCCGCAGACCAGCAATACGCTCTTGCGCGCCGCCCGTTTCAGCGCTTCGCTACGGGTCAGCCGCCCGGGCGCGATCAAGGCCCAGCCGAGTTCCAGGCCCGCCGCCCCGGCGAGGGCGATGGCGGTGAGTTCAAAGGCGCCATGGGCGATGACGAATGACCAGAAAGTCTGGCCGAAACCGATCTCGCTGAGATGCCCGGCGACCGCGCCGATGACCATGCCGTTGTAGAACAGAAAGAATGCACTGCCCACGCCCAGCAACAAGCCGCTGGCAAAGGTCTGAAAGGCAATGCCGATGTTGTGCATCACGTAGTAACCGAACATTACCCAGTCTTCACTGGCCGCACGTTCGGCGGGGCGTCCGAGGTGGCCGGCGACCGGATCGTACATGCCTTGCATCTCGCGCACCTGATCGGCGGGGATCAGGTTGTAGACCAGTTCGGGAAATACATACACCAACACGCCGACGCCGATCAGGCTGCCGAAGAACAGCAGGCTGGCGACCAGCACAAACGGCCATTCGGCGCGCACCAGTCTGGGGAAATCGGCGAGGATGAAACTCAGCAGACTGGCGCCGAGGCGGCTGCGATGACGGTACAACTGTTGATGCCCGCGTAGCACTTGTTGTTGCAGCGAATCAATGAGGAAACTGCTGTAGCCGCGTTCCTGTGCCAATGCCAGATGCTGGCAAAGCCTGCGATAAGCCTTGGGGAAACCGCTGACTTGCGAGGTGTCCTTGCCGCGCTCAAGGCGTTCGAGGGCCAGCGCAAAACGCTCCCATTCGGCCTTGTGGCGACTTTCGAAAAGGCTTTGCTTCATGTCGGGCCCAACAAACCGCGAGCGATGCCATTGAGTTCAGTAACAGCTTTGGGCGCGGAAATATGCAGTGGTTGGGCGAGCAGTGCTGCCAGTTCATTGACCCGCGCTGACGATAATTCACCTTGGCGCTCGGCAAAAACCAGCACGGCGCGTTGTTCCGCGAGCGTCAGGGGGACGGGCGAACGCCGTGGTTCGGCTTCAGGCAGTTGCGGGCGAGTCAGCGGGCGTTCGCTGTAGACCACCAGTGTGCCGGCAGCGATGTCGCCGAGGCGTTTGAAGGTCGGGTGGTGCAGGCAACTGAGGGTGCCGAGGAAGTAGCCGAAGGGCAGCAGATCGACAAAACGCAGCAGGTTGCGCAGCAATGACGCCGACCAGCCAACCGGGGTGCCGTCATCGTGCACCACGCGCAGGCCCATCCATTGTTTACCCGGCGAGCGACCCTGGCGCAGCACTTCGAACAGCACCATGTACCACCAACTGATCGCAAACAGCAGCAACGAACCGAGGCCCATGCCGAGCTTGCCGAGAAACGCCAAAGCGATGAACAGCACGCCCATGATCACGCCGCGTATGCCCAGATCGATCGCGAAGGCCACGGCACGCACCATCAGCCCGGCGGGACGCAATGGCAGGTCGATGCCTTCCGGCGTTTCGACCTGATGCCGCGTATCCAGCGGTGGCGGCAGCGGTGCTTTCCTTGGCGGTGCTGTGGGCTCGAGCATGGGCTACCTGATGTTCGCCTGTTCGGGGGGGCAAGTGAGGCCGATGCTAGCAGCCTCTCGGGGGGAAACAACATAACTATGTATTGCACATCGTTAAGCACGAAGTGTTTGAATGACGCGAGGCTGGCCGCGAGCGCGGTCGAGCGCCTAGACTTTGCCGATCTTCAGTTCAGGAACCGCCCGTGACTTCAATCTTCTGGTACGACTACGAAACCACTGGCATCAATCCGCGTAACGACCGCCCGTTGCAGGTGGCCGGGATTCGCACCGACCATGCGCTCAACGAAATCGACGAGCCGGTCAATCTTTATTGCCAGCCCAGCGAAGACATCCTGCCGCATCCGGCGGCTTGCGCGATCACCGGTATCACCCCGAGCCAGCTCGCCGAAAAGGGCTTGAGCGAAGCTGATTTCATGACTCGCGTGCATGCCCAACTCGCGGCTCCCGGCACCTGTGGCGCCGGTTACAACACGCTGCGCTTCGACGACGAGATGACCCGTTACAGCCTGTATCGCAATTTTTTCGACCCGTACGCCCGGGAGTGGCAGGGCGGTAACAGTCGCTGGGATCTGATCGATGTGGTGCGCGCCGCTTATGCGCTGCGTCCTGACGGCCTGGTCTGGCCCACCGATGACGAAGGCCGGGTGACGCTCAAGCTCGAACGCCTGACCGCCGCGAACAATATCGATCACGGGCATGCCCACGAAGCGTTGTCAGACGTACGCGCGACCATTGCACTGGCACGGTTGATCCGCGAGAAACAGCCAAAACTGTATGACTGGCTGTTCCAGTTGCGCAGCAAGCAAAAAGTCATGGATCAGATTCGCCTGTTTCAACCCATGGTGCATGTCTCGGGGCGTTTCTCGGCGGCGCGCAGTTATGTCGGTGTGGTGCTGCCACTGGCCTGGCACCCGAAAAACCGCAATGCCCTGATCGTCTGCGACCTGCACCTCGATCCGCAGGGGTTGCTCGATCTGGACGCGCAAACCCTGCGCCAGCGTTTGTACACGCGTCGCGACGACTTGCTGGAAGGTGAGTTGCCGGTGCCGCTCAAGCTGATTCACATCAACCGTTGTCCGGTGGTGGCGCCGCTTGCGGTTTTGCGTGCGCAGGATCAGCAACGTCTGGGGCTGGACATGGCGCTGTATCAACAGCGAGCACTGCGGCTAACTGACGCACAACAAGTTTGGAAAGATAAAGTAGCGGAGATTTATGTCAGCGAAGATTTCATTCCGAGCGAGGATCCGGAACAACAGTTGTACGACGGATTTATCGGTGACCGTGACCGACGTCTATGTGAGCAAGTGAGGAGCGCTGACCCGGCACAACTAGCGCAAGAGCAATGGCCGTTCGATGACGAACGTTTGCCTGAATTACTCTTTCGATATCGCGCACGTAACTTTCCCGAAACGTTGAATTTCGAAGAGCAAGAGCGCTGGAGACTATTTTGTCAGCAGCGCTTGTCCGCGCCTGAATGTGGCGCACCGAATACCTTGAAATCTTTTACCGAGGCGGCCGAGCAATGGTCGCTTAATGCCACGCCGATGCAGAGTGAAGTGCTCAATGAATGGAAGAATTATGTCCAGGCATTGCGCAAACGTTTGAGTCTTTGAAATCGAACATGAACGGTCTTAAATGCCGGGCATAAAAAAACGCCAGCATTCGCTGGCGTTTGTTTTTTCGCGGATCGCTCTGCGAAGGCGTTGCGGCTTAGCCCAGCAGGGTAGCCCAGCCTTCAACCACGTCGCCGCCCCACTTGGCTTTCCACTCTTTCAGAGTTTTGTGGTTGCCACCTTTGGTTTCGATGACTTCGCCGTTGTGCGGGTTTTTGTATTGTTTAACTTTGCGAGCACGCTTGGTGCCGGTAGTTTTTACTGCGCCGCCGCGTGGTGCTTTGGTTTTCGACTCTGGGTCCAGCAGCGCGATGATGTCACGCAGCGACTTGGAGTATTCGCCCATCAGGGTGCGCAGTTTGCCTTCGAATTCCAGCTCGGTTTGCAGTTTGTCGTCTTGCGACAGGTTCTTCAAACGGGCTTGCAGCTCTTTGATAGCTTCTTCGGTGGCGCGATATTCGTTGATCAAGGACATGATTACTACCTTAGTAGAGTGCTGAATGGCAGGGGACAGTGCCGCAATAATAGTCAGGCTGTTTCATCAAGTAAACATTTAACCGGTGTTTTTATTTAAATTAGTTACGAGAAACTGCCCTCTATTGAATATTCAGTTAAATAGTGTGACCCAGTCATCACAGATATTCACAGTTGTCTGATCAAACGATGCTGCGGAATCACGATCGGGTTGACGGATACTCCACCGAAAAGCCGAAGCGTCTGGCCTGGCTCCAGCGCGTGCTGATCAATACTGCAGTTTTCCTGCGCAGCCGCTAGAATGGCGGCCTTTGCGAAGTTCTGGAGTTCCCCCCTCATGCGCACTTTTCGGCTGGTGATATCTTGCCCGGACCGCGTTGGCATCGTTGCCAAAGTCAGTAATTTTCTGGCAGCCCACAACGGCTGGATCACCGAAGCGAGCCATCACTCGGACAATCAAGTGGGCTGGTTTTTCATGCGTCACGAAATTCGTGCCGATTCGCTGCCTTTCGGTATTGAAGTATTGCGCGAGAAGTTCGCGCCGATCGCCGAAGAGTTCTCGATGGACTGGCGCATCACCGACACCGAGCAGAAGAAGCGCGTCGTCCTTATGGCCAGCCGCGAATCCCACTGCCTGGCTGACCTGCTGCACCGCTGGCACAGCGACGAACTGGACTGTGAAATCTCCTGTGTGATTTCCAACCACGATGACCTGCGCAGCATGGTTGAATGGCACGGCATTCCTTATTACCACGTTCCGGTCAACCCGCAGGACAAGCAGCCGGCCTTCGACGAAGTGTCGCGCCTGGTCAAACAGCACGATGCCGAAGTGGTGGTGCTGGCGCGCTACATGCAAATCCTGCCGCCGGACATGTGCCGCGAATACGCACACAAGGTCATCAACATTCACCACAGCTTCCTGCCGTCGTTCGTCGGCGCCAAGCCCTATCACCAAGCGTCGCTGCGTGGTGTGAAGCTGATCGGCGCGACCTGCCACTACGTGACCGAAGAGCTCGACGCCGGTCCGATCATCGAGCAGGACGTGGTCCGCGTCAGCCACAGTGACAGCATCGAAGACATGGTGCGTTTCGGCCGTGATGTCGAGAAGATGGTGTTGGCTCGTGGCCTGCGCTATCACCTCGAAGATCGCGTGCTGGTGCACGGCAACAAGACTGTGGTGTTCTGATTCAAACCACGCAGGCTTGAAAAACCAAGGGTCTGGGCGTTCAATCGCCCGGACCCTTGTTCATTTATGCCCCGAGGAAACCTTCATGAGTGATCCACTGGACAAAGCCACCTCCAAAGCACCGGCGACTTTGGGTGAGGGTTGTTTGAGTCGATATGACCCCGAGGACATGAGCCCCGAGGACGGCACCGAGTTTCCCGACGCCGCGCAATTGTGGAAGCAGTTGCAGGATGAGTCCGGCGAGAGGGACGTTAACAGCTGAAAAGATCGCAGCCTTCGGCAGCTCCTACAGCAATGCGTTTCAATGTAGGAGCTGCCGAAGGCTGCGATCTTTTATGTCTGTGGCACCTTCATCAATTTCAGCAAGAGCGGCCGCCCGAGCATCAAGAGAAATACCGGACCACCCACCACGAGATAGAAGTAGTACGTCACCACCCGCCAAATCAGAATCGCCGCCGCTGCGGTGGATTTACCCACCATCGGCGCGAGCAGCGCCGCCGACGTCAGTTCCGCCGCGCCCGCACCCCCTGGCAACAGACTGAACTGGCCAGCGCCCAGCGAGAGCATCTGCACCAGAAAACTCCAGGCCCACTGCAAGTCGGCGCCCAAGCCACGCAGCGCCAGATACAGCACGCTGTAACGCAGCAACCAATGCACACAGGTCAGGGCGAATACTTTGATCAATGTTTGCCAGGGCAGCTTCAACGTGTCGGTGAACGCGGCGAGAAAGTGCAGCAACTTGCGCGCCCAGCGGCGTCGGGTGCTGGCCGTGACGTTCATCCTCGCCAACAGGCGTCCGCTCAGGCGAATCAGGGCGCGGTGATAACGCGCGACCAGGACGCAACTGAACAGGCCGCCAAACAGCGACACGGCGCTGACCGTCAGCAGCCACTCCAGGCGATCGCTGAGGTGCTGAAACAGCGCATAGATCAGAATCCCGCTCAGGGCGCAGAGAAAGAACAGCAAATCACTCAGCTGATCCATGGCAAACACTGCGCTGCCCCGGGCCGGGCGAACGCCCGATCGGGCCAGTAGGGCCATGATCGTCAACGGACCGCCGCTGCCGCCGGGTGTCGCGCAATAGGCGAATTCAGCGGCCATGACCACGCCAAGACTCTTCAGCGGCGTGACGCGCTCGCGTTGATCGCCGAGTAACAAGCGCAAACGCAGGGTATTGATCACCCAGCAAAGCAGGATCATGCCGAACATCACCAACAGCCATTGCAGCGGGAAACGTTGCAGCCGCGACCAGGTTTCGCCGCCACCGAGCACCACCGGAATCAGCACCGCCGCGAGCAGGCCGATCAGCAACAGAATGCTGCGACTCATGCGGCGCGCCCCCGTTGACCGCGCTGTTGAGCGAGCCAGTGCATTTTGGTCATCGGTAGGCGTCCTTCGGTCAACAAGCGTTCAAGGGTGTGTAGCCAGTAATCACGGGAGAAGCGGTGGCGCATGTCCACC
Source organism: Pseudomonas sp. TNT2022 ID642 (assembly GCF_028656995.1). Lineage (NCBI taxonomy): Bacteria > Pseudomonadati > Pseudomonadota > Gammaproteobacteria > Pseudomonadales > Pseudomonadaceae > Pseudomonas > Pseudomonas sp. TNT2022 ID642. Next base: position 112,356 of record NZ_JAMDGW010000033.1, on the reverse strand, counting down.
GGGTGCAAGCCTAGACGAATCACCGGCGCCTGACGCCAACGCCGTTGACGCTGCTCACAGACAATCTTCGACAAACCTCGTCGCCAGGCGCTGCGGGCGCTCCAGACCAGACCCGGCACATCGATCGCAGTGAAATCAGGCAAGCGATAAAGATGCTGCGGATCGCTGGTATAGCTCAGCGGTAACTCGCGCAGGGCCTGGCGCGTGCCGTCGCTCATCAACCACGCCGGGGCAACGAAACCGTGCAACGGCCAATCGTGGCGCTGGAAGACTTCGAAGCCGTCGTGCAGGCGGGCGAGGGCGGTTTCGCGGGACAAACGATAGAACTCGCCTTCATGGGTGTAAACCCGGCGCATGAACCAGTCGCGCGGTGTTGTCGGGCCGGGCTCTTGGTCATCGTGGAAATAACCGTGCAACGCCAACTCATCGCCACGTTCGATACGCGTATCGAGCCGTCGGCAAAATGCCGGGTGATCGTCGAGGGCATTGCGCCGGTGGAAGTCGGGTACGACCAGCCACGTCATCGGCACGTTGCCCAATGCGTCGACCGCCTCGATAAACGGTTGGTAATCCGCCCACGTCGAAGGTGCTACATCGTGCAGCACCAACAAGACCGCGGGGTTATCCATCGATTCAGCCATTGGCCACCCGTGGCAGCGTAGCTCCGAGAACCGCGTGATAGTGGCCCAGCAGGCTTTCGACCACCGTCTCCCACGCATAGTGTGTTTCGACATGTTGGCGCGCCTGTGCGCCAAGTTTCGTGCAGCCGCGACTGAACAGTTCACGCACGGCATTGGCCATTGCTTGCGGGTTGTTCGGCGCACAGAGCAGGCCGCAGGACTCGGTAATGATTTCTTCGAAGGCGCCAGCGGCCACCGCCACCACCGGAATGCCGCAGGCCATGGCTTCGAGGATCACCAGGCCGAAGGTTTCCTGATCGCCGGCATGCAGCAATGCATCTGCACTGGCCATCAACTGCGCGACGCGCGGCGCGGGGCAGAATTCATCGAACACGCTGACATTGTCCGGTACGGCGGCGGGCATCGACGAACCGACCAGCAGCAAGTGATAGCGCGGGCCAAGGCGCTGCATGCATTTGAGCAATACCGGCAGGTTTTTCTCTTTCGAACCGCGTCCGGCGAAAATCAACAGCCGGGTGTCTTCGGCGATGCCCAGTTCTGCGCGCAGTTGCGGGTCGCGGGCATTGGGGCGAAAAGTCTGCAGATCGACGCCCAGCGGCTGCACGAAGACATTGCGTACGCCGAGGTCGGTAAGCTTGTTGGCCATGACCTGACTGGGTGCGAGCACCCGGTCGAAGTTGCCATAAAGCTTGGTGACATACGCCTCGATATTTGGCGTGAGCCAATGGCCCATGCGATTACCGACGAGCAATGGCAGATCCGAGTGATAGAAACCGATCACCGGCACATCCAGCTGCCGTCGCGCATCCAGCGCGGCCCAGGCCGTCAGGTAAGGGTCGCCGACTTCAATCAGATCGGGCTGCAAATCCCGCAGGACATTTCGCCATGGCGCCAGGCGCAGCGGAAAGCGATAACCTTTGCCAAAGGGCAGGGCGGGGGCGGGAACCGTGTAAATACCGTCGTGTTCGCCGAAATGCGCGCCGGGAATCAACAGGCTGTGGCGAATGCCGGGCTTGACCCCGAGCCGCCGGTGTTTGGCATCCAGATAAGTCCGCACGCCACCGCTGGCCGGGGCGTAGAACATGGTGATGTCGGCGATATGCACGGTGAACAACCCTCCGCTGCGTGGTTCTCCCTTGGTTGACCTTTATCAAGAATAGATGTTCGGTCGGGATTGCGCGGTGGAGCTGAAGAGCGCCCTCACCCTAACCCTCTCCCGGAGGGAGAGGGGACTGATCGAGGTGGATATTGGAGATACGCCGACCTGAGCGTCCTGTGTCGAACTCAGGTTTTGAGGGGAATGAAGACCTGCTCCTTTTCCTCTCGCCCTTTTAAGGGAGAGGGGACTGACCGAGAAGGATGTTGGAGGTAAGCCGACTTGAGAGACCTGAGTCGAACTCAGGTCTGGAAAATCCCCCGATCGGCTCCCTTTCCCCCTCGCCCCCCTGGGGGAGAGGGCTGGGGTGAGGGGGTGAAGCTCTTGATCTTCAGATCCGGAAGCTGCCAACCAACTGCTTCAGACGCGAAGCCTGCTGTTCCAGGTCCGAACACGCCCGCAACGTCGCCTGCAGGTTCTCCACGCCTTCCTGGTTCAGCGTGTTGATCTCGGTGATATCGACGTTGATCGACTCGACTACCGCCGTCTGCTCCTCGGTCGCGGTCGCCACCGACTGGTTCATCCCGTCGATCTCGCCAATGCGCTGAGTCACGCTGTTCAAGCGCTCCCCGGCGAGGTTGGCAATCTCTACGCTGTCCTGACTGTGGCGCTGGCTGTCGCTCATGGTGCTCACCGATTCACGGGCGCCGACTTGCAGCTCCTCGATCATGGTTTGCACCTGTTGCGCCGATTCCTGCGTGCGGTGCGCCAGATTGCGCACTTCATCCGCGACCACGGCAAACCCACGGCCGGCTTCACCGGCGCGCGCCGCTTCAATGGCTGCGTTGAGCGCCAGCAGGTTGGTTTGCTGGGAAATACTGGTGATCACTTCGAGGATCTGGCCAATGTTCACGGTTTTGCTGTTCAGCGACTCGATGTTGCTGCTCGAAGCACTGAGCATGCTCGACAGTTGATTCATCGCTTTAATGCTGCGATCCACCACCTGCTGGCCGTCTTCAGCCAGACCGCGTGCGTCGCTGGCCTGATTCGAAGCCTGGGCGGCATTGCGGGCGATTTCCTGCGCCGCAGCACCAAGCTGATTGATCGCTGCAGCGACACTGCTGGTGCGCGAGGCTTGCTGGTCGGAGTTGTACATCGACGAGTTCGACGCCGCGACCACGCGCAGGGCGACTTCGTTGACTTGCCCGGTCGCCGACGACACTTCGCGGATCGAACCGTGAATACGCTCGACGAAACGGTTGAACGCGGTACCGAGGATGCCGAATTCATCGTTGTTGACGATGGTCAGGCGTTTGGTCAGATCACCTTCGCCATCGGCAATGTCTTCCATGGCGCGGGTCATTACATGCAGCGGCTGGATCAGCAGGCGGATCAGCATGCCGAGCAGGGCAATGATGATCGCCACGGCAATCACGGTCGCGATCACTGCCGAGGTGCGGAATTCGCTGAGCATCGCGAAGGCCTGATCCTTGTCCACCGACAGACCGATGTACCAGTTCACCGACGGCAGGCCTTTGATCGGCGCGAAGGTGACGATGCGGGTTTTGCCGTCGACGGTGACTTCACTGAAGTCGCTGCTGATGCGTGGGGTGTCCTGCGGATAGGCTTCTTTCAGTGATTTCATCACCAGCGCCTTGTCCGGGTGCACGAGGATCTTGCCGTCGGCGCTGACCAGGAACACATAACCCATGCCGTCGAAATCCCGGGCGGCGAGGGTATCGACCAGCGATTGCAGGCTCAGGTCGCCGCCGACCACACCGACGCTCTGACCGGCCTTTTTCGAGGCGGTGGCGATGGAAATGATCAACTGGCCGGTGGCGGCGTCGATGTACGGTTCGGTCAGGGTCGAGGTGCTGCTGCTTTCGGCACCTTTATACCAAGGGCGCACCCGTGGATCGAAACCGTCCGGCATCTTCGCATCCGGGCGGATGGTGAAGTGGCCGGTGGCATCACCGAGGTAGGACGCCATGAACGTCGACGTCAGGGCTTTCTGTTCCAGCAGGCTGGCGACGTTGGCAGGTTCGGGATTGATAGCGATGTTCTGGGCGGCGTTCTCGATCAGCAGAATGCGGCCGCTGAGCCAGGTCTGGATATTGCCGGCGGTGACCTCGCCCATCTCGTTGAGGTAGTTGTTCAGGTCATCGCGGATCGCATTGCGCTGCAACCAGTCGTTGTACAGCGTAAACGAGGCGAAGGCAGCGATGACGATGAGGGCGGCGGCAAGCAAAATTTTATGGCTGAAGCGCAGATTTTTGTTCATGGCTTGGGGTTCCGCTAAGGTCTTAATGTCCAGGGCGTGCTTTTATAGAAGCGCGCAAAATGGGCAAGGGTGAAAGTAAGCTGATATTTCCGTCTCTCCTTAGGGAAATGTCCGGCCTGACTTATGGTCGGGTCTCTCACTCTTCTGTATCGGCCATGCGTAATCAAAGATTAACCATTGGGTGACAAAATGCCTGACTCCTCGCAACTCGTAATCGGCGCCGATCTCGCAGGCCAGCAGATAGCTCAGGCCATGCGCCTGGCGAACCGCCACGGACTGGTCGCGGGCGCCACCGGTACCGGTAAAACCGTCACTTTGCAGCGTTTGGCCGAGGCGTTCAGTGACGCCGGGGTCGCGGTGTTTGCCGCGGACATCAAGGGCGATCTGTGTGGCCTCGGTGCGGCCGGCAACCCGCAAGGCAAGGTCGCCGAGCGTATCGCCGGGATGTCGTGGCTAAACCACAAGCCACAGGCGTATCCGGTGACCTTGTGGGATATCCACGGTGAGTCCGGTCATCCATTGCGCACCACGCTGAGCGAAATGGGGCCGCTGCTGATCGGCAGCCTGCTGGAGTTGACCGACAGTCAGCAGTCGGCGCTGTACGCAGCCTTTAAGGTCGCAGATCGTGAAGGTTTGTTGCTGCTTGATCTGAAGGATCTGAAAGCGCTGCTCAATCACCTCAAGGACAATCCGCAGCTATTGGGCGATGACGCGGCGCTGATGACCACCGGCTCCAGTCAGGCGCTGTTGCGCCGCTTGGCGATCCTCGAGCAGCAGGGCGCCGAAGCCTTGTTTGGCGAACCGGCGCTGCAACTCGAAGACATTCTGCAACCGACCGCCGACGGCCGTGGGCGTATTCACTTGCTCGACGCCAGTCGCCTGGTGCACGAGGCGCCGAAGGTCTACGCAACGTTCCTGTTGTGGCTGCTGGCTGAGCTGTTTGAGCAGTTGCCGGAGCGCGGCGATGCCGACAAACCGCTGCTGGCGCTGTTTTTCGACGAGGCGCATTTGCTCTTTGGCGATACGCCCAAGGCCTTGCAGGAGCGGCTGGAGCAAGTGGTGCGCTTGATTCGTTCCAAAGGTGTTGGCGTGTATTTCGTCACACAGTCGCCGGCGGATTTGCCCGATGACGTGCTGGCGCAACTTGGCCTGCGCATCCAGCATGGTTTGCGCGCCTTCACTGCCAAAGAGCAGAAATCCCTCCGTGCGGTGGCGGACGGCTTCCGGCCGAATCCGGCGTTCGACAGTTTGTCGGTGTTGACTGAACTGGGGATTGGCGAGGCCTTGGTCGGTACGCTGACCGAAAAAGGCACGCCGGAGATGGTCCAGCGCGTACTGGTCGCACCGCCGCAATCGCGAATCGGGCCGTTGACCGAGACCGAGCGTACGCTGCTGATCGCGGGCTCGCCGTTCAAAGGCCGCTATGACAAGCCGATCGATCGGGAGTCGGCGTATGAAATTCTCATGGGGCGTAAAGGCCTGGCGCCTGAAGCCGAGGCACCCGCAGGCAAACCGGCCGTTGAAGAGCCTAGCCTGGCAGACAGGGCAGGGGAGTTTCTCGGGACGGCAGCCGGGCAGGCGCTGAAGTCGGCGATGCGCCAGGCTGCCAATAACCTCGGTAAGCAATTGGTGCGCGGCTTGATGGGCTCATTACTCGGAGGCAGCAAACGCCGCTAAAAGCAAAGATCGCAGCCTGCGGCAACTCCTACAGGAGAATTGCGTTTCATCTGTAGGAGCTGCCGCAGGCTGCGATCTTTTGTTTCTTCTTCAGGTTTTGGCCTTGGCGTGCGCCGCCAGACGCTCCAGCGCCGCGCGCAACCCCGGATCAGTGATCCCGTCCGCCGTGGCCTGAATCGTCGCCGCGGCATCCGTGGACAAATCCATCGTGTGCCCGGCCGCGCCACGTTGAACCGTCGGCGGCTGCACCTTGAACAGAATCCGCGTCAGACTGGCGAACTCGTCAAACATCTGCAATTGCCGCTGCAAGCGTTTTTGCTGGTAACGCAGACGTGTGGCCCAGTGGCCATCGGTGACAATCAGCAACAGACTGCCCTCACGCCACGACGCTACATGGCAATGTTCACGGGCGGCAGGTTGCAGTTGGCTTTCGAGCAGGCGTTGCAAATGCCCCAATCGCTGGGCATGGCCGAGGATGGCTTTGAGCGGCTTGGCTTCGCGTAGCAAAACGGCGGGTGCTCTGGCCGTAAGAGGGCGAAATGCCATGATCGAACACCTGAAGTAACAGAAACGCCATGGTAGCAGAAAGCACTATTTCACTCGCCCATTGCTTTTGCCCCCGCTTTACCCATTAAATCAACGACTAACTTCTTCCTTGTATGACTTGAAGTTGAGCAAAACGCCCCTATTTTAAGTGAGCCCCGTCAAAGCGCAGTGCCAGCATCGTGGAACATCGCCACTTTCCTCACTTCCGTTTCCGGGTAGAATGCTCGTTCGCATGCGGCCATGAGGGCTGCACGGGCGACGCTCACGGGGCCGCCCTCCATCCCTTTAGTGTGGAAGATCCTGCCGATATGTTTGCGCCTTTGTTAAAGAAACTTTTTGGAAGCAAGAACGAGCGTGAAGTCAAACGCATGCTCAAGACGGTGCAGCTCGTCAATGCCTTCGAAGAGCAAATGGTGGCCCTTTCGGACGATCAATTGCGCGCCAAGACCGATGAGTTCAAGGCTCGCATCGCCAAAGGGGAAACCCTCGACAAGCTGTTGCCAGAAGCCTTTGCGGTCGCCCGCGAAGCCGGCAAGCGCATCATGGGTATGCGCCACTTCGACGTGCAACTCGTCGGTGGCATGACCTTGCACGAAGGCAAGATCGCCGAAATGCGCACCGGTGAGGGTAAAACCCTCGTAGCGACCCTGGGTGTTTACCTCAACGCACTGTCCGGCAAGGGCGTGCACGTTGTGACGGTGAACGACTACCTGGCGCGTCGTGACGCCAACTGGATGCGTCCGCTGTATGAATTCCTCGGCCTGACCGTCGGCGTCGTGACGCCGTTCCAGCCGCCGGAAGAGAAACGTCTGGCCTACGCCGCCGACATCACCTACGGCACCAACAACGAATTCGGTTTTGACTACCTGCGCGACAACATGGCGTTCAGCATGGAAGAAAAATTCCAGCGCGAACTCAACTTTGCCGTGATCGACGAAGTCGACTCCATCCTCATCGACGAAGCGCGTACCCCGCTGATCATCTCCGGTCAGGCCGAGGACAGCTCCAAGCTGTACATGGAGATCAATAAACTGATCCCGCAGCTGGAACTGCACGTTGAAGAAGTCGAAGGCGAAGTCACCAAGGCTGGCCACTACACCGTTGACGAGAAGACCCGTCAGGTCGAACTCAACGAAGCCGGTCACCAGTTCATCGAAGACATGCTCACCCGCGTCGGCCTGCTGGCTGAAGGCGAGAGCCTGTACTCGGCACATAACCTGGGCCTGCTGACACACGTGTATGCCGGTCTGCGTGCGCACAAGCTGTTCAATCGCAACATCGAATACATCGTGCAGGATGGCCAGGTCGTACTGGTCGACGAACACACCGGTCGTACCATGCCGGGTCGTCGTCTGTCCGAAGGCTTGCACCAGGCCATCGAAGCCAAAGAAGGCCTGAACATCCAGGCCGAGAGCCAGACCCTGGCTTCGACCACGTTCCAGAACTACTTCCGTCTGTACACCAAGCTGTCCGGCATGACCGGTACCGCTGACACCGAAGCGTTCGAATTCCACCAGATCTATGGTCTGGAAGTGATGGTCATTCCGCCGAACAAACCATTGGCGCGTAAAGACTTCAACGACCTGGTGTTCCTGACCGCCGAAGAGAAATACGCGGCAATCGTTACGGACATCAAGGAAAGCATGGCTGCCGGTCGTCCGGTGCTGGTGGGTACTGCCACCATCGAAACCTCCGAGCACATGTCCGCACTGCTCGTGAAGGAAGGCATCGAACACAAGGTTCTCAACGCCAAGTTCCACGAAAAAGAAGCCGAGATCATCGCGCAGGCCGGTCGTCCGGGCGCCCTGACCATCGCCACCAACATGGCCGGTCGTGGTACCGACATCCTGTTGGGCGGTAACTGGGAAGTGGAAGTCGCGTCGCTGGAAAACCCGACCCCTGAGCAGATTGCCCAGATCAAGGCCGACTGGCAGAAGCGTCACCAGCAAGTGCTGGAGTCCGGCGGTCTGCAAGTGATTGCGTCCGAGCGTCACGAATCGCGCCGTATCGACAACCAGCTGCGTGGTCGTGCCGGTCGTCAGGGTGACGCCGGTTCGAGCCGCTTCTACCTGTCGCTGGAAGACAGCCTGATGCGCATTTTCGCCTCTGACCGGGTGAAGAACTTCATGAAAGCCCTGGGCATGCAGCCGGGCGAAGCGATCGAGCACCGCATGGTGACCAACGCGATCGAGAAGGCGCAGCGCAAGGTTGAAGGCCGTAACTTCGATATTCGCAAGCAACTGCTCGAGTTCGACGACGTCAACAACGAACAGCGTAAAGTGATCTATCACATGCGTAACACGTTGCTGGCCGCTGACAACATCGGTGAGACCATCGCTGACTTCCGTCAGGACGTGCTCAACGCCACCGTCAGCGCACACATTCCGCCGCAATCGCTGCCAGAGCAGTGGGACGTGGCCGGTCTGGAAGCGTCGATTGCCAGCGATTTCGGCGTGACACTGCCGATCCAGCAATGGCTCGACGAAGACGACCATCTGTACGAGGAAACCCTGCGCGAGAAGCTCATGACCGAGCTGATGGCGGCGTACAACGAGAAAGAAGACCAGGCCGGTGCCGAAGCACTGCGCTCGTTCGAGAAACAAATCGTGCTGCGCGTGCTGGACGACCTGTGGAAAGACCACCTGTCGACCATGGATCACCTGCGTCACGGCATCCACCTGCGTGGCTACGCTCAGAAGAACCCGAAGCAGGAATACAAGCGCGAGTCGTTCACGCTGTTCTCCGAGCTGCTGGATTCGATCAAGCGCGACTCGATCCGTGTGCTGTCGCACGTTCAGGTACGCCGCGAAGACCCGGAAGCCGAAGAGCAGCGTCTGCGTCAGGAAGCCGAAGCACTGGCCGCCCGCATGCAGTTCGAACACGCCGAAGCGCCAGGTCTGGAGCAACCGGAAGTACTGGGTGAAGAGGTTGATGTAGCCCTCGCCACCGCCCCGGTTCGCAATGAGCAGAAGCTGGGCCGCAACGAACTGTGCTACTGCGGTTCGGGCAAGAAATTCAAGCATTGCCACGGGCAGATCCAGTAAAACCCGTTTCAATCGCTGAAATACCCGCGCCGCGACCGGCTCCTGCCGTCGCGGCGTTTTGCCATTTAAACCACCGTTGCTGCGCGTGACGGTGCTGACATCATTGAGTAAGGAGCGCATTCATGGCTGTTGGTCTTGGTCCTTTGCCAACGTTGCACCCGGTTGCCGGTTTTGAACTCGGTATCGCCTCGGCCGGCATCAAGCGCCCGGGGCGCAAAGATGTCGTTGTGATGCGCTGCGCCGAAGGCTCGACCGTGGCGGGCGTGTTCACCTTGAACGCGTTTTGCGCGGCACCGGTGATCCTGGCAAAAAAACGCGTGCACAATGCTGTGCGCTATCTGCTGACCAACACTGGCAATGCCAACGCTGGCACCGGTGAACCTGGCCTGGCCGCCGCTGAACGCACCACTGCGAAGTTGGCCGAGCTGACTGGCGTCGATGCCAGCCAGATCCTGCCGTACTCCACCGGTGTGATCGGTGAGCCGCTGCCGGTCGAGAAGATCGAAGGCGCACTGCAAGCCGCGCTGGACGATCTGTCGGAAAACAACTGGGAAGCCGCTGCCACCGGGATCATGACCACCGATACCCTGCCGAAGGGCGCCAGCCGCCAGTTCGAGCATGACGGTGTGACCATCACCGTCACCGGCATCAGCAAAGGCGCGGGCATGATCCGCCCGAACATGGCGACCATGCTCGGCTACATCGCTACCGACGCCAAAGTCTCACGCGACGTGCTGCACAATTTGATGCTCGACGGCGCGAACAAGTCGTTCAACCGCATCACCATCGACGGCGACACCTCGACCAACGACTGCTGCATGCTGATCGCAACCGGCAAGGCTGCATTGCCGGAAATCACCCGCGCCGAAGGCGAGCTGTTCGCCAAGCTCAAGCAAGCGGTGTTCGAAGTGTGCATGGACGTGGCCCAGGCCATCGTGCGCGACGGCGAAGGCGCGACCAAGTTCGTCACCGTTGAAGTGAATGGCGGCGGCAATCATCAGGAATGCCTCGACGTCGGCTACACCGTGGCGCATTCACCGCTGATCAAGACCGCGCTGTTCGCCTCCGACCCGAACTGGGGCCGTATCCTCGCTGCCGTTGGCCGTGCCGGCGTGCCGGATCTGGACGTGAGCAAGATCGACGTGTTCCTCGGTGACGTGTGCATCGCCAGCCGTGGCGCCCGTGCGGCGACCTACACTGAAGCGCAGGGCTCGGCGGTGATGCAGCAGGAAGAAATCACCATCCGCATCGAGTTGGGTCGCGGCGATTGCAGCGAAACCATCTGGACCACCGACCTGTCGCATGAATACGTGAAGATCAACGCCGAATACCGGACTTGATCCAAGACCGGGTCGCTTCTTTCGCGAGCAGGCTCGCTCCCACAGGGGATTTGTGACAACACGATCCAATGTGGGAGCGAGCCTGCTCGCGAAGACGGCAGCTCAAGTATGCAAGTCTCCAGGTTTCTCCACTGACGAAAAGGCGCCACACCCATGTCCCTGCACCTGATCATCGGCGACAAACTGCTTTCCTCCTGGTCCCTGCGCGCTGCCCTGGCGCTTGAGCTGACCGGCGCTCCCTACAGCGAAGAACTGATCAAGCTCGGCAAGCCCGATACCCGCGAGCTGCTGCTCAAGCATTCGCCCACCGCCAAAGTCCCGCTGCTGCAAACGGCGCGCGGCACCATTGCCGACTCACTGGCCATCGCCGAATACCTCGCTGAACAGTTTCCGTCCGAGCAGCTCTGGCCGAGCGATATCTTCGCCCGTGCCCAGGCGCGATCCGCCTGCGCCCAAATGCACAGCGGCTTCTTCGCCATGCGCAATCACATGCCGTTCAACCTCAACCATGACGCACCGCTGAACCCGGTGCCGCCGGAAGTGAAAGTCGACATCGAACGCATGCTCGCGCTGTGGGCCGAGTGCCGTGCCGCCGCCACCGAGAGCGGGCCGTATCTGTTTGGTCGCGTCAGCCTGGCCGATGCCTTCTTCGCACCGATTGCCGTGCGTCTGCGCACTTATCAGGTGAAGCTGCCGGCCGCCGACGAAGCCTATGTTGAAACCGTCTACCAATGGCCCGCCTTCAAGGCGTGGCAAAAGGCTGGACTGGAGGAGTTGAATCCGTGAAACGCGTCCACGTCGCCGCCGCCGTCATTCGTGATGACAGTGGCAAAATCCTTATCGCCCGCCGTGCCGACACCCAGCATCAGGGCGGTCTGTGGGAGTTTCCCGGTGGCAAGGTCGAGGCTGACGAGTCGGTCGAAACTGCGCTGGCCCGGGAGCTGCACGAAGAGTTGGGTATCGTCGTTGGCGCCGCCCGACCGCTGATCAAAGTGCGTCACGACTACCCGGACAAGCAAGTGTTGCTGGATGTCTGGGAAGTTTCGGCATTCACCGGTGAACCGCACGGTGCCGAAGGCCAGCCATTGGCCTGGGTTACCGCGAAAGAACTGGCGAACTACGAGTTCCCGGCCGCCAACCAGCCGATCGTTGCCGCCGCGCGTTTGCCCGCGGAATATCTGATTACCCCGGAAGACCTGGAAACCCCGGCTCTGCTGCGCGGTATCCAGAAGGCGATTGCCGGCGGGATCAAACTGATCCAGCTGCGCGCACCGAACGGCTATGACCCCAAGTATCGCGATCTGGCGGTCGATGCGGCCGGGCTGTGTGCGGGCAAGGCGCAACTGATGATCAAGGGGCCGTTCGAATGGCTCGGTGATTTCCCCTCTGCCGGTTGGCACATCACCTCCGCGCAATTGCGAAAGTACGCCGCTGCGGGACGTCCGTTGCCCGCAGAACGCTGGCTGGCGGCTTCGTGCCACAACGCTGAAGAGCTGGCACTGGCCGAGCAGATGGGCGTGGATTTCGTCACGCTGTCGCCGGTGCAGCCGACGCTGACCCACCCGGATGCGCAGCCGCTGGGCTGGGAGCAGGCTGAGGCGCTGATTGAAGGCTTCAGTAAACCGGTGTTTCTGTTGGGCGGGGTTGGTCCGGCGGAGCGGGAGAAGGCTTGGGGCGTTGGCGCGCAGGGTGTGGCGGGAATTCGCGCGTTCTGGCCTGATTCTCTGTAAAGGCTGCTGGCCTCATCGCTGGCAAGCCAGCTCCCACAGGGTTTTGTGTCGTTCACAAATGTTGTGTACACCACGAAACCTGTGGGAGCTGGCTTGCCAGCGATGGCGGCCGATCAAACACTATATCTCTGCAGGTTTGGCAGCCGGTTGCCAAAGAATCTCCGCAATGCCCTGCCGCCGCGCAATCAACCGCGCCGCGACAAACAGCAAATCCGACAACCGATTGATATACGCCAGCCCGACCCCGGCCAACGGCTCAATCGCATTCAAATGCTGACAGCGCCGCTCGGCACTCCTCGCCAGGCTGCGACAAACATGCGCCTGGGCAATCAGCATCGACCCGCCCGGCAAAATGAAATTCTCCAGCGGCCCCAACTCCTCATTCCACACATCAATCGCTGCTTCCAGTCGTTCGATTTCCGCTGCATTCAACGCCTGATACGCCGGCATCGCCAACTCGCCACCCAGATCAAACAAGCGATGCTGACAAGGCGCCAACACCTCGATCAGTTCATTCAGCCCCGGAAACGTGTCGCGCTCGGCAATCAACCCGGCCAGCAGCACGCCGACCTGACTGTTCAGCGTATCGACCTCACCAATCGCTTCGATGCGCGGGTGATCCTTGGGCACGCGGCGGCCATCGCCCAAGCCGGTTTCGCCCTTGTCGCCGGTGCGGGTGTAGATTTTCGACAGGCGAAAGCCCATGGGTTACCTCGATAATTGATTGGTTTCGGCAGCGATGGGCAGCGGTTGCGACAACGGCAGGCGCAAGGTGAAACAGGTGCCCTGGCCCGGTGCTGACTGCACCTCCATCTGCCCTTTGTGATTGTTGGTAATGATGAAATACGACACCGACAAGCCAAGCCCGGTGCCCTGACCGATTTCCTTGGTGGTGAAGAACGGCTCGAAGGTGCGTTTGCGCACGTTCTCGCTCATGCCGATGCCGTTGTCCTCGACCTGGATTTCGGCCCACGGTGGATTGAGCTTGGTGCGCAGGATGATCCGTCCCGGTTCGCTGTCGTCTTCACGCTGATGGATGGCCTGCGCGGCGTTTTTCAACAGGTTGAGCAGCACTTGCTCAAGTTCATTGGCGGTGCCCGGCACCGGACCGAGCGCCGGGTCGAACTGACGGATGATCGCCTGGCCCTTGAAGTCGAAACCGATGGCCAGATCGAAGTCGTTGCCGGCGATTTCCACCGCTTGATCGATCAATGCCGGCAGATCACACGGCGCCATTTGTCGGGTGCTGCGGCGGCTGAAGCTGAGCATGTGCGTGACGATTTTCGCCGCGCGAGCGCCAGCCTGCTGGATACCGTCGAGCAATTGCGGGACTTCGCGGCCCTGCAAATAGCGATTTACGGTGTCCAGCTCGATGTTCAGTTGCTCGGCGGTTTCGAGGTTCTTCGGCAAATCGGCGGAAAGGCGTCGGCGGATGTTCTGCACGTTGTGCAGGATCGCCCCCAGCGGGTTATTGATTTCGTGGGCCATGCCGGCGGCGAGGCCACCGACCGAGAGCATTTTTTCCGACTGCACCATCATTTCTTCCAGCGACAGGCGCTGGGTGATGTCATCGATACGGATAACCACACCACGCCCGGCGCCGCCCATCAACGGGTAGAAGGTCAGCGCATAATGCTTCGGTTCATCGTCCTTGAACCACGTTACTCGCTCGATTTTCGCCACGGTGTGCTGCTCGACGGTCTGCTTGAGTTGCGGCAGAAACGGCTTGAGCGGTTCGAAGGCGAGAAAGATGGGTTGGTTCAGTGCCTCGTCCAGTCGTGTGCCGGAGAGGGCACTGGCTTCCTGGTTCCACTGGGTGACGTAGAGCTGCTCGTCGAGGGCAATCAGCGCCGAGGGCATCGAGTCGATGATGCTGTTGAGGTAGTTCTGGAACCCAGTGAGCTTTTTCTCGATCTTGCTGCGCACCTGGACTTCCAGTTCCAGCTTGCGGTTGGTGTGGCGGGTCTCCTCGGCCAGCCCCTGGGCCTGATCGTAGGCCGCTTGCGAGTCATCGCGGGCGCGCTTGAGTTGCTGCTCGCGGGCTTCGATGCGCGACAGCATGGTGTTGAACGCCTCGGCGAGGCTGCCGATTTCGTCATGATTGCCGCGTGAGGCGCGCAGGGCGTAGTTCTCTTCGCGGGTCACCTGACGCGACAATTCCTCAAGCTGATGAATCGGTCGGGTAATCAGGCGTTTGATCTGCCGGGCAATCACCAGCCACAACAACACGCTGAAAATCAGAATGCCAAGGCTCGCGGTCAGGGTGCCGGTGTAGAACGCCATCGGCAGTTCGCTGCTGGCCACCAGTAACAAGTGGCCCGGAGCGGTGCCGGGGCGGGGCAGGGTGATCAACTGGTTGCTGCGAAATTCGGTCAGTTGCCACGCTTCGATGTGCCGATATCGTTCCGGCAGGCTGAGTTTGTCGCCGCGCTGCACTTGCGCCAGGCGTTCGCCCTTGCCGTCGTACAGCGCAGCGGCGCGTAGCGGTGAGTAACTGTCGAGTTCTTTGAGCAGGCGCTCGGCGTTTTGCGGTGATTGCAGGGCTTCGCTGACCAGGCTCGGGTTGGAAATCAGCCGGCCGATGGTCTGCAAGGCCTGCGGTGCCATGCTTTCCTGGGAGATGTAATAGGCGGCGCTGATAAAGGTCAGGTTGGCGACCAGCAACACAGTGGTCAACAGCACCAGCAGGGCGGCCAGCAGTTTCTGGCCGACCGGCAGGTTTTCGAGACGCTGGCGCAATGGCATCAGGTTTATCGCAGCAGAGGAACAAGTGGCCAGCGTAGCCGCTGCTCAGTCGCTGGGCAATCCGAGGCTGCGCAGATGAGCGACCAGTCGTTGCTGCAATTGACTGAGGTGCGGCAGGTTCAGTTGGTGGCGCGCGGCGACTTTGCAGGCGTGGCCCAATAGATAGCTGATTTCGGTGCGGCGCTGGTTGGCCACGTCCTGGTACATTGAGGAGTAATTGGCGGCGGTTGCGTGGATCACCCGTTCGACTTCCTGCTGCAGATTGTCGGCGGCGGCGGGTTGGCCGCAACGCTCGAGTAACTCGGCCAGTTCGCTGCACAGCGTGGCGACTTCGCAGTGATGCTCCTGCAGTCCGCCATTACGGCAGTCGTGCAGCACGGTGAGCGGATTGATCGCGCAGTTGAGTGCGAGTTTGCGCCACAGACGCGTAAGGATATCGGTGCTCCATTCGTGGGGGATTTTCGCGGCATCCAGATCGTCCAGCCAGATCGGCGCGACCGGATGGCCAGCGTCGCCGAGCCAGGTAAAGCCGTGGCCGGCAAACACCACGCGCCAGTCGCCATCGCGAAACGCACCCTCGGTGCTTGAAGCGCTGATGCACCGTGCCAGTGGCACCCGGTTGGCGACGGCGTCCTGACTGCCGAGGCCGTTTTGCAGAAGGATCAGTTCGGCGTCCGCTGTCAGTCGTGGGGCGAGGCGGGCGACGGCGTTTTCGGCATCGTAAGCCTTGCAGGCCACCAGCAAACGGTGGATCGGCTCGGGGTTGTCGGGCGTTTCCCCCGGCACCGCGTAGGTACTGGCCTGGCCTTGTTCAACCAGCGTCAGCCCGCCCGCAGCCACATAGCTGTGCAAGCGCTCGGCATCACGCACGATCAGCCTGACCGGCAGACCGGCGCGGGCCAGGCGGGTGGCCCACAGCGTGCCGAGGCTGCCGGCGCCCAATACATGCCAGGTGGTGGCCATCAGTTTTTTGCTCGATTGCGTACAGGCATGTGCGGCTCGCCGTGTCGGTGGGAAAAGACCCGTTATAATGAGCCCGATTTTAACCGCAAGCCAAGCGCGCTCCATCCACATCGAGCGCGCCTTTTTATTGGAGAGATTACATGCCGTCGTTCGACGTGGTATCCGAACTGGACAAACACGAACTCACCAACGCGGTCGAGAACGCCGTGAAGGAACTCGATCGTCGTTATGACCTGAAAGGCAAAGGCAGCTTCGAGTTCAAGGAAAAAGACCTCACCGTCAGCCTGACTGCTGAAGCCGGATTCCAGCTGGAAGCAATGATCGAAATCCTCAAGCTGGCGCTGGTCAAGCGCAAGATCGATGTGCAGTGCCTTGAGGTCAAGGACGCCTACGCATCGGGCAAACTGATGAAGCAGGACGCCATCCTCAAGGAAGGTATCGACAAGGAACTGGCGAAGAAAATCGTCGGCCACATCAAGGATGCCAAACTGAAAGTGCAGGCCGCCATTCAAGGCGAGCAGGTACGCGTGACCGGCAAGAAGCGTGATGACCTGCAAGAGGCCATCGCGGCCCTGCGGGCCAAGGAATTCGGCATGCCCCTGCAGTTCAACAACTTCCGCGACTAAGCTTTTCGGTCGGGAACCTCTCGGCGTTTTCAGCGTCCGAGGCCCAAGCAACGGCAGAAACGATTGAGCCCCAGCGGGTTCGGTCTTTCTGCCGCTGATTTTTTACAGCCCGGGAAGCCGGAAATCAGGAGATAGAACATGGATTTGAATGCTGAGGTGGACAACCTGGTCAAGGCATCCCAGGCGTGGATTCCGATGATCATGGAATACGGCAGCCGCGTGCTGCTGGCAGTGATCACGCTGGCCATTGGCTGGTGGCTGATCAACAAGGTCACGCAAAAACTCGGCGGCCTGCTGGCTCTGCGTAATGCCGATCTGGCACTGCAAGGCTTTATCAGCAGCCTGGCGAACATCATTCTCAAGGTGCTGCTGATTGTCAGCGTCGCTTCGATGATCGGCGTTGAAACCACCTCGTTCGTTGCTGCGATCGGTGCGGCCGGTCTGGCCATCGGTCTGGCCTTGCAGGGCAGCCTGGCGAACTTCGCCGGTGGCGTGCTGATTCTGCTGTTCCGTCCGTTCCGTATCGGCGACTGGATCGAAGCGCAAGGCGTGTCGGGTACAGTCGACAGCATCCAGATTTTCCACACGGTGCTGCGTACCGGCGATAACAAGACCATCATCGTGCCAAACGGCAACCTGTCGAACGGCATCATCACCAACACCAACCGTCAGCCAACCCGTAAGGTTGTGTTCGATGTGGGTGTGGATTACGAAGCTGATCTGCAAAAGGCCCGTCAGGTGCTGCTGGATCTGGCCAAGGATGAGCGCGTATTGCAGGATCCGGCGCCACAGGCCGTGATTTCGACCTTGGGTGACAGTTCGATCACTGTTTCCCTGCGTGTGTGGGTGAAAACTGCAGACTACTGGGACGTGATGTTCATGTTTAACGAACAGTCGCGTGATCGTTTAAAGACTGCCGGGATTGATATTCCTTTTCCGCAGCGGGTGATTCGCGTAGTTCAGGAAAGCGCTGTGCAGTAACAACATTGATATCTGGCCTTGCGGTCAGTTAATTAGTGTCCGACCCAAGAGATGTTCGCACTCTTGGGTTTTTTTATGTCCGCCGTGAAAGTTTGTCAGCTAATAGATAGCTGGCTAATGTTTGTTGTTTGGAAGCGTGTTTCTGAATGCATAAAAAAACCGCACACCTGAATCAGGTGAGCGGTTTTTATTAGAGCAGAGCTCTACAGTACGTCAGCCGTACATCTCTTATTAGAGAATGTTCAGTGGGTACTCAACGATCAGACGGGTATCGTTGTTGTCAGCCGAGTAGCCGCTGTACGCGCCGTTGGAGCGGTACATGGCATAACGCAGACGGAACGACAGATCTTTGGCCGGGCCTTCCTGGATCACGTACTTGGATTCGGCGTTCCACTCGTTCTCTTTGCCTTCACCCAGACCGTTGGTCTTGATGTTGTCACCCATTACGTAACGGGTCATGAAGCTCAGGCCTGGTACGCCGTAGGTTTTCATGTTCAGGTCGTAACGAGCCTGCCAGGATTTCTCTTCGCGGCCGACGAAGTCGGAGATCTGGATGGAGTTGGCTACGAAGATGGTGCTGTTACCGTCAACGCCGTAGTAGTAAGCGTTGTCGCCGCTCGATTGCTGATAGGCAACGGTGAACTTGTGGGCGCCGAGGCTGTACGCTGCTGCCAGGGACCACAGGTTGTTGTCTACGCCGCGGGTATCGTTCTCGTCGCTTTCGTCACCGATTGCGCTAACCAGGTCGCCACGTTTCTCGCCTTTGGTGTGGTAACCGTTCAGGTCGAAGTTCAGCGACTGATCGTCGTTGATTGGCAAGGTGTAGTTCAGGTTGACGTAGTACTTCTTGAAGTAATCTTCAGCGTCGGAAGCAGCCAGGGCGCCGGTGAAGTTATCGGTGAAGGCGTAGCTGGCACCGAAGATGTTGATGCTGGTCAGGCCTTTGCCGCCATTGCCATCTTCATCCGGCAGACCGCCGATGCTGTCGCGGCCCATACCGGTTTGCTTGCTCAGTGACGTGAAGCGACCTGCGCTCAATTCCAGACCTTTGATCTCTTTGGAAGTGATCAGGGTACCGGTGGCGACTTCTGGCAGCAGACGGCTGTCGTCGGTGGCGAATACCGGGCTGGCAACGAATTGCTGGCCGTATTTCAGCACAGTGTCGGATACGCGGAATTTAACTGCGCCGCCGATTTTGCCCTGGGATTTTTCCGGGTTGCCGTCGCTGTCGACTGCGAACAGGCCGTTACCGCGACGACCCGAACCGCCGTCCAGTTTGACCGAACCCATGGCCATGGCGTCGAGACCGAAGCCTACAGTGCCTTGAGTGAAGCCCGACTCGTAAGTCAGCAGTTGGCTTACGCCGGTGTCCTGGCGATAGCCGCTTTTGAAGGTGCCGTCACCGTTGGAAACGTTACCCGCGCCGTTTTTGTAGTCGCGGTTCATGTATTCCATACGAGTCTTCAGTTTCAGACTCTGGTCTTCCAGGAAACCTTTGGACTCGTCTTGAGAAGACGCCATTGCGAACTGCGAGGTGCCTGCTGCAACAGCCAGGGCGATCATGCTCCACTTCATCACGCGCATCGTGATTTGCTCCTTTGGTTTTTAGAAGAGTACTGCCGTCCCACCTGTTTTATTATCTGGGCGGCTCTTTCTTTTTGTGTCGGCGCAAACTTATATCACGCCGACAATGTTGGCGATACTTGCGAATCTAACCTTTCACCTTCTTTACGACGCTGTCGCAAACTGGTGTGTAGATGTCGCAAATTCACAGAACCGATGCAATCGGGCCTACAACTTTCTCGCTGTTTTTTTAGCCGTTTGCATCGCTAAAAAAGAGTCCCTGGCAAAACACTTGAATCTCCATCGGGCAACCCTGCCACTGTTCTTATGGGGCTTAAGGCATCCACTTCCAGTGGTGCGCTTATAGTCCATATGGGTACGAATGCAACAAGCGTGCTCAAACCGCAATTTCGCTGCGGTTATTTTTCTGAACGCTTGCCTCTGTCTGTAAAAACCTCATAAATACTGGGCGCCAAGCCCCTTTGGCTCAGGGCTTGACGCCATTGCTCCTATGGTGTTGCCACGCCGAGAAACGAGCGTGACAACCAAAAACGTTACCGGTTCACCCCGCCGGTGAGTATTTGGCGGATGCCCGACGCAGTGAGCGTAGACGCACTGTGCGGTTTTGGTGCAAAAAAATTTGTAGCTGTTCCGGATTCATACAGTCGAGATCGGGTTGAGAACTGAACGAATCAGGGTTCTACGGTCATTTCATTGTGTTTTCTGCTGCTGTTGGTGCTGTGTTGGTGCGCGGCGCGAGTAAATGTCCCATCCGGGGGCATTCGCAGCGGTTCGAAATCACGCCTTCGTGAAGGCTGGCGCATTCGCAGGTATGCTGCCGTCCTGTCGCTTGGTTGCGCCGTTCGCGAGGACGGCCGCTAAGCTGAATAATGAAGATCAGCCGGGAGTGCGCGCAGTGTTTGCTTTAGATTCACGACTTCAACAGGACACGCTGACGATCGGTGATTTCCCTCTTTGCCGACTGCTGCTGTCCAATGATGCCAACTACCCTTGGTTCATCCTGGTGCCTCGTCGCGACGATATCAGTGAGTTGTTTCAGTTGGATGTCGCCGATCAACAGCAGTTGTGGCAGGAAACCACCGCGCTCGCGGAGCTGCTCAAGGACCTGTTCGATGCCGACAAAATGAACGTCGCGACCTTGGGTAACGTTGTCAGCCAGATGCACATGCATGTGATTGTGCGCAAACGCGACGACGCAGCCTGGCCGGCACCGGTCTGGGGCAAGCACCCGGCCAAGCCATATAGTGCCGAGCAGGTCGCGGCCATTCGCGAACGGTTGCGGCTGGTCCTGACCGAGCATTTCACCTTTGTGGAGGGCTGAGTCATGAGTCTGGAAGAACGCGTTACCGATCTGGAAAGCCGCTTGGCGTTTCAGGATGACACCATTCAGGCGTTGAACGACGTGCTGGTGGCCCAGCAGCGTGTGGTCGAGCGTCTGCAGTTGCAGATGGCGGCCCTGCTCAAGCGTCAGGAAGAGATGGTTGGCCAGTTCGAGTCCTTTGAGGATGAGGCGCCACCGCCGCACTACTGAGGCAGGTACTTTTCAGCAGGCGTAAAAAAACCGCGAACAGCATGCTGCTCGCGGTTTTTTTATGCCTGGATCAGCGTCGCGGCAGAGCGGCGATCACGTCCTCGGCTTGCAGGCCTTTGTCGCGGTTCATCACCGAGAACTCCACGCGCTGGCCTTCGACCAGTACGCGATGACCTTCACCACGGATCGCGCGAAAGTGCACGAAAATATCATCGCCGGAATCCCGGGAGATAAAACCGAAGCCTTTGGAAGTGTTGAACCACTTGACGGTACCGGTATCGCGATTGGTCATGTCATAGCTGGTTGGAGCGGCAGCAGGTGAAGAACGATAGAAGCTCACAGCCAGATGCAAGACCACGGCAACCAGTGCAATCACCAGGGTGAACAGCACGGCTGGCTGGCCGGCGATGACGGGCATCGGGGCGATCAGGGTCAAGGTTTGCAGGACGACGGTCAGTACCAGAAGAGCGCTGACGAGGTTTTGCAGATGCTGACGAGGGCCTTTGTTCCAGTAAGGAATCACTGGGGCAATCACCAGGTTCAGCAGGCCGAAAAAGGCCAGGTAAAGTGCATCGGGTTGTTGCAGGTAGGGAACGGCTTCGGATTTCAAGCTGGGTATGAACGACAGCAGCAATGCTGCTGCGCCCATTAGCAGGTGGACGATTTTCAACATTTTGATTGGCTCACGTTTATGACGGCTCACAAGGAAGAGCTGAAGGCGCACGGTTCGCTTCGGAACAAAATAAGAGGCGGTGGACACGTTCACGGCATCAGCCTATGCGCAACACCCCGAAAAATGGGGCATGGCGACACACTGCCTATTTAACAGCAAAGCCTGCGGCTACTCAAATCAGCCCGGCCAGCGGCATGGCGTCGGTCGATTTGTCGCAGCGTTTGCAGCCAATCAGGGCTGCGGGGGGGCGGTTGCCTTGCTAGAGTGGGTCTGCACCTGTTGGATGAATTCAATCGCCGTTAGGGGGTAAACATGGCAATCGATATCGGTATCAGTGAAGAAGATCGCAAGTCCATCGTCGAAGGACTATCCCGTCTGTTGTCGGACACCTACGTGCTGTATCTGAAAACCCATAACTTCCACTGGAACGTCACCGGCCCGATGTTTCGCACGCTGCACTTGATGTTCGAAGAACAGTACAACGAGCTGGCGCTGGCCGTGGACTCGATCGCCGAGCGGATTCGCGCCCTGGGCTTTCCGGCACCGGGTGCCTATGCCACGTACGCACGCCTTTCTTCCATCAAGGAGGAGGTGGGGGTGCCGAGTGCCGAAGACATGATCAAGCAATTGGTCGATGGCCAGGAAGCCGTGACCCGCACGGCGCGCGGCATTTTTCTGCTGCTCGACAAGGTCAGCGATGAGCCGACCGCAGACCTGCTGACCCAGCGCATGCAGGTTCACGAGAAAACCGCGTGGATGTTGCGCGCGCTGCTGGAGGCGTAAGTAGCCGGACGCGCGGGCCAGTGGTGTCAGGCTCGCGCGCTGTCCGAAATCTTACCTGTATCGTTGGCTTATCCTACGGAGACGGTCAATAAGTCGTCTAGATATAACTTTGTGTCTGCGCTTTTATGAAAGCCACAGGATGTGACTTTTCAAACAAGCAGAGATGGCAAAGGAGTGTCACCGATATGGTAGAGGGAGACAGGCGAGGCGACAGGATTGTCAGCTTGCCACATGAATTGAAAGTCGATCCGTTCGTCAACGAGTTCGACATGGCATTGGTTCAGCCATCGTCGCGATCCGTGCGTCTGAACGGTTACGCAACCTGCTTGCGGCTGGAGCGGGTCTACTGGAACATCCTCGGCAATATGGCAGCAGACAACTGCTGTTCGATCAGCTCGCTGCTGTCCCATGTCGACCGTGAAGTGCATTTGCGTCACGGCGGGGTGAAAAATTTCAGCGCGCTGGTGCGGGTGGTGTGCGTCATGAACGGCATCAAGCAAGCAACACCTGCCGAATCGCTCTGAAGCGGCGGTTGCAAACAAGGGCGCGGCCTGTGCAGTCTTACGGCTGCACAGGCCGCATTTAATCGATATAATCCCGCTCTTTCGCCGCAAAGCCCTGCGCGCGGTGGCAATCTGATCGCCGAGACACCCCCCATGCCGATGTACGATTATCAATGTGCTTCCTGTGGTCATCAGTTGGAAGCCATTCAAAAGATCAGCGAGGCACCGCTGGTCGACTGCCCTGCCTGTCAGGCGCCAGAGCTCAAGAAACAGCTGTCCATGCCAGGCTTTCGCCTCAGCGGCAGCGGTTGGTACGAAACCGATTTCAAGACCGGGACCAAGAAGAATCTGGCCGGTGGCGACAAATCTGACTAGGGTTCAACCCCAGGTTGAACGACACGCGTGAGTTTCCGCATTGCCTGAAAGCAACGGGAGCTCCACCGAATTTTTCGAATTACGAGAAGCGAACCACGACCATGATGCGCAGCCACTATTGCGGCCAACTGAACGAAAGCCTGGAAGGCCAGGAAATTACCCTTTGCGGATGGGTTCACCGTCGCCGCGACCACGGCGGGGTGATTTTCCTCGATATCCGTGATCGTGACGGTCTGGCCCAGGTGGTTTTCGATCCGGATCGCGCCGAGAGCTTCGCCGCTGCCGATCGCGTGCGCAGCGAGTACGTCGTGAAGATCACCGGCAAGGTGCGTCTGCGTCCGGCCGGTGCCACCAACGCCAACATGGCGTCGGGCATGATCGAAGTGCTGGGTTATGAACTGGAAGTGCTGAACGAGTCGGAAACCCCGCCGTTCCCGCTGAACGAGTTCTCCGACGTTGGTGAAGAAACCCGTCTGCGTTATCGCTTCCTTGACCTGCGTCGTCCGGAAATGGCCGAGAAGCTGCGTCTGCGCTCGCGCATGACCACCAGCATCCGTCGCTTCCTCGACGAGAACGGCTTCCTCGACGTTGAAACGCCGATCCTGACCCGTGCGACTCCTGAAGGCGCGCGTGACTATCTTGTGCCTAGCCGTACCCACGCCGGTTCGTTCTTCGCCTTGCCGCAGTCGCCACAGCTGTTCAAGCAACTGTTGATGGTTGCCGGTTTCGACCGTTACTACCAGATCGCCAAGTGCTTCCGCGACGAAGATCTGCGTGCCGACCGTCAGCCAGAATTCACCCAGATCGACATCGAGACCAGCTTCCTCGATGAAAAGGAGATCATGGGCCTGACCGAAGAAATGATCCGCAACCTGTTCAAGGAAGTGCTGGGTCTGGAATTCGGCGACTTCCCGCACATGACTTTCGAAGAAGCCATGCGTCGTTACGGTTCCGACAAGCCAGACTTGCGTAACCCGCTGGAACTGGTCGACGTTGCCGATCAACTGAAAGAAGTCGATTTCAAAGTGTTCAGCGGCCCGGCCAACGATCCGAAGTGCCGTATTGCCGCACTGCGCGTTCCAGGCGGGGCGAGCATGCCGCGCAAGCAGATCGACGACTACACCAAGTTCGTCGGCATCTACGGTGCCAAGGGCCTGGCGTACATCAAGGTCAACGAGCGTGCTGCCGGTGTTGAAGGCCTGCAATCGCCGATCGTGAAAAACATCCCTGAAGACAAGCTGAACGTGATCCTTGATCGCGTTGGCGCAGTCGATGGCGACATCGTGTTCTTCGGTGCCGACAAGGCCAAGATCGTCAGCGAAGCCTTGGGCGCACTGCGTATCAAGCTCGGTCACGACCTCAAGCTGCTGACCTGCGAGTGGGCGCCAATGTGGGTCGTCGACTTCCCGATGTTCGAAGAGAACGACGACGGCAGCTTCTCCGCGTTGCACCACCCGTTCACCGCGCCGAAGTGCTCTCCTGAAGAGCTGGAAGCCAACCCGGCTGGCGCGTTGTCCCGCGCATACGACATGGTGTTGAACGGCACCGAGCTGGGTGGCGGTTCGATCCGTATCCACCGCAAGGAAATGCAGCAAGCGGTATTCCGTCTGCTGGGTATCAATGAAGCGGAACAGGAAGAGAAATTCGGCTTCCTGCTCGACGCGCTGAAGTACGGTGCACCGCCGCACGGTGGTCTGGCCTTCGGTCTGGATCGTCTGGTAATGCTGATGACTGGCGCCCAGTCGATCCGTGAAGTGATCGCCTTCCCGAAAACCCAGAGTGCTGCTGACGTGATGACGCAGGCGCCGGGTGTGGTGGATGCCAAGGCACTGCGTGAGCTGCACATTCGTTTACGCGAAACGCCAAAGGCTGAGTAAGACGGGCCTGAAGGCGCATCTTCGGATGCGCCTTTTTTCTTTCTATAGAGAGCAGGTCGAGATTTTTTGTTTGCTGGCCGCTGCATGAGCAGGGCGGGCAACGTTTCAAAGAGAATTCGGAGCGAGTTATGGCAGGTCATTCCAAGTGGGCGAACATCAAGCACCGCAAAGAACGTCAGGATGCCAAGAGAGGCAAGATCTTCACCAAGTGGATCCGTGAACTGACTGTTGCGGCCCGTCAGGGCGGCGGTGATCCGGGTTCCAATCCGCGTCTGCGTCTGGCGCTGGACAAAGCCCTGAGCGCGAACATGAGCCGCGACATCATCGACCGTGCCGTCGCGCGCGGCGCCGGTGCCACCGAAGCGGACAACGTTGAAGAGCTGACCTATGAAGGTTACGGCCCGGGCGGCGTGGCGGTGATGGTCGAGTGCATGACCGACAACCGTAACCGTACCGCAGCCGCTGTGCGTCATGCGTTCAGCAAGTGTGGTGGCAACCTCGGCACCGACGGTTCGGTGGCTTACTTGTTCGAGCGCAAAGGCCAGATCAGCTTCGCGCCGGGCGTCGATGAAGACGCGCTGACTGAAGCGGCTCTGGAAGCCGATGCCGATGACGTGGTCAGCCACGAAGACGGTTCGATCGATGTGTTCACCTCGTTCACCAGCTTCTATGCGGTGCGTAACGCGCTGGAAGCGGCTGGATTCAAGGGTGATGACGCGGAAATCGTCATGCAGCCGACCACCAGCGCCGAACTGGATCTGGAAGGTGCGGAGAAGGTACTCAAGCTGATCGACATGCTTGAAGACCTGGATGACGTGCAGAACGTCTATTCCAACGCTGATATTCCGGAAGACGTGGCCGCTCAGCTCGGTTGATGCAAATAGAAAGGTCGCAGTTTTTGCTGGCTCTACACTTCACCTGTAGGAGCTGCCGAAGGCTGCGATCTTTCTGTTTTTGAAAGATCAAAAGATCGCAGCCTTCGGCAGCTCCTACATGTACCCTCAGCTTTCGCATCAATTTCTGCAGGCGTTATGACTTTAATTCTTGGTATCGACCCCGGTTCGCGCATCACCGGTTACGGGATTGTTCGCGATACCGGGCGTGGCGGCTGTATCTATGTGGCTTCCGGCTGCATCCGTACCGGTGCGGGCGAGCTGCACGAACGCCTGCAAATCGTCTATCGCGGCGTACGCGAAATCATCCAGACCTACGGTCCGGTGACCATGGGCATCGAAAAGGTGTTCATGGCAAAAAACGCCGATTCGGCGCTTAAGCTCGGCCAGGCGCGCGGTGCGGCGATTGTCGCCGGTGCGGAAGAGTGTCTGGAGATCGCCGAGTACACGGCCACTCAGGTCAAACAGGCGGTGGTCGGCACCGGCGCCGCCAATAAAGAACAAGTGCAGATGATGGTCATGCACATGCTCAAACTGACCAGCAAACCGCAAATCGATGCCTCGGACGCCCTGGCCATTGCCATTTGCCACGCGCACACACGTTCCAGTCTGCTGCCACACGGCTTGGGAACGGCACGCAGTCGTGGCGGGCGCCTGCGTCTCTGATAGCATCAGCATCAATTTTCTTGAAAGCAGGATTTCCTGCGCCTGAGTCGTCGGCGCGAAATTCGCCTTTCGATAGTCGCCAGCCCACGGTTGGCCAACGCTCAAGGATCTGAAACGTGATTGGACGCTTGCGCGGCACCCTGGCTGAGAAACAGCCGCCGCACCTGATTCTGGATGTAAACGGCCTCGGGTATGAGCTGGAAGTGCCCATGACCACCCTTTATCGTCTGCCGTCGGTCGGTGAACCGCTGACCCTGCACACCCATTTGGTCGTACGCGAAGACGCGCAGTTACTCTATGGTTTTGCCGGCAAGCGTGAGCGAGACTTTTTTCGCGAGTTGATCCGTCTCAATGGTGTCGGGCCGAAATTGGCCCTGGCCTTGATGTCGAGTCTGGAAGTCGACGAACTGATCCGCTGCGTGCAGTCTCAGGACACCTCGGCATTGACCAAGGTGCCGGGGGTCGGCAAGAAAACTGCCGAGCGTCTGCTGGTCGAGCTGAAAGACCGCTTCAAGGCGTGGGAAACTACGCCGGCCATGTTCGCGCTGGTACCGAATCAGCCGGACGGCCCCGCGCCGGTCAATACTGCCGAGAACGATGCGGTCAGCGCGCTGATTTCCCTGGGCTACAAGCCGCAGGAAGCGAGCAAGGCGATTACCGCCATCAAGGACAAGAATTTGAGCAGTGAAGACCTGATCCGCCGCGCCCTGAAGGGAATGATTTAAGTGATTGAAGCTGATCGTCTGATCACCGCCGCGCACAGCCCGCGCGAGCGCGAAGAAGTCCAGGACCGGGCCATTCGCCCGGTCAGTCTGGCCGACTATATTGGCCAGCCGACCGTGCGCGAGCAGATGGAGCTGTTCATTCAGGCTGCCCGTGGTCGTAGCGAATCCCTCGACCACACGCTGATCTTCGGCCCGCCGGGTCTGGGCAAGACCACGCTGGCCAACATCATCGCCCAGGAAATGGGCGTGTCGATCAAAAGCACATCCGGGCCGGTGCTTGAGCGTCCGGGTGATCTGGCGGCGTTGTTGACCAATCTTGAGCCGCATGACGTGCTGTTCATCGACGAAATCCATCGTCTGTCGCCGATCGTTGAAGAAGTGCTGTACCCGGCGATGGAAGATTTCCAGCTGGACATCATGATCGGTGAAGGTCCGGCCGCGCGTTCGATCAAGCTCGATCTGCCGCCGTTCACTCTGGTGGGCGCAACCACTCGCGCCGGCATGCTGACCAATCCTTTGCGTGACCGCTTCGGTATCGTCCAGCGTCTTGAGTTCTACAGCACGGCTGATCTGGCGACGATTGTCAGTCGTTCGGCGGCGATTCTCGGTCTGCCGCTGGATCCGGAAGGTTCTTTCGAGATCGCTCGTCGCGCCCGTGGCACGCCGCGAATCGCCAACCGTTTGCTGCGCCGGGTGCGTGACTTCGCCGAAGTGCGCGCCAAGGGGCACATCACCAAAGCGGTGGCGGATCTGGCGCTGAATCTGCTGGACGTCGACGAACACGGTTTTGATCATCAGGATCGGCGTCTGCTGTTGACCATGATCGAGAAGTTCGATGGCGGCCCGGTCGGGATCGACAGTCTGGCTGCGGCCATCAGCGAAGAGCGCCACACCATTGAAGATGTGCTGGAGCCGTACCTGATTCAACAGGGCTACATCATGCGCACACCACGGGGCAGGGTGGTGACGCGGCATGCGTACCTGCACTTCGGTTTAAACATTCCGTCACGAATGGGTGAAATGCCCGTGGCAGACGAGTTTCTCGATGCCGTGGACGACTGATACACATTTGTTGTCGATTTATTCAGGGTTTGTACGGTCATAGGACGGTACTTTTGCGGTAAAGCTCTGAAACCATGAAAAACAGTTGCCTGGCCGGATTGGCAACCTGAGGAGTAAGCACTAGAGTATGCGCGCGCAAAACGGGCTTGAGCCGTTCGCACATCGTTGTCGCGTTTATTACGAGGACACCGATGCGGGCGGCATCGTGTATTACGTTAATTACCTCAAGTTTATGGAACGGGCTCGAACCGAGCGGCTTCGCGAGCTGGGCTTTGCCCAGTCGCAGCTGGCAGGGGAGGACCTGTTGTTTGTCGTGCACTCCAGCGAAGCGCGCTATCACGCGCCGGCGCGACTGGACGACGAACTGCTGGTAAGCGCTGATGTAATCGAATTGAACCGTGCCAGCCTGCGCTTTAAACAGCAGGTCAGGCGGGCGACGGATAATGTGCTGCTCTGTGAAGGGCAGTTTTTGGTGGCCTGTGTGCGCACTAACAGTTTGAAACCCCGGGCCCTTCCCGAAGACTTGCGTGCGGCCTTCGCCGACGCGGTCGGCCCGGGTACACACTCAAAGCAGGAGATAAAGCGTGGAAGCTAACGTCGTCGACCATTCCTCCATGTGGAGCCTGGTCAGCAATGCCAGCATCGTGGTGCAGTTGGTAATGTTGACCCTGGTGGCCGCATCGGTGACCTCATGGATCATGATCTTTCAGCGCAGCAATCTGCTGCGCGCCGGTCGACGCGCCCTGGAGAGCTTCGAAGAGCGCTTCTGGTCGGGTATCGATCTGTCCAAACTGTACCGTCAGGCGGGTAGCAACCCTGACCCGGATTCGGGCGTCGAGCAGATCTTCCGCGCTGGCTTCAAAGAGTTCTCCCGTCTGCGTCAGCAGCCAGGTGTCGACCCTGAAGCGGTCATGGAAGGCGTGGCCCGTGCCATGCGCGTAGCCATTTCCCGCGAAGAAGAGAAACTGGAGCAGAGCCTGCCGTTCCTTGCCACTGTCGGTTCGGTCAGCCCGTACATCGGTCTGTTCGGTACCGTTTGGGGCATCATGAACTCCTTCCGCGGTCTGGCCAGCGCCCAGCAAGCAACCCTGGCCACCGTGGCCCCGGGTATCGCCGAAGCCCTGATCGCCACCGCGATCGGTCTGTTCGCCGCGATCCCTGCGGTAATCGCTTACAACCGTTTCGCCGCTCGCAGCGAAACCTTGCTGGGCCGCTACTACACCTTCGCCGATGAATTCCAGGCGATCCTGCACCGCAAAGTGCACACCAGCGAAGAATAAGCAGGTAATTTCCAATGGCTTTAATCGCTCGAGCTCGCAAAAAGCGCAAGCCGGTCGCCGAGATGAACGTGGTGCCCTACATCGACGTGATGTTGGTACTGCTGGTCATCTTCATGGTGACCGCGCCGATGCTCAATCAGGGCGTGAAAGTTGATCTGCCCAAGGTTTCCAGCGAAGCCTTGCCGCAGGACAACAACACTCAGGTCCTGACCATTTCGATCAAGGCTGACAAGACCTATTACTGGAACCTTGGCAGCGAAGTCGATACCGAGAAGCAACAGGACAGGGCCATGACCCTGCCGCAAATGACCGACGCGGTGACCAAGATCATTCGTGCCGGCACTGAAGGCGGCAAGCGAACCCAGGTCTTCATCCGCGGTGACAAAACCGTCGACTATGGTTCCGTCATGGGCGCCATGGGCGGGTTGCAGAAAGCCGGGGTCGGTAATGTTGGTTTGATTACCGAGGCCCCCTGATGCAGCAACAGCGAGAGCCGTCCGCCTCGGAGAGCTACTTCTGGCCTAGTGTTCTGGCAATTGTCCTGCACGTGCTGGTGTTCGGCATGCTGTTCGTCAGTTTTGCCTTCACACCAGAGCTGCCGCCGGCCAAACCGATTGTCCAGGCGACCCTCTACCAGCTGAAATCGAAAAGTCAGGCAACCACCCAGACCAATCAGAAGATTGCGGGTGAGGCGAAGAAATCCGCCGCGCGCCAGACCGAAGTCGAGCAGATGGAGCAGAAGAAGGTCGAGCAGGAAGAGATCAAGGCCGCTGCGGAACAAAAGAAAGAAGAAGCGGCTCAAAAAGCCGAGGAAGCCAAGAAGGCCGACGAGTCGAAGAAAGCAGACGAGGCGAAAAAGGCTGACGAAGCCAAAAAAGCCGACGAAGCCAAGAAGACCGCCGAAACCAAGAAGGCTGAAGAGAAACAATTGGCTGATATAGCCAAGAAGAAATCTGAAGAAGAAGCGAAAAAGGCTGCTGAAGAAGAGGCCAAGAAAGCCGCTGCTGAAGAAGCCAAGAAGAAGATCGTCGAAGACGCGAAGAAGAAAGCCGCCGAAGACGCCAAGAAGAAAGCTGAAGCTGAAGAGGCGAAGAAGAAAATCGCCGACGAAGCGAAGAAGAAAGCTGCTGCCGATGCTGCGAAGAAGAAAGCGCAGGATGCGGCACGTAAATCGACCGAAGACAAAAAGGCTCAGGCCTTGGCCGATCTGCTTTCCGACACGCCGCAGCGTCAGCAGGCCTTGGCCGATGAACAGGGTGACGAAGTCGCGGGCAGTTTCGATGACCTGATTCGTGCGCGAGCGGCAGAAGGTTGGGCTCGTCCTCCTTCGGCACGCAAAGGCATGACGGTCGTGCTGCAAATCGGCATGTTGCCGGACGGTACGGTGACTTCGGTCAGCGTGGCCAAGTCCAGTGGCGACGGTCCGTTTGATGCTTCGGCAGTCGCGGCAGTGAAGAATATTGGACGTTTGACAGAAATGCAGGGAATGAAGCCGAGCGATTTCGCTCCGTATCGTTCATTCAAGATGACATTCACACCTGAGGATCTAGCCTTGTGAGAAACCTTCTTCGAGGAATGCTGGTCGTGATCTGCTGCATGGCAGGGATCGCGATGGCAGATGAAAAGAACATTCTGGTCACCAGCGGCAGCGATCGGGCAACACCGATCGCCGTTGTACCGTTCGGTTTCCAGGGCGGTGCAGTGCTGCCGGACGACATGGCAGAAATCATTGGTAACGATTTGCGTAACTCGGGCTACTACTCGCCGATTCCAAAGCAAAACATGATCAGCCAGCCAAGCCAGCCGAGCGAAATCATCTTCCGTGACTGGAAGGCGGTGGGTGCTCAATACATGATGGTCGGCAGTATTGTTCCAGCAGGCGGTCGCCTGCAGGTGCAGTGGGCACTGTTCAACGTTGCCACCGAGCAGAAAGTGGCTGACGGCAGTGTTTCCGGCACCACCGAGCAACTGCGTGACATGGCGCATTACATCTCTGACCAGTCGTTCCAGAAGCTGACCGGTATCGAAGGTGCGTTCTCGACGCGTCTGCTGTACGTGACAGCCGAGCGTTTCTCCGAGAAGAACACGCGTTACACCCTGCAACGTTCTGACTATGACGGTGCCCGCGCCGTGACTCTGCTGCAATCGCGCGAACCGATCCTGTCGCCGCGTTTCGCACCGGATGGCAAGCGCATCGCTTACGTATCGTTCGAGCAGAAGCGTCCGCGTATCTTCATGCAGAACATCGATACCGGTCGCCGCGAGCAGATCACCAACTTCGAAGGTCTGAACGGCGCGCCAGCCTGGTCGCCGAACGGCGATCGCCTGGCGTTCGTACTGTCGAAAGACGGTAACCCGGACATTTACGTGATGAATCTTGCTTCGCGCCAGATCACCCGCGTGACCGCAGGTCCTGGTATCAACACTGAACCGTACTGGGGCAAGGATGGCTCGACCATCTACTTCACCTCGGACCGCGGCGGCAAGCCTCAGATCTACAAAACCAGCGCCAGTGGCGGTGGTGCCGAGCGTGTGACGTTTGTGGGTAACTACAACGCCAACCCGAAACTTTCGGCAGATGAAAAGACTTTGGTGATGATCCATCGTCAGGATGGCTTCACCAATTTCAAGGTGGCAGCTCAGGATCTGCAGCGAGGGAGTGTAAAGATCCTCACTGATAGCACTCTGGACGAGTCACCTACTGTTGCGCCCAACGGCACCATGGTAATCTACGCCACCCGCCAACAGGGCCGGGGAGTCTTGATGCTCGTGTCCATTAATGGACGCGTTAGGCTCCCGCTTCCTACCGCTCAAGGCGAAGTCAGAGAACCGTCCTGGTCCCCTTACCTGAAGTGAGCGGGCGCTACACGTTTTACTTAACACACTGGGGTTCATTAGGAGTTTCACGATGGAAATGCTGAAGTTTGGTAAATTTGCTGCGCTGGCTCTGGCCATGGCTGTAGCTGTAGGTTGCTCGTCCAAAGGCGGCGACAACGCCGGTGAAGGCGCTGTTGATCCAAACGCTGGTTACGGCGCAAACACTGGTGCCGTTGACGGTTCCCTGAGCGAAGAAGCTGCTCTGCGCGCAATCACCACCTTCTACTTCGAATACGACAGCTCGGACCTGAAGCCAGAAGCCATGCGCGCTCTGGACGTTCACGCCAAAGACCTGAAAGCAAACGGCGCTCGCGTTGTTCTGGAAGGCAACACCGACGAACGTGGTACTCGTGAGTACAACATGGCACTGGGCGAGCGTCGTGCGAAAGCCGTTCAGCGCTACCTGGTACTGCAAGGTGTTTCCCCGGCTCAGCTGGAACTGGTTTCCTACGGCGAAGAGCGTCCAGTTGCTACCGGCAACGACGAGCAGTCCTGGGCTCAAAACCGTCGCGTCGAACTGCGTAAGTAATTCGATATGCGAACGTGCCGTCGTGCTGTAACTGTTCTGGCTCTCAGCCTCGCGCCGCTTGCGGCGTGGGCTGCGGTTCCTGTGGTCGATGACAACTCCGGTTATAACAATAGCGGGAGCAGTTATCCGCCTGCAGGTTACGGTACGAACGGCGCCTATGCCGGGGGAGCGGCTTCGGCCCCTGCCTCGGCACAAGGCATGCTGTTCAACCAACTGCAACAAATGCAGGATCAGATATCGCGCCAGCAAGGTGTGATTGAAGAACTGCAGAATCAGGTTGCGCGCATGAAGCAGGAATCCCTGGAGCGATACCAGGATCTTGATCGGCGCATAGGATCCGGCGTTGCACCTGCCGCGACTCCTGAGAATTCTTCTGCCGGTGGCGATGCAAGTGCTGCTGCCGGTGCTGCCGCTGGCGCCGGGGCTGCTGCCCAGGCGCCTGCTGCAAGCAGTGAACCGGGTGATCCGGCCAAGGAAAAGCTGTATTACGATGCCGCTTTCGACCTGATCAAAGCCAAGGATTTCGACAAGGCCAGCCAGGCTTTTGCCGCTTTCCTGCGCAAATACCCGAACAGCCAATACGCGGGCAACGCCCAGTACTGGTTGGGCGAAGTGAACCTGGCCAAAGGCGATCTGCAAGGTGCGGGTCAGGCTTTCGCCAAGGTTTCGCAGCTGTATCCCAAGCACGCCAAAGTGCCGGATTCGCTGTACAAGCTGGCTGATGTAGAGCGCCGCCTTGGTCACACCGACAAGGTCAAAGGCATTCTGCAGCAGGTGGTGGCCCAATATCCGGGTACCTCCGCCGCTCAGTTGGCCCAACGCGATCTGCAACGCATGTAAGGCCGTTTGACCTTTCAAGAAGAAACCCGCGCTTGTCGCGGGTTTTTTCGTTAGAATTCACGCCCTTTTTCTGAAACACGCTTCTTGCGGTCTACGCGTTGGCGGGATTGCCTGAAGTGCCTGACGGAGGCGGACAGCCTGTTTAGCTGTTACGCCCGTGGCGACTATGCAAGACACATTGAGAATCACCGAAGTTTTCTACTCTTTGCAGGGGGAAACGCGGACTGCCGGGCTGCCCACTGTTTTTGTGCGCCTGACCGGTTGCCCTTTGCGTTGCCAATACTGCGACAGCGCCTATGCGTTCAGTGGCGGCACCGTGCGCAGCCTCGACGACATCCTCGAGCAAGTGGCCGGATTTCGTCCGCGCTACGTTTGTGTCACCGGCGGTGAGCCGCTGGCGCAGCCGAATGCCATTCCTTTGCTCAAGCAGTTGTGTGACGCCGGTTATGAGGTCTCGCTGGAAACCAGTGGCGCCCTCGACGTCTCGGCTGTCGATCCGCGCGTCAGTCGCGTTGTCGACCTGAAGACGCCGGATTCGAAAGAAGCCCATCGCAACCGTTACGAGAACATCGAACTGCTGACGCCCAACGATCAGGTGAAGTTTGTTATCTGCTCGCGGGACGACTATGACTGGGCCGTCTCCAAACTGATTCAGTACGGTCTCGATCGGCGTGCCGGTGAAGTGCTGTTTTCCCCAAGCCACCATGACCTCAATGCTCGGGATCTGGCGGACTGGGTGGTGGCGGACAACCTGCCGGTGCGCTTGCAATTGCAGTTGCATAAATATCTGTGGAACGACGAGCCGGGGCGCTGAGATGACCGAACAACTGAACACCACCGAAAAACGTGCGGTCATCCTGCTGTCCGGCGGCCTCGATTCGGCCACCGTCGTGGCCATGGCTCGCGCCGAAGGCTACCGCTGCTACACCATGAGCTTCGATTACGGTCAGCGCTCGCACGCTGAACTGCACGCCGCTGCCCGCGTCGCCCGCGACTTGGGTGTGGTTGAGCACAAAGTAATCGGCCTCAACCTGAATGGCATGGGCGGCTCGGCACTGACCGACACCAGCATCGACATCCCCGAAGAGCTGGGCGAAGGCATTCCGGTGACGTACGTGCCGGCGCGTAATACGGTGTTCTTGTCGCTGGCATTGGGTTGGGCGGAAGTGCTCGGCGCCCGCGATATCTTCATTGGTGTTAATGCGGTGGATTACTCGGGCTATCCGGATTGCCGTCCGGAGTTCATCGAGTCGTTCGAGCGCATGGCCAATCTGGCGACCAAGGCTGGCGTTGAAGGCAACGGTTTCCGCATTCAGGCGCCCCTGCAGAACCTGAGCAAGGCGCAGATTGTTCAGGCGGGCGTGAAGCTCGGCGTTGATTATGGCCTCACCGTTTCCTGCTATCAGGCCGACGATGACGGCCGCGCGTGCGGTAAATGCGACAGCTGCCGCCTGCGCGCAGAAGGCTTCGCGGCCGCTGGTGTGGACGATCCAACACCTTATTTTTGATTATTTTCAAAAAGGTGTTGAATAGTCCTTAAAAATCAGTATTATACGCGCCACCACACAGCGGGTCGTTAGCTCAGTTGGTAGAGCAGTTGGCTTTTAACCAATTGGTCGTAGGTTCGAATCCCACACGACCCACCATATTTGGCGGTTTAGAAAATCCGGAAGGCCCACGAAAGTGAGGATTTCCGGGTTTTTTTTTGCCTGTAATTTCGCTCCGCGTTATTTCACTACCCGCAGCGCTGACGCAGGTCAGAATCATCTTTTGTATCAACGGGATATTCTGTAGCCTTGCGCAGCTTCAATGCTGTCCGTGCCTGATAATACTCACTCTCCCGGCGGTACCCTCAAGCGGTCCGGAGCCGGGTGTATACTCGACTTTCGCGCGAACGCGCCTGCAGGTCTTGCGAACATGACGCAGATTTCCGAACGCCTTCTGGTTCAAGCCCACCTCGATGCCAAACAGCCCAAACCGCTGACCGCCGAGGAAGAGGCTTATTACCGTTCCGCCATTGCCGCCGAGCTCAAGGCTCAGGACGCGGTGCTGGTGGCTCACTTTTATTGCGACCCGGTGATTCAGGCTCTGGCCGAAGAA
Source organism: Pseudomonas sp. TNT2022 ID642 (assembly GCF_028656995.1). Lineage (NCBI taxonomy): Bacteria > Pseudomonadati > Pseudomonadota > Gammaproteobacteria > Pseudomonadales > Pseudomonadaceae > Pseudomonas > Pseudomonas sp. TNT2022 ID642. Next base: position 76,388 of record NZ_JAMDGW010000033.1, on the reverse strand, counting down.
ACCGGTGGCTGTGTCTCTGACTCCCTGGAAATGGCCCGCTTCGGCAACGCCCACCCGGCGAAGACCGTGGTGGTCGCCGGCGTGAAGTTCATGGGCGAGACTGCGAAGATCCTTAATCCGGAAAAACGTGTGTTGATGCCGACGCTTGAGGCGACTTGCTCGCTGGACCTGGGTTGCCCGGTCGACGAGTTCTCGGCGTTCTGTGATCAGCACCCGGAGCGCACGGTGGTGGTCTATGCCAACACCTCTGCGGCGGTCAAAGCCCGGGCTGACTGGGTAGTGACGTCGAGTTGCGCACTGGAAATCGTCGAAAGCCTGATGGACAACGGCGAGACCATCATCTGGGGCCCGGACAAGCACCTCGGCACTTACATTCAGCGCAAGACAGGTGCCGACATGCTGCTGTGGGACGGTGCCTGCATCGTTCACGAAGAGTTCAAGTCCAAGCAGCTCGAAGACATGAAGGCGCTGTATCCGGACGCTGCGATTCTGGTACACCCGGAGTCGCCAACGTCGGTGATCGAGCTGGCGGACGCTGTCGGTTCCACCAGCCAGCTGATTGCTGCCGCGCAGAGCCTGCCGAACAAGACGCTGATCGTTGCGACTGACCGTGGCATCTTCTACAAGATGCAGCAGTTGTGCCCGGACAAGGTCTTCATCGAAGCGCCAACCGCCGGTAACGGCGCCGCGTGCCGCAGTTGTGCACATTGCCCGTGGATGGCCATGAATACCCTTGAGCGCACGCTGAAGAGCTTGAAGGAAGGCACGAACGAGATCTTTGTCGATCCGGCGTTGATTCCGCAGGCTATTCGGCCGCTCAAGCGGATGCTGGATTTCACCCAGGCCGCACGGATGAAGCTGGCCGGTAACGCCTGAATTCTGAAAAGCGCCACAAAACCTGTGGGAGCGAGCCTGCTCGCGAAAGCGGTGTATCAGTCACCATTGAAATCGACTGATACGCCGCCTTCGCGAGCAGGCTCGCTCCCACAGTGGTTTTCAGAGTCTGGAAATTATTTGGTCTTCTTCGGGACCCGGACGAGGCGGGTATCGGAGTAGATGTCATGCCACGTGCGCTTCTGCTTGTCATACAGTGACCAGAAGAAACCCAGCCCTACGCACAGCCACGACGCAATCGACACCATAAACCGCAACAGCGCCTGCCACAGGCTGATTGCCGTGCCATTGGCGTTCTGCACGCGAATGCCCCACACCTGCATGCCCAGTGTCTGCCCGCCATGGGTCCAGAACTTGGCAAAGAATCCGAACAGCACCAATACCAGCACCGTCGAGTAGAGCGGATCACCGTCCAGTTGCCCGGCATCGGTCATCACCCGCAGGCGCTCTTCGCCAATGATCGCTGCCTGGATCAACTTGTAAACGAATCCGGTGACGATCAGGAGAGCGGTGCACAGCAGAAAGTCGTAGAACATTGCAGCCAGACGACGGCCAAGGCCTACCGGAGGGAAATCCCCTTGGGGCGTGAGCAGGTTTTTCGACATGGCAGCCTCTGGACGCAAAATGAAGCGCCATTTTACGGATTCGCGCGCACAAAAAAGCCCCTGATATCAATATCAGGGGCTTTTTCGTAACAGAAATCAGGCTTCTGCTTGTACTTCGTCAGCCTGCATGCCTTTCTGGCCCTGCACAGCAACGAAGGTCACTTTCTGGCCTTCTTTCAGGCTTTTGAAGCCGTTGCCCTGAATGGCGCGGAAATGCACGAACAGATCCGGACCGCTTTCTGGAGTGATAAAACCAAAACCTTTCTCGTCGTTAAACCACTTGACGGTACCGCTCTGACGTGTGGACATTTCTTATTTCCTTTGACGCAAAAATTGATGACAGTCTCTTTCTCATGAAAGAGTACTGGGGCTGGTTGCAGGAGAGTAAGAAGACGTCGAACGGGATGTAGCTAACTTGTAGGCTACTGCCCAGGTCACGATTCCAAGCTGACCCATGCAAACACAGTGGACAAACTCTACGCCAACTACGGGAGAAAAAACAAGCCCCTGCGAAGCCCCGGTTTTACTGAGCTTTAGCAAGTTAATCCATTCACTAGTGCGGTCTTAGACGATTCGCTTGTTCAATTGTTTTCGAACGTTATAAGCAAAGTTCATATTCGAATCGAGTGTTGGAGAATGCACTTTTTTGTGGCGATTGCGTTACACATTAGTGCACGCATAACGCAATCGCGTTACTTATAGAAACAGTCAATCAGCCGCGATAGTAGCGTTGTGGAACAAATGGCATTTTGCTTACAAGCATTTGCACCTTTTTCCCACGAACGATGGCCCAAACCGGTGTATCGATGGCGACATAGGCGCTATCGAGGTAACCCATTGCCAATGGCCCACCCAGCGTTGGGCCGAAGCCGCCGCTGCACACGCTGCCGATGATTTCGCCGGCTTCGTTGACGATTTCTGCGCCTTCACGCACTGGCGTACGTTCTTGCGGCAGCAGGCCGACGCGTTTGCGCGCGACGCCGTTCTGTTGTTGCGCGAAAACAGTCTCCGCCCCCGGGAAACCGCCGGCCCGCGCGCCATCAGCGCGGCGCGGCTTGGAAATCGCCCATAGCAGGCTCGCTTCGATTGGCGTGGTCTCGGTGTTCATATCGTGGCCGTACAGGCACAGGCCGGCCTCCAGACGCAGCGAATCGCGGGCACCGAGGCCGATGGCCTGGACTTCCGGTTCGGCGAGCAGGGCGCGGGCGAGTTTTTCCGCGTCGGCGGCCGGCACCGAGATTTCAAAACCGTCTTCACCGGTGTAGCCCGAACGGCTGACAAAGCAATCCACGCCCAACAACGACACGCGGTTGAACTGCATGAAGGTCATCTTCGCCACTTCCGGCGCCAGTCGCGCCAGCACGGTGACGGCTGCCGGTCCTTGCAACGCCAGCAGCGCGCGCTCTTCGAACAGCGCCGTAATGGTGCACTGGTCGCCGATGTGTTGTTGCAGATGAGCCAGGTCTTGATCCTTGCACGCGGCGTTGACCACCAGGAACAGCTCGTCGTTGCCGAGGTTGGCGACCATCAGGTCATCGAGGATGCCGCCGGTCTCGTTGGTGAACATCGCGTAACGCTGCATGCCCACCGGCAGATCGATGATGTCCACCGGCACCAGGGTTTCCAATGCTTTGGCGGCGTTGGCGCCGGTCAGGCGAATCTGGCCCATGTGCGAGACGTCGAACAGTCCGGCCTGCTCACGGGTGTGCTGGTGTTCTTTCATCACGCCGAGCGGGTATTGCACTGGCATGTCGTAGCCGGCGAACGGCACCATGCGAGCGCCGAGTTCGATGTGCAGAGCGTGCAGCGGGGTTTTCGACAGTGGTTCGGTGGACATGCGTGGCTCCTTGAAAATTTGAGTTGGGGGGGATGGGGCTAGATTAAGATCAAGATCAAAAGCCCCTCACCCCAGCCCTCTCCCAGAGGGAGAGGGGGCTAGTTACGTTTCGTGATCAGCATTCGATGATGTTGACCGCCAGACCGCCGCGGGCGGTCTCTTTGTATTTACTTTTCATGTCGGCGCCGGTCTGGCGCATGGTGCGGATGACTTTGTCGAGGGAGACGAAATGCTGGCCGTCGCCACGCATGGCCATGCGCACCGCGTTGATCGCTTTCACCGAGCCCATCGCATTGCGCTCGATGCACGGCACCTGCACCAGTCCGCCAATCGGGTCGCAGGTCAGGCCGAGGTTGTGTTCCATGCCGATTTCTGCGGCGTTCTCGACTTGCTGAACGCTGCCGCCGAGCACTTCGCACAACGCCCCGGCCGCCATCGAACAGGCGACGCCGACTTCACCCTGACAACCGACTTCAGCGCCGGAGATCGAGGCATTCTCCTTGTAGAGAATGCCGATGGCCGCCGCGGTCAGCAGAAAGCGCACGACGCCGTCGTCATTCGCGCCGGGGATAAAGCGCATGTAGTAATGCAGCACCGCCGGAATAATCCCCGCTGCACCGTTAGTGGGTGCGGTGACTACGCGGCCACCATTGGCGTTTTCTTCGTTGACCGCCAAGGCGTAGAGGTTGACCCAATCAAGCACCGACAACGGATCGCGCAACGCCGATTCCGGGTTTTTGCACAGTTGCCGATGCAGCGCCGCCGCACGACGTTTGACCTTCAAACCACCGGGCAAAATACCTTCGTTACGGCATCCCGCTGCGACGCAGTCCTGCATCACTTGCCAGATGTTGAGCAGGCCGGTACGGGTCTCCGCTTCCGGGCGCCAGGCGCTTTCGTTGGTCAGCATTACTTGGCTGATCGACAAACCATAGGTGGCGCAATGGCTCAGCAAGTCCTTGGCACTTTTGAACGGGAAGGTCAGCGGCGTGGCGTCTTCGACGATGCGGTCGGCACCCGCGGCATCTTCATCAACGACAAAACCACCACCGACCGAGTAGTACTCGCGGCTGCGGATCTGAATCCCGGCAGCATCGAAGGCGCGAAAGATCATGCCGTTGGGGTGATAGGCCAGTGGCTTGCGGATCATCGCCAGGTGTTCTTTCTCGTTGAACGCAATGCTGTGTTCACCGAGCAGGTTCAGCCGGCCGTTGCCGCGAATCTCTTGCAGGCGTGCGGCGACGGTTTCGGTATCAACGGTATCGGGATGTTCGCCTTCGAGGCCGAGCAGCACGGCTTTGTCGCTGCCGTGACCTTTGCCGGTGGCGCCGAGGGAACCGTAGAGCTCAATGCGAACGCTGGCGGTGGCCGTTAGCAGGTTTTCACGGCGTAAACCTTCGGCGAAACGCGCAGCAGCACGCATCGGGCCGACGGTGTGGGAGCTGGAGGGGCCGATGCCAATCTTGAACAGGTCGAACACGCTTAACGACATGAGTGGTTCTCCGGTTTCTTGTTATAGGAATTGGCGAAACATCAGGCTTGATGCGTTCCCCTGTAGGAGCTGCCGAAGGCTGCGATCTTTTGATCCTGATCTTTCAACAGCAAGATCAAAAGATCGCAGCCTTCGGCAGCTCCTACAGGTGAAGCGGTGGGGGCGAGAAATTCGCCCCCACCACGTTTAAGCGTAGCTTTCGATCGACGGGCAGGCGCACACCAGGTTGCGATCGCCGAAGACGTTGTCGACGCGACCGACCGGTGGCCAGTATTTGCCTTCGATCAACGACGCTACCGGGTAAACGGCCTGCTCGCGGCTGTACGGGTGAGTCCACTCGCCAACCAGTTCTGCCGCCGTGTGCGGCGCGTTCTTCAGCGGGTTGTCGTCCTTGTCCAGCGTGCCGTTTTCCACCGCGCGGATTTCTTCGCGGATGCGGATCATCGCGTCGCAGAAGCGGTCCAGTTCTTCCTTGGATTCGCTTTCGGTCGGCTCGATCATCAGCGTGCCCGCTACCGGGAACGACATGGTCGGCGCGTGGAAACCGAAGTCGATCAGGCGCTTGGCGACGTCATCAACGCTGATGCCGCTGCTGTCTTTCAACGGGCGCAGATCGAGGATGCATTCGTGCGCCACCAGACCGTTGCTGCCGGTGTACAGCACTGGATAGTGCTCTTCGAGGCGACGGGAAATGTAGTTGGCGTTGAGGATCGCCAACTGCGAAGCGCGCTTCAGACCGGCGCCACCCATCATGCGAATGTACATCCAGGTGATAGGCAGAATGCTCGCGCTGCCGAACGGTGCTGCGCAGACCGCGCCTTCCTTGCGTTCCATCTGGCCGTGGCCCGGCAGGAACGGGGTCAGGTGCGACTTGACGCCAATCGGGCCAACGCCCGGGCCGCCACCGCCGTGGGGGATGCAGAAAGTTTTGTGCAGGTTCAGGTGGGAAACATCGCCGCCGAACTTGCCCGGTGCGCAGAGGCCGACCATTGCGTTCATGTTGGCGCCGTCGATGTACACCTGGCCGCCGTTGTCATGAATGATCCCGCAGATTTCGCGGATGCCTTCTTCGAACACGCCGTGGGTCGACGGGTAAGTGATCATCAGCGCGGCGAGGTGCTCGCGGTGCTCGATGGCTTTGGCGCGCAGGTCTTCGATGTCGACGTTGCCGCGCGCATCGCACGCGGTCACGACCACGCGCATGCCAGCCATGTTGGCGGTAGCCGGGTTGGTGCCGTGGGCGGACGACGGAATCAGGCAGATGTCGCGACGCTCATCGCCACGGCTCTGGTGATAGGCGCGGATCGCCAAGAGGCCTGCGTATTCGCCTTGCGAACCGGCGTTCGGTTGCAGCGAGATCGCGTCGTAACCGGTGGCGGCGCAGAGCATCGCTTCCAGTTCATCGGTCAGTTGCTGGTAACCGGCACTTTGCGCGGCCGGGGCGAACGGGTGCAGGGCACCGAATTCAGCCCAGGTCACCGGGATCATTTCGCTGGCGGCGTTGAGTTTCATGGTGCACGAGCCCAGCGGGATCATGGTGCGATCCAGTGCCAGGTCCTTGTCGGCCAGTTTGCGCAGGTAGCGCATCAGCTCGGTTTCCGAGTGATAACGGTTGAACACCGGGTGGCTGAGGATTGGCGACTGACGCACCAGCGACGCAGGAATAGTGCTTTGAACCGAAGCGGCGAGGGCAGCGAAATCCGGCAGGGTTTTGCCGTCGGCGAACAGGCTCCACAGGGTTTCGATGTCAGCCTGGGTGGTGGTTTCGTCGACCGACAGGCCCAGACGCTGAGCGTCGATCACGCGCAGGTTGATCTGCGCAGCGTGCGCCTTGTCATGCAGTGCGGCGGTTTGTGCGCCGGTGGCGACGGTCAGGGTGTCGAAGAAGCTGACTTGTTCGACGTTAGCGCCCAGCGCGTTCAGGCCCTTGGCCAGAATCGCGGTCAGGTGATGTACGCGGTTGGCGATCTGGGTCAGGCCTTTCGGGCCGTGGTAGACGGCGTACATGCTGGCGATGTTGGCCAGCAGCACTTGCGCGGTGCAGATGTTCGAGGTGGCCTTCTCGCGGCGGATGTGTTGCTCGCGGGTTTGCATCGCCAGACGCAGCGCCGGCTTGCCGAAGCGGTCAACCGAAACGCCGACCAGACGGCCCGGCATGTCGCGTTTGAACGCATCTTTGGTGGAGAAGTAAGCCGCGTGCGGGCCACCGAAGCCCAGCGGCACGCCGAAGCGTTGTGCCGAACCGATGGCAACGTCAGCGCCGAACTCGCCCGGCGCGGTCAGCAGGGTCAGAGCCAGCAGGTCAGCGGCCACGGCCACCAAAGCGTTGGCGGTGTGGAAGCGTTCGGTCAGTTCGCGGTAGTCGAACACATCACCGTTGCTCGCCGGGTATTGCAGCAGCGCGCCGAAGAACGGCGTCACGTCAGTCAGTTCACGCTCATCGCCGACCACAACTTCAATGCCCAACGGCTCGGCACGGGTGCGCAGCACGTCGAGGGTTTGCGGGTGGCTGTGGATCGAGGCGAAGAATTGGTGGCTGCCCTTGTTCTTGCTCAGGCGTTTGCAGAAGGTCATGGCTTCGGCAGCGGCGGTGGCCTCGTCGAGCAGGGAGGCGTTGGCAATCGGCAGGCCGGTGAGGTCGCTGATCATGGTCTGGAAGTTCAGCAGCGCTTCGAGACGGCCTTGGGAAATTTCTGGCTGGTACGGCGTGTAAGCGGTGTACCAGGCCGGGTTTTCCAGCAGGTTGCGCAGGATCGGCGACGGCGTGTGGCAGTTGTAGTAGCCCTGGCCGATGTAGGTTTTGAACAGCTGGTTTTTGCCAGCGATCGATTTGATCATCGCCAGTGCATCGGCTTCGCTCAGGCCGTCGTCCATGCCGAGCACGCTGGTGCCCTTGATGCTTTCCGGGATGACGCTGGCGCTCAGCGCTTCGAGCGAATCGAAGCCGAGGCTGTTGAGCATGGCTTGCTCGTCACCGGCGCGCGGGCCGATATGACGGGCGATGAATTCGTTGGCGGTGCCAAGGTTTACTTGAGTCATGTCGGTATTCCTCAGGCTTCGGCTTGGGCTTTGATCAGACGGTCGTATGCGTCCTGGTCGAGCAGTTTGCCGACAGCGGCGGCGTCGCTTGGCTGGAAGCGGAAGAACCAGCCTTCGCCCAGCGGATCTTCGTTGACCAGTTCCGGGGCGTCTTCCAGCGCCGGGTTGACGGCCAGTACGTCGCCATCGAGCGGCATGTACACGCCGCTGGCGGCTTTTACCGATTCCACGGTGGCGGCTTCGGCGCCTTTTTCGTAGGCCTGCAGCTCAGGCAGTTGCACGAACACCACGTCGCCCAGGGCGTTTTGCGCGAAAGCGGTGATGCCGACAGTAACGCTGCCGTCAGCTTCGGTGCGCAGCCATTCGTGATCTTCAGTAAAACGCAACTCGCTCATGGAAACTCCTCAGGGGGCCAGACTCGTCTGGTGGACGCGGTGGAATAGTCGGGCGCGAAGGCCCTTATTTATGAGGGGTTGATTAGCAAGAATGCGGCCAAGGTTTGTTTATCTTTATAAATCAATGATTTAGATATTAAAGGGGCCGGCACGGGAGGCATCTCTGTAGCGAAATCGCTACAGCCTGGAGCGAGGATAAAAGCTGAACGGGATCAAAGCCTTGCACAGCGGTGATCGGAGGATGGTGTATCGATATCGTTCCGCTGTAGCGCTTTCAGTACAGTTGGAGGTCGCTTTTAAACTGGGAACCCTGATTTTTTGAATTGGAAACCCGGACTGCAGGAGCTGCCGAAGGCTGCGATCTTGACCCGGGCAATACACATCCAAAGTCAAAAGATCGCAGCCTCCGGTAGCTCCTACAAGGGAATTTGTGGTGCTTTCAGGGCTTGTTGGGAATGCCGTATTTGCGCAGGCGATGGGCGATGGCCGTGTGCGAAGTTTGCAGGCGGCTGGCCAGTTGGCGGGTCGAGGGGTAGCTGACGTAGAGTTTTTCCAGCAGCGTTTTTTCGAAAGATTCGACCGCTTGTTCGAGGCTGTCGACATCGCTGTCGGTTTGCCGCGCCACCGAGGTGCCGGCAATGTCGAGGTCGCCGATATCCACCAGGCTGCTCTCGCAAATCGCCGCCGCGCGGAAGATCACGTTCTGCAATTGTCGTACGTTGCCCGGCCAGCGATTGCCGAGCAGCGCCGGGTAAGTCCCCGGGGCGAGGCGGCAGACCGGGCGCTGAATCTGCGCACAAGCCTGCTGCATGAAATAGCGTGCCAGCAACAGAATGTCCTGGCCGCGCTCGCGCAGCGGCGGCACTTCGACGTTGAGTACGTTGAGGCGATAAAACAGGTCTTCGCGGAACAAGCCTTCGCTGACCATTTTTTCCAGATCACGGTGGGTCGCGCTGAGGATGCGCACGTTGACCTTTACTTCACGATCACCGCCCACGCGGCGGAAGCTGCCGTCGTTCAAAAAGCGCAGCAGTTTGGCCTGCAAGTACGGCGACATTTCGCCGATTTCATCGAGAAACACCGTGCCCTGGTTAGCCAGTTCCATCAGCCCCGGTTTACCGCCGCGCGCCGCGCCAGTGAAGGCTCCCGGGGCGTAGCCGAACAGTTCGCTTTCGGCGAGGTTCTCTGGCAACGCCGCGCAGTTCAGGGCGAGAAACGGTGCGCTGTGGCGAGCGCTGATGGCGTGGCAGGCACGGGCGACCAGTTCTTTGCCGGTGCCGGTTTCGCCCTGGATCAGCAGGGGGGCGTCGAGGGCGGCGACTCTTTGCGCGCGTGCCTTGAGTGTGCGGATTGCCGGGGACTCGCCGAGCAGCGCATCGAAACCTTCGGCATGGTCGTGGTGCAATGCCGAGAGTTGTTCGCCGATACGGTTTGGTTGGTAGAGCGTCAGCAGCGCGCCGGCGTCGGTGATCGGCGTGGCATCGAGCAGCAAGGTCTGACCGTTAACGGTGATTTCGCGCAATGGCAGGCGGAAGCCGTGCTCAAGCAACGTGTCGAGCAGGCCGGGATCGTTGAACAGTTCAGCGACACTTTCCCCCGCCGGTTCACGACCGTACAAGGCGATCAACGCCGGGTTGGCCAGCAGCACCTTGCCGGCGCTGTCGAGCGCCAGTACCGGGTCGGTCATCGCCGCCAGCAACGCATCGAGCTGCAAGTGCCGGCGCTGGCCGGGGAGGATGTCGACCACGGTTACCGCCTCCACGCCGAGCACGCGGAACAAAGCATCTTTCAGCTCTTCGAGCACTTGCGGGCTCAGGGTCGGCGCGTCGATGTAGACGTTGGGCGGGATCATCTCCACCGCATCCAGATTGAGATTGCGCCCACCGAGGATAGCCAGGACTTCCTGGGTGATGCCGACGCGGTCGATGAAGCTGACGTGGATACGCATGGGGCGGTTCAGTGATCTGCAGAGCGGAGGGTGGCAAGTATGCCTTGGGCTTGGAGAGAGGTGAAAGCAAAAGCACCCTCACCCCAGCCCTCTCCCGGAGGGAGAGGGGGCCGATTGTGGAATGCTCACGAGGTACGCCGACCTGAAAATACGGCTGTGAATCCATAATCGACTCGGTCTTTCAGGTCGATGTCTGCCATCAGACACTTCGGTCAGTCCCCTCTCCCTTTGGGAGAGGGCTAGGGTGAGGGGCTTTTGCGGGTTATTCGAAGTGCTCAAGATTGACCGGGTCGCCGGACTTCATATCAAGTTGCTTGCGGATGTCTTCAAACATCATGTCGTAATGCTTGTGAACCGAGCCGATCTGGCTGTGCGTCTTGGGAATGCCGTACTTCTCGGCGATTTTCGTCACATTGTTGGCAAAGTTGTAGGCCTCCTCTTTGGGCAGGAAGAAGGTCTCTTTCATGTCCTTGCCCTGAAGGTTGCCATGCATCGTGAACTGGATGCCTTTGCCTTTCTGCGGATCTGTGAACACTTCATAGTCGAGGTGCACGTTGTAACTGACGTCATCCGGCGTCAACGCGTGCCGCTCGATATGCAAATGACCGGGTTCAAACTGGGCCATGGTTTACTCCTTTCAAGGCATGGGAGAAGGGCAGACCTGGGGCCTGCCCCGGAGTTTCTAATTATCGGTAAGTGATGCCCGGCTTCGCTGTGGTCACTCGAGTACCGGCAGTACCCTGGACAATCGCTTCGATATCCGCCAGCGAACCGATCACCGCGACCTTGCCAGTATGGCGCGCAAATTCGCAGGCTGCCTGCACCTTCGGCCCCATCGAGCCGGCGGCGAAGCCGAGGCGTTCGAGTTCGTCCGGGTGCGCTTCGGCAATGGCTTTCTGCGTCGCTTTACCGTAATCGATGAACGCCGCGTTGACGTCCGTGGCAATCACCAGCAGATCGGCTTCCAGTTGCTCGGCGAGCAGCGACGAGCACAGGTCCTTGTCGATCACCGCTTCGATACCTTTGAGATTGCGGTTCTCGTCGTACATGGTCGGAATGCCGCCACCACCGGCGCAAATCACGATGCTGCCCTTGTCCAGCAGCCATTTGATCGGGCGGATTTCGAAGATGCGTTTTGGCCGTGGACTGGCGACCACGCGGCGGAATTTGTCGCCATCCGGAGCAATCGCCCAGCCTTTTTCTGCGGCGAGTTTTTCCGCTTCGGCCTTGTCGTAGACCGGGCCGATCGGTTTGGTCGGGTTCTGGAAGGCCGGATCCTTGGCGTCGACTTCAACCTGGGTCAGCAGGGTGGCGAACGGCACTTCGAAGTCGAGCAGGTTGCCCAGTTCCTGTTCGATGATGTAGCCGATCATGCCTTCGGTTTCGGCACCGAGCACGTCCAGCGGGTAAGGGGTGACGGAGGTGTAGGCCGCCGCTTGCAACGACAGCAGGCCGACTTGCGGGCCATTGCCGTGGGCGATGACCAGTTGGTTGCCGGGATGGATCTTGGCGATTTGCTCGGTGGCGATGCGGATGTTGGCGCGCTGATTGTCAGCGGTCATCGGTTCACCACGGCGGAGCAGGGCGTTACCGCCCAGCGCTACGACGATACGCATAATGCATGTCCTTTTCGTGTTGATCGTTCCCACGCTCTGCGTGGGAATGCCGCCACGGACGCTCCGCGTCCGCTGTGACGCAGAGCGTCACGGGATGCATTCCCACGCAGGAGCGTGGGAACGATCATGGATCAGCAGTGGTTACAGATCAGCCAGGGTCGAGACCAGAATCGCCTTGATTGTGTGCATGCGGTTTTCCGCTTGCTCGAAGGCGATGCAGGCGGGCGACTCGAACACGTCGTCGGTCACTTCGATGCCGTTTTTCAAATGCGGATACTGCTCGGCAATCTGTTTGCCGACCTTGGTATCGCTGTTGTGGAACGCCGGCAGGCAGTGCATGAACTTGGTGCGCGGGTTGCCGCTGGCTTTCATCAGTTCAGCGTTGACCTGATACGGCAGCAGTTGCTGGATACGCTCGGCCCAGGCTTCCACCGGTTCGCCCATCGATACCCAAACGTCGGTGTGGATGAAGTCGACGCCTTTGACGGCGGCTTTCGGGTCTTCAGTGAGGGTGATGCGCGCACCACTTTCTTCCGCATATTTGTGGCAGCGCTCGACCAGATCATCCAGTGGCCACAGCGCTTTCGGTGCACAGATGCGCACGTCCATGCCGAGCTTGGCGCCGACCAGCAGCAGCGAGTTGCCCATGTTGTTGCGCGCATCGCCGAGGTAGGCGTAGCTGATTTCATGGATCGGCTTGTCGGCGTGTTCACGCATGGTCAGCACGTCGGCGATCATCTGAGTCGGGTGATATTCATCGGTCAGGCCGTTGAACACCGGCACACCGGCGAACTTGGCCAGCTCTTCGACGATTTCCTGTTTGAAGCCACGGTATTCGATGGCGTCGTACATGCGCCCCAGTACGCGGGCGGTGTCTTTCATGCTTTCTTTGTGGCCGATCTGCGACGAGTTCGGGTCGATGTAGGTGACGTTGGCGCCTTGGTCATAGGCCGCCACTTCGAACGCGCAACGGGTGCGGGTCGAGGTTTTTTCGAAGATCAGGGCGATGTTGTTGCCCTTCAGGTGTTGCTGCTCGGTGCCGGTGTATTTCGCGCGTTTGAGATCGCGGGACAGGTCGAGCAGGTAACGCAGCTCACGTGGGGTGTGGTGTTCCAGGCTGAGCAGGTTACGGTTGTGAATGTTGAACGCCATGATGATTCTCCTTGGATTCGGTAATCGGCCCGGCCGCTACGGGATGGGTGCGGCCGGGGAGATGGTCGTTTAGTAATCGATAGGGTCGCGGATGATCGGGCAGGTCATGCAGTGGCCGCCGCCACGGCCTCGGCCCAGTTCACCGGCGCTGATGGTGATGACTTCCACGCCTGCCTTGCGCAGCAGGGTGTTGGTGTAGGTGTTGCGGTCGTAGCCGATGACCACGCCCGGCTCCACGGCCACCACGTTGTTGCCGTCGTCCCATTGCTCGCGTTCGGCGGCGAAGCTGTTGCCACCGGTTTCCACCACGCGCAGCTTCGGCAGGTTGAGGGCTTTGGCCACGGTGTCGAGGAAGGTGCCTTCTTCGCGACGGATGTCGATGCCGCCCTGTTTGCTTTCGTCAGGACGCAGGGTGAACGCGACGATCTGATTCACCACTTCCGGGAAAATCGTCACCAGGTCGCGGTCGCAGAAGCTGAACACGGTGTCGAGGTGCATCGCGGCGCGGGACTTCGGCAGGCCGGCGACGATGACTTTTTCCACGGCTTTGTTCTTGAACAGGTTCAGCGCCAGTTGGCCGATGGCCTGACGCGATGAGCGCTCGCCCATGCCGATCAACACCACGCCGTTGCCGATCGGCATGACGTCGCCGCCCTCAAGGGTGGAGCTGCCGTGATCCTTGTCCGGGTCGCCGTACCAGATCTCGAATTCGGCGTTGGTGAACTGCGGGTGGAATTTGTAGATGGCGGTGGTCAGCAGGGTTTCCTGACGACGCGCTGGCCAGTACATCGGGTTCAGCGTCACGCCACCGTAGATCCAGCAGGTGGTGTCACGGGTGAACTGAGTGTTCGGCAGCGGCGGCAGAATGAAGCTGGAGTGGCCGAGGAAGTCGCGGAACATCTGGATGGTCTTGCCGCCGAAACTGTCCGGCAGATCATCGGCGGACACGCCGCCAATCAGGAATTCGGCGATGTGCCGTGGCTCAAGGCTTTTCAGCCAGGATTTGACTTCGTTGATCAGGCCCAGGCCCACCGAATCGGCGGTGACCTTGCGCTCAAGAATCCAGTCCAGCGCTTCCGGGATGGCGACGATATCGGTCAGCAGATTGTGCATTTCCAGCACATCGATGCCGCGCTCACGCATTTTGGTGACGAAGTCGAAGTGGTCGCGCTTGGCCTGAGCCACCCAGAGCACGTCGTCGAACAGCAGTTCATCGCAGTTGTTCGGGGTCAGCCGCTGATGGGCCAGACCTGGGGAGCACACCATGACTTTGCGCAGTTTGCCGGCTTCGGAGTGGACGCCGTACTTAACTTTTTCCGTGGTCATTTCAGATCCTCCAGATAACAAATCAATCAGGGATTACAGAGTCAGGAAGCCGTCGTAGAGACCGTAGGCAGCCACCAGGGCACCCACGACCACTGCGGCGAAAATCAGCTTCTCGACGTTAGTGAAAATCGGTTGTTTGAGTTCCAGCTTGGCTTTGGCGAACAGGATCGCGCCAGGTGCGTAGAGCAGGGCCGAGAGCAGCAAGTACTTGACCCCGCCGGCATACAGCAGCCACACCGCATAGATCAGCGCGATGCCGCCGATAATCAGATCCTTGCGTCGCTCGGCCGCGAAGCCTTCGTAGCTCTCGCCGCGCACCGCCAGCAGCAGGGCATAGGCCGCCGACCACAGGTACGGCACCAGAATCATCGAGGTGGCGAGGTAGATCAGCGACAGGTAAGTACTGGCCGAGAACAGGGTGATGATCAGGAAAATCTGCACCATCGCGTTGGTCAGCCACAGGGCGTTGACCGGTACGTGGTTGGCGTTTTCCTTACGCAGGAACTCCGGCATGGTGTGGTCTTTGGCGGCGGCGAACATGATCTCCGCACACAGCAGCACCCACGACAGCAGCGCACCCAGCAGCGAGATGATCAGACCAACGCTGATCAGCACCGCGCCCCAGTGACCGACCACGTGCTCAAGCACGGCGGCCATCGACGGGTTCTGCAGTTTCGCCAGTTCCGGTTGGGTCATGATCCCCAGCGACAGCACGTTGACCAGCACCAGAAACAGCAGCACGGTGATGAAGCCGATCACGGTGGCTTTGCCGACGTCCGAGCGTTTTTCCGCACGGGCCGAGAAGATGCTTGCACCCTCGATGCCGATGAACACCCACACGGTGACCAGCATCATGTTGCGCACCTGGTTCATCACACTGCCCAGGTCCGGGTTTTTGATGCCCCAGATGTCGGCGGTGAAGATGTCCAGTTTGAAGGCGAACACCGCGATCAACACGAACAGCAGCAGCGGTACGACCTTGGCGACCGTGGTCACGAGGTTGATGAACGCCGCTTCCTTGATCCCACGCAGCACCAGAAAGTGCACGGCCCACAGCAGCACCGAGGCGCCGATTACCGCCGCAACGGTGTTGCCTTCACCGAAAATCGGGAAGAAGTAACCGAGGGTGCTGAAGAGCAGAACGAAGTAACCGACGTTGCCCAGCCAGGCACTGATCCAGTAGCCCCAGGCGGACGAGAAACCCATGTAATCGCCGAAACCGGCCTTGGCGTAGGCGTAGACACCGCCGTCCAGGTCAGGCTTGCGATTGGCGAGGGTTTGAAAGACAAAAGCGAGGGTGAGCATACCGACAGCGGTGATGGCCCAGCCGATCAGTACGGCACCGACATCGGCGCTGGCCGCCATGTTTTGTGGCAAAGAAAATATCCCGCCACCGATCATCGAGCCGACTACCAATGCAACCAGTGCACCTAGTCGTAGTTTTCCGGGAGCTTCAGACATTGCATGACTCCATTGCAGGAGAGAAGAGATCACAGCGTAGTTCTGTTGTCTGTTCAAACAGCTGACTTAGATCAGTGCATGGTCACATTCCATTGTTAATGAATGACTTAGGCTTCGACTGAAGGCATAAATACTCTGCCCGCAAGGCCCGTCCTAGAGGCGTTGTGGCTACATTGTTGGGAATGGCTATTATTACTTTCGAATTATCACGCTAGTTCTTTTTCAGCTTTTGGCAAATTTTCAGCGTCTGTTTTCAGTACAGAATTGAATTATCGGAATCAGCGCACAAAACTGTCTTAACGTGCTAGGCGTTAGCGTCATCGGCTATATATAAACAGGCGTTAATTGGCGTTACCTGATAAACGTCATCTACCTTTATCCGTTTAGTTAATAGTTGTTACAAATGCACGCTCACCACACTTCAAAGGGAAACTGAAATGTCGCAACCGACGCAAAAGCTGCGATTAGGCGCGTTGATCGCCCTGGTGGTGGGTTCGATGATTGGCGGGGGGATTTTCTCGCTGCCGCAGAACATGGCGGCACGCGCCGATGCCGGGGCGATCCTGATCGGTTGGGGGATTACCGCGATCGGCATGCTGACTTTGGCGTTCGTCTTTCAGACGCTGGCCAACCGCAAGCCGGAACTGGACTCGGGTGTCTACGCTTACGCCAAGGCCGGGTTTGGCGACTACATGGGTTTCTCGTCCGCCTGGGGTTACTGGATCAGCGCCTGGCTGGGCAACGTCGGTTATTTCGTGCTGCTGTTCAGCACCCTCGGTTACTTCTTTCCGGTGTTCGGCCAAGGCAATACGCCGATCGCCATCGGCTGTGCATCGGTGCTGCTGTGGGCCGTGCATTTTCTGGTGATGCGCGGGATCAAGGAGGCGGCGCTGATCAATCAACTGACCACGGTGGCCAAAGTCGTGCCGCTGATCATGTTCATCGTCATCGCGGCGGTGGCATTCAAGGCTGACATTTTTACCCGCGACATCTGGGGCACCAGCAACCCGAATTTCGGTGGGGTGATGGATCAGGTGCGCAACATGATGCTGGTCACGGTGTTCGTGTTCATCGGCATCGAAGGCGCCAGTGTGTACTCGGCGCGGGCGGAGAAACGCAGTGACGTCGGCCGCGCCACGGTGATCGGATTTATCGGCGTGCTGGCGCTGCTGGTGCTGGTCAACGTGCTGTCGCTGGGGATCATGAGCCAGCCGGAGCTGGCGAATTTGCAGAACCCGTCGCTGGCGGCGGTGCTCGAGCACATTGTCGGGCCGTGGGGCGCGTTGCTGATCAGCATTGGCCTGGCGATTTCACTGCTCGGCGCGTTGCTGTCCTGGGCCTTGCTGTGCGCGGAAATCCTCTTCGCCACGGCCAAGGACAAGACCATGCCGGCGTTCCTGAAAAAGGAAAACAAGAACCATGTGCCGGTCAACGCGTTGTGGCTGACCAACGCGATGATCCAGATTTTCCTGTTGATCACGCTGTTTTCCGCAGGCACTTACACCAGCCTGATTTATCTGGCGTCGTCGATGATTCTGGTGCCGTACCTGTGGTCGGCGGCCTACGCGGTGCTGCTCAGCGGGCGCGGCGAAACTTACGAACACGCCTCGGCGGAGCGCACCAAGGACCTGCTGATCGGCGGCATCGCCCTCGGTTATGCGGTGTGGTTGTTGTATGCCGGCGGGGTGAAGTATTTGCTGTTGTCAGCGTTGCTCTATGCGCCGGGGGTGATCCTGTTTGCCAAGGCCAAACATGAGGCGGGCGAGCCGTTGTTCACTCATGTCGAGAAGGGCATTTTCACCTGCGTGGTCATCGGCGCGGGGCTGGCGGCGTATGGGTTGTACAGCGGTGTGCTGTCGTTGTGAGGTTATCGCTTGCCTATGCGCCGCCGTATGACTGGGAGGCGATGTTGGGGTTTCTCGCGGCGCGGGCGGTGGTCGGGATGGAGGTTGTGGTCGAGGGTGTGTACTCGCGCAGCATCGGGTTGAACGGTGTTCACGGCACGGTTTCGGTGTGGCTTGGGACGGCGGATGCGCTGGAGGTCGAGCTGGACTTTCCTGATCCGGCAGCCGTGCCTGAGATCGTTGTCAGGTTGCGGCGGATGTTTGATCTGGATGCTGATGTGGTGTTGATGCAAGGGCATCTGGCGAATGATCCGTTGCTGGCGCGATTGATTGTCGAGCGTCCGGGGTTGCGCATTCCCGGTGCGTGGGATGGGTTGGAGTTGGCCTTTCGCGCGGTGCTTGGGCAGCAGATTACGGTGGTGGCGGCGATTCGTTTGGCGGGGAAACTGGTTGCGCAATATGGCGCGCCGCTGGATTCGGGCGTGGCTGGACTGACCCATGTGTTTCCCGAGGCGCACGTGTTGGCAGCGGCAGATCTGGCGGCGCTGGGCATGCCGAAAAGTCGTGGGCGCACGCTGTCGGGCGTCGCACAGGCATCGCTGGATGATCCTTGGTTATTTGCGCCGAATCGCGAAGGCGGCGTGGCGCTGTTGTTGGCGTTGCACGGGATTGGCGAGTGGACGGCGCAGTACGTTGCGTTGCGGCAGTTGCGTGATCTGGATGGGTTTCCCCATGGCGATGTCGGGTTGCTGAGAGCCCTGGAAGTGCTGGAAGGAGTGCGGCCGACAGCGCGGGAATTGTCTTTGCGCGCTGATGGCTGGCGGCCTTATCGGGGGTATGCGGCGCAGCTTTTGTGGACGTCCTTGAGCCGTGCTGATTGATACATCATCGTTCGACTTGAAATTGCAGCCCTCACCCCAGCCCTCTCCCAGAGGGAGAGGGGGCCGACCGAGGTGTGTTGCGTTGTACATCGACCTGAAAGACCGAGTCGATTATGGATTCCGAGCCAATCGTTCAAGTCGGTGAATCTCTCGAATATCCCCCGATCGGTCCCCTCTCCCTCTGGGAGAGGGTTAGGGTGAGGGGTTTTTTAAACCCACTGTGGTCGATGGGAACCCAATTCTGTAGCCGGCAACGCCCACTGAATCGGTGTGCCGCTGATCTTCACCGGCACCTGCAAACGATGCGCCGGGCCCCACGGGGTCTGCTCTATCGACGTGCTCTGATCCTGTTCATCCTCGACGCGCAATGCTTGTGTTGTCCCCGGCCCATGCTCGATCAACAACTTCGCCGTCCGCGCCAGCGACAACCGCGCCGAGCCCGAGCGGCCATTCGCTAACCGCTCAGTCAGCAACCTGAGCGCACTGGCCGCCAGCAAATACCCGGTCGCATGATCCAGCGCCTGCACCGGCAACGGCGTCGGTTTGTCGGCCTGCATCCATTGCTGCCCGGCCTCGGCAATGCCGCTGCTCATCTGCACCAGACTGTCGAAACCTCGACGGTTCTGCCACGGGCCGCTCCAGCCGTAAGCGTTGAGACCGACATCGATCAGGCCCGGTGCGATTTGGCGACGGCGCTCAACGCCGAAACCAAGTTTCTCCAGCGCATCGGCGCGGTAACCGTGCAGCAAAATGTCGGCGTCTTTCAACAATCCTTCGAACACCGCGCGATCCGCCGGATCCTGCAAGTTCAGCCGCGCGCAGTGTTTGCCGAGGGTCATTTCCGGGACGACACCAGGCTCGTTCCAGGTCGGGGAATCGATGCGCAATACATCGGCGCCAAGGCCAGCGAGAAAACGGCTGGCGGTGGGGCCGGCGAGCACGCGTGTCAGATCCAGCACCTTGATCCCGGCCAACGGTTGCGCCACCGAGCCTTGCCATGCTTGGCGCTGTTCATCCTGCGAATCAAGCCAATGCACCAGCGGCTCGGCATTCACCGCGAGCCCCTGCGGATGCGTCTGCCACTGTGCCCAGCTGCGCATTTCGGCGGCGCAGCCCTTGGCCTCGACCACCGCTTGCTCCAGATCCGTACTCGCCCATTGCGCGACTTTGGCGGCCATCGCAGCACGGTCGGCACAGGCACCAAGCACGCTTTCAGCGGCGGCGCGGTGATGCGGGGCGTTGGTGTGCAGACGGATCCAGCCGTCGCGGGTCGCGTAGTCGCCAGCGACGGGGTCCCACAGTGGCGGGACTTGCCAGCCTATGGGGCGCAGCGAGGTCGAGAACCAGAACGAGGCCAAACGCCGGTCGACTTCAACGGCGGGCAAGTGACCGGTCTGCTGTTCGATCAATTGGCTAACGGCCTGACCGGCCGCGGCCATGCTGGCGCAGGCAAGCTCAGTGACGGCGAACGCCGAGGGCAGGGCGCCACGATCTGTGAACGGAATCGGCGTGTGTGACAAGCCGAGTGCGGCTTGAATGGACGTGAGCAAATCAGTCATCAAAGGCCCTCCGGAGCGAGAGGGCGATGATAGTGCAAAACAATCCCGAGTCAGATGAAATCCCCGATTGCAGGGTTGCCACTTGACCCTGTGGGAGCTGGCTTGCCAGCGATAGCGGAGTGTCAGTCAACAATGTACTGACTGATGTGCCGCCATCGCTGGCAAGCCAGCTCCCACAAGGTTTTGTGGTGGATTGAATGGCGCGGTCAGACGCGAAACTGATCCATCAATTTCATCTGCTGACTGGCCAGGGCATTGAGCTGGCTGCTGATCGCTGCCGACTCGGTGGCCTGCTCGGTCAGGGTTTCAGTCACGGTACGAATCGCCGAAACGTTGCGATTGACCTCTTCAGCCACCGCACTCTGCTGCTCAGCCGCACTGGCAATCTGCAGGTTCATGTCACTGATCACCGTCACCGCATCACTGATCTTGCCCAGCGCATCCACGGCCTGACGAATCTGTCCGGCGTTGTTGTGCGCCTGGGTCTGGCTCGAATGCATGGTCGCGACCACGCCACGGGTGCCGGTCTGAATGCGCTCGATCACGATGCGAATCTCTTCCACCGAATCCTGCGTACGTTTGGCCAGGTTGCGTACCTCGTCGGCAACCACGGCAAAACCACGGCCACTCTCACCGGCACGGGCGGCTTCAATCGCCGCGTTGAGGGCGAGCAGGTTGGTCTGTTCGGCGATGCTGCGGATCACTTCCAGCACCGAACCGATCTGCTCGCTGTTCACCGCCAACGCTTCAACCTCGGTCACCGCTTTGCTGACTTCATCGGCCAGTTGATTGATGTCGCGGGTGCTGCGTTCGATGATCGACATGCCGTCCTTCGCCGACTGATCGGCACCTTTCGCGGCATTGGCTGCGTTCGATGCGCTGTTGGCGACGTCGTGGGCGGTGGCGCTCATTTCGTTGGAGGCGGTCGCGACCTGATCGATCTCGCGGAACTGCACCTGCATGCCTTCACTGGTCTGGCGGGCGATTTCCGAAGACTGGTCGGCGGTGCCACGGGCTTCGGTGATGCTCTGTTTGATCTGCGCGATGGTCGGTTGCAGCTTGTCGAGGAAACGGTTGAACCAGTTCACCAGTTCGCCCAGTTCATCCTGCTTGCTGTAGTTCAGGCGTTGGGTCAGATCGCCTTCGCCGCTGGCAATGTTCTTCAGCATCTCGGCAACGCTGTTGATTGGACGAGTCACCCCGGACGCGGTCAGCCAGATCAGCAACAGGCCGACCAGACCGGCGATCACAGCGACCAGCAGCGCAGTGATCACGCCGGTTTCCTGCGCGTCGTCGAGTACCGCTTGCAGCTTGACCGAATCGGCCAGCAGCACTTGTTTCGGCAGGTCGATGACTACGCCCCAGGCGCGCGAGTTGCCGATCGGATCGACCGGGTACACCGCACGAATCAGGTCGCCCTGTTCAAGAATCTTCGGCGTGCCGGAACTCAGCAGTTGCAGCACATCCTTGCCATCGGCACCGAGGGTGTCGCTGATTTTTTTACCGACCTTGGTGGCGTCTGAACTGTCGGCACCAAGCACGCCGCTGCCGGAGACGATCAGCATGTGCCCGGCGTTGTTGAACAGGTTGCGCTGGGAATCCACGGCGGCCGCTTGCAGGGCGTCGAGGGCGATGTCGACACCGACCACGCCGATGGCCTTGCCGTCGACAATCAACGGCACGGAAATGGTCGTCATGAGCATTTCCTTGCCACCGACCGTGTCGGCATACGGGTCGAGCAGGCAGGTGCGCTTGGCATCGCGAGGGCAGGTGTACCAGCTGTTGTACGGCGTGCCGCTGACGCTGAGGGTGGTTTTGGTCAGGTCTTCTTCGACCATGATGGTGTTCAGCGAGGCGCCGGCGGCGCGGCTCCAGTACGTGGCAAAACGTCCGGCTTCGTTGGATTGGCGGGCGGCATCGTTGGCGAACTCGCTGTCCTTGCCGTCCAGAGCGTTCGGTTCGAAAGCGAGCCAGATGCCGAGCACTTTATCGTTGCGCTCAAAAGCGGTTTTCAGGCTCAGGTTCAACTCTTCACGCAAGGCCCCGGCGTCCAGCGAACGCTTGGCGGCCATGACGCGCAGGTCCTTGATCTGATCCGCCACGGCCGTGATCACCGTCAGGCTTTCGCCGAAGGTTTTCTGCACCCGCACGGCTTGCTCGGCGGCTTTGGCTTGCAACAGATTCTGCACACTGGCGGTGAGCAATTTGTTGCTGGAGTCACTGACCAGTTCGTCGTTCTGGTTGGTCTGGTAGATGTTCATGCCGACGATCAGCGCGACCACACCGAGCAGGCACAGACCGGAGAGCAGAACGATTTTCAGGCGAATGGACAGAGAGTCGAACATGGGGCGATCTCGCGAATGAATAAACGGGTGGCAGGCGGATATGAACTATCCGGTTCGCCAAATCCATTCAGCGCCATTCAATGCTCATCGGCGCGAGGCGAGAGGGCATGAGGCGCGTGCCGACGGACGGTCACCGCTAAACGTTTGCGCAGGAGAATGTGCTGAAAAAGCGATTAATTACAGGGATGTTTCACCGCGAAGACGGGTCAGTGCAGACCCGGATGGATTCCGGTCGTGACCAGATCCACAGATTGCCCAGGCTCATCCCGGCAATCGCCAGATAGACCGGCCAACCGTGATCGAGCATCACCAGCATTAACGTCGCGCAAAGCAACATGCTCACTGTCGCGCTGACTTTGGCCTTGCGCGCGATGATCTTGCCGTTGCGCCAATTGCTGAGGATCGGCCCGAACAGCCGATGGTTTTCCAGCCAGGCACTCAGGCGCGGCGAACTGCGGGTCGCGGCCCAGGCGGCGAGGAGGATGAACTCGGTGGTCGGCAGGCCGGGCACGACGATGGCGATCAGGCCGATGCCAAGGCTGACGTAGGCCAAGAGGCCGAACAGCACGCGGGCGAGTTTCGTGGAGGCGGGTTGCGGCATGGGCTACGCGGAGGCTTCTGAAGCGGAATGGAGATCTTACAGGCTTACGCAGTTCCCCTGTAGGAGCTGCCGAAGGCTGCGATCTTTTGATCTTGAAAACAACATCAAAAGATCGCAGCCTTCGGCAGCTCCTACAGGGGGATGTGTGTTGTGTCAGGCAGGTTCGGCTTCGGTGGCGTAAGCCTGTTCCAGCAGCACGGTAAAGCGGTTGAACGCGTCGATCGCACCTTGCTCGACTTCAGCTTCTTCTTCAGCGCTGAACTGCAGCGAATCGAGGGTGCGCACGAAGCTTTTCCAGCCTTCGGCACGGCCACCTTCAGGCTCACCGAGGTGACGGGCGCCAAAGGTTTCGCTCAGCTCCAACGCCACGGCGCGTTTGATCAGGAACGCCGCACCGAGCTTCGAACCTTCGGAGACAAAAATCCAGCCCAGCGCGCGAGCCTTGCTCGGGTTCTTCACCGCGCCGGCTACCGGGGCCGGTACTTCGGTGTCCAGATCTGCCAGGTCAGCCTTGGCGGCTTCGGCGCGGCAACGCGCCGGCAGATCCGGGACGATCGCAGTCAATTCTGCATCGTTGTACAGCTCGACCAGTTCCGACTGGAACAGGTACTGCGCGACGACGAAACGGGCGAAATTGGCGCGGGTCTCGAACGGCGCGTGCGCCTTCACCAGTGCATCAAGTTTGCTGTGCGGCTCATGGGTGATCTGGTTCAGGCGTTGTGAACGCAGGGCTTTTTCCGAAGTGGTCATGACATGTCCTTGATAAAAGAGGCGCTTGATAACGAGACGAACAAGACGACGTGCAAGCGTAAAAAAACCTCACTGCGCGGTGCCTGAACACGCGCAGTGAGGTTGACCGGATCAGATGTCCCAGATCAGATTGATCGCGAAGTTGCGGCCCGGTTGGGTCAGTCGATCGAGGTTGGCCGGTTGCGTCACCGAGGCTTCACCGACGCTGTCGTAACCGCGCACGTCATCCCACAGCCAGTATTTCTTGTCGGTCAGGTTGTAGATGCCGCCGCTGACGGTGACGTCGTCGGTGACTTTGTAATAACCGGCCAGATCAAGAATGCCGAAGCCCGGAGTTTTGAACTGGCTGCTGACGCCATCCGGCGACTTGAAGTTGCTGTCGTCGACGCGATCCTTTTTCTTCACCACCGTCCAGCTCAGCAGGCCGCCGTAGTTGTCCTGGTCGTAACCCAGACCGAACACGCCGGTCAGCGGGTTGACGCTGTTGATTGGCTCGCCGTTGTCGTTGTTGCGACCGTAGGCGTAGGCGATAGAACCTTGGGTGTACAGGCCTTGCGGCGCGCCAAACGCATCCAGATTCAGACGACCTTTGACTTCCGCACCCTTGATGGTGGCGTGCTTGATGTTGGCCGACTGGAAGGTCAGCTCGTTGCGGCCCGGGGTCACAGCATCTTCGTTAATGAAATCGCGGTACTTGTTGTAGAACACCGCTACGTCGAACGAACCGTGTTCGAAATTGCCGCGCAGACCGGTTTCATAGCTTTTGCTTTTTTCCGGTTCCAGGTCGGGATTCGGCGCCACGCTGTAGCCAGTGGTGGTGTTTTCGAAGCGGCCGTACAGGGCTTTCGCGGTCGGGGTGCGGAAGCCTTCGGCGTACTGACCGTACCAGGTGTAGTTCTCGGTCAGGGCGTAGGTCAGGCCGAATTTCGGCGAGACTTTGTGCCAGGTCTTGTTCTCGTCGCTGACCGTGCCTTGGCCGTCCGCCGCCACGGTGTTGAGGAATTCCTGAGTGATGTGCGGCTTGAGCTGGGTGTAGTCGTAGCGCAGGCCCGGCAGGAAGGTCCAGTTGTTCCAGCTGATCTGATCCTGAGCAAACACGCTGTAGGTGTTGATGGTCGGGTCCGGGAAGTCGGTGGCTTTGGCCAATACGTCAGCGGTACTGGTTGCACCAATGGCGGTGCAGCCACGACCGACGGCCAGGCAAGTGCCGTCGCCGCTGCGCGAACCGGTGACCTTCTGTTGCTTGATGGTGGTGCCGTAAGTCAGGACGTGATCGGTGGCGCCGATGGCGAACGCCTTGTCCAGTTGCGCATCGAAGACCCACTGTTTCTCTTCGTAAATGGTGTCGCGAGTACGCAGCACTTTACGGGTGATCGGGTAGTAGAACTCGGTGGTGCTCTGGTCAGTCTTGGCGATCTGGTGGTTGAGGCTCCACTTCACGTTATCGACCAGCAGGCTGTCGAGGGCGAACGAGTGCTCGATGCCGAAACGCTCACGGGTGATGGTGTCGTTGCCGGTGCGCCACTGATACATGCCGCCGGGCAACACGCTGTCGGGGATGGTCGGTGCGCCATTGAAGTATGGGCCGCCGTAGGCACTTTTCTGATCGGTGTCGCGATCATCCTTGTACTTTTCGTAGGTCAGACCCAGACGCGAATCTTCGTTGTAGTTCCAGCCGATCTTGGCCAGCACGTTGTAGGCGTTGACGTCTTCCGGGTTGGCGGCGGTGCGCTCAAGGCCAGTGCCATTGTTGCTGCCGTAGGAATCGGTTTCGTGACCGTCGCGTTGGCTGTAGTGCAGCAAACCGTCGAACTGGTCGGCACGGCCGGCGACGGTGGCGGACTTCAGCCAACTGTCATCGGCCGAGCTGTAACCGGTTTTCAAACGGGCGCCGACGTCTTTGCCCGGTTTGATGATGTCGTCGGCATCAAGGGTGTAGTAGCTGACGGCGCCGCCGATGGCGTTGCTGCCGTACAGCACCGAGGCCGGGCCACGGAGAATTTCCACGCGTTTGACGATTTCCGGATCGACGTAGTTGCGCTGGGTCTTGGCGTACGGGCCGTTAAAGAAACCGTCCGGCACTTCGACGCCGTCGACCTGGGTCAGGATGCGGTCGCCGTCGATGCCGCGAATGTTATAGCCGCTGATACCGCCACGCTGACCGGCGCCACCGACGGAAACACCCGGCTCGTAACGCACCAGATCCTTGATGGTGTTGACGTTGTTGCGGTCCAGATCCTGACGGGTCTGCACGGTGACGGTGGCCGGCACGCTGTTGACCGACTGCTCCTGACGGGTGGCGCTGATGGTCACCTGATCGAGGTTGAGTGTGCCGCTGTTGTTGCGCTTTTCCAGCACCACGTTGTTGTTGCTGATTTTGCGGAAGCTCAGGTTGGTCCCCACCAACAGGCGCTCCAGGGCTTTTTCCGGGGGCAACGAGCCACGCACGCCCGGCGACGACACGCCCTGACCCAGTTCCGCCGGCAAGCCGACCTGCCAACCGGTCACGGCGGTGAAGGCATTGAGCGCCGACACCAGCGGCTG
This sequence comes from Pseudomonas sp. TNT2022 ID642, assembly GCF_028656995.1. Classification (NCBI taxonomy): domain Bacteria; kingdom Pseudomonadati; phylum Pseudomonadota; class Gammaproteobacteria; order Pseudomonadales; family Pseudomonadaceae; genus Pseudomonas; species Pseudomonas sp. TNT2022 ID642. Next base: position 50,099 of record NZ_JAMDGW010000033.1, on the reverse strand, counting down.
CTGGCCGATGGCGAACGTGTAATCGCCCATGTTGCGTGTCGGTTGCTCGGTGGCCGCCATCAGCGGCGCAGTGCCGGCCATCAGGATGGCCGCGGTCAGCAGTGACAATACGCGGGAAGGGGAGGAAGTCTGGCGAGTAAGGCGTGAGGACATCGATAGCGCTCCGTGTCGCACGAATCTTTATAGGTGCTGATTGATTCGCGTGTTGCGAATCAATTGCATTGGCTATAACGAGACGTACTGACGTTGGCTATCGAGTAAAAATAATTCTCATTTAGTTCAAAATCACCAGCGCGGGGAATTCTTTCAGTTGCGCCGAGGTGATCTGAGCGAGGGAACGAACTACGTCGAGCGGCTGGTCGAGACGGTAATTGCCGGTCACGGCAACGTCGGCCAACTGCTCGTTGTTGTTGATGATCCAGCCAGGGTAGTAGCGGCGCAATTCGGCCAGCACCTGATTCAGCGGGCAGTTTTCGAACACCAGCCGGCCCTGCACCCAGGCCAGGTCCGTGTTGGCATCGAGTTTGGCCGGGCGGTCGAAACCGTTGGGGCCGATGCGGATGCTCTCACCGGCAGTCAGACGCACGCGGGCGTCGTTGTGCGTGGCGCGCAAATCGACGTCGCCGCGCTGCACATTGACCTGCGCGACGCCATCGAGATAACGCACGGCGAACGCGGTATCGCGCACGCTGGCGGTGACCGGGCCGGCATCGATTTCCAGTGGTTGACTGCGCCCGCTGGCAATTTCGAAAAACGCCTCGCCCTGAAACAACCGGGCAACGCGCTGTTGATCGTTGATGGTGCTGGAGAATGCCGAATTGGTATTGAGCAGGACTTTCGAGCCGTCTTCCAATTGCAGGCGCTGACGCTCGCCAACCACCGTGAGGTGATCGGCCTGAAGGCGCATGGGCAAATTGCTGAAACTGAACAGACCGAGCACCAGTACCGCAGCAGTGGCCAGCGGTTTCCAGTGCGGACGCAGACGCTTGAGGACGGTGACTTTCTCAGGCTTGGCCGCCAGGTTTTGCGCGCACTGGGCGACTTGCGGGCCGTCCCAGATCGCTTGGGCCTTGGCGAACGCTTCGGCATTCAACGGATCGGCCGCGAGCCAGGCATGAAACTGCCGGGTCTGCTCCTCGTCCGGGCTGCCGAGCACGATGAGCCAGTCCAAAGCCTGGTCCATTGCGTTTGCAGCGTCCTGCACCGAATCCGGCGAAGGCGAGCGGTGGGTGTCCGTCACGGTGTTTCCTCGGCAGTGTCTGCGCACGGCTGTTTTTTCAAGTGAAGCGTAAAAGTCGGGCAAGGGTAACAAAGCCCGATGATCCGTGCAGGCGATCCGAGCACTTACAGAAAAGGCCTACGATCTCAGTCGCCATTCAGACGTTCAGCGACACCGATGCAAATGCTCATGATCAGCTTCAGTTCTTTCTGCACGGTGCTGAGGGAAACATTCAGCTCGTCGGCGATTTCCTGATAGCTGTTCCCGTGCAAACGGCTGAGGATGAAAATCTGCTGCTGGCGGGGGCTGAGTTGACTGAGGCTCACGTTCAAGCGCTCCAGCATCTGTTCGGCGTGGGCGGCATCTTCGGCGCTGCTGGCCGGGGCGGCGATGCTGTGCACGACATCCTGCGGCACGTCATCGACCATGGTCCGCGAATGGATCTTGCGCGCACGCAAATGATCCAGCGCCAGATTGCGCGCGGTCTGGAAGACAAAAGGTTCGAGGTGATCGATGGCCCGCTCGCTCAACGCCCGCGTCACGCGCAGGTAGGTCTCCTGCAGCAGGTCTTCAGCGGTGCTGTGATTGTTGACCATCCGTTCCAGCGTTCGCAGCAAGGAGGTGCGCTGGGTGAGGAAGACGTGGTTGAAGCGCGATTGACTCACGGGAGGACCTGATCCATTTTGAGCGAATGATAATGATTGTCATCTGCCGATATGGTCAAGCCTTGATTTGTCAAAGAACGGTAAAGGTCTTGTGCGGATCGAAATGTAGGAGCTGCCGAAGGCTGCGATCTTTTGATGTTGATCTTAAAAACCAGATCAAAAGATCGCAGCCTTCGGCAGCTCCTACAGGGGATCGGGACAACCTTACTCGGCGTTGCACAGCGCCAGGCAGTTATCCAGCATGCGGTTGGAGAAGCCCCACTCGTTGTCATACCAGGCCAGCACTTTCAGCAGTTTGCCGCTGGATTTGGTGTGGTTGGCATCAAATATCGATGACAGCGGATTGTGGTTGAAGTCGCTGGATACCAGCGGCAGGGTGTTGAAGCCGAGAATCTTCGAGTGTTGGCTAGCCGCTTTCATCAGCGCGTTGACTTCTTCGGCGCTGGCTTCTTTCTTCAGTTGTACGGTCAGGTCCACCAGCGACACATTGATCACCGGCACGCGCACGGCCATGCCGGTCAGTTTGCCCGCCAGTTCCGGCAGCACCAGGCCCACCGCTTCAGCGGCGCCGGTCTTGCTCGGAATCATGTTCTGCGTGGCCGAACGCGCGCGGTACGGGTCGGTGTGATAGACGTCGGTGAGGTTCTGATCGTTGGTGTAGGCATGAATCGTGGTCATCAGACCGCTTTCAATGCCCAGCTCACGGTGCAGCACCTGCGCCACTGGCGCCAGGCAGTTGGTGGTGCACGAAGCGTTGGAGATGATCTGGTGCGACTGGCGCAGAATGTCGTGGTTCACACCATAAACCACAGTGGCGTCGGCACCTTTGGCCGGAGCCGAGATGATCACTTTGCGCGCGCCGGCAGTAAGATGCGCGGCCGCTTTGGCGCGATCGGTAAAGAGACCGGTGCATTCGAACACCACATCAATCTTTTCCGCCGCCCATGGCAATTCGGCCGGGTTGCGAATCGCGCTGACCGCAATGCGGTCGCCGTTGACGGTCAGACTTTCATTGTCATGCTCGACTTGCGCGTCGAACGTGCCGTGAACGGTGTCGTATTTGAGCAGATGAGCATTGATCGAGCTGTCGCCCAGATCGTTGATGGCGACGATCTGCAGATCCTGTCGATAGCCTTGGGTATACAGTGCGCGCAGGACATTACGGCCGATGCGGCCAAAACCATTGATTGCGATTCGAAGAGTCATGGAACAGCGCCGCCGTCGTTTTGTTGTTGGAATTACAAGATTATTCGCATAAAAATAGAAAACAAGCCTTTTTAGTGGCAATATTTTGTTTTATCTACAACGAGTGACCTGAATCAACTGGTCCGAATGGTCAAAAAAGCCGTCTGTCATTCCAACAACAACGGCGTTTGATCAGCATAGACAATCAGGTCGCCACATCCGTTAGCCTGGAGTTCTACACATGCATCCCCGCGTCCTTGAGGTCACCGAACGGCTTATCGCCCGCAGCCGCGCCACGCGTCAGGCTTACCTTGCACTGATTCGCGGCGCCGCCACCGACGGGCCGATGCGCGGCAAGCTGCAATGCGCCAACTTCGCCCACGGCGTGGCCGGTTGCGGCAGCGAAGACAAGCACAGCCTGCGGATGATGAACTCGGCGAACATCGCCATTGTTTCTTCGTATAACGACATGCTCTCGGCGCATCAGCCGTATGAAGTCTTCCCGGAACAGATCAAGAACGCCCTGCGCGAAATCGGCTCGGTCGGCCAGTTCGCTGGCGGCACTCCGGCGATGTGCGACGGCGTCACCCAAGGTGAGCCGGGCATGGAACTGAGCCTGCCGAGCCGCGAAGTGATCGCCATGTCGACGGCCGTGGCGCTGTCGCACAACATGTTCGACGGCGCGCTGATGCTCGGCATCTGCGACAAGATCGTCCCGGGCCTGATGATGGGCTCGCTGCGCTTCGGTCACCTGCCGACGATTTTCGTCCCGGGCGGGCCGATGGTTTCGGGGATTTCCAACAAGGAAAAAGCCGACGTGCGCCAGAAGTACGCTGAAGGCAAAGCGACCCGCGAAGAGCTGCTGGAATCGGAGATGAAGTCCTACCACAGCCCGGGCACCTGCACCTTCTACGGCACCGCCAACACCAACCAGTTGCTGATGGAAGTCATGGGCCTGCACTTGCCGGGCGCCTCGTTCGTCAACCCGAACACGCCGCTGCGTGATGCGCTGACCCGCGAAGCCGCGCACCAAGTGACGCGTCTGACCAAACAAAATGGCAACTTCATGCCGATCGGCGAAATCGTCGACGAGAAGTCGCTGGTCAACTCCATTGTTGCGCTGCACGCCACCGGCGGCTCGACCAACCACACCTTGCACATGCCGGCCATCGCCATGGCGGCGGGCATTCAACTGACCTGGCAGGACATGGCCGACCTCTCCGAAGTCGTGCCGACCCTGAGCCACGTCTACCCGAACGGCAAAGCCGACATCAACCACTTCCAGGCAGCGGGCGGTATGTCGTTCCTGATCCGCGAACTGCTTGGCGCCGGTCTGCTGCACGAAGACGTCAACACCGTGCTTGGCCACGGCTTGAGCAAGTACACCAAAGAACCGTTCCTTGATAACGGTGAACTGGTCTGGCGTGAAGGTCCGGTCGACAGCCTCGACGAAAACATCCTGCGCCCAGTCGCCCGTGCGTTCTCGGCGGAGGGCGGTTTGCGCGTGATGGAAGGCAACCTCGGTCGCGGCGTGATGAAGGTGTCCGCCGTGGCGCTGGAAAACCAGATCGTTGAAGCGCCAGCAATGGTGTTCCAGGATCAGCAGGATCTCGCCGACGCGTTCAAGGCCGGCCTGCTGGAAAAAGATTTTGTCGCCGTGATGCGCTTCCAGGGCCCGCGTTCCAACGGCATGCCCGAACTGCACAAGATGACGCCGTTCCTCGGCGTGCTGCAGGATCGTGGCTTCAAAGTCGCCCTGGTGACTGACGGCCGGATGTCCGGCGCCTCGGGGAAAATCCCCGCAGCGATTCACGTCAGCCCCGAGGCTTATGTCGGTGGCGCTTTGGCGCGCGTGCAAGAGGGCGATATCATCCGCGTCGATGGCGTCAAAGGTACTTTGGAACTTAAAGTCGACGCCGCAGAATTTGCAGCGCGCGAACCCGCCAAAGGCCTGTTGGGCAATAACATCGGCAGCGGGCGCGAACTGTTTGGCTTTATGCGCATGGCCTTCAGCTCGGCGGAGCAGGGCGCCAGCGCCTTCACTTCTGCCCTGGAGACGCTTAATTGAAACTGGCTTTGGTCGGTGACATCGGAGGCACCAACGCGCGGTTTGCGTTGTGGAAAAACCAGCAACTGCAATCGGTTCAGGTGCTGGCCACGGCCGACCACGCCAGCCCGGAAGAGGCGATCAGCCTCTATCTGAGCGGGCTCGGTCTGGCGCCGGGTTCGATCGGTTCGGTGTGCCTGTCGGTGGCCGGCCCGGTCAGTGGTGATGAGTTCAAGTTCACCAACAATCACTGGCGCCTGAGCCGCAGCGCGTTCTGCAAAACCTTGCAGGTCGAGCAGTTGTTGTTGGTCAATGACTTCTCGGCGATGGCGTTGGGCATGACCCGTTTGCAGCCGGGCGAATTTCGTGTGGTCTGCGAGGGCACGCCGGAGCCGTTGCGTCCGGCGGTGGTGATCGGCCCGGGCACTGGCCTTGGTGTCGGCACCTTGCTTGACTTGGGTGAAGGTCGTTTTGCGGCATTGCCGGGCGAGGGCGGTCACGTTGATCTGCCGCTGAGCAGCCCGCGTGAAACCCAGTTGTGGCAGCACATCCACAACGAGATTGGCCATGTCAGCGCGGAAACCGCGTTGAGTGGCGGCGGTTTGCCGCGAGTCTATCGTGCGATCTGCGCAGTGGACGGGCATGAGCCAACGCTTGATACGCCGGAAGCGATCACGGCGGCCGGTCTGGCGGGTGATCCGATTGCGCTGGAAGTGCTCGAGCAGTTCTGCTGCTGGCTCGGACGTGTCGCTGGCAACAACGTGCTGACCACGGGCGGAAGGGGCGGGGTTTACATCGTTGGTGGTGTGATTCCACGCTTTGCCGATTTTTTCCTCGAAAGCGGTTTCGCTCGCAGCTTCACCGACAAGGGGTGCATGAGCGATTACTTCAAAGGCATTCCGGTGTGGCTGGTGACAGCGCCGTATTCTGGCCTGGTTGGCGCGGGTGTGGCCTTGGAACAGGCTTGATACCGAGTCGCCTTCATCGCTGGCAAGCCAGCTCCCACAGGTTTTGTGAACGACACAGATCCTTGTGGGAGCTGGCTTGCCAGCGATGAGGCCAGAACAGGCAACAAATATCCAAGGTTCATCAGGCATAATCCGCCCCAATTCCAACAACAAGGATGCCTTCGAAGTGAGCTCAGTCAACAAGTCGATATTGTTGGTCGATGACGACCAGGAAATACGCGAGTTGCTGGAAACCTACCTGACCCGCGCCGGGTTTCAGGTACGGGCCACCGCCGACGGTGCCAGTTTCCGCCAGGCCCTCAACGAGGCGCCGAGCGATCTGGTGATCCTCGATGTCATGCTGCCCGACGAAGACGGCTTCAGTCTGTGCCGTTGGGTGCGTCAGCATCCGCGTCAGGCGCAGGTGCCGATTATCATGCTCACCGCCAGTTCCGACGAAGCCGACCGTGTGATCGGTCTGGAGCTCGGCGCCGACGATTACCTCGGCAAACCCTTCAGCCCCCGCGAACTGCAAGCGCGCATCAAGGCATTGCTGCGTCGTGCGCAATTCGGTCAGGAGCGCAGCGGCAGTGACGTACTGGCCTTCGACGAGTGGCGGCTGGACATGGTCAGCCATCGGTTGTTTCACACCGACGGCGAGGAAGTGATTCTCTCCGGTGCCGACTTCGCCCTGTTGAAACTGTTCCTCGATCACCCGCAGGAAATCCTCGACCGCGACACCATCGGCAACGCCACCCGGGGCCGCGACCTGATGCCGCTCGATCGCATTGTCGACATGGCCGTCAGCCGTTTGCGCCAGCGTCTGCGCGATACCGAGAAACCGCCACGACTGATTCGCACCGTGCGCGGCAGTGGCTATCAACTGGCAGCCAACGTGGTTGCCGGCAATGGTCACTGAGTCGTTGCGCAAACTCGCCGCCAAAGTGCCGGTGCCGCGTTCGCTGCTCGGGCGGATGTTGCTGCTGACCTTGCTCGCGGTGCTGTTCGCGCAAACATTGTCGAGCGTGATCTGGGTCTCGCAATTGCGCGCCACGCAGCTCGAAGGCTTGGTCACCAGCGCTCGCAGCCTTGCCCATTCGATGACCGCCAGCGTCAGTTACTTCCGCTCGTTGCCGGTGGCTTATCGGCCGCTGGTGCTCGATCAGTTGCGCAGCATGGGCGGTACCCGCTTTGTCGTGACGCTCAACGACAAGCCGCTGGGCATGGACGTACTGCCGGTCACGCCGCGTAAAGCGGCGGTGATGAAAGCGGTCGACGAAGTGCTGCGGCAGACCTTGGGCCATGACACCGATATCTCGGTGACCTTTGTCAGTCCCGAAGACCTGCGCATCTTCAACGCCGGGCTGAAGCTGGATGAATTGCCACGTTCCTGGGCGCATTACGCGCTGACCCTGGAGCCGGTGAATCCACCCGTACTGGTCACGCAGATTCAAATGGCCCCGGGCGAATGGCTGTACATCGCCTCACTGTTGCCCGAGCCGTACACCAGTCTTGAAGAACAGGGACTGCCGTCGCAGCAGGTGTGGTTCATCGTCCTCACCAGCGGATTCTTGCTGTTGTTCATCGGCCTGCTGGTGCATTGGCAGAGCCGGCCGCTCAAGCGTCTGGCGCGTGCCGCACGGGATCTGTCACTGGGCGCTGATGTCGAGCCGGTGGCCGAGGGCGGTGGCAGTGAAGTGGTCGAAGTGGGGCGCGCCTTCAACACCATGCGCGAGCGCATCAGCCGTTACCTGACCGAGCGCAGCCAGTTGTTCAGCGCGATTTCCCATGACCTGCGTACACCGATTACGCGTTTGCGTTTGCGCGTCGAATTGCTTGAAGACGAGAAGTTGCAAGCCAAATTCGGCCGCGATCTGGATGAGCTGGAACTGCTGGTCAAAGGCGCGTTGCAATGTGTGAAGGACACCGATATTCACGAGAACATCGAACCGGTGGATCTCAACCACGTGCTTGATTGTCTGGTCGAGCCCTATCTTGCGCCGAACGGCAACGGTCGGGTGACTCAGCATGGTCGCGCGTTGGCGGCGTATCCGGGTAAACCTTTGGCGTTGAAGCGTTGCATCGGCAACCTGATCGACAACGCCTTGAAGTACGGGCAGAACGCGCATCTGCACATTGATGACGATGACAGCGCGTTTGTCTTGCACGTTGATGATGAAGGACCGGGGGTGCCGGAGCAGCGTTTGGAGCAGGTGTTTGAGCCGCACTTCAGATTGGCGGGGCAGCAGCAGGGGTATGGCTTGGGATTGGGCATCGCGCGCAACATTGCCCACAGTCATGGTGGGGAAGTGACGTTGCAGAATCTGCGTGAGGGTGGGTTGCGGGTGACGTTGCAGTTGCCGCGTTCAGCGGATTAGATCAAAAGAGCCCCTCACCCTAGCCCTCTCCCAGAGGGAGAGGGGACTGATCGGGGGATGCTGCAGAGATACGCCGACCTGGAAGTCCGGTAGCGAATCCATAATCGACTCGGTATTTCAGGTCGGCGGAAAGCTCATTACACCTCGATCGGCCCCCTCTACCTCCGGGAGAGGGGACTGACCGGGGGGATGCTGCAGAGATACGCCGACCTGGAAGTCCGGTAGCGAATCCATAATCGACTCGATGTGTCAGGTCGTCGGATACCTCAGCACCACTCGGTCGGCCCCCTCTCCCTCCGGGAGAGGGCTGGGGTGAGGGTCGCTTTTTGTCACGATCTGGTGACAAACCCCGCCCCCTTCGTTACAAGCCCACCCCGGCCCGTTGTTTAGACTCCCCGCAGTCATAACAACAAAAAAGGCCACCCATGGATCTCTTCCAACCCGGCTTCAGCAGTTGGCTGAACGCCTCTGCCCACCAGCAATGGCTCGCCGCCGAAGGCCTGCGTCTGCTGGATTTCGCCAAGGCAGCAAAACTCCCGCAAGGCTTCGGCAACCTCGACGAACGCGGCCGTCTGCCAGCGAACGCGCAGGCCGAAACCATGAACACCGCGCGCATGACCCACAGCTTCGCCATGGCCCACATTCAGGGCCTGCCGGGTTTTGCTGAATTGGTCGATCATGGCATCGCCGCCCTGCGTGGGCCGTTGCGTGATGCCATGCACGGCGGCTGGTTTGCCGTCGCCGAACACCGCGATGACAACACCGGCAAGAACGCCTATCTGCATGCTTTTGTTGCGCTGGCCGCCAGCTCTGCGGTGGTCGCCAAACGTCCCGGCGCCCAAGCGTTGCTGGATGACGCCATCGACATCATCGACACGTATTTCTGGAGCGAAGAAGAGGGCGCCATGCGCGAATTCTTCAACCGTGACTGGAGCGAAGAAGAAGCCTATCGCGGCGCCAACAGCAACATGCACGCGACCGAAGCGTTCCTCGCTCTTGCTGATGTCACCGAAGATCCGCGCTGGCTGGTGCGCGCGCAACGCATCGTCGAGCGAGTGATTCACGGTCACGCCGCCGGCAACGGTTATATGGTCATCGAGCACTTTGACCGCGACTGGCAGCCACTGCGCGAATACAACCACGACAATCCCGCCGATGGTTTCCGCCCTTACGGCACCACGCCGGGCCACGGTTTCGAGTGGGCGCGGCTGTTGCTGCACCTCGAAGCGGCGCGGGTTCAGGCCGGCATGCTCACGCCCGGTTGGCTCGCCACCGATGCGCAAAAACTGTTCGAGAACAACTGCCGCAACGGTTGGGACGTCGATGGTCTGCCGGGCATCGTCTACACCCTCGACTGGGACAACAAAGCGGTAGTTCGCCACCGCTTGCACTGGACCCACGCCGAAGCCAGCGCCGCCGCCAGTGCCTTGCTCAAACGCACCGGCGATGCGCAATACGAAACCTGGTACCGACTGTTCTGGGAATTCTGCGAGATGAATTTCATCGACCGTTGCGGCGGTAGCTGGCACCACGAACTCAATCCGCAAAACCTGCCAAGTGCCGATATCTGGCCGGGTAAACCCGATCTGTATCACGCCTGGCAAGCCGTGCTGATCCCTCGTCTACCCTTGTCACCCAGCATGGCGACTGCTTTGGCGCAGTTGTCTCAGGGCACTCCTGTGTAACCATACGGTGACATTCGCGCGTCCCTTCGTTACCTGCGAAGGGAAACGTCCTGTTTAAACTCCTGTGCAGCGCAAGCACCAGACTTGCATGCATAACAACAAGAAAGGTACATCTCAGATGAATGCGATTTCTCGCCTCGCTACTGTCATTTCTGTCGCCTCCCTGTTCCCGCTCGCAATTCTGCCTCTCAGTGTTTCCGCTGCCGAATCCAAAGGTTCGGTCGAAGTCGTGCACTGGTGGACGTCCGGTGGCGAAAAAGCCGCTGTTGATGTGCTCAAGGCGCAAGTCGAAAAAGACGGTTTCACCTGGAAAGACGGCGCTGTCGCCGGTGGTGGCGGTGCGACTGCCATGACTGTGCTGAAAAGCCGTGCCGTTGCCGGCAACCCGCCTGGCGTCGCCCAGATCAAAGGCCCGGACATTCAGGAATGGGCGTCCACTGGCCTGCTCGACACCGACGTTTTGAAAGACGTCGCCAAGTCGGAAAAGTGGGACAGCCTGCTCGACAAGAAAGTCTCCGATACCGTGAAGTACGACGGTGATTACGTGGCCGTGCCGGTGAACATTCACCGCGTGAACTGGCTGTGGATCAACCCGCAAGTGTTCAAGAAAGCCGGGATCACCAAAAACCCGACCACCCTCGAAGAATTTTATGCCGCTGGCGACAAGCTGAAGGCTGCGGGCTTCATTCCGCTGGCTCACGGCGGTCAGCCTTGGCAGGACAGCACCGTGTTCGAAGCTGTAGTGCTCTCGGTCATGGGTGTCGATGGTTACAAGAAAGCTCTGGTTGATCTGGACAACGCCGCGCTGACCGGTCCGGAAATGGTCAAGGCGCTGACCGAGCTGAAGAAAGTCGCGACCTACATGGATGCCGACGGCAAAGGTCAGGACTGGAACCTGGAAGCGGCCAAAGTCATCAACGGCAAGGCCGGCATGCAGATCATGGGTGACTGGGCCAAGTCCGAATGGACCGCCGCCAAGAAAGTCGCCGGCAAGGACTACGAGTGCGTCGCCTTCCCGGGCACCGACAAGGCGTTCACCTACAACATCGACTCGCTGGCCGTGTTCAAGCAGAAGGACGCAGGCACTGCGGCCGGTCAGCAGGACATCGCCAAAGTCGTGCTGGGTGAAAACTTCCAGAAAGTCTTCAGCATCAACAAAGGCTCGATCCCGGTTCGCAACGACATGTTGAACGACATGGAGAAACTCGGCTTCGATTCCTGCGCACAGACCGCTGCCAAGGACTTCCTGGCAGACGCCAAGTCCGGCGGCCTGCAACCAAGCATGGCGCACAACATGGCGACCACGCTGGCCGTGCAAGGCGCGTTCTTTGATGTCGTGACCAACTACATCAACGACCCGAAAGCCGACCCGGCCGACACTGCCAAGAAACTGGGCGCAGCGATCAAGTCGTCCAAATAAGCGTCGGTAGCACAGGCTTCTCCTGTGGGAGCGAGCCTGCTTGCGACGGCGTTGTGACACACGCCCTTCGCGAGCAGGCTCGCTCCCACAAGGGATCTCACTGTAGTTTTTATTCCCTGTACTGGATTTCCCCATGAGTTCTGTTGCTGTGTTCAGCAAGGCCTCGCCGTTCGATGCATTGCAACGCTGGCTACCCAAACTGGTGCTGGCGCCGAGCATGTTCATCGTGCTGGTGGGCTTCTATGGCTACATCCTGTGGACGTTCGTGTTGTCGTTCACCACCTCGACGTTCCTGCCCAACTACAAGTGGGCCGGTCTGGCGCAATACGCGCGGTTGTTCGACAACGACCGCTGGTGGGTCGCGAGCAAAAACCTCGCGGTGTTCGGCGGCATGTTCATCGGCATTACGTTAGTTATCGGTGTGTTGCTGGCGGTGTTCCTCGACCAGCGCATCCGTCGCGAAGGCTTTATCCGCACCATTTACCTGTATCCGATGGCGCTCTCGATGATCGTTACCGGTACCGCGTGGAAATGGCTGCTCAACCCGGGCATGGGCCTGGACAAATTGTTGCGTGACTGGGGTTGGGAAGGCTTCCGTCTCGACTGGCTGATCGACCCTGATCGCGTGGTCTACTGCCTGGTGATCGCTGCTGTGTGGCAAGCCTCGGGCTTCATCATGGCGATGTTCCTCGCCGGCCTGCGTGGCGTTGATCAATCGATCATCCGTGCCGCGCAGATCGATGGCGCGAGCATGCCGACGATCTACTGGAAAGTGGTGCTGCCAAGCCTGCGTCCGGTGTTCTTCAGTGCGGTGATGATTCTGGCGCACATCGCGATCAAGAGCTTCGACCTGGTCGCGGCGATGACCGCCGGCGGTCCGGGTTATTCCTCCGACCTGCCCGCGATGTTCATGTATTCCTTCACCTTCAGTCGCGGCCAGATGGGCATGGGCTCGGCCAGTGCGATTCTGATGCTCGGTGCGATCCTCGCGATCATCGTGCCTTACCTGTATTCCGAGCTGAGGACCAAGCGCAATGACTAGTCTCGCTGCCAAACCTGCTATCAGCCTGAGTCGCATCGCGATCTACGCGGTGCTGATCATCGCCGTACTGCTTTATCTGGTGCCGCTGGTGGTCATGTTGCTGACCAGCTTCAAGACCCCGGAAGACATCAGCACCGGCAACCTGCTGAGCTGGCCGACCGTGGTCAGCGGCATCGGTTGGGTCAAGGCCTGGGCCACGGTTGACGGTTACTTCTGGAACTCGATCAAGATCACCGTTCCGGCCGTGATCATCTCCACCGCCATCGGTGCGTTGAACGGTTACGTGCTGTCGTTCTGGCGCTTTCGCGGTTCGCAGCTGTTCTTCGGTCTGCTGTTGTTCGGCTGCTTCCTGCCGTTCCAGACCGTGCTGCTGCCGGCCTCGTTCACCCTCGGCAAGATGGGCCTGGCAAGCACCACCACCGGTCTGGTGTTTATCCATGTGGTTTACGGTCTGGCGTTCACCACGCTGTTCTTCCGTAACTACTACGTGAGCATTCCGGATGCGCTGGTCAAAGCTGCACGCCTCGACGGTGCGGGTTTCTTCACGATTTTCCGCCGGATCATTCTGCCGATGTCGACGCCGATCATCATGGTCTGCCTGATCTGGCAGTTCACCCAAATCTGGAACGACTTCCTGTTCGGTGTGGTGTTCTCCAGCGGTGATTCGCAACCGATCACGGTGGCGCTGAACAACCTGGTCAACACCAGCACCGGCGCCAAGGAATACAACGTTGATATGGCAGCGGCGATGATCGCCGGCCTGCCGACCCTGCTGGTCTATGTGGTCGCAGGCAAGTATTTCGTGCGCGGGCTGACGGCCGGCGCAGTCAAGGGGTAATCATGGCAACGCTCGAACTTCGCAACGTAAACAAGACCTACGGTGCCGGCCTGCCGGACACCCTGAAGAACATCGAACTGTCGATCAAGGATGGTGAGTTCCTGATCCTCGTCGGCCCGTCGGGCTGCGGCAAGTCGACCCTGATGAACTGCATCGCCGGCCTGGAAACCATCACCGGCGGCGCGATCATGATCGGTGATCAGGACGTCAGCGGCATGAGCCCGAAGGATCGCGACATCGCCATGGTGTTCCAGTCCTACGCGCTGTACCCGACCATGAGCGTGCGCGAGAACATTGAGTTCGGTCTGAAGATCCGCAAGATGGCGCAGTCGGCGATCGACGAAGAAGTCGCGCGCGTGGCCAAGCTGCTGCAGATCGAACACCTGCTCAATCGCAAACCGGGTCAGCTCTCCGGCGGTCAGCAACAGCGTGTGGCGATGGGCCGTGCACTGGCGCGGCGGCCGAAGATTTATCTGTTCGACGAACCGCTGTCCAACCTCGATGCCAAACTGCGCGTCGAGATGCGCACCGAAATGAAACTGATGCACCAGCGCCTGAAAACCACCACGGTCTACGTGACCCACGACCAGATCGAAGCGATGACCCTGGGCGACAAGGTTGCGGTGATGAAGGACGGCATCATCCAGCAGTTCGGCACGCCAAAAGAGATCTACAACGACCCGGCCAACCTGTTCGTGGCGAGCTTCATCGGTTCGCCGCCGATGAACTTCATCCCGCTGCGCCTGCAACGCAAGGACGGTCGTCTGCTGGCGCTGCTCGACAGCGGCCAGGCGCGTTGCGAGTTGCCGATGAGCATGCAGGACGCCGGTCTTGAAGATCGCGAAGTGATCCTCGGCCTGCGCCCGGAGCAAATCGTGTTGGCGAACGGCGAGGGCAATGGCCTGCCGAGCATTCGTGCCGAAGTGCAGGTCACCGAGCCGACCGGTCCGGACACGCTGGTGTTCGTCAATCTGAATGACACCAAGGTTTGCTGCCGTCTGGCGCCGGACGTGGCACCGCAGGTGGGCGAGAACCTGACGCTGCAATTCGATCCGTCGAAAGTGTTGTTGTTCGATGCCAACACTGGCGAGCGCCTCGGCACTGCCGGGCAACCACAGACCGATGCGCGGTCTGCGAACGTGGCGCAATTCAAAGGCCGCTGAAGATCAATGCTGGAATGCGGTCATGTGGGAGCTGGATTCCAAAAGGAGCACGCGGTGGATTGCCTGTAATCCATCGCAATTTATGTAAACCGCGTTAGATAAAAACAGTTAATAACAATAAAGACGAGGATGTAGGGATGAAAAAGAAACACGTCAATGCCCGGTTGATCTGCCAAGTGTCGGCTGCGGCGGCCTTGGTGCTGGCCGGTAATGCCATGGCGGCGGATGCCTTCAGTTCCGATTCGAAATGGATGACCGGCGACTGGGGTGGCGAGCGTACCAAGCTGATCGAGCAGGGTATCGACATCAAGGCCGACTACGTTGGGGAAGTCGGTGGCAACCTGAACGGTGGCTACAACGACGACAAGACCGCGCGTTACGCTGACCAGTTCGGTCTGGGCGTGGCACTCGATCTGCAAAAGCTGTGGGGCTGGGATAACACTCAGGCGAAGATCCAGCTGACCAACCGTAACGGCTACAACATCTCCAACGACCGCGTTGGCGATCCGCGTGCCGGCACCCTCAGCTCCTCGCAAGAAGTTTACGGCCGTGGCCACATGGTGCGTCTGACCCAGTTGTGGATTCAGCACCAGTTCTTCGACAACAAACTCGACGTCAAGGCCGGTTACTTCGGTGAAGGCGAAGACTTCAACACCTTCCCGTGCGACTTCCAGAACCTCGCGTTCTGCGGCTCCCAAGTGGGTAACTGGGCGACCAACATCTGGTACAACTGGCCCGTCAGCCAGGCCGCGATCCGTGTGAAGTACAACATCAACGACGAGCTCTACGCGCAGATCGGCGCGTACAACCAGAACCCGTCGCAGCTGGAACACGGCAACGGCTTCAAGCTCAGCGGCAGCGGCACCAAAGGTACTGTGTTGCCGGTTGAATTGGTCTGGTCGCCGAAGGTCAACAGCCTGCCAGGCGAATACCGCGTCGGTTACTACAAGAGCACGGCCGATGCCGACGACGTTCGTGAAGACGTCAACGGTTTCGACGCGGCAACCACGCGCGACGCTTACAAAACCCACAGCAGCAAAAGCGGCTACTGGTTCGTGGCGCAACAGCAACTCACCAGCCACAACGGTGATGCTTCTCGCGGTCTGAATATCGCCGCCAACGCCACGTTCCACGACAAAGACACCAACTTCATCGACAACTATCAGTCGGTGATGTTTGTCTACAAAGGCCCGTTCGACGCGCGTCCGAAGGATGACGTCGGTATCGGTGCGGCGCGTATCCACGTCAACGATGACGTGAAGAAAAACGCCGAGCTGCTGAACGCTTCCAACGGTGTGTCGGACTACGACAATCCGGTGTTCTCGCCAATTCGTGAAACCGAATACAACTACGAGATCAACTACGGCTTCCACGTCACCAACTGGCTGACCGTACGTCCTAACCTGCAGTACATCACTCACCCGGGTGGTGTGGATGAAGTGGACAACGCATTGGTCGCTGGCCTGAAAATTCAGTCTACGTTCTAACGCGTCTGCGATAAGCTCCTCTCTATGTGCGCATATTTGCGGACAGCCAAGGCTGTCCGCTTTTTTTTGGGGCTGGCGCCGCCCGGTGAAAGTCGAGTTCAGGATCGTGGCAAATGCATGAGCATCCGCTGCAACGCTTCTTCAAATCCCTGCGTGAACAACCGGTGTTCGCCTGGGAGCGCTATCAGATGCGCGACGTGTTGGTGATCGATCACCCGCTGTGTCAGGCGGTGTTCAGTCGTCAGGGCGCGCAGTTGCTGCACTTTCAGCCGCGCGGGCAAAAGCCGTGGTTGTGGTGTGCGGCGAAGTGGCCGCATGTCGGCGCTATTCGCGGTGGTGTGCCGGTGTGCTGGCCGTGGTATGGCCGTCATCCGAGCGAAAACGCCTGGCCATCGCATGGTTGGGCGCGTTTGCTCGACTGGAAGTTGCTCGACAGCAGCAGCGCCGAAGATGGCGTGCGCCTGCACTGGCAATTGCAGCTGTGCGACTGGCAGGTTGACCTGCACGCACATCTGGGCGAACGCATGGAGTTACGCCTGAGCACCGAGCATCAGGACGACATGCCGTGCCAGTTGAGCCAGGCTTTGCATGCTTACTGGCGTATTGGCGATGTTGGTGAGATAGCGCTGTCTGGGCTTGAAGGTGCGCAGGGTTATGACCAGTTGAATCGCCAGGTTTGCCAGCAGGAAGGCGAGTTGCGGGTGGATGGCGGCTGTCAGCGGGTGTTCCAGCATGACGGCGAATTGCAGTTGAAAGATCACGCTTGGCAGCGTGAGTTGTGCATTGATACCGGCGACAGTGCGGACACGGTGGTGTGGCATCCGGGCGCGCGGCCGCTGTTGGGCGTGACGTGGGATGAGATTTCCGAGTTTGTCTGTGTTGAAGCGGCGGCGGGCGGGACGGACAGTCTGCATCTGGCGCCGGGGGAGAAGGCGCATTTGAGTTTGCAGGCGTGGGCGGCGGCTTGATGATCGTTCCCACGCTCTGCGTGGGAATGCCTCAAGGGACGCTCCGCGTCCAGTGACGCGGAGCGTCACGGGCTGCATTCCCACGCAGAGCGTGGGAACGATCAACCCCTGTAGGAGCTGCCGAAGGCTGCGATCTTTTACGCGAAGCGTCCTAATTAAACTCGTCACCCACCGGATACCGGCTCGCATTCAAGCTCTCTTTGATCTTGCGCAAATGCGGCTGGAAATCCACGCCACGACGCAACGTCATCCCCGTCGCCAACACATCCAGCACGGTCAACTGAATGATCCGCGAAGTCATCGGCATATAAATGTCGGTGTCTTCCGGCAACGGAATATTCAGGCTCAAGGTACTCGCCTTGGCCAGCGGCGAATTTTCCGCCGTCAAACCCAGCACCGAAGCGCCGTTCTCGCGAGCAATGCGCGCCACCTCGACCAACTCGCGCGTACGGCCGGTGTAGGAAATGATTACGAACAACTCACCGGTGTGCGCCACCGACGCAATCATCCGCTGCATCAGCACATCCGCGTGCGCGGTGACGGCGAGGTTGAAACGGAAGAACTTGTGCTGCGCATCCAGTGCCACCGGTGCCGAAGCGCCGAGGCCGAAGAAGTGGATCTGTCGCGCCTGAATCAACAGGTCGACAGCGCGGCTGATCAGGTTCGGATCCAGTGCCTGACACGCACTGTCCAGGGACGCGATGGCGCTGCCGAAAATCTTCTGCGTGTAGGCCTCGGGATTGTCGTCGGCCTCGACCGCGCGGCTGACATACGCCGCGCCGCTGGCCAGGCTCTGCGCCAGTTGCAGCTTGAGTTCGGGATAGCCGCTGACACCGAACGAACGGCAGAAACGGTTGACCGTCGGTTCGCTCACCGAGGCTGCCTGGGCGAGGGCGGCGATGCTGAAGCGGGTGGCCTGCTGCGGGTTGAGCAGGATCACCTCGGCGACTTTGCGTTCGGCCTTGTTCAGGTCTTCAAGGCGACTCTGGATCTGTTCCAGTAAATTTCGCACGCGGTCCATATGGAATTCCTAATTCACCTGCGCAAAGGTGCGCCGGGCTATGCAAATTGGGCCTTTGATATGGCCCGTAACGGTGGCCTATCCTACTGATGGCTCCGACCGACCACCACTCGGAATCTGTATTTTGCGAAAATGTTGTGGTTATTACTACATTTTCCCTTGAGTGATGCCTTGAAAAAAGGTATTTGTAGCTTAACTTGATAAAAGAACAAACATCATGCCTTCGATTACGGTTGAACCGTGCACCTTTGCCTTGTTCGGCGCGCTTGGCGATCTGGCCCTGCGCAAGCTGTTTCCTGCCCTTTATCATCTCGATGGCGCCGACCTGCTGCACGAGGACACGCGCATCATCGCGCTGGCCCGTGAAGAAGGTTCCCAGCAACAGCACATGGCGTTCATCGCCGCCGAACTGCGTCGCTATGTGGGCAAAGAGCTGAACGAGGCCGTCGCCGAGCGTTTTCTCGCACGCCTGACCTACCTGCACGTCGACTTCCTCAAATCCGAAGATTATGTGGCGCTGGCCGAACTGGCCGGCAGCACGCAACGCATGATTGCCTACTTCGCCACACCGGCAGCGGTGTACGGCGCGATCTGCGAGAATCTGGCGAAAGTCGGTCTGGCGGAAAACACCCGCGTGGTGCTGGAAAAACCGATCGGCTCCGACCTCGAATCGTCGCGCAAGGTGAACGACGCGGTAGCGCAGTTCTTCCCGGAAAACCGCACCTACCGCATCGACCACTACCTGGGCAAAGAAACCGTTCAGAACCTGATCGCCCTGCGTTTCGCCAACAGCCTGTTCGAAACCCAGTGGAACCAGAATTACATCTCCCACGTGGAAATCACCGTGGCCGAGAAGGTCGGCATCGAAGGCCGTTGGGGCTACTTCGACAAGGCCGGCCAACTGCGCGACATGATCCAGAATCACCTGTTGCAGTTGCTCTGCCTGATCGCCATGGACCCGCCGGCCGATCTTTCCGCCGACAGCATCCGTGACGAGAAAGTAAAAGTGCTCAAGGCGCTGGCACCGATCAGCCCGGAAGGCCTGACCACTCAGGTGGTGCGCGGCCAGTACATCGCCGGCCACAGCGAAGGCAAATCCGTACCGGGTTACCTCGAAGAACCGAATTCCAACACCCAGAGCGACACCGAAACCTTCGTCGCTTTGCGTGCCGATATCCGCAACTGGCGCTGGGCCGGCGTGCCGTTCTACCTGCGTACCGGCAAGCGTATGCCACAGAAACTGTCGCAGATCGTCATCCACTTCAAGGAACCGTCGCACTACATTTTCGCCCCTGAGCAGCGCTTGCAGATCAGCAACAAACTGATCATCCGCCTGCAACCGGACGAAGGCATTTCCTTGCGCGTGATGACCAAAGAGCAGGGCCTGGACAAAGGCATGCAACTGCGCAGCGGCCCGCTGCAACTGAATTTCTCCGACACCTGGCGTAGCGCGCGGATCCCCGATGCCTATGAGCGGTTGTTGCTGGAAGTGATGAACGGCAATCAGAACCTGTTTGTCCGTAAAGATGAAATCGAAGCCGCGTGGAAGTGGTGTGACCAGCTGATCGCCGGGTGGAAAAAATCCGGTGACGCGCCCAAGCCGTATGCGGCCGGGTCGTGGGGGCCGATGAGCTCCATTGCATTGATCACGCGGGACGGGAGGTCGTGGTATGGCGATATCTGATGTGCAACTGCCTGCGGGCGTGAACGCTCACGAATTCAAGAGCCCGGTGCTGTTGGCCGAAGGTCTGGCGCTGAACGTCGCCAAGCAATTGAGCGACGCCATTGCGGCACGCGGCAACGCGGTGCTGGTGGTGTCTGGCGGTCGTAGCCCGGTGGCGTTTTTCCAGCACCTGGCCAAGCAGGATCTGGACTGGTCGAAGGTCGTCGTGACCCTCGCCGACGAACGCTGGGTGCCGGTTGAACACGCCGACAGCAATGCCGGTTTGCTCAAGCAATACTTGCTCAAAGGCCCGGCGGCCAAGGCGCAGTTCCTCAGCCTTTATAGCGCGGCGGCCAACGTCGAGCAGGCTGCTGAACAGGCTGATCGATTGCTCGCGGAATTGCCGCCGATTGACGTGCTGGTGCTGGGCATGGGCGATGACGGCCACACCGCGTCGCTGTTCCCCGACAGCCCGAACCTGACCGAAGCCTTGCAAGCCGATGGCACACGCCGTTGCTGGCCGATGCTGGCGCCGAGCGTGCCGCGTCAGCGCTTGACCATGAGCCGTGCGCTGCTGGCTTCGGCCCGGCACAAGATTCTGTCGATTTCCGGTCAGTCGAAACTGATCACCCTGAATGCCGCACTGGCATCCGACGACGTCGCCGCCATGCCGGTGCGCGCGTTTCTGCAACCTACGTTAGAGATTTACTGGTGCCCATGAGCCAAGGAACAGCCGCTATGACAACCCCATCCCCGACCGTTTCCATGGCGGACAAAGTTGCCCTGATCGACAGCCTCTGCGCCAAGGCGCGGATCCTGCCGGTGATCACCATCGCTCGCGAACAGGACGTGCTGCCACTGGCCGACGCCCTGGCCGCCGGTGGCCTCACCGCGCTGGAAGTGACCCTGCGTTCGCAGTTTGGCCTCAAAGCCATTCAGATCCTGCGCGACCAGCGCCCGGAACTGATGACCGGCGCCGGCACCGTACTGGATCGCAACATGCTGGCTGCTGCCGAAGCGGCCGGTTCGCAATTCATCGTCACCCCGGGCATTACCCGTGACCTGCTGGAAGCCAGCGTCGACAGCCCGATTCCGCTGTTGCCGGGCATCAGCAACGCCTCCGGCATCATGGAAGGCTATGGTCTGGGCTATCGCCGCTTCAAGTTGTTCCCGGCGGAAGTCAGCGGTGGCGTGGCGGCAATCAAGGCCCTCGGCGGCCCGTTCGGCGAAGTGAAATTCTGCCCGACTGGCGGCGTCGGCCCGGCCAACATCAAGAGCTACATGGCGCTGAAAAACGTCATGTGCGTGGGCGGTAGCTGGATGCTTGATCCGGAGTGGATCAAGAATGGCGACTGGGCGCGTATTCAGGAATGCACCGCAGAGGCGTTGGCGCTGCTGGACTGATTGTTACCAGACACTTCGTTGTGTGTTCTACGGCTTTACGGTGCGCTTGGTCGGTGCACCGTTTTTTTTTGCCTGAAAATTGCTATGTAGAAGCTATGTAGGAGCTGTCGAGTGAAACGAGGCTGCGATCTTTTGACCTTGCTCTTGAGCGCCAACATCAAAAGATCGCAGCCTTCGGCAGCTCCTACATCGACACCGTTACGACGCGATACATAGTTACCGCACAGCCGCGTTGGCGTGGCGCTAATCTGCGTTCATCTTACGGAAGAGAGAACGCCTCATGGACGACCATCAATCAGCAGACTTGCCCCATCAGCCTCTTCGGCAACGGCAAACTCATATCCCTGGCAGCTTCGATTGGCGCAAAACCGAAGGCAAGGTGCGCAACATCAGTGGCGGCATCGAAGGCCTGCCCTTGGTTTTACGTCTGGCCCTGGTCGACGCCATGACCGGTGAGCCAGTGGTTGGCGCCCAGGTCCGGATCGAACAGGACATTGGCGCCGACAGCCTGTGCGGCGCCCAGTCGACCGACAGCCAAGGCATCGTGCGGTTTACCAGTATTTACCCGGATCAGCACTCTGGCGGGGCCTCGTGCATCGCCATGACCGTGTGCATCGCCAGTGATGATCAACACCCGCAGTCACATCAGGAGGCCTGGGCTGGACGGCTGCATCTTCCGGATGTCTGTAGCTGTGAAACGGCGGGGGATGATGCTTCGCGACTGGTGTTGCGACCGATTGGCGAGGAAGGTCTTGAGGACGGCTACTTCGGCAGCCTGACGATCGGCGTCGACACCTTTGCGGTGTCGTCGCAGATCGGCCTTGCTGGCTACGAGAAGTCCACAGGCGCGGTGTTTTAGCGCAGTTCGTTCAGCGCCCGCACCAGTAACTGCATGTCGGCAGCGGTGGTGGTCAGCCCCGGTGTAATGCGGATGCTCGGCCCGCTGGCGGCGCCGTTGCGCACCACGGTGAAAAGGTTGTAGTCGTTGAGCAGACGCTCGGCCATCGCCTGTTGATTGTCGTGGCGGGTGAAGCGCAGCGATGTGATGCCGCAATACAGCCGTGGATCGTCTGGCGTCATTACCTCGATACCCGGCAAATGCCGCACCGCGCTGACCCACAGATTGCGCAGATAATTGACGCGAGCACCCTTGGCCGGCGCACCGCCGAGGGAGCGGTGCTCCTCGAACACCAGCGGCAAGGTCATCAGTGCTGGAATGTTGGGCGTGCTGTACGACGTGCGCGCACGGATATCATTGGCCGGGTAATGCATTTCATCCATGTCCGGATCGATATCGGCCAATCGTTGCGGGGCGATATAGAGGAAGCCGAGGGTGAGTGGCGCGCCGATCCATTTGTGTAGGTTGAATCCGGCGAAAGAGATGCCCAGTGCTTCAAGATCGAACTCGATCTGACCGAGCGCATGGGCGCCGTCGAGGATGACATCGACGCCATGCTCTTTGGCGAGCGCGGCGATGGCTTGTACCGGCATGACCAGGCCGGTGCGGTGAGTGACGTGAGTCAGGGCCATCAGCTTGATCTTCGGGTGGCCGCTGAACGCTTCGCGGTAAGTCTCCAGCAGGCTGTCGTAACTCGCCGGATGCGCGTGGGCAATCTCGATCACCTCGGCACCACGATGTCTGGCCAGCCAGCGCATGGCGCCTTTGACCGTGTCGTATTCCAGATCACTGATCAGCACCTGATCGCCCGGTTGCAAGCGGTTGTAGTTGCGGATCAGCGACTGCAGACCTTCGGTGGCGTTACGGGTGAAGGCTACGCTCTGCGCGCGTACGCCTATCAGCTCGGCCAGTTGCGCACGGATATCGAGGTTGTCGTGCTGCTCGAAACGCTGGCGCACGTACACCGAATTGCTGGTGTTGATCAGCTCGATATTGCGCTGGTATTCCTCGATCACCGTGCGCGACATGCGCCCGAAATAACCGTTTTCCAGGTTCACGGGGCCGGGTTGAACGTCGTAACGGTCGGCGAACGTTTGCCAAAAGGCTTCGTCACGGGCGCGGCGGGTGTTGTCGGGCATGGTCGGCTGACTCTAGAGAGGAGGGCGCTTCAATGGCGCGGGGCAGGTTTGCCGTGTTTGGCGCGCAGCGGTTCGAGCAAGTCCGAGAGGCCGTTATGGTCGATCTCCTGCATCAGCGCGAGCAGGCCGCCGAGTTCGCCGTGAGGGAAACCTTCACGGGCAAACCAGTTCAGGTACGGCCCCGGGAGGTCGGCAATGATCCGGCCCTTGTACTTGCCGAAGGGCATTTCGCGGGTGATCAACAGTTCGAGTTTTTCGGGATTCATCAGTGAGATCGCCTGGCTTCAAATCAGCTTGGAAAATACAGGCATTCTGCATGCAGGCCAAATGACAGATCATGCAAATAACCGTGATACAGATAGTTCACTTATCTTTAAATCATTGATAATTAAAGAAATTCTATAAATAAAAAAGCTGGCACGCACACTGCAACATCCCTTGCATCTTCAACCAATCGCAAGGAATTGAAAAATGACCGACATGAATAAAGAAGCCATCTCTGTACTCAATGACCTGATTGAAACCAGCAAGGACGGTCAGGAAGGGTTCAAGACTTGCGCTGAAGACATCAAGCATCCAGAACTGAAAACCCTGTTTGTCACCCGCTCTGCCGATTGCGCAACCGCTGCAGCAGAACTGCAAGCCGAAGTTCGCAAGCTGGGCGGCGATCCGGAAACTTCCACCAGCGTCAGCGGCGACCTGCACCGTCGCTGGGTCGACGTCAAAGCCATGTTCACCGGCAAGGACGAAGAAGCTGTGCTGAACGAAGCCGAGCGCGGTGAAGACCATGCGCTGAAGGCTTACAAAGAAGCCCTCGAGAAAATCAGCAAGCACAATCTGGTAGGTATTCGTGACCTGGTTGAACGCCAATACCACGGCGTACAACGCAACCACGACCAGGTGAAAGCCCTGCGTAACCAGGCTCGCGCTCGTTCTTAAGCGCTTGTCGGTTATAAAAAACGCCAGCTAGTCTGGCGTTTTTTGTGTCTGGAAAAAGCAGAAGCCCCTCACCCTAGCCCTCTCCCGGAGGGAGAGGGGACTGACCGAGGTGGCTGTTGGAGATACACCGACTTTAGCGATCTGAGGTGAACTCAGGTTTTGAAAAGCACGAAGATCGGCTCCCTTTCCCCCTCGCCCCCCTGGGGAGAGGGCTGGGGTGAGGGGGAAAAGCTTTACCTGACACCCCGCTAATCAATCAGCCAATGCTAATCGCCGGCAAAGTCGGCAACGTCACCGTCTGCTGCTTACGCGGCGCCAGAATCTCCGCCTCGCCATCCACCACCAACTCATCACGCTGGTTGAACACGCGCGTGGCAATGCGTACACGAAACTTCGGCAGCTTCTCGAGGATTTCCAGACGCACTGTCAGCGTGTCACCGATCTTCACCGGCTTCTGAAAACTCATCTGCTGACCGATATAAATAGTGCCCGGCCCAGGCAGCTCGCAGGCAACGGCGGCACTGATCAGCGCGCCACTGAACATACCGTGAGCGATACGCTCCTTAAACATGCTCGCGGCGGCAAACTCGGCGTCCAGGTGCACCGGGTTGTGGTCGCCCGACATCGCGGCAAACAGTTGAATGTCGCGCTCTTCGACGGTCTTGCTGTAGCTGGCGGTCTGGCCGACTTCAAGGGCTTCGTAAGGGATGTTGGTAACCTGGGTCATCGGTCTCGATTCCTGTGACGGATTCAGTGAATCCACTAAAAATTTATTCGCTGCGCTGAGGGCGCGGATGGCTCAGGGCCTGATCGATCCAGGCCAGCACATCAGCGATCACTTCGTCGCGGTTGGTTTCGTTGAACAATTCGTGCCGCGCCTGCGGGTAAATCTTCAATTGCAGGTGCTGGCTGCCGGCCGAGCGCAAGGCATTGGCCAGATCTGTCAGACGCTTGCCTTCACTCACCGGATCACATTCGCCGCCGATTACCAGCAGCGGCAGGCCCGGGTCGATCTGCGCGAGATTGGACGCTTTGCTGATCTGCTGCAAGCCGCCGAGCAGGTCGATCCACAGTTGATTGGTACAGCGAAAGCCGCACAACGGGTCATTGGCGTACAGGTCGACTTCGGCGGGATCACGACTCAGCCAGTCAAAGCGTGTGCGCACCGGTTTGAATTTGTTGTTGAACGAGCCGAACGACAACCATTCGATCAACGCGCTGCGGCCCTTGCCACCCTGGCGCAGTTTCTCCACACGGGCGATCTGCCGCGCAGCGCGGTACAGCGCAACGGGCTGAAAGTTGGAACCACTGAGGATCGCCCCGTGCAGGCTGGCGCTGTGGTGCAGCAGATAACCTTGGGCAAGGTAGCTGCCCATGCTGTGGCCCAGCAAGATGATCGGCACGCCGGGGTGCTGTTGGCCGATGTGTTGGTTGAGGCTGGCCAGATCGCCGATGGCTTTGCACCAGCCATCATCATCGGCGAAGTGGCCGAGGGTACCGTGATTGGCGGTTTTGCCATGTCCGCGCAAATCCGGGGCGTACACGCCATATCCTTTGTCGCAAAACGTGTCGGCCAGTCGTGCGTAGCGGCCGCTGTGTTCCGCCATGCCATGGGCCAGCAGGATCACCGCTTTCAATGGCGCGGCGGGCAGCCATTGATTGACGAAGAGGCGGCTGCGGTCACTCGCGTCCAGCCATAGGGTGTCGTGGATCATGGCGATTCCTTTGCTCAGAGTCGGGACATTGTATAGCGCGTCTGATCAGCCCACGCCACGGCAGGAAGATTCACACGGTCAATGACGGCTTTGTCCATATTTGCCTCAATGGCCATAACTGCTAGTGTCCGTGAAGCTCCGCTTTTTCAGAAATGACAGAAAGCGGCCCGGATCGGCTCAGGTAAAGAGGACAAGAACAATGCAACCTGATTTCTGGAACGATAAACGCCCGGCCGGCGTACCGCTGGACATCGACATGGGTGAGTTCAAGTCGGTGATCGAGGTGTTCGAGCGTTCCTGCAAGAAGTTCGCCGATCGCCCGGCGTTCAGCAACATGGGTATCACCCTGACCTACGCCGAACTCGAGCGCCAGAGCGCCGCCTTCGCCGGTTACTTGCAGGCGCATACCGATCTGGTCCCGGGGGATCGCATTGCGGTGCAGATGCCCAACGTCCTGCATTACCCGATTGCCGTATTCGGTGCACTGCGTGCCGGGCTGATCGTGGTCAACACCAACCCGCTGTATACCGCGCGGGAGATGCGCCATCAGTTCAAGGATTCCGGCGCACGGGCGCTGGTGTACCTGAACATGTTCGGGCAGAAAGTCCAGGAAGTGCTGCCCGACACCGATATTCAATACCTGATCGAAGCGAAGATGGGCGACCTGATGCCCACCGCCAAGGGCTGGCTGGTCAACACTGTGGTCAGCAAAGTGAAGAAGATGGTCCCGGCGTATTCGCTGCCGCAGGCGATCTCTTTCAAAAGCGCACTGCGTATGGGCCGCGGCCTGGGTATCAAACCGCTGAAAGTCAGCCTCGACGACATCGCCGTGCTGCAATACACCGGCGGCACCACCGGGCTGGCGAAAGGCGCGATGCTGACCCACGGCAATCTGGTGGCGAACATGCAGCAAGTGCGCGCCTGTCTCGCCCAGCTCGGCCCGGACGGCCAGCCGCTGCTGCGCGAAGGCCAGGAAGTGATGATCGCGCCGCTGCCGCTGTATCACATCTATGCCTTCACCGCGAACTGCATGTGCATGATGGTTTCCGGCAACCACAACGTGCTGATCACCAACCCGCGCGACATCGCCGGCTTCATCAAAGAGCTAAAGAACTGGCGCTTCTCGGCGCTGCTGGGCTTGAACACCTTGTTCGTGGCGCTGATGGATCACGCGGATTTCAAGACCCTCGATTTCTCCAGCCTGAAGCTCACCAACTCCGGCGGTACCGCGTTGGTCAAAGCCACCGCCGAGCGCTGGGAGCAGATAACCGGTTGCCGCATCACCGAAGGTTACGGCCTGACCGAAACCTCACCGGTGGCCTGCACCAACCCGTACGGCGATCAATCGCGGCTGGGCACGGTTGGCCTGCCGGTGCCGGGCACGTTGCTCAAAGTCATCAACGATGACGGTGTCGAGCAGCCGATGGGCGAGCGCGGCGAGTTGTGCATCAAAGGTCCGCAGATCATGAAGGGCTACTGGCACAAGCCTGAGGCCACGGCCGAAGTGCTGGATGCCGAGGGCTGGTTCAAGTCCGGTGATATCGCGGTGATCGATCCGGACGGTTTCGTGCGCATCGTCGATCGCAAGAAGGACATGATCATCGTCTCCGGTTTTAATGTGTATCCGAACGAGATCGAAGACGTGGTGATGGCCCATCCGAAAGTCGCCAACTGCGCAGTGATCGGTGTGCCGGACGAGCGTTCGGGCGAGGCGGTGAAGCTGTTTGTGGTGGCGCGGGAAACCGGGGTCAGTCTTGAAGAGCTCAAGGCTTACTGCAAAGAGAATTTCACTGCGTATAAGGTGCCGAAACACATCGTGTTGCGTGAGTCATTGCCGATGACGCCTGTCGGGAAAATTCTGCGGCGTGAGTTGCGCGATATCGCTTAAAGACCAGAAGCGAAAAGATCGCAGCCTGCGGCAGCTCCTACAGGAAAAGCATTCCAGGGTAGGAGCTGCCGAAGGCTGCGATCTTTTGCTTTAAGTCCCCGAAAACCGGGGCTTCAAAGGTGTTCTAGGATTTTTGCTCTAAAATGACTGCTAGATAGTCTTGAGTCATGATAATGACTGTAGGGGCCGCTTTTGGCTCTAGTCGACCCTTGGCAAAGCTGCTACTCTCGGCGCGCTTTGTGACTTCTCGGCCTATATAAAAGCCAGATTCACCAATACCAAACACACACCAATAATAATCGCATCAAATGCGGTGAAGAATTCGCGTTGCTGAGGAGTGGGCTTCCATGATCGAAGACTTTTGGAAGGATAAATACCCGGCTGGAATTGCTGCCGACATCAATCCGGACGAGTATCCGAACATTCAGGCAGTGTTGAAGCAATCCTGCCAACGCTTCGCCAACAAACCGGCTTTCAGCAACCTGGGCAAGACAATCACTTACGGTGAATTGTACGAATTGTCCGGTGCGTTTGCCGCGTATCTGCAACAGCATACCGATTTGCAGCCCGGCGATCGAATCGCCGTGCAACTGCCCAACGTTCTGCAGTACCCGGTGGCCGTCTTCGGTGCTATCCGCGCCGGGCTGATCGTGGTCAACACCAACCCGCTGTACACCGCGCGGGAAATGGAACACCAATTCAATGACTCCGGTGCCAAAGCCCTCGTTTGCCTGGCAAACATGGCGCACCTGGCCGAAGCCGTGGTGCCGAAAACCGGCGTCAAACACGTCATCGTTACTGAAGTTGCCGACCTGCTGCCGCCGATCAAGCGTCTGCTGATCAACAGCGTCATCAAGTACGTGAAGAAAATGGTCCCGGCCTATCACTTGCCAAAAGCCGTCAAGTTCAACGACGTGCTGAGCAAGGGCCAGGGCCAGCCTGTGGCTGAAGCCAATCCCGACAGCGGCGACGTTGCCGTGCTGCAATACACCGGTGGCACCACCGGCGTAGCCAAAGGCGCGATGCTGACCCATCGCAACCTCGTTGCCAACATGCTGCAGTGCAAAGCGCTGATGGGTTCCAACCTCAATGAAGGTTGCGAGATCCTGATCACGCCGCTGCCGCTTTACCACATCTACGCGTTCACCTTTCATTGCATGGCGATGATGCTGATCGGCAACCACAACATCCTGATCAGCAACCCGCGCGACCTGCCGGCGATGGTCAAGGAACTGTCGAAGTGGAAGTTCAGCGGTTTCGTCGGCCTCAACACGTTGTTCGTGGCGCTGTGCAACAACGAAGGTTTCCGCAAGCTGGATTTCTCCGCGCTGAAAGTCACCTTGTCCGGCGGCATGGCCTTGCAACTGGCCGCTGCCGAGCGCTGGAAAGCGGTCACCGGTTGTGCCATTTGCGAAGGTTATGGCATGACCGAAACCAGCCCGGTGGCCACGGTCAACCCGATCCAGAACATTCAGATCGGCACCATCGGTATTCCGGTGCCATCTACTTTGTGCAAAGTCATCGACGATAACGGTGTCGAGCAGCCGCTGGGTGAAATCGGCGAACTGTGCGTCAAAGGCCCGCAAGTGATGAAGGGCTACTGGCAGCGTCAGGAGGCCACCGATGAAATGCTCGACAGCGAAGGCTGGCTGAAGACCGGTGATATCGCGCTGATCCAGCCGGACGGCTACATGCGCATCGTCGATCGCAAGAAAGACATGATTCTGGTCTCCGGTTTCAACGTCTACCCGAACGAACTGGAAGACGTGCTGGCGACCCTGCCGGGCGTGTTGCAGTGCGCGGCCATCGGCGTGCCGGACGAGAAGTCGGGCGAGGCGATCAAGATTTTCATCGTTGCCAAGCCGGGCGTGACCCTGACCAAAGAGCAGGTAATGGATCACATGCGTGCCAACGTCACCGGCTACAAGGTGCCGCGTTCGGTGGAATTCCGCGATGCGCTGCCGACCACCAACGTCGGCAAGATTCTGCGTCGTGAGCTGCGCGATGAAGAACTGAAGAAGATCAAGGCCAAGTCCGCCGCTTAAAAACACGAAGCCCCGCAGATGCGGGGCTTTTTGTTGGTGTATGCGGGAGAGTTTGCAGTGTCCGGTAAATCCTACCCCCTCACCCCAACCCTCTCACCCAGGGGGGCGAGGGGGAAGGGAGCTGATCGGGGGCTTTTCAGAATCTGAGTTCGACTCGATATTTCAGGTCGGTGTACCTCGTCCAGACACCTAGGTCAGTTCCCTCTCCCTTGGGAGAGGGCTAGGGTGAGGGGAAAAGGGGACAGCACAAATCCTACTGACGGAACGGCGCAAAATTCACATTGGTCCCCGCCGGACGCATGTCCTGCAGATACGAATCCTTGTCTGCACTCAATTCCAGGCTCAACGCCGCTTTACGCTTGCCTTCGTTGCGAATCACCAGCCCTTCAAGCTTTTCACGCAGGAACACCGTCGGCACTTTCAGATGCAGCAATTCGTCAGTGGCTGGCGTGTGCATCAGCAGGTGAATCCACTCGTACTGACCGATGGCCAGACGCGACACCGGCAAGTCGAACCACCAGATGTTGCGGTTACGGTTCAGTTCGGCGAAGTGGCAGTTGTTGGTGCCGAGCACGGCACCGCCCAGTTCCTTGTTGCGTCGGGCGATGGCCTGCGTTTTATCGAGTTTCATAACATTCCTGCGGGATCAGTTCCTGGCGCTTGGCGCCCATATGTTGCGCATTCTCGGGGCTACGCACGCAAACATAAAGCCCAACCTGCACGCCGCGACGAAATGAATCCTCGAAAATAAATGAAACTTGGCGCAAACCCGGCCAGTCAATCATTACGTACTGACTTTTCCCCCTAATTGCACCAAGGAGAAACACCATGAGTAGCACAGGCGATAAAGTAAAAGGCATGGCCAATGAAGCGGTCGGCAACATCAAGCAAGGCGTCGGCAAAGCCACCGACAACACCAAGCTGCAAGCCGAAGGCAAGATTCAAGAGAAAAAAGGCGAAGCCCAGCAAGCCGTCGGCAAAGCCAAGGACGCGGTCAAAAAAGGCGTCGACAAGGCGTAATTCAGCCTTGAACGAAAGACATGAACGGCCATCCAAGGATGGCCGTTTTTGTGTCAAAAGCCTGCAGCAACCCGACGAGGTTCGCCAAACAGGCTACCGTGATGTAAAAAACGGCCCCTGAGTCGCCACGACTTCAACCTGTATTGCGGCGAAAGGAGACGCGAATGATTTTTCCGGACATGAAAGGTCTGCCCCTGCACCGGGTGATGGTGCGCACGGTCACTGAATTTGTCGACGACGAGATGTCGACCTATGCCTCGGCACTGGCCTACCAGATGCTGTTTTCGCTGTTCCCGTTCATTCTGTTTCTGATCGCTCTGATCGGCTTCCTGCACCTGCCGGATTTCTTCTCCTGGCTGCGCCTGCAATCGGAACTGGTGTTGCCCCCGCAGGCGCTGGAGCAGGTCAATCCGGTGATCGACCAGTTGCAGCAATCCAAGGGTGGCCTGCTTTCCGTCGGTATCGTCATCGCCCTGTACACCGCCTCCGCGGGCGTGCGCTTGATGATGAGCGCGATGAACGCCGCGTATGACGTGGTCGAAGGCCGGCCGATCTGGAAGCGTTTCCCGCTGTCGATTGTCTACACCGTCGGCATTGCCGGCATGCTGCTGGTGGCCGCCGCGCTGATGGTGCTCGGGCCGCAGGTGATGGGCTGGATTGCCGCGCAGGTGGGGCTGGAAGACTTCATCGTCACCGTGTGGACGATTGCACGCTGGCCCGTGATCGTGATTCTGATGATGGTCGCCGTGGCGCTGATCTACTACGTGATGCCGGACGTGAAACAGGAATTTCGCTTTATCACCCCAGGTTCGGTGCTGGCCGTGGTGGTGTGGATCATCGCCTCGTTGGGCTTCGCTTTCTACGTGAAAACCTTCGCCAACTACAACGCGATGTATGGCAGCATCGGGGCGATCATCGTGCTGTTGCTGTATTTCTACATTTCCGCCGCGGTGTTGTTGCTTGGCGCCGAGATGAATGCGGTGATCGAGCACATGTCCAGCGAGGGCAAGGACGCGGGTGAGAAAGTCCCCGGCGAACTCGATGAACATCCCAAACAACACGTCTCGGGCCTGGGCCGCGATCATTCGCTCAAGCCGGACACTGACGAAGTCTGATCATGATCCGTGAAATTCTGAAAATGGGCGACGAGCGCCTGCTGCGTATCGCCCCGCCAGTACCGGCCGAGATGTTCGACAGCCCTGAGCTGTGGCAGTTGATCGACGATATGTTCCAGACCATGGAAAGCGTCGGTGGCGTTGGCCTGGCCGCGCCGCAGATCGGTGTCGATCTGCAATTGGTGATCTTTGGTTTTGAACACAGCGAACGTTACCCGGACGCTGAAGCGGTGCCGCAGACGATCCTGATCAATCCGTTGATCACGCCGTTGAGTCCGTTGACGGAAGAGGGCTTTGAAGGGTGTCTGTCGGTGCCGGGTTTGCGCGGTGCGGTGGATCGTTATCAGCAGATTCGTTACGAAGGGTTTGATCCGAAGGGCGAGCCGATTGTGCGCACGGCGTCGGGCTTCCACGCACGTGTTGTGCAGCACGAATGCGATCACCTGATCGGCCGGTTGTACCCGTCGCGGATCACCGACTTCAGCAAGTTCGGTTTTACCGAAGTGATGTTCCCGGATCTTGATCCCACAGCAGACGACTGATCCAAGACCCAGCACATATCCCTGTGGGAGCGAGCCTGCTGGCGAATGCGCAATATCAGTGACAGATCTGTGACTGGCACACCGCTTTCGCGAGCAGGCTCGCTCCCACATTGGTTTTGCATTGCACATCAGGATTGAGCAGGAATCAGCTCCATCGCAATCATCGGCTTGCTCCGCGCATACCGGCTCAACCGCTCGGCCATCGCCTGGGGCAGGGCCGGATCGAAGGTGAACCCGCGCCGTTCATAAAATTCACGCAAATCCGGATGACAGAACAGCCACACCGGCTCGCTCACATCCTGCACCGCCGCCGCGATCAGCTGCGCGGCCAGCCCTTGTTCGCGACACCCCGGGTCAACAAATAACCCGGTCAACCAGTGCCCGCCCGCCACCGGCCGCAAGCACAACGCGGCAACAATCTCGCCCCGTCGCGCGACCCACAATTGCGCATCGCGAACGGCTTTCATAGAGGACTGGTGGCTGCGGTAAAACTTGTTCATCAACGGCCAAAGCGACTCGTCGAGCAGGCTGTATTGGGTGTCGGGCATGGGATCGGACTGTCGGCGTGCAAAGCGGCGATTATAAAAGAACGCACGGCTCTGGATAGGTGTATACCTGACCTCACATCCCCTGTGAGTGGAGTACGCATCATGTCCAAAGGTATGGATTCAAAGAATGCCGCGAAGAAGAAACCGGCCAAGACCGCGATTGAAAAGCGCGCGGAGAAGAAAGCCAAGAAAGTCGACATCTTCGGCCATTGATCACGCCTTTCCGGAGCCCGGTTCTCGGGCTCCTGCCTGAACCTGAAAATAATCTGCAAGATTGCGCAGCGTCGTTGCACAGATGGGCAAGAATCCCGTTCCGAGCAACGCCATGCCCCATTACTTCGACGCCGCCCATCGTCAGCAGATCGAAACCCTGCGCCAACGTTTCACTGCCCGTACCGAGTGGCCGACCTGGCTGTTACTGATCGGCGTCTATGGCGGCTGGTTCGCTATTGTTCTTAATAGTCATTGGCTGGGCCGTGCCTTGAGCACCTTGCTGCTGATTCCGCTGTTGTTTTTGTAGCGCTACAATTTTTGCCTTCGCGAGCAGGCTCGCTCCCACAGGAGAGACGCATTCCAATGTGGAGCGAGCCTGCTCGCGAAAGCGTCTGCCCCGGCAACAATTCTCCCGGCGCTGAACCGTTTCTTGTGCAAAAAGTGCCAGATACTGGCCGACTAGTGGCCTTGCGCAGGTCTTGGCACTGGCTATGCTTCTCGTAACTAACTATGTCGACCGTCATGTCAAAACATGGCTGAAACACATCGTTGGTCCGTGAATTCATGCTGCCAGAGTGCGCAACCCAAGGCACCGACACTGAACCAACAAGGAGCGTCGCTTACATGGAAGTTCTTCAACGCGTTAGGGCTGGCCCGCGTGCGGGCTATCAAGAGAAGGATGTCTTGATTAGAGCGTCGCTGCATGGACGCTCCGATTGATCATCATTTATCACCTGACAACTTCCTCCCGTGGAGGAATGCGTGTGCCTGTTCTGTGGAACGTAGTGGTGGATCGTGAAAGAAACGAACTTTCATCAAATCAAAAGTCCGCGCGGAAGGTGATACAACCATGTTCAACCTACATCACAAGGCTGACCTGCAGGAAATCGAGCGCTTCAGCTGCGCCCTGACCGAGGCCAATGCCAAGTTGGCCGCCATCAGCCGTTCGATGGCAATGATCGAGTTCAGCCCTGACGGTATCGTTCTGGATGCCAATGAAAACTTCTGCAAGACCATGGGCTACAGCGCCGATGAAGTACGCGGCAAACATCACCGGGTGTTTTGTGAAGAGGCTTTCTATCGCAGCGAGGAGTACGCCAAATTGTGGCGTGACCTGGCTCGCGGTGAGCCGATCAGCGGGACTTTTCTGCGTTTGAACAAGGCCGGCAGGGAAGTCTGGCTCGAAGCCAGTTACATGCCGGTGTATGGCCCGGACAAGCAAGTCCAAAGTGTGATCAAAGTAGCTGCCGACATCACCGCTCGGGTGAATAAAGAACACGAAGAAGAAAGCATGCTGGCAGCGATCAGTCGCTCCATGGCGGTGATCGAGTTCACCCCGGAAGGCAATGTCATCACCGCCAACGACAACTTCCTCAAGACCATGCAGTACTCGCTCAACGAAATCGTCGGCCATCATCACAGCCTGTTCTGCCATCGCGCTGAAGCCGAGTCCTCGCAGTACAAGGCATTCTGGGCCTCGCTCAATCGCGGCGAATATCACTCGCACCGTTTCGAGCGCAAGAACAAGTCGGGGCAGATGGTTTACCTCGAAGCCTCGTACAACCCGTTGTTCGACGCCAAGGGCCGCTTGTACAAAGTGGTCAAGTTCGCCAGCGACATCACCCATCAGATGACCACGCTGCAGAACGCTGCCGAATCGGCCCACAGCACCTCGGTACAAAATGACGCCTGCGCGCAAAAAGGCTCACAGGTCGTGCAGCAAACCGTGCAGATCATTCAGGACATTTCCCGCGACCTCAACGAAGCCGCGGCGAGTATCGATGCGGTGAGCAAACAGTCGGACATCATCGGCACCATCGTTCAGACCATTCGCGGCATTGCCGATCAGACCAACTTGCTGGCGCTCAATGCTGCGATTGAAGCGGCGCGGGCCGGGGAGCATGGGCGCGGCTTTGCGGTGGTTGCGGACGAGGTGCGTAGCCTCGCGGCGCGTACCAGTCAGGCGACGTTGGAAATTGTCGATGTGGTGCGCAAGAACCATGACCTGTCGCTGAGTGCGGTGTCGAGCATGCAATCAAGTCTGAGCCGCACCGGGCTCGGGGTTGAGCTGGCGAATGAGGCGGGGGAGGTGATTCTGGAGATTCAGCAGGGCTCAAGGCATGTGGTGGATGCGATCAGTCAGTTCAACGAAACCCTGCAACTGAACTGATTCCACAAAGTGGCCTGTAGGAGCTGTCGAGTGGAACGAGGCTGCGATCTTTTGATTCGTTGTTGGAAGCAAGATCAAAAGATCGCAGCCTTCGGCAGCTCCTACAGGGATACCGTGCGGTAGCCAGGAATGCGGGGTCTCAGAGCGCAGCGAGAAACTTGTCCGCCTGCTTGTCGCTGTCCTTCACATCGTTGTCTTTCTCCGCCTGCGCCAGCTTCATCTTGTCCTGCAAGCGCTCGGCGATCTCTTTGCCGATGGCCAGTTGTTTCTCCGGCGGCATGGCTTTGATGTCATCTTCGGTCAGCCCCATCGACTGCAGAATACTGTCGCGCAGACGCTGTTCCGGCGTCTTGCTCATGTAGTCCTTGAATTCATCGGTGGCGGATTTTGCCGAGGCCGTGGTGGCATCGGTGGCTTGCAGGTTGACGCGGGTCTTGGCGAACGCTTCGTCAACGTTGTCGCTGATACGCGAGGCTTCGCTGACTTGCTGGGTGGCGATCTGCGTGGCCGAGTCCTGCACCTTGGCGGTGGCTTCAGCGGTTTGCGCCTGGGTCTGGTTTTGCAGGGTTTGCAGCATGGCGCCGTGCAGGCCACCTTGCAGACCGGCCGCAGCGGTGGACGTCGCATCGTCATTCAGCGCTTTTGGCAGATGAATGATTTGCTGTTGTTTGGCACTGATCAACATGATGTGTGGACCTGTAGGTAATTGCTGACTGGCGTAGCGGAGCAATTACCGTGCCTTCTGAATAAATTCTTTTTTTTCAACAAGTTGCTCGTCAGTCAGGTGTTGGTGGCGGTCATCCCTTGCCGATAAGCGGCAGAGGATGACCGTTGCCACCCTCAGCGATGGGCAATGTTCTCCAGCGCCAGATTGCGTGTACGCGGGCCGAACCAGCCGATGGTCAACATCACGATCAGCATGCTGCTGACGATAAACGCCAGTACGCCCGGTGTGCCGAAGTTGTCGAGAAACAGGCCGATCAGCAAGCTGCTGAACACCGTCGACAAGCGACTGAACGAATAACAGAAACCCACAGCGCGGGCGCGGATGTTGGTCGGGAACAGTTCGCTCTGGTACGAGTGATAACTGAAGCTCAACCAGGCGTTGCAGAAGGTGATCATCACCCCGCAGAAGATCAGCCCGAACGCGCTGGTCTGCAAGGCGAACAAGGTGCCGAAGGTCATCGCGCCGAGGGCCGAGCCGACGATCTGCCACTTGTTCTCGAAGCGGTTGGCGAATTTCACGAACAGCAACGGGCCGAGCGGGTAGGCGAGGGTGATGATGAAGGCGTACATCAAACTGTGAGTGACGCTGACGCCCTGACCGGACAGCAGCGCCGGCAGCCAGTTGCCGAAACCGAAGAAACCGATGGCCTGGAAAATGTGGAAAACGATCAGCATCAATGCGCGACGGCGATACGGCGGCTGCCAGATATCGGCGAAGCGGCCCTTGCCTTCGACATCGACCGGAACGGCTTCGGGGGCGTCCAGCGGTTTACCGTGATCCTTTTCACAGCGGGCTTCGATAGTGTCGAGAATTCGGTTGGCCTCATCAAAGCGGCCATGCTGCGCGAGCCAGCGCGGCGATTCCGGCAGACGCTTGCGCAGCCACCAGATAAACAGCGCAAACACCGCACTGGCCAACACCACCCAGCGCCAGCCGCTGATGCCGAACGGCGCCTGAGGCACCAGCCACCATGACATCAGCGCCACGGCCGGCACCGAGAGGAACTGTATGAAAAACGCGAAGGCAAAGGCCGAGCTGCGCATGCGTTTGGGCACCAGTTCCGAGAGGTAGGCGTCGATGGTCACCAACTCGATGCCCAGACCAATACCAACCAGAAAGCGCATGCAGATGATGCCCAGCGCCGAGCTCTGAATCCCCATCAACACCGTCGCCACCGTGTACCAGACCAGCGCAAAGGTGAAGATCGCGCGTCGCCCGAAGCGATCCGCCAACGGGCTGAGCAGGCTGGCGCCAAGGAACAGGCCGAGGAACGTCGCCGAAGCAAACGCAGCCTGATCGGAGAAACCGAATACGCCCTGATTGCCAGTGGCAAAGATGCCGTCGCGAATCAGCCCGGGGCTGATGTAGGCGGTTTGGAACAGGTCGTAGAGTTCGAAAAAACCACCGATCGACAGCAGCGCCACCAAGCGCCAAATCGTCGCGACAGCGGGGAGGCGATCGATGCGGGCGGACACCTGGGCGGCGCGGATCGGGTCGATGCCGTTGCTTGTCGCGGCGGCGGGGGCGTGTGCAGTCATGGGCTGATCCATTTTTTATTGATGGAAAAGCTTAGCCTGCTATCGGAGTTGACGGATTGTGAATATCGGCGGATTAAACAGATAAACCGCTGAATTCTCGCAATATCTGCTTACGAATTAACGATTTATGCCGCAGCCGCCGAATCCGCTAGCGCCGAGGCCGGCAAGCCGAAGATCCGGTCAAACAGCCAATTGAAGGCGAACGTGTAGCAAGGAATGAAAATGATCAGCGCCAGATCCAGCAGAAACGCCTGCACCAGACTGATGTTCATCCACCACGCGATCAGCGGTATCAGGAACACGATCAGCGTCAGTTGAAAGCCGACGGCGTGGGCGATGCGTCGTTTCACCGTGCGGGTGCGCGATTGCTGGCGGCTTTCCCAGTGTTCGAACATCGTGGTGTAAATGAAATTCCAGGTCACGGCGATGGTGGTGATGATCACCGCCAGCGGCCCGGTGCTGCCCGGGGATGTGCCGGACAACAGCGCCAGACCGAGGGCGGAGAAGGTCATGCCGATCACTTCGTAGAGCGACACATAGACCAGTTTGCGTTTGACGCCTTGCATGGGGATTTGCCTCTTTCTTGCCGTTTGTTGGCCAGTGGGACTGGCGAAGGCGGCGAAAGATAGCTTCAATAGGGCTGACAGAAAAAGTCAGCTACTTTCAGTTCTATTGATAGGTGTTCAGGGTGAATTTCAACAGCGACAGCATCGAGCTGTTTCTTGCCGTGATCGAACGCGGCTCGTTTTCGGCGGCGGCTCGCGCATTGGGTCGGGTGCCTTCCGCCGTCAGCATGAGCATTGGCAACCTTGAAGCCGAACTGGGTTATCTGCTGTTCGACCGCAGCCATCGCGAACCGCAACCCACGGCGATGGCGCTGTCGCTGGTGCCGCACGCACGGCTGATCGCCGAGCAACTCAAGCAACTGCAAGTGCACGCGGTGGAACTGTCGTTGGGGCTGGAGAGCAAGTTGTCGATCGGCGTGGTTGCGGACATCGACCGGCGGCGTTTGCTGGCGGCGATCAAGGTGATCGCCGAGCGTCATCCACTGCTCGACATCGAAGTGCTGACCGCGCCGCAGGATGACGTGCTGGCGATGCTGCACAGCGGCCGGGTCAGCGTGTGTCTGGCGTTCGCCGGATTGAGCATGAATGTGCTGGAGCGTTTCCAGTTCGTCGGCAGCGAACGGATGATCGCTACGCTGGCGGCGGACAGCCCGCTGTTGCAGGGGCAGGATGTGTTTCTCGAGGATCTGGTGCATGTGCGGCAGATCATCGTCGCCAGTCGCGACTTGCCGATCAGTGAGACGCGACCGTTGGTGGCGGAGTCGTACTGGCGCACGGACAGCCTTGAGACAGCGATGGAAATGGTCGAGGCGGGATTGGGCTGGGGCAATTTTCCGCTGTCGGTGGTGCAGTCGCGGATCGAGTCCGGGCGACTGAAACGACTGAATTTTCGCAACATCGAAAACGGTCTGGTGATGCCCGTGCACGCGGTGTGGCTCAAGAGCCAGCCGCTACAGAAAGGCGCGCATGCCCTCGTTGACCTGCTCAGCCACTAGCGACTGTGGAGATCCAATGTGGGAGCGAGCCTGCTCGCGAAAGCGTCGTGTCAGTCGGCACACGCTTATCTGACATAGCGCTTTCGCGAGCAGGCTCGCTCCCACAGGGATTGTGTTTCAACTCAGCATTTGTGAGCACCACATAAAACTGTAGGAGCTGCCGAAGGCTGCGATCTTTTGATCTTGTTTTTAAGAGCAAAATCAAAAGATCGCAGCCTTCGGCAGCTCCTACAGGGGATCGCGACAGTTTCAGGTACTTTCGCGGATCTTCAGTTCAAAGCCCATGTCTTCAACCGGGCGCGCTACGCTGTTACCCGCCATCAACGTCAGCATCTGCTCCGCCGCGCGCCGGCCAATCGCTTCACGCGGGGTGTTGATGCTGCTCAGGCGCGGCACCATATGCTCGGACATCGGCAAGTCGTTGAAACCCAGAATCGCCACCTGCTCGGGAATCCTGATGCCGTGGCGCAGTGCTTCCAGCAACGCTCCCTGCGCCAGGTCGTCATTACCAAAGAAGATTGCATCAACATCCGGATGCGCCGCGAGCAATTGCATAAACAGTTCCCCGCCCAAGCCCACCGATGAAGAGCGAGGCGTCAGCACTTCCAGATCCGGGTCATAACGCCCGGCCTTCTGCAGCGCTTTGCGAAAACCTTCACCACGCAACAAGGTGCGCTGATCGAGCTGCGCGCCAATGTAAGCCAGACGCTTACGCCCACGGGAGAGCAAATGCTCAGCCGCCGTCTCACCCGCACTGAGTTGCGAGAAGCCAACGCAGTTCACTCCGGCGGCGCTGTCGAGCTCCATCATGTACACGCAGGGAATGTTGCTCGCCTCGATCATCCGCCGCGAACTTTCCGTGCGGTCAAACCCGGTCAGCAAGAAACCACGTGGCTGATAGGCCATGTAGTTGCGCAGCAGGTTTTCTTCTTCATCGCGCGAGTAGTGGAAGTTGCCGATCAGCACTTCAAAGCCTTTGGGCGTGAGCACCCGATGAATGGCTTCCAGCGTATCGATGAACAGCAAGTTGGATAACGAAGGCACCAGAACCACCACCGAATGGCTCTGCGCCGAGGCCAACGCGCGGGCAGCGGGGTTCACGACATAGTTGAGCTCGAGCGCGGCTTTCTGCACTTTTTCCACCAGTTCGGTGGCGACCGTGCTGACCCCACGCAAGGCGCGGGAGGCGGTAATCGGGCTGACACCGGCCAGGCGGGCAACTTCATTGAGGGTGGGACGGCCGGTGGTGCGAGTATTTTTATCGTTTTTAGGGGTGGTCATCGACGGCTTGCCAAACAAAAATCAAGGCACTAAGGTAGCGCTGTCCTGATGCAGCTGTAAATGCGTAAGCGAGGTCCTGCCTGATCTTCGCTTTTTGGTGTTGGGAACAAACCTGCTGCAACCCAAAAAAACGACAAGAAGGCGTCGGCAACTTCTGCCTGTGCACTAGAGTCATAGCTAGCAAAGGTAGCGCTGTCTGCGCGCTGAGGTGTTATATGAGTCATCCCATCACCGCCCTGGTCATCATGGGCGTTGCCGGTTGCGGCAAGACGTGCGTCAGCGAGGCCCTGTGCCAATTGAGCGGCGCCACTGCCATTGAAGGCGATACTTTCCATCCGGCCGCGAACATCGAAAAGATGAGCGCGGGGATCCCCCTGAACGACGACGACCGTGCCGGCTGGCTCGACAGCCTGTGCGATGAACTGCGTCGCGTCGATGCATCGGGCAAACGCCCGGTGCTGACCTGCTCGGCCCTTAAACACAGCTATCGCGAAGTGTTGCGCAGCGCCTTGCCCGGCCTGGGCTTCGTGTTTCTTGAATTGACCCCTGAAGTTGCCGCTGAGCGTGTGTCCCATCGTCCGGGCCACTTCATGCCGGCCACGTTGATCGAAAGCCAGTTCGCCACGCTCGAATCGCCGGTAGGCGAGCCGTTGACATTGGCTCTGAATGCTTCGGTCCACAGCGTTGAACAACTGGCTTCCCAGGCTCATGTCTGGTGGCAGGCCAACGGTCTGAAGCAGGCGGTATGAGTGTGTTGAAAGAGATAGCGCTGTCCTCCCGACTTCTGTTTAACCCGCTTTAATAACAACAACAATCCAGGAGACACCCCCAATGTTTGGCATGTCCCATGAGACGTTCCTGCTGCTCGATGCAGTGGTCACGGTAATCGGCCTGATTATCCTGATCACCAAATTCAAGATTCACCCGTTCATTTCCCTGACCATCGCCGCCGCGTTCCTCGGTCTGACGTCGGGCATGCCGATCGGCACCATCATCAAGGCGTTCCAGGACGGCTTCGGTGGCGTGCTCGGTTTCGTCGGCATCATCCTCGCGCTGGGCACCATGCTCGGCAAAATGATGGCCGAGTCGGGCGGGGCGGATCAGATCGCCCAGACCCTGATCCGTGCGTTCGGTAAAGACAAAGTCCAGTGGGCAATGATGTTCGCCGCGTTCCTGGTGGGCATTCCGCTGTTCTTCGAAATCGGTTTTGTCCTGCTGATTCCGCTGGTGTTCATCGTTGCGCGTCGCACCGGCGTGTCGATCATCAAGATCGGTATCCCGCTGCTCGCCGGCCTGTCCGCGGTGCACGGTCTGGTGCCACCGCACCCGGGCCCGCTGCTGGCCATCGGCGTGTTCGGCGCTGACATCGGCAAGACCATTCTTTATGGTCTGATCGTTGCGCTGCCGACCGCGATCATTGCCGGTCCGATCTTCGGTACGTTTATCGCCAAGCACATTCCGGGTCACCCGAATCAGGAACTGGTCGATCAACTGGCCCGTGAAAATGACGACTCGACCACGCTGCCGAGCTTCAGCATTACCCTGATCACCGTGCTGCTGCCGGTGTTCCTGATGCTGCTGAAAACCTTCGCTGACGTGGCGCTGCCGGACGGCCACTTCTTCCGCACCTGGATGGACATGATCGGTCACCCGATCTCGGCACTGCTGCTGGCGTTGCTGCTGTCGCTGTACACCTTCGGGCACAAGCAGGGCATCGGTTCCCAGCAGATGCTCAAGTGGCTCGACGCGAGCCTGGCGCCAACCGCCGCGATCATCCTGATCATCGGTGCTGGCGGTGGCTTCAAGCAGATGCTGGTGACCAGCGGCGTGGGCGACGTGATCGGCCACATGGCGGTCAGCGCGCAGATCTCGCCGATCCTGCTGGCGTGGCTGGTGGCAGCGGTGATTCGTATCGCGACCGGTTCGGCCACGGTGGCGACCATTACCGGCGCGGGCATTGTCGTGCCGGTGGTGGGGATGATTCCGGGCGTTAACCGTGAGCTGTTGGTACTCGCTACCGGCGCCGGTTCGTTGATTCTGTCCCACGTGAACGACGCCGGTTTCTGGCTGGTGAAGCAGTACTTCAACATGACCGTGGCCGAGACGTTCAAGACCTGGACGGCGATGGAAACCATCCTGTCCATCGTTGCGTTGGGCTTTATCCTGTTGTTGTCGCTGTTCGTTTAAGCGGCTTCTCGCAGGCACAAAAAAACCGCAGCGATGCGGTTTTTTTGTGGG
Source organism: Pseudomonas sp. TNT2022 ID642 (assembly GCF_028656995.1). Classification (NCBI taxonomy): domain Bacteria; kingdom Pseudomonadati; phylum Pseudomonadota; class Gammaproteobacteria; order Pseudomonadales; family Pseudomonadaceae; genus Pseudomonas; species Pseudomonas sp. TNT2022 ID642. The sequence goes on along the minus strand of NZ_JAMDGW010000033.1, from coordinate 7,390 downwards.
TGATCGTTCCCACGCTCTGCGTGGGAACGCAGCCCGGGACGCTCTGCGTCCCAAAGCGGACGCAGAGCGTCCATTGAGGCATTCCCACGCGGAGCGTGGGAACGATCAGTGCGTCAGGCTATGGATTTCGGGGCTAAGCCATCCGCCCGGAACATCCCGCGAATGCCGCGCACGGCCTGACGAATGCGGTCCTGGTTTTCGATCAGCGCAAAGCGCACGTGATCGTCGCCATACTCACCAAACCCCACCCCCGGCGAAACACAGACCTTGGCTTCGGCCAGCAGTTTCTTGGCGAACTCCAGCGAACCCAGATGCGCGTACTGCTCAGGAATCTTCGCCCAGACATACATCGAAGCTTTCGGGTTCTCGACCATCCAGCCCAGTTCATGCAGACCTTTGACCAGCACGTTACGGCGCTGGCGATACTGCTCGGCGATGTCGCGCACGCATTGCTGATCGCCTTCCAGCGCAGCAATCGCCGCCACTTGCAGCGGGGTAAAGGTGCCGTAGTCGTGGTAGCTCTTGATCCGCGCCAGCGCGTTGACCAGTTCCGGGTTACCGACCATGAAACCGATGCGCCAGCCGGCCATGTTGTAGCTCTTGGACAGGGTGAAAAACTCCACCGCGATGTCCTTGGCGCCCGGCACTTGCATGATCGACGGGGCTTTCCAGCCGTCGTAGACGATGTCGGCGTAAGCCAGATCGTGAATCACCAGCACGTCGTACTGCTTGGCGAGGGCGATCACCCGTTCGAAGAAATCCAGCTCCACGCACTGCGCAGTCGGGTTCGACGGGAAGCCGAGGATCATCATTTTCGGCTTCGGGATCGAGCCACGAATCGCCCGTTCCAGCTCATCGAAGAAATCCACACCCGGCACTAGCGGCACCGAACGCACCTGAGCGCCGGCAATCACCGCACCGTAGATATGAATCGGGTAGCTCGGGTTCGGCACCAGCACGGTGTCGCCCTGATCCAGGGTCGCCAGCATCAAATGCGCCAGGCCTTCCTTGGAGCCGATGGTGACAATGGCTTCGCTTTCCGGGTCGATATCGACCTCGTAGCGCTGCTTGTACCAGTTGGAAATCGCCCGGCGCAGGCGCGGAATGCCCTTGGACGTCGAGTAACCGTGGGTGTCTTCGCGTTGGGCAACTTGTACGAGTTTTTCGACAATGTGCGGCGGCGTGGCGCCGTCGGGGTTGCCCATGCTCAAGTCGATGATGTCTTCACCACGACGACGCGCGGCCATTTTCAGCTCGGCGGTGATGTTGAAAACGTAAGGGGGGAGTCGATCTATGCGCGCAAAGCGGCGCGGCGAACCTTGTTCGGCCATTGTTGCCTCGGATAACGTAAGCGCCCGGAACCGTCCGAGCGACGCTGGTCACTGCGGTGACCTGTGGCGGAAGATAAGGTCAGTGATGGCATACTGTCCAGCCCGTTTGTAAACAATTTTGTCCCAAGGAAATCGGTAGATGGAATTCACCAGCGGCTTCTTGCTGAGCCTCTCGCTGTGCCTGGATATCGGCGTGGCCAACATTGCCATGATCACCCTGGCGATGCAGCGCGGTTACTTTCAGGGCTTTGCGCTGGGCCTCGGCACCTGCGTCGGCGACCTGATCTACGCGGTGCTGGCGCTGGCCGGGATGACGGTTTTGCTGCAGTTCGAAACCGTGCGCTGGGTGCTGTGGATCGGTGGTTCGGCGCTGCTGATCTACTTTGCGGCGAAGATGATCTACTCGGCGATCCATCACGAAGCGCAACTGGCCGCGACCGCCGAGGTAGGGCAGAACTCCCATCGCAAGGAGTTCTTCCGGGGGATTTTTCTCGCTATGTCATCGCCAAGCGCGATTCTCTGGTTTGCAGCGGTCGGCGGCACCTTGATCGCGCGTTCCGGTGGCGGCGGCCCTTTGAGTTCGGCGCTGTTCCTTGGCGGTTTCCTCTGCGCCGGGCTGCTTTGGTCGGCGGGTTTATGCTTCGCCGCGAGCCACGGTGGCAAGCTGCTGGGCGATAAGCTGTTGCGCTATTCCTATATGGCATCTGCAGCGATCTTCTGCTATTTCGCGGTCTACGTGATCGTATCCGGCTATAACGAGTTTGTCGGTTCGGGCGCCGTCGAGCAGTTGCATTCGCTGTAAGCGTGCGAATTGGGTTTGGCTTTCTATACTCCCAGCCGAACCCCTTTTTTGTTCCAGGAGTCGAGTCATGGATGAGCAAACACGCGTCGAAGTGGCTGAACCTCGCTTCGAACATGGACACTTCCTGCTGATTGCAGGCTTTCGCGGTCGATTTACTCAAGACACAGCCAAAGACATCCCGGCGCTGTGGGAAAAGTTCTTGCCGCACCTGGGAAAGATCCAGGGGCAAAAGAACGAAGTGACCTACGGTGTTTGCAGCAATTTCGACGGCAAGGGTGGCTTCGATTACATCGCCGGGGTGGAAATCAGCAAGCTCGATGACCTCGACCAGAAGGTTTATCAGTGGGTAGAAGTGCTGCCCCGGCAGTACGCGGTGTTTGAGCACAAGGGACCGCTCGATCAGTTGCCGCAAACCCTGCAATACATCTACAAGACCTGGCTGCCGAGCTCTCATTACGTGGAGCTCAACGCCCCGGAACTGGAGCGCTACAGCGCCGATTTCAATCCGCGGCTGCACACCGGCAAACTGGAAATCTGCGTACCGGTCGATACCAAGGCCTGAGCCGACAACCATGAGGCGGATCAATGATCCGCCTCATGGTTTTCAACCGCGTTTACCCTTGCCCAACCGTCGCGCCCGCAACAGGTCGATGCCGAGAGTGATAAAGCCGAACGTACTGATGCCCAACACCATCAACAGGCCGATTTCAACGCTGCTCATAAACGGTTTCCCCCAAGGGTGATCAGAGACACACCTGAGAAATAGCCCGCCGCGAACACGAAGAAAAGCACTTATACGCAGGCTTTACGCCGCCCGTGCGCATCGATATGCAGGCCTTATTCCTTTATGCTTTCGGCACTTTCTTCTGCTGATTTTCGAGCCGCCATGAACACCGTCATCCGCAACGTCACCGCCGCCGACCTGGACCGCTGCTACGCCATCGAAACCGTTGCCTACGAAGGTGTCGAAGCCGCCACTCGCGAGAAAATCGCCACGCGCATTGCCACTTGGCCGGAAGGGTTTATCGTCGCTGAAGTGGATGGCGTGGTGGCAGGCTTCGTCAATTCCGGCGCGGCGTTTGATGTGCAGATGTCGGACGAGGCCTTCAAGGAACTGATTGGCCACGACCCGCAAGGGCCGAACGTGGTGATCATGTCGGTGGTGGTGCATCCGGATTATCAGGGGCAGGGCTTGGCCAAGCGCTTGATGGGCGAGTTCATTGAACGTATGCGCGGGATGGATAAGGCGACAATTCATTTGATGTGCAAGGAAAAGCACATTCCGCTGTATGCCGGGTTTGGTTTTGCCTATATCAAACCGTCTGAGTCCGACCACGGCGGCATGGCGTGGCACGAGATGATCCTGACCCTCTGACCCATTTCTTCCTGTCAATGATCGTTCCCATGCTCCGCGTGGGAATGCAGCCGGGGACGCTCTGCGTCCCAAAATCGTGACGCAGAGCGTCACAAGAGGCATTCCCACGCAGAGCGTGGGAACGATCATTCACGGGAGGGTCAGTAGAGGGTGTCGCTTACCCGTTTCGGCGCTTCACGGTCGTAGGTGTCGGCATCGAACTGCCCATCATTCAGGCGCTTGTGGAAGGCGCCGGCAGAGGGCAGGGCCGAGCGCGGCAGATGCGTGTCCGGGTTCCACGCATCCGAGCGGACGAACGCTTTTGAACAATGAAAAAACGCCGCTTCCACCGTCACCAGCAACACCGTTTTCGCCGGTTTGCCATTCACCGCAAAACTCTCCAACAACTGCTGCTCCGCGCTGATCCTCGCCGTGCCATTGACCCGCAACGTCTCGCCAATCCCCGGAATGATGAACAGCAACGACACCCGCGAATCGTGCAGCACATTGCGCAAGGTATCGATGCGGTTGTTGCCCGGGCGATCCGGCAGGGCCAGGGTGCGTTCATCAATGATCCGCACAAACCCGGCCTTGTCCCCACGCGGCGAATTATCAAGGCCATCAGCGCCTACCGAGCTGACGATCACCAGCGGCGACAGGCGCACCATCGCTTGATAATCCTCGTTGAGAAAACCAATCTGTTTGCGCACCGCTCGTTCATGCGGCAGTCCGTAAATCGCTTCCAGTGCTTCGATTGAATCGATCATCGTGCATCCCTCGATGACTTAGAAAAACAGGCCCATGCGCCGTTCGTAACCGATCCGGCCCTTGTACGCTTCGCCGCTGTCGACGTAACCGTGCTTGGCGTACAGCGCGATCGCCGCATCATTGTCTGCGTCCACCGACAATTCCAGCCCCTTGATCTCCGGCCACGCCTGACGCGCAACTTCGGGCAACGCTTGCAGACAGGCCTTGCCGTAACCCTTGCCCTGCGCCCGGCGATCAACCTGCAACGCATGCAACGTGGCGCTGTGTTCATCGGCCCAGGCCGGCAACACCGGCGGGCGTTTGAGCAGCAAAAACGCTACTGGCACGTCGTCTGCCAACAGGGCAAAACCCTTCACGCCCGGGCCGGGTTTCGACAGCAGGGTGTGCAAGGCACCATGGATATCGCCGGAGAATTTGATCTGCTCGGCATGGATTTCAATCGCCTCGACTTGCTCACGCTGCAAGGCGTTGAGGCTGTCGTACGGCACGAGTTGGGCTGACACGGGAATTTCCTTTTTCCTACAAAGATGAGCCTCGGATTCTAGCGATTTTGGCTTCAGTGGAAATTTTTTGTTTCGTCTGTCGATCTACCCGATTGCCGAACGACTAAGGGTGTCTTCACAACAAAAACACGGAGAACAGCATGAGCGCACAATCTGAAATCCAGACCCTGATCAACACCTACCGCGAAGCCGTCATGACCAAAGACGTGGAGAAAGTCATGGGGTTGTACGCCGACGACATCGTCTCGTTCGATGCGATCAAGGCCCTGCAATTCAAGGGTAAACCGGCCTACCGCGCGCACTGGGTCGAGTGCATGGAAATGTGCCCAGGCCCGCACATTTTCGAATTCCATGAAATCGCCATCGAAAGCGCCGACAACATCGCCTTCGCCCACTGGGTGGCCAACTGCGGCGGCACCAATGAGAAAGGCGAAACCCAGAGCTGCTGGATGCGCGTCACCGCCTGCTATCGGCAGGTTGGCGGGGCCTGGAAAATCGCCCACGAACACTGGTCGGCGCCGTTCGATCCGATGAGCGGCGCGACCCTGTTTGATGTGACTCCCTGATCTTCAGCCATAGTTGAAACGTCCGATTCAGGAGAACGCCATGAAGTATTTATGCCTGGTCTACAGCGATGAGCGCCTGCTGCATTCGTCGCCCGACAGCCCGGAAGACGCCGAGTGCTGGGCTTATGCCGAGTCGATTCAGGGCAGCGGGCGGATGGTTGCCGCCGAGGCGCTGGAGTCGGTGCAGACCGCCACGACCGTCAGGATGCGCAACGGCAAACTGTCGATTACCGACGGCCCGTTCGCCGAAACCAAAGAGCAATTGGCCGGCTTCTATCTGATCGACGCCAAGGACCTCAACGAGGCGATTCAGGTTGCCGGCAACATTCCGGCGGCGCGGGTTGGCAGCGTGGAAGTGCGGCCGGTGCGGCAGTTGAATGTCTGAGGTTCGGGCGCGGGTCGAGCAGGTCTATCGCGAAGACTCGCGGCGGATTCTGGCGACGCTGATTCGCCTGTTGGGTGATTTCGACCTCGCCGAAGAAGCCTTGCATGAGGCGTTCTTCGTCGCGGTCGAGCGCTGGCAGCGCGACGGCGTGCCGGACAACCCGCGCACCTGGCTGGTGTCCACCGGGCGGTTCAAGGCGATTGACGTGTTGCGCCGGCGTGCGCGGTTCAAGGCCTCGCAACCCTTGCTGTTGGCGCAACTGGAAGAACTGGAACAGGCCGACTGGAGTGGCGAAGACGTGGAAGACGATCGTCTGCGGCTGATCTTCACCTGTTGTCACCCGGCGCTGGCGGCGGATGCACAAGTGCCGCTGACCTTGCGTGAAGTCTGCGACCTCACCACCGAGGAAATCGCCCGTGCATTTCTCTCGGCGCCAGCGGCGATTGCCCAGCGCATCGTGCGGGCCAAAGCCAAGATCCGTGATGCGAAAATTCCTTATCAAGTACCGAGCCTGAGCGAATTGCCCGAGCGCCTCGACAGCGTGTTACGGGTGATTTATCTGGTGTTCAACGAGGGGTATTCGGCGTCGGGCGGGGCTGAATTGACCCGTGAGGATTTGACCCGTGAGGCGATCAGGCTGGGGCGGTTGTTGATGGAGTTGCTGCCGGAACCGGAGGTCATGGGGCTGTTGGCGATGATGCTGTTGCACGAATCGCGACGCTCGGCGCGTACCTCGTCGAGTGGTGAGTTGGTGCTGCTGGATGATCAGGATCGTTCATTGTGGGAGAGCGCGTTGATCGACGAAGGCTGTGCGCTGGTTGAGCGTGCGCTGACCACGCGGCGGTTTGGGCCTTATTGTCTGCAAGCGGCGATTGCCGCAGTGCATGCCGAGGCGCCGTCCGCGGCAGAAACCGATTGGGAGCAGATCGTCGGCTTGTATGACGTGCTGTTGCGCGCGGTGCCTTCGCCGGTGATCGAGTTGAACCGGGCGGTGGCAGTGGCCAAGCGCGATGGGGCGTTGGCCGGATTGAATCTGATTGAAAGGATTCTGGCGCGGGGCGAGTTGCAGGATTACCACTTGGCGCATTCGGCGCGGGCGGAGTTTTGCCGGCAGTTGGGCAGGGTGGGAGAGGCGAGGGCGGCGTATTTGCGGGCCTTGGAGTTGACCCGACAAGAGCCGGAGCGGCGGTTTATTGAAGGGCGACTTTCGGCGCTGGAATTGCCCTCACCCTAGCCCTCTCCCAGGGGGAGAGGGGACCGATTGGGGGATATTGGAGAGGTTCACCGACTTGAAAGCTCAGTTGGGAATCCATGATCGAACCAAATTTCACGACCCTATATACCGCAGCAATCAATCCATAATCGACTCGGTCTTTCAGGTCGATGTCTGACGCGAGACACCTCGGTCGGCCCCCTCTCCCTCCGGGCGGTCCGACGTTTCGGGAGGGCTGGGGTGAGGGGCTTTTGAGCTCATATCCAATGAATCCACAATCGACTCGGTCTTTCAGGTCGATGTCTGACGCAAGACACCTCGGTCGGCCCCCTCTCCCTCCGGGAGAGGGCTGGGGTGAGGGGCTTTTGAGCTCATATCCAATGAATCCACAATCGACTCGGTCTTTCAGGTCGATGTCTGATGCAAGACACCTCGGTCGACCCCTTCTCCCTCCGGGAGAGGGCTGGG
>NZ_JAMDGW010000032.1:0-620 GCF_028656995.1 Pseudomonas sp. TNT2022 ID642 | reverse complement strand
CGACGGATTGAGCGCGAGAAGGAAATTTTAAAAAAGGCTACAGCTCTCTTGATGTCGGATTCCCTCGATCGGTAAGGCTGGTCGAGGAGTTAAGCGAGCAATATCCAAGATCCGAGTTGTGTGGCGTATTTGGTATCAACCGCAGCAGTTATTACGAGCGTCTGAAACAGCGGACAAAAGTGGATGTCGAGCGCGATCGCCTCAAGATCAAGGCTGCTGAGTTACATGAGCAAAGTCGCGGATCAATGGGCGCGCGCAGCCTGGCAAAGGCGTTGTGTAACGAAAAGGAGTCGGTGGGTCGTTACATGGCTCGTAGCCTGATGCGTGAGATCGGATTGAAGAGCCAGCAACGGCGCAGGCATCGTTACAAACCTAGCGGCGCGGAGGCTCAATACGCCCCTAATCATTTGGAGCGTAAATTCAATGTCGAGGCCCCCAATCGAGTGTGGTGTGGCGACGTGACTTACATTTGGGCCGGTACTTACTGGGTTTATCTGGCTGCTGTACTTGATCTGCATGCCCGCCGCATCGTCGGCTGGGCGATGTCCAGAAGTCCGGATTCAGCTCTGACCTGTCGAGCGTTAAAGATGGCTTTCGAGTCGCGAGGACGCCCTGAAAAC
>NZ_JAMDGW010000031.1:0-19539 GCF_028656995.1 Pseudomonas sp. TNT2022 ID642 | reverse complement strand
GACCGTTTGGCGAAGCCAAATGCATCGAGAGGGGGGGCAGCGAAGCAAACCGTAGGCGATGCCCCCGGATAGATCGCGTAACGAAGGAACCCCGAGCCTCAGCGAGGGGCCGAACGCCGGGGCCCAGCCTTTTGGTTACTTTTTGGCGTCTGAAAAAGTGACCCGCCGTAAGGGCGGAACCGCCAGCCGCAACCCCAAAAAAAACGGATATACACCCAAGCCCTCAAGAGCCTGGTCAGCCCGAAGGCCGCCAAGCCCAACCCGAAATCACAAGAAAAAGACAAACCCCCAACAAAATTTCTACATCTTTTCTTTCATGATTTGTCGTGCTGAAACGTCTTGTTTAGAGAGAGCAAAAAAACCCCTTTCCCGATCAGGCTCTGAAAAGGAGTAATCGCATGTACAACTCGCAACTACCAACGGACGGTAGCCAGGCACCCAAAGGAGTTTCCATGAGCCCACACGCGAGCGATTTCGGGCAACGCGTCGAGCGTCACGGTAACGAACGCATCCGGTTGCTGCTGAAAAGTTTCGGGCTGCGCACCAGCCTGATTCGTCTGAAAGTCATCGACGCCCTGCTGGTCGCCGCACAAAGCGAGCGGCGTCTGGGCGTGCGCGGTGTCCACAGCCAATTGCTGGATCTGGATATTCCGCTGTCCTTTCTCAGTGTGCGTGAAGTACTCAAGCGCCTGTGCGCCGAAGGTGTGATCACCTTCAATGAAGACAAGAGCTACAGCCTGCATCCACAGGCTGCCGCCGTCCTCAACAACGATTGAAGCGTAAGGCAATCGCCGTCAAGACTTGACCTTGCGGCGCATGACGCCGTTGATCACCACTACGATCACCGCCACACCGATGGCGACAAACTGGAACGTCTTCTCCGAAATCATGCCGGCGTTTTGCAGCCAGGACAGGCCGAGCATGATCGCCAGGACCGACACGGCGATCAGAATCGAATAAATCAAGCGTTGCTTGTGGGTCATTGCGGCTTCCTGAAGCGTTGAAATGTATCCGGTTTGTATCCGTTTGCATGCCATGCACTTACCCTTTTACGGGGATGTGCTGCTGCAATCGGGGTCTCATGTTACAGCCGATGAAGAGTTTTGGCTTCATGACGGCGTAACCATGAGGAATTTTCAAAATGCTGCGTCGAATCACCTGGCTGATTCCCGTTCTTGCCCTGCTGACCCTGAGTGGCTGCATCATCTTCCCCCACGGCGGCTGGCATGGTGATCATCATCGTTACTACCAGGGTGGCCCTGGCTATTACCAACATCGATAGAACAGGATTGTTCATCCCACCCGCTTGTCGATGAACAGGCCGAGGCGGGAAACTCACCAGCCCGATCCACTTCAAATAAAGCCCGCCGTGTAGCGGGCTTTTCTGTTTTCGCCACCAGCGTCTGCCACGCAGATGTAACAAGTGTCATGCGCAAAGTGCAAACCACTAAACAAGTTGCAAGTATTTGAAATCTAATGTCGCAGCAAAAAAGTAGGTCACGCAAGCCTCTGCAACTAGTCTCTGGCAACTTCCTTCCACTCACCAACAGGGACGTTTATGCAGAGAACACTTATACCAATCGGGCCACTTCAAGTGCTCGGGTTTTGTTTGGCCATCAGCGCTTTTGAACTTCTGACTTATTTGGCCAGTGACTTGATCATGCCGGCCATGCTCACTGTTACAACAGAACTTCAAGCGGATGTGCGGCATGTTCCCAATGCCTTCAATCTTTATCTGCTCGGCGGTGTCTGCCTGCAATGGCTGATCGGGCCGCTGTCCGATCAATGGGGTCGAAGGCGGGTATTGTTGATCGGTTGCGCATTGTTCGGTATCGCCTGCGCGGGAGCATTCGTCAGCCACAGCATTGAAGCCTTCAATCTGTTGCGACTGCTGCAAGGCATGGGCCTGGGTTTTGTTGTGGCAGTCAGTTATCCCGCCCTTCAAGAAGTGTTCTGCGAAGCCGATGCGGTGCGGTTGATGGCACTGCTCGGCAATATTGCCCTGCTGTCACCGTTGGTGGGGCCGCTGCTGGGCATCCTGCTCCTGCAATGGTTGTCGTGGCGTGAGCTGTTTCTCGGCCTGGGTCTTGCGACATCGCTGGTCTGGCTTGGGCTTTTTGCCTGCATGCCGGAGACCGTCGGGGTCGTACGTCGCGATGGACGCCGGCAACCGGCGGTGCGTTTTTCCTGGCGCCAGACCGGCCAGCGCTACCGCGCGCTGTTTGGCAATAGCCGGTTTCTCGCTGCAAGCCTCGCGCTGGGGCTGATGAGCCTGCCGCTGATCGCCTGGATCGGCTTGGCGCCATTGCTGCTGATGCAGTTGCTGGGTCTGCCTCCACTGGAATATGCCTTGTGGCAGATCCCGGTTTTCTCTGCCGTTATCGTCGGCAATCTGATCCTCGACCGTTTGTTGAGCACGCACTCGTTACCCCAACTGATTCGCTTGGCGCTCTGGCCGTTTTGCCTGGGACTGCTGGCGCTGATCGGCTGCGCGCTGTCTGGCGCCGGTCTCGGTCCGGTGGTCGCGAGTCTGGCGCTGTACGCGGTGGGGCTGGGTATGAGCAACGCCGCGTTGTATCGGCTGGCGTTGTTTGCCAGCGATGACAGCAAGGGCCTGGTCTCGGCGCTGGTCGGGATGCTTTCGATTGCGGTGATGGGCCTCGGCGGTTCGCTCATTGCCGCCATCGGTGGTGGCGCACGGCTCGAACTCTTTGCGCTCTACGCCGCCTTCAGCGGCCTGATGTGCCTGCCTCTGATCCAGGGACTGTTGCAACGCAACCCTGCCGACTCCGCTTCTGCTCAATAAAGGATTGTTAAATGAACCGCTTCCCCGCCAGCGATGCGCTCTGCGCGTTGCCGCACCCCTATTGCGCGGATTCCGTGCCTGCCGGCCTGTTCGATCAGGCGATGGCCGAGATCAGCCGGTTTCATTGCCAACACACTCCCGGCTACGCACATTGGCTGAACGCGAACGGCTTCGACGTGCAGGACCTGGACACTCTCGATGACTGGTCGCGACTGCCGCCGATTCTGGCCAACTTCTTCAAACGGCAACTGCTGCTCAGCCCGACCGGAGAACACGCTTTGGAACTGACATCGTCCGGCACCAGTGGCCAGAAAAGCCGCATGCGCTACGACACACGCAGCCTGTCGCGCGCGCAGTTCATGGTCGAACGGATCTTTAGCCATTACGGCTGGAACGCACCGGACACGCCGTGCAACTACTTGCTGCTGAGCTACGAGCCGCAAGGCGCGATCACGCTGGGGACGTCCTTCACCGACCAGTTCCTCTGCCGCTTTGCCCCGGTCAATCGAGTCGTCTACGCCTTGCGCTGTAACGGCGATGGCCACCAGTTCGATGTGTTTGGCGTCATCGCTGCCCTGCAATCGTTCGCCGAGGAAGGTCTGCCGGTGCGCATTTTCGGTTTCCCGGCATTTCTCTGGCAGGCCCTGCAGCAGATGCAGGCCACCGGCGTGCCGGCGCTGCAACTGCCGGCCGATTCGCTGGTGTTTTTCGGTGGTGGCTGGAAAACCCGCGCCAGTGAGGAAATCCCCAAACAACAACTGTATGAGCGCATCGCCCGGCAACTGGGCATCGCAATGTCGCGATGCCGAGACGGCTATGGTGCGGTCGAGCACGCGGTGCCCTACATCGAATGCGCCCGGCATCATTTTCATGTTCCGGTTTACGCCAAGGCTTACGTGCGCAATCCCCGCGACTTTTCCGTCCAGCCCTACGGCCAGCAAGGCTTGCTGGGTTTCGTCTCGCCCTACATTTCATCCAGCCCGGCGCACGCGGTGGTGATGAGCGACCTGGCGACGCTGTATCCCGGTTTGAGTTGCGGCTGCGGCCTGACCAGCGACTGGTTCGAACTGCATGGCCGCGCGGGCACTAGCGCCGGCAGAAGCTGCGCGATGGCGGCATCTGAATTATTGGGGAGGCACTGATATGTATCTGATCAACGGAGAGCTGCACGCGGATTTCGATCTCGACACCGCACTGACGCTGCTGCATCAGGCATTACCGCAACATCTGAGCACACCGCTGCAGCGCGCCACCGTGCTGACTGCCGCCGCAAAATTTGCACAGCAACTGCACAGCATCGAGTTGCCGCTGGACAACGAGCAACGTCAGGCCCTGATTGATTTCTGCCAGCCTCACGCCCTGCAAAACAAACTTGAACGCGAACTGGGTGATCAGGCCGATTCGCTGCGCCGCTTCGATTGTCGGCAATCGCGCTTCGAGTGCTGGAGCCCCTTGGGTCTGGTGGTCCACGTGACACCGGCCAACGCGCCATTGCTGGCGTGCTGCGCGATGATCGAAAGCCTTTTGGCCGGCAACCTCAACTGGCTGCGCCCCAGCCGCAGCGACCAAGGTCTGACCGCACGCCTGCTGCACGCATTGGTGCAGTGCGATCCCAGCGGTCAACTGCACCACTACGTGGCCGTGCTACCAGTGCCGACCGCGCAAATCGGCCGCTTGTGCGAAATGGCCAATGGCGTTTCGGCGTGGGGTGGCGAAGCCGCGCTGCAAGCCATCCGCCAACAGTTGCCGCCCGGATGTCGCTGGATCGACTGGGGCCACCGCGTCAGTTTTGCCTACCTGACGCCGGACGCCGCCACGCCGCAAACGCTGGAGGCGATAGTCGATGAGGTTTGCCGACTGGACCAGCAGGCCTGTTCCAGCCCGCAGTGGTTATTGGTCGACAGCGAGGAACCGGCCGTGCTGAACGACATCGGCTCAGCACTGGCCAAGGCGTTTGAGCGCCGTGCCGGGCAATGGCCGGCGCTGATCCCGACGGTCCAGGAAGCCAGCGAGATCACCAGCCACACGTTGATGACGCGCCTGGGCCAGAGCTTTTCCGCTGTGACAGCGCAAGTCTGGAGCGCGCCGGGCTGGCGCGTTGTCTGGAGCCATGATCAAGTGCTGGCGCCCTCGCCTTTGTTTCGCACGCTGCTGCTCAAGCCCCTGCCTCGCGCGCAACTGGCCGAGACGTTACTGCCCTGGCGCAACGTATTGCAGAGTTGTGCACTGGCGTGTGCCGAACCGCAGATCGCTGAACTGTCGCGCACGTTGATTGCCGCGGGGGTCAGCCGAATTGCGCCAGTCAACGCCATCCATGATGGCTACGACGGCGAACCCCACGACGGCGTTTACGCTCTGCAGCGCCTGAGCCGGCGTGTCTCGGTCAGCGTCGCGCCAACGCAGTTGTCTACGCATATGACCCTCGACCAAGCGTCTTGCGCGCCGACGCTGGCGGGCCTGCCGATTACCGACAAAGCGGCATTTATCGCACGCCCGACGACAGCGGCCGCGCAGCTGTTTTTCCGCTCCGGCGGCAGTAGCGGCACACCGGCGCTGGCGGGGTTCAGTTACCGCGACTTTCAACGCCAGATGCGCGCCGCCGCCGACGGTCTGTTTGCGGCGGGACTCGATCCGGGTCGCGACAAGGTCATGAACCTGTTCTTCAGTGGCAGCCTGTACGGCGGTTTCTTCAGTTTCGCCAAAGTACTGGAACTGCTGGGCGCAACTCACCTGCCCATGGGCGCACCCGCCGACGATGACTACAGCGACATTGCTCAAGTGATCATCGAGCAACGCGTCACCGTACTGATCGGCATGCCCAGCACCCTGCATCGATTGTTCCTCAACGAACAGCTGCGTCTGAGCCGTTACGGCGGCATTGAAAAAGTCTTTCTCGGCGGTGAACACATCAGTGATCCGTGCCGCGAGCTGTTGCAGCGCTGCGGCGTCGCCAGCATCCGCTCGGCGGTGTACGGCAGTGTCGATGCGGGGCCGTTCGGACATGCCTGCGCGGCAACCGCTGATGGTGTGTTTCATCTGATGGAAGACATCCAGCATCTGGAAATCGTCGCCCTGGAGCAAGACGTGCCTGTCGTCGGTGATGAAGTCGGCCGTTTGCTCTTCACCTCAAAAGCTCGAGAGGGCCAGCAGGTACAGCGTTATGAAGTCGGCGACAGCGGTCGCTGGCTACCTGGCGACTGCGCGTGCGGGCTGAGTTCGCCACGCTTCGAACTGCTGCAACGGCACGGCAGATTGCTGCGTATCGGCAGCGACTTCATCTGCCTGAACGAGCTCGCGCGGCACTTGCAAACCACGTTTCAGCTGCACCTCGATCAAGCACCTGATGGCCTGGAACGTCTGCTGATTCGCAGCCCAGGCAACCCCGCAGACATCCTCAACCGACTGCAAGGTTATTCGACGCTGGCCACGCTACTGCGCAGCAGACTGCTCACGGTCGAAGCGCAAATCTGCGAACCGCAACAGTTCAGCAGAAACAAACACAGCGGAAAGATTCCATCCGTCATCGATGCGCGCCGTCAAACATCCAATGCCCACGGACACAACAATTAAAAAGAGAGCACCATGAACGCAACACTTGAACTCAACCAATTGGTCACTTTTGCCCGAGCACATTCAAAATACTACGCCAGACACTTACATAACGTTGCACCGCAAATCGCCGCACTGGATGAACTTCCGGTGACTGACCCACAACACTATTGGGCACACAGCCAGAACTTCCAACAATGGCCGGTGCTCACCTCTACAGTTGAACGCGCGCTGGTCTTCAAAACCGGCGGAACAACCGCCGCCGGTAAACTTTCGGTCTTTACCCGCGAAGAATGGCAGGCACTTGTGCGGGACTTTGGCCACCATCTCGGTAACCAACTCAATCCCGGGGACCGGGTTGCCAACCTGTTCTTTGTCGGCGATCTATATGCCAGTTTCATCTTTATCCACGATGCTCTGGCGCACGAAACAGCGGGTGTTACCGAATTCCCTTTCACCGGTGATGTGGCGAACGGGGTGTTGGCTGACGCTATTCGTCAGCACCGGATCAACGTACTGGCCGGGGTGCCTGCGCAATTGCTGACGTTTGCCAGTGAAATGGAGCGTCACGCACAAACCCTGGCCGAGGTCGAGACCCTGTTTTATGGCGGGGAAAGCCTGTTCGCCGGGCAATTGCAGATGTTGCGCCGGGTGTTCCCCAACGCACGGATCGCCTCCATCGGCTATGCCAGTGTCGACGCGGGACTTATCGGCGTCACGGGCCGCGATTGCGCCCTGGGCGAGCACCGGATGCTGCCCGGTCACAGCCTGCTGGAAATTGTCGATGAATACACCGGTGAGGTGATTGAGGAATGCGACCGAACCGGGCGGTTGGTGATGACCAACCTCACCCGCCGGCTGATGCCGTTGATCCGTTACCCCGTGGGCGACCTCGCCTGCTGGCGAGAACCTGCCACGGTGCCCATGCGCAAGTTTGCCTTGATGGGTCGCAGCGCAAGCAGTCAGCGCGTGCGCGTGGGCACCCTGACGCTGATGATCGAAGACATCGCCGGGATCGTTCGACGTGCCACTGGCAGTGAAGACTGGCAACTGATCATCAGTCAGTCGGCGAATGTCGATATCTTGCGTCTGAAGTGGGTACCCGATGCGCTGACGGTCGGCATCGCAGAAGCCAACTCAACCGTGCAGCATGACTTGATCGAACATTACCCGCTGATCTCGCAACTCAGCGCTGATCGGCAACTTGAACTGCAGGTTGCCCCTTGCACACACGATGAACTCGCTCGCCATCCGCGCTCCGGCAAACACCAACGCGTCGTCGACTTGCGCCGCTATGACACCCCGCGTCCGGAGCAATGCCCATGGACCACCTGACGCTGCGCAGTTATCGACGTACCGACGCTGGTGCCGTCAGTCGCCTGTTCCGGGAAATCTATGGTGACCACTACGTGCAACCGCACGTGTACTTGCCGTTGATGATCAACCAGAACCACGGCGATGGCAGCTGGCATTCATTGGTAGCGGAATCCGGCAAAAAAATTCTCGGTCACGCGACGTTGTGCAGAAGCAGCGAATCGCACACGGCGGAACTGGCATTGAGCGTGGTACACCCGTCGACACGCGGACAGAACATCGCTACACAGTTGGGCACGCGACTATTGATCCATGCACAAGCACTGGGTTGCCATGGCGTGACCATCAAACAGGTGACCCACCATGCCTACACCCAACGCATGGCTCAGCGGCTCGGCTTTTGCAGCACGGGATTGTTGCTCGACTATGTGCCCTCGCCGTTCGGCGAACCGTTGCCCGAGTCCATCGTCATTGGCTTCACCCCCATCGACGGTTATCGGCGCCCGCTCCCGGCACTGCACTGGCCGCAAAGCTGTCGCGATTTCATGGAACATTTGTCCGGCGTTTACGGAACGCAGGAAAAAGAACCGCTTTGGGTCGGGCCGCCAATAAATGTCGAACAATGTTCCGGGCGCTATGACGTGCTGCTGAAAAAACTCGACAGCGGTTTGCTTAAACAGCTGCGACAACTGCCCGGGCACTGGATGATCTCCATCAGGCTCAGGCTGGCAACGGGTTTTGCCAGCGCCGTGGACAGCCTGTCGGCGATGGGTTTCATCTTCACCGGGATTGCCCCGAATGACCGTTGCGGGGGATGGCTGGCGTTGTTTCATCGGGGTTATCGCCGACGCACGCTGGAGTTGCGTTGCCCGCACATTCAGCGCCTGCACGATCAGGCGCAACAACAGATTGCCGCGCGCGCCAGCGAGGCAGCGCCGCATTCTTGAATCAGACCGAGTGCCCGCTCACCTGTCGAGCGGGCTACAACGCTCGAATTCAGGCCTTGGCCTTGACGCCCTGGTCGACAGGTTTGGCGACGTTGCCATCACCGTAGGTCTTCAGGTTCTGCAGGACATAGATCGCTTTCTTGAACTCGGGAATCAGGTTCTTGCCGTAGGCGTTGCCATTGAGGCCATTGCTCTGGATCGCATCGAGCTGAGTCGCGAAATACTCCAGGGCGTTGAATTTGGCATCGATATCTTTGGTCACGCCGAAACGGTCGAACTTGTCACCCGCGTTCTTCAACGTGAAGGATGTGATCTCGGAGATCAGCCCGCGGCTACGCAGCATCTCGCTCAGATTGCCCATTTGTTTGACTGAAACGTTCGCCGGATCGAAACCCTTGATCGCCTTGCGCAAACCCTGCTTGTCCATTTCGGCGGTATTCAGCGCGTTGGGATCATTACCGACCAGCGTCAGCATCTGCTGCACCTTGACGCTCTGGGACACTTGTTTCTTTGCGCCGGTGTCGCGCACCAGTAGTCCAGCCTTGGCCTGCCAGCCGCCGACAATACCGATCGTCATGAAAAGACTCCCTGTGAAATGACCTGAAATATCCGTGTGAACGGCATTAATGGCCGCGAGTATCGGCGGGCGAACTGATGGCACCAACCTCTTTCTGCACTTTTTTACAATTCTTGTACATTCTCGATACAAAAGATCAACACCCCGCAAACCCTGATCCAGAGCTGTCATCACAATGAAATGAAAATGGCTTTTTCTGCCAGTCGCAGGCGGTGATCAGCGCTTGTGTATCGAAGCCGATACCGACCAGTCATCGGCACTCAGTCTTTTTAGGACGCAAGTACCTAAAGCTTCGCGGCGTAACGACGATACGTTGTGGATACCCGCACTGTTTTACCCCTGCCCCCTAATAAGAAACGCTGCTCAAGGACCGGTCTCCATGCCCGCATTCCGTACCATTCAGGCTCGCTACACGCTGTTTCTGGTTCTGTTCATCCTGTTGTTGTCGGTGTTGACCGTGGTCGGCATCAGCCAACTGGTCGCCCCCAAGCTGCGGCAAACCGAAGAACAAGTCGTCCTCAACCGCATCGCCGAAGTGGCCGAGCAGATTCAGGGCGAGTTGAACAAAGTGCAGGCGCAACAGCGCAGCATCACCCAGACCATCCCGCTGCTCGACAGCGCCGCCATCGACACGGTGCTGCCAGGCCTGGTCGATCAGTACGGCGAGTTGAAGGTATTCGGTGGCGGGATCTGGCCGCTGCCGGGGCAGCGTGAAGCCGGGCGCAACAAATTCAGTACGTTCTGGCACCGCGATGCGTCGGGCAAACTGGCGGTGAACACGTTCTGGAACAGCGACGCGGCGCCCAATTATTACGACCAGAGCTGGCACAAGGGCGGCATGGCCACACCGCGCGGCCAATGCGCCTGGGCGGCGGCGTACAAAGATGACGCCAGCGCCGAGCCGCGCACCAACTGCGCCATGGCCATCCAGAAAAACGGTAATGCCTGGGGCGTGTCGACCATTGACGTCACCCTCGGCTTCTTCAACGATCTGGTGGCGCGCAAGGAAAAAGACCTCAACGCCGAAATGCTCATCGTTGAAGCCGATGGCAAGATCATCAGTAACAGTTCGCGCATCAGTGGCCCGATCGTGCTGAAGAACATCAGCGAACTGGCCAGCACATCGACCTTCGCCAGTCAGGTCAAAGCCGGACTGCAGAATCGCGATCAGGCGCAGCGCATCGAGTTCGATAACAACGGCGAAGCCAGCACCTTCTTCATGCGGCCGATTGAAGGCACGCCGTGGTTCCTCGCCACCGCCCTGCCAACGAAAATGCTCACCGCCCAACGTGATGACGTCCTCAGCACCTTGAGCCTGTTGCAGATTCCGCTGGTGATTTTGCTGGTGCTGTTGCAGGTCTACGCGATTCGTCAGTTGGTGCAGCGCATGAAAGCGTTGAAAGCCAATATCGACTTGCTGTCCAGCGGCGATGCCGACCTGACCCGGCGCATTACCATTCGCGCCGAAGATGAACTCGGCGCCATCGGCCACTCGGTCAACACCTTCATCGCCTACCTGCAGAACATGATCGGCGAAGTCACCCAGGCCACCGGCGCCATGGCGTCGAGCCTCGACAACCTGCAACGTACCTCGGCGCACACCAGCCAGATCCTCCTGCGTCACGCCTCGGAAACCGACCAGACCGTTACCGCTATCACCGAGATGAGTTCGACCGCAGAAAGCGTTGCGCAGAATGCCGCCGAAACCGCAGCGTTCACACAGCGCGCCAACGAAAACGCCGACCGTTCCCGCGTGGTCGTGGGCGAAGCCACCAACAGTGTCGTGGCGCTGATCGATGAAGTGGCCAGTGCTACACACAAAGTTGAAAACATGCAGCAGGACGCTCAACGCATCACCGAAATACTCGGGGTGATCGGCGCGATCGCCGGCCAGACCAATCTGTTGGCGCTCAACGCCGCAATTGAAGCAGCTCGCGCCGGTGAACAGGGCCGGGGGTTTGCCGTGGTTGCCGATGAAGTCCGCGCCCTCGCCGCGCGCACGCAGGCCAGCACCTCGGAAATCAACGAGATGTTGACGCGTCTGACGCAGGGCGTGAGTTCGTCGGTCAGCGCCATGGAAAACACTCAGGCCAGTTGCCAGTCCGCTGCCGACGCCACTGCACGGGTCAATTCGGGTCTGGATGAAATGGCCGGTTCGGTCAGCCATATCAACAGCCTCAGCACCCAGATCGCCACCGCCGCCGAACAGCAAAGCGCGGTGACCGAAGAGATCAACCGCAGCATGGTGCAAATCCGCCACATGGTGGATGAGCTGGTGCAGAGCGGCAAAGCCAGCGAACTGAATACCCACCAATTGCTCGAGGCCAATAGCCGGGTGAGCGCGATCATGGGACGTTTCAAGGTCCGCTGATTCATGCAGGAATTTCTGCTTACCAAATAACCCCTGTGGGGAGCGAGCCTGCTCGCGAAAGCGTCCTTTCAGGCACTGCATCCAGTGCCTGACATTCTGCCTTCGCGAGCAGGCTCGCCCCCACAGGGTTCGACGCCGTTCACACAATTGCCACCTGACAGCTTTGTCATCTCGCGCTCAGCAACCTGTCAGCCTTGATCTACGATCATCCTGCGAGTCCGTCTCGCAACAACTGGAAACATTGCGTTGATGCCAGGCGGGAAAAACCGGTCAAAATGCGTTCTTTTTGATCGTCACCCGAGCCGAGAATCCGTCATGCGAACTCACCTGCGTCTGGTCGCCCTGAGCGCCCTGTTCATCTCCTCCCTGGCCCAGGCCGCCGATCTGATCCCCATCGAAGTGCACCGCGACGCCAATTGCGGTTGCTGCAAAAAATGGATCAGCCATCTCGAAGCCAATGGTTTCAAAGTCGAAGATCACGTCGAAAGCGACATGAGCAGCTTCAAGCAGCAACATGGCGTGCCGCCGCGTCTGGTGTCGTGCCACACCGCGATCATCAACGGTAAATTCGTCGAAGGCCACGTACCGGCGGAGCAGGTGTTGGCCCTGAGCAAGCGTGATGACCTGCTCGGCGTGGCCGCACCGGGCATGCCGATGGGTTCGCCGGGCATGGAAATGGACGGCATGAGCGATGCTTATCAGGTTATCGGCCTGAAGAAGGATGGCGCTGACGTCGTCGTGGCGGACTACCCGGCCCATTGATCGGCGCCGCTTACTTCGGGCTGTTCTTTGCCGCATTCGGCGCGGCGACCTTGTTGCCGCTGCAGTCCGAGGCCGTGCTGGTCGGTTTGATCGTCAGCGAGCGTTACTGGCTGTGGGGACTGCTGGCGGTGGCGACGCTGGGCAACGTACTCGGCTCACTGGTCAACTGGTGGCTGGGCCGCGGCATCGAGCGCTTTCAGGATCGGCGCTGGTTTCCGGTGAGCCCCGCGCACATGGCCAAGGCGCGCAAACACTATGAGCGCTATGGGCATTGGTCGTTGCTGCTGAGCTGGTTGCCGATCATTGGCGACCCGCTGACGCTGATTGCCGGCGTCATGCGCGAACCGCTCGGGCGCTTCCTGTTGATTGTCACCCTGGCCAAAGGCGCCCGTTACGGCGTGCTGGCCATGCTGACGCTGGGCTGGCTGGGTTGAACGTTCGGGCGCAGGCATTGCCTGTGTTTAACGTCGGCATAATCCAGTCATTCCAGCATCGGCCGATTTCAAACGGAGTTTGACCTTATGTCTGTCACGTTTTCCCGTTGGCTCCCCGGCCTGTTCCTCTGTGCCGCCCTGCCCCTTTCGGCACAGGCCGCAACGCCAAGCGAAGCCGCGCCTGAAGGCCCGGCCTATGGCCCGGAACTGCAAGGCTTCGAATACCCTTACACGCTTAAACACTTTGCCTTCCAGTCCCAGGGCAAATCCCTGCAGATGGGTTACATGGACGTCGCCGCTCACGGCAAGGCCAATGGCCGCACCGTGGTGCTGATGCACGGCAAAAACTTTTGCGCGGCGACCTGGGACAGTTCGATCAAGGCCTTGAGCGAGTCCGGTTACCGGGTGATCGCGCCGGATCAGATCGGTTTCTGCACCTCGAGCAAACCCGACAACTATCAATACAGCTTCCAGCAACTGGCGACCAACACGCAGCAATTGCTCAAAGCGCTGGGCATTCAAAAAGCCACGCTGCTCGGCCACTCCACCGGCGGCATGCTCGCCACCCGTTACGCCTTGCTGTTCCCCGAGCAAGTCGAGCAATTGGCATTGGTCAACCCGATCGGTCTGGAAGACTGGAAAGCCCTTGGCGTGCCCTATCGCACGGTGGATCAGTGGTATCAGCGCGAACTGAAAGTCAGCGCCCAAGGCATTCGCGACTATGAACGCACCACCTATTACGACGGCCGCTGGAAACCGGAATTCGACCGTTGGGTAGACATGCTCGCCGGCCTGAGCAAAGGCCCGGGCAAGACGCAAGTAGCGTGGAACTCGGCGCTGATCTACGACATGATTTTCACCCAGCCGGTCTACTACGAGTTCAAGGACTTGAAGATGCCGACCCTGCTGCTGATCGGCACCTCCGACACCACCGCCATCGGCAAGGACCTCGCGCCGCCTGAGGTGAAAGCGAAAATCGGTCACTATGAGGTGCTCGGCAAACAAGTGGCCAAGCTGATCCCGCAGTCGACGCTGGTGGAATTTCCCGGCATGGGCCACGCGCCACAAATGGAAGAGCCGGCGCAGTTACACAAGGCCCTGCTCGACTGGCTGAATACATCCAATCCCGTGCGTTAATGAGGTAAGGCTGATGACGGTGCAGATTGCAGTGATCGATGACTGGCAGGACGTGGCCCGCGACGTGGTCGACTGGTCAGTCCTCGATAGCCTCGGTGAAGTGGCGTTCGAACATGATTACCCGGCCGACAACGCGACAATGGCCGAGCGCCTGGGCCGTTACCAGGTGATTTGCGTGATGCGCGAACGCACGCGTTTCGATGAGGACTTGCTCAAGGGTTTGCCCAATCTCAAGTTGCTGGTCACCGGCGGCATGCGCAACGCGGCGCTGGACATGCAAGCAGCGGCAAAACTGGGCATCACGGTCTGCGGCACTGACAGTTACAAGCATGCGGCACCAGAGCTGACCTGGGCGCTGGTCATGGCGGCGACACGCAATCTGGTGAAGGAAGCCAATGCCCTGCGCAACGGTGAGTGGCAGCAAGGGCTGGGTGGCGACCTGCACGGCAAAACCATCGGCATTCTCGGTCTCGGCAGTATTGGCCAGCGCGTTGCGCAGTTCGGCCAGGTGTTCGGCATGCGGGTCATCGCCTGGAGCGAAAACCTCACGGCCGAACGGGCGCAGCAGGTTGGCGTGACCTACGTGAACAAGCAGGAACTGTTCGAGCAGGCAGACGTGTTGTCGGTGCATCTGGTGCTCAGCGAACGCAGTCGCGGACTGGTCGATGCGCAGGCGCTGGGCTGGATGAAGCCGACGGCGCTGCTGGTCAACACCGCACGCGGGCCGATTGTCGATGAAGCGGCGTTGATCAAAGCGTTGCAGAAACGGCACATCGCCGGGGCAGCGCTGGATGTGTTCGAGCAGGAGCCGTTGCCGCACATGCACCCGTTTCGCACACTCGACAATGTCCTGGCGACGCCGCATGTGGGGTATGTCAGCCGGCAGAACTATGAACAGTTCTTTTCGCAGATGATCGAGGATATTCAGGCTTGGGCGGCTGGTAATCCAATCCGTGCGTTAAATTAACCCCCACTGTAGGAGCTGCCGAAGGCTGCGATCTTTTGATGTTCGCTTTTAAATGCAAAATCAAAAGATCGCAGCCTTCGGCAGCTCCTACAGGTGTTGTCTGTATCAGCCGATCAACAAACTGCCCGCACCACAACAGTGCAACCGCCCTCCTCGCTAGCACAGAATCGTGACCGCCCAGTCACCGTTTTGGCCCTCCCTCGCAGAAAAACCTGCACTTCGTCGGTGCGTTTCCCCCTCAAAAGTTCGGTTTACGCGGCATGCCAACCGATTGTCGAACAATTTACCCATTTGCGCCGCCCCGCTCTAGGATCTGGCCTAGACTGACTTTCGCGGGGTAAAACCGACCAGTCACATTGCCGAAAAAAAGTCGAAACTTTTGCGCGCGGCGGCGGGTCATCTGAAAGGCAGGGCCAAAGCGACTGGTGCAATCCTTGCAACGGCCCGATCACCCATTCTGCTTGCGCGTGTTGGGTAGCGTTTGCTCACCGATGCGTGGCGCGTTTGCGCCCGGCCACAGGACTTGGCCATGGACATCGCTTGTTCAAGACAAGAATCAGATCAACGAGACGGGAGATTCATATGATCAGTGCGGCATTGGATATTCAGGGAGAGCGTGCTCAGCAGGCGGTTGGTGAATCGAGCACCGTCAGTGTTCCCGGCAGCCGACAGATCAACGTCCCCGGCACCAAAACGCTGACTCCAGTAGCGAGCCAGAACCCCAACAAGAAAAAAGTGTTGTTCGTCACCTCGGAAATTGCCGATCTGGTCAAGACCGGTGGGCTGGGTGACGTCTCCGCCGCCCTGCCCCGGGCCATGGCCCATCTGCACGACGTGCGCGTGTTGATCCCCGGTTACCCGCAGGTGATGCACAGCGAAAACCCGATCCACATCATCGGCGAACTGGGCGGCCATGCGGCGCTGCCACCGTGCAAGATCGGGCGCATGGACATGCCGGACGGCCTGGTCATCTACGTGTTGATCTGCCCTGAACTCTATGAGCGCGAAGGCTCGCCTTACGGCGCCAACAACGGCCGCGACTGGCCGGACAACCACATTCGTTTCGCCCGTTTGGGTCTGGCTGCTGCCGATATCGCCGCCAACCTCGCGCAAATTCACTGGTGCCCGGATCTGGTGCACGCCCATGACTGGCCGGCCGGTCTCGCCCCTGCCTATATGCACTGGCGCGGGCAGCGTACGCCGACCCTGTTCACCATTCACAACCTCGCCTATCAAGGCGTGACCAGCCTCGGCTCCTGCCCTGAGCTGGGTATTCCCAACCATGCCCTGCAACAGGAAGGCATGGAGTTCTACGGCAAGATGTCGTTCCTCAAGGCCGGCATGGCCTATTCGAGCCACATCACCACGGTCAGCGCGACTTATGCGCAGGAAATCACCACCCCGGATTTCGGCTGCGGTCTCGACGGTTTTCTCGCCGCCAAGACCCAGCAAGGTTTGCTCAGCGGCATTCCCAACGGCATCGACGAGAGCTGGGACGCCGCCACCGATCCTCACCTGTTCGCACCGTTCGCCATAGGTGACTGGGAAGGCAAAGCGGTCAACGCCGCGCACGTGCGTGAGCTATTTGAATTGAATGACTCAGAAGGCCCGCTGTTCGCCGTGGTGTCGCGACTGGTCTATCAAAAAGGTCTGGACCTGACGATCGCGGTATCCGAGTACATCGTGCAGAACGGTGGCCAGATCGCAATCATCGGTCGCGGCGAACCTGAAGAAGAACAAGCCATGCGCGAACTGGCCCTGCGCTTCCCAGGCCAGATCGGCGTGCGCATCGGCTTCAACGAAACCGACGCCCGACGCATGTTCGCCGGCAGTGACTTCCTGCTGATGCCGTCGCGCTATGAGCCTTGCGGTTTGAGCCAGATGTACGCCCAGCGTTTCGGCTCGTTGCCGGTGGCGCGCAATACCGGCGGGCTGGCCGACACCATTGAAAACGGCGTCACCGGCTTCCTCTTCGACGAATCCACCGCTGAAAGCTATCAGGAAGCCCTGAGCCGCGCGTTCAAGGTGTTCGCCTTCCCCGAGCTGCTTAATGCCATGCGTTGCCGGGCAATGGCCGCACCGTTCAACTGGTGCAAAGCGGTTGAACCGTACGCCGAACTCTACGAACAACTGGTCGCCAAGGCGCTGGGTAAAGCTCACCACAAATAACCAGGGAGGTTCACCACGATGCCGTTACGGTCTACTGAAACCTGGCCCCACGGCGCGATCATGCTAGACGCCGAACACACACAGTTCGCGCTGTGGGCACCGGATGCTTTTTACGTCAGTGTCGAACTTGAAAACGGTCAGTCGCTGCCGATGCTGCCTCAGGCAGACGGCTGGTTTGTGATCAAGACCCGCTGTCCGGCGGGCACTCGCTACCGCTACAACATCGACGGCGAACTGGAGGTGCCCGACCCGGCCTCCAGAGCGCAGGATGGCGACATCGGCCGCCACAGTGTGGTCGTCGATCCGCTGGCTTATCAATGGCGCCACAGTGCCTGGCACGGTCGGCCGTGGAGCGAAGCGGTGATCTACGAGTTGCACGTCGGTGCGCTGGGGGGGTTCGCTGAAGTCGAACAACATCTGGCGCGCCTCGCCGGCCTGGGCATCACCGCCATCGAACTGATGCCGCTGGCGCAGTTTCCCGGCGAACGCAATTGGGGTTACGACGGTGTGTTGCCCTACGCCCCGCACGCCTCCTACGGCACCCCGGAACAACTCAAACACCTGATCGACAGCGCCCACGGCCACGGCTTGGCCGTCATTCTTGATGTGGTCTACAACCACTTCGGCCCCGACGGCAATTATCTGCATCGTTACGCGAAAGGCTTTTTCCGCGAGGACAAACACACGCCGTGGGGCGCAGCGATCGATTTCCGCCGCGACGAAGTGCGCGAGTTTTTCATCGAAAACGCCCTGATGTGGTTGCTCGAGTACCGCTTCGACGGTCTGCGTCTGGACGCGGTGCATGCCATCGAAGACCCGGATTTCCTCACAGTAATGGCCCAGCGCATCCGCGCGCAGATCGACCCGAGCCGGCACGTCTGGCTGACCGTGGAAAACGAACTCAACCAGTCGAGCCTGCTCGAATACGACTACGACGCGCAATGGAACGACGACGGCCATAACGCCCTGCACGTCCTGCTCACCGGCGAAACCGACGCCTATTACGCTGACTACGCCGCACAACCCACCGAACAATTGGTGCGCTGCCTCAGTCAGGGGTTTGTTTTCCAGGGCCACATCACCCGCCATGGCGAACCGCGCGGCGAGTCCAGCGAACATCTGCCCTCCACGGCGTTCGTACTGTTCCTGCAAAACCACGATCAGATCGGCAACCGCGCGTTCGGCGAACGCCTGCATCATCTGGCCGATCCGCGTGCGGTGCAGGCAGCGACCGTGTTGTTACTGCTATCACCGATGATTCCGCTGATGTTCATGGGCGACGAGTTTGCCGCCGAGCAACCGTTCCTGTTTTTCACCAGTCACCACGGCGAGCTGGCCAAGTTGGTGCGTGAGGGCCGGCGTAATGAATTCGCCGCATTCAGTGCCTTCACCGATCCGCACAAACGCGAGCAGATTCCCGACCCGAATGCCGAAAAAACCTTCCACGCCTCACAGCCGAGGTTGGTCGGCCATGGCAGCGCAAAACAGCAGGAAACCCTGGAGCTGTACCAGAAGCTGCTGCAATTTCGCCATCAATACATCATCCCCCATCTGTCCGGCACGCAAGCGCTCGGTGCCCATATGCTCGGTTATGGCGCGGTCAGTGCGCGCTGGCGTCTGGGCAATGGCAGCGAGCTGCGAATTGACCTGAACCTCAGCGACACGCCAGTGGTCAACCCTCCACAGACCGAGGCCGTGTGGTTGTTTCAGCAGCCACCCACCGTCGATCTATCGGAATCGGGCGAACTGCCCGCGTATTGCGCGCTTGTCAGCCTCACGGCCGCAACCCCTTTGCAACCTCTGGATGGAGAGCGCCTATGAGCGATGCGCAACTGGAAATTCTTGCTAGCCGCGCCGGCCTTGCCGTCGACTGGATCGACGCCAACGGCCGCCCGCAAAAAGTCGCTCCGGCGGTACTGCGCAATGTCCTGATCGGCCTCGGCCACCCCGCCAGCACGGCGCAGGAAATCGACGCCAGCCTGTTGGAACTGCAAGCCGTACAACAAGACCGCCACCTGCCGCCGCTGTTGACCGCCGATGTCGGGGTCGGCGTGGATCTGGCGCGGTACTTCGCACCGGAGACGCCGTGTGAAATCCACCTTGAAGACGGTTCACGGCTGAACCTGAAACTCGACTCTGAAGCGATACTGCCGGGGCTGATCCCGGTCGGCTATCAACAGGTGCACATCAGCGATCAGTATTTCACCTTGGCCGTGGCCCCGGAGCGTTGCTTCAGCGTCGGCGATGCGGTGGATAATCCGATTCCCCGCGTCTGGGGCCTGAGTGCGCAGCTGTATTCGCTGCGCCGCCCCGGCGACGGCGGTTTCGGCGACACTCAAGCACTGGAAGATCTGGTCCGCGTGGCCGGTGAGCGCGGCGCCGATGCTTTGGCGATCAGCCCGCTGCACGCGATGTTCAGCGCCGATACCGGGCGCTACAGCCCTTATTCGCCATCCAGTCGGTTGTTCCTCAATTCTCTATATGCAGCACCCGGGGCTGATTTACG
>NZ_JAMDGW010000030.1:0-76481 GCF_028656995.1 Pseudomonas sp. TNT2022 ID642 | reverse complement strand
ACGCTCTGCGTCCCAAAAGCCGAACGCGGAGCGTCCGATGAGGCATTCCCACGCAGAGCGTAGGAACGATCAAGCGTGGGAACGATCAGTGGAGCGAATTCCGGCTGCGAAACCGCTCAAGAATGAAGTATTGTTGTGCCCATCCAAAAAACGTCAGAAGCCTTGAACCGTTTCGGCGGTTGTTCAGTGATAGAGGGTGTCATGGGTAACGAAAGCATCAATTGGGACAAGCTGGGTTTTGATTACATCAAGACCGACAAACGCTATCTGTCGTACTTTCGCGATGGCGAGTGGGACAAAGGCACCCTGACCGAAGATAACGTGCTGCACATCAGCGAAGGCTCGACTGCCCTTCACTATGGCCAGCAGTGCTTCGAAGGCATGAAGGCCTATCGTTGCAAGGACGGCTCGATCAACCTGTTCCGCCCGGACCAGAACGCCCTGCGTATGCAACGCAGCTGCGCGCGTCTGCTGATGCCGACGGTCGACACCGAGCAGTTCATCGAAGCGTGCAAAGCCGTGGTTCGCGCCAACGAGCGCTTCATTCCGCCATACGGCACCGGCGGCGCGCTGTACCTGCGTCCGTTCGTGATCGGCGTGGGTGACAACATCGGCGTGCGCACTGCACCCGAGTTCATCTTCTCGATTTTCTGCATTCCGGTCGGTGCTTACTTCAAGGGCGGCCTGACCCCGCACAACTTCCAGATCTCCAGCTACGACCGCGCTGCCCCACAAGGCACCGGCGCAGCCAAGGTCGGAGGCAACTACGCGGCCAGCCTGATGCCGGGCTCGAAAGCCAAGAAAGCCAACTTCGCCGACGCGATCTACCTCGATCCGATGACCCACACCAAAATCGAAGAAGTCGGCTCGGCCAACTTCTTCGGGATCACCCACGACAACAAGTTCATCACGCCGAACTCGCCGTCGGTCCTGCCAGGCATCACCCGCCTGTCGCTGATCGAACTGGCAAAATCGCGTCTGGGCCTGGAAGTGGTTGAAGGCGACGTGCTGATCGACAAGCTGTCGGACTTCAAGGAAGCCGGCGCTTGCGGTACGGCTGCGGTGATCACCCCGATCGGTGGTATCAGCTACAACGATCATCTGCATGTGTTCCATAGCGAGACCGAAGTGGGTCCTGTGACCCAGAAGCTCTACAAAGAGCTGACTGGCGTGCAGACCGGCGACATCGAAGCGCCAGCGGGCTGGATCGTCAAGGTTTGATCTGACGGCGATTGATGTAGAAAAGCCCTCCACCGAGTGATTGGTGGGGGGCTTTTTTGATTGTGGTTGCTAGTTTTTTTTGTGTAAGGCTGGAGATCCTTTCCCCCTCACCCCAGCCCTCTCCCCCCAGGGGGGCGAGGGGGAAAGGGAGCCGATCTCGGTTGTTCTCAAGACTGAAGTTCGACTCGAGCTTTCAGGTCGATGGATCAAGTCCAAACACCTCGGTCAGTCCCCTCTCCCTCCGGGAGAGGGCTGGGGTGAGGGTATGCTTTTAGCTCTTCAAGGCAATCCGTTTACCTGCACGATCAGCAATCCCACTCGCCTGCCCATTCTGCTGCTTCCCCATCCGCGCCTGCGTAATCAACCCTGGAATCAACTCCCCCTCCGGCAAGTTCTTCCAGAACCGCGCCGGCAAATGCCCCTGCATGACCTTCTCGTTCAACCGCGCCGGATTGAAGATGTGGCTGTAATAAGTCAGCCACAGATCACCGTGAGGATCGTCAACGTTCTGCGCCAACTGCTGCCATTCCAGCGGGCATTGACGCTGATGGATCAATTGCTCGCCATCGTAATAAACCCCATCACGCGGCGTGGCAATCAACCAGCGATGGCGGCCCATTCGCCCGATGAAATGTTCACTGGCGCTCTGCAGAATGTCATGGGCCGGTTCGTGCCACGCCACATACTGCGGACCCGCGCTGGAGGACGGGCGTTCGATGAAACGTACAAACGCATGCAGGTGATGGGCTTCCCGATGCACTTGTTTGATCCGTCGCTGCAATTCGCTACCGAGTTTGTCCCCGGCCATCATCGCCGTGCGATCGCCATGGCTGACGCGCCACAACACTTCATACAACAGGCTCCAGCGTTGATCGCCGCGATAGCGCGAAGCTTGCTCCAGCGTGTCGAGCAACGCTCGCGGAATGCGCGCCTGAAACGGCCCCTGCCCCTCAGGTACCGGCTCATCATTGGCGAACAAATCCCCCACACCTTCCGACGCCCAACTCACCAGACTCGGATCGACTTCATGGCTCAGCAGCCAGCGCGCCTGCTGGCGCCAAGTGTCGAAGAGATCATCGCAATCAAGATTGATCATCCCCACAGCCCCATCTGCTGTGGCATCGGCCGGTCGCGCAATTGCTGATAGAGCAAGTGGCTGGTGACTTCAGCCTGCTGCGGATGGTAGTCGCTGGTGATGATGAACGGCTTGGCCTTGGCCAGCACGCAGCGCATGCGCGCGACGTCTTCGTAACGAATGCGCCGCTGGCGGCGCAGCTCCACCAGACGTTCGGTGGTGCGCAAACCGATGCCGGGAATACGCGCAATCAAGGAGGCTTCGGCGCGGTTCAGATCCAGCGGGAACACCTCGCGATTCTGCAACGCCCACGCCAGTTTCGGGTCGATGTCCAGCGCCAGATTGCCCGGCCCCTTGAGCAATTCATCAGCGCTGTAGCCGTAGCTGCGCAGGAGAAAATCGGCCTGATACAAACGGTGCTCGCGCATCAGTGGCGGCGCAGCGAGAGGCACGCTTTTCGGGCTGTCGGGGATCGGGCTGAAGGCCGAATAGTAGACCCGACGCAGACGGAAGTTGCCGTACAAGGCCTGGGCGCTGTGAAGGATGGTGCTGTCATCGGTGTCGTCGGCGCCGACAATCAACTGTGTGCTCTGCCCGGCCGGGGCGAACTTCGCCGAGCGCGGTTCGTTCAGAACAGTCTGCACGCCGGTGTAGATGGTGTTCATCGCCTGCTTGATCGACTTGATGTCCTTCTCCGGCGCCAGCACTTGCAGGCTGGCATCGGTCGGCAGTTCGATGTTGACGCTCAGGCGATCGGCATAGCGCCCTGCTTCTTCGATCAATGCCGGATCGGCTTCGGGAATGGTCTTGAGATGGATGTAGCCGCGAAACTCATGCTCTTCGCGCAGCAGCTTCGCCACCCGCACCAGTTGCTCCATGGTGTAGTCCGCCGAGCGAATGATCCCGGAGCTGAGGAACAGCCCGCTGACGCAGTTGCGCCGGTAGAAATCCATGGTCAGCGCCACGACTTCCTCGGGGGTGAAACGAGCACGCGGAACATCGCTGGAACGGCGGTTGACGCAGTACTGGCAATCGTAAAGGCAGAAGTTGGTCAGCAGAATCTTCAACAGCGACACGCAGCGCCCGTCCGGCGTGTAGCTGTGGCAAATGCCCATGCCATCGGTCGAGCCCAAGCCGCTCTTGCCCTCGGAGCTGCGCTTGGGCGCGCCGCTGCTCGCGCAGGAGGCGTCGTACTTGGCGGCGTCGGCGAGGATGCTCAGCTTGTCGATGATTTGCATGGCGCGGGCCCTTTACTGTTTGCATATACAGTATAGAGTCGTCTGCGGTGATACAAGGTGGCAGATGCGCCCCTCGTCGGTCAGACGCTGAAAATCAAAAGATCGCAGCCTTCGGCAGCTCCTACATGGATTGGGTAGGGTCGAGATTTATCGGGTGTACGCAACTCCTGTAGGAGCTGCCGAAGGCTGCGATCTTTTGATCTGCCCGTCTACCGGCCACTCAACACCAAACCGTGCACTGATCTCCTTGCGCCCCACCGCCGTCAACGCCAACGCCCGACTGTCCAGATCCTGAGTCACCCACTTGCGCTTCAGCGCCGTTTGCAACAACGCCGCGCCCAGCGAACCACCGAGATGCGGCCGGCGCATGCTCCAGTCCAGGCACGGACAGGCAAACTTGCGGCGCAGGCTAGTCAAATCCTGCACGTCGATGCCTAGCCCGAGAAACAACGCCTCCCCGCTTTCACTCAAGCGATACGCCTGCTCGTCGGTTGCCACCAACCAACCGCCCTCGAGCAAACGGTCATGCAGCAACACCGCCAGCGTCCCAGCCATGTGGTCATAGCAGGTGCGCGCGAATTGCAGGCGATCCGGCGTATGCGCCTTGAACGTCGGCGCAGCGTTCTGGCCAATCACCATCAACGCTTCCAGCGCCTGCGCCACGCGCTGATCGGCGAGGCTGTAATAACGATGGCGGCCCTGCACGTGCAGGCGCACCAGGGCCAGGTCCTTGAGTTTCGCCAAGTGCACACTGGCGGTCGAGGCGCTGACTTCGGCGATCGTCGCCAGCTCCGTGCTGGTGCGGGCGTGGCCGTCCATCAGCGAACAGAGGATTTTGGTTCGCGCCGGTTCGGCGATGGCGGCGGCCACCTGCGATACACCGATGTCTTGATGTTCTGCGTGCATAGTTCGCTCCCGGACGAATCATCGTCGTTGCGCAGTGGAGATAGTAGCAACACTTTCCCCGCCGACAAGGATGCAAACCATGAACCCGATCAGCGCCACAACGCATGCCGATCCCTATCCCTACTACGCCGAACTGCGCGCAGCCGGTGGACTGACGTTTCATCCGGATCTGAAACTGTGGGTCGCCAGCAGCGCCCGTGCGGTGTGTGCGGTGTTGGCCCACGCTGATTGCCGGGTGCGTCCGGCGCAGGAGCCCGTGCCCAAAGCGATTGCCGGCAGGATGGCCGGCAAAGTTTTTGGCCAGCTGATGCGGATGAATGACGGCGAACGCCAGCGCTGTCCGCGTTCGGCCATCGAGCCTGAGCTGGCAGCGCTGGACCTTGAGACGATCAATGCTTTGGTCGCCGCACGGCTGATCACAGCGGACGCCGACGGTGTGTACAAGGCAATGTTTCGTGGCCCGGTGTGCGTGGTCGCGGCGCTTTTGGGATTCACGCCGGCGCAGGCGGGGGCAGTCAGCGAGCTGACGGCTGACTTCGTCGCTTGCCTGTCGCCGTTGAGCAATGACCTGCAACTGGCCACAGCAGATGCGGCGGCCGAGCACCTGCGCGGCTACTTTATCGAACTGCTCGCCGAACCCGCCAACGACTTCCTCAGCGCGATCCAGCAGCGCTTTGCCGGCGATGCAGACACCCTGATCGCCAACCTGATCGGTCTTTGTTCGCAGACGTTCGAAGCCTGCGCCGGACTGATCGGCAACACGCTGTTGGCGCTACGTCGTCAGCCAGCACTGCGCGGCGAATCCATCGAAGCACTGCTCAACGAAGTCCAGCGCTTCGACCCGCCCGTGCAGAACACCCGGCGCTTCGTCGCCGCGTCCTGCGAGATTGCCGGTGTGCGTGTCGAGGCGGGCGATGTGATTCTGGTGCTGCTGGCTTCGGCCAATCGTGATCCGGCGCTTAACGAACGGCCGGAGGAATTTGTGCCACAGCGCGCCGACCGCCGCAGTTTCAGTTTTGGCAGTGGTCGGCATCAGTGTCCGGGGCAAGCGTTGGCGATGAGTATTGCCGGGGCGACGGTGAGGGAAATACTTGGGCGTGGCATCGATCTGAATCGCTTGAACTGGCACCACCGGCCTTCGCTCAATGGGCGCGTTCCAATATTTAGCGATGTCGGCGCCTGAAACTCCGCATTCGCGAGCAGGCTCGCTCCCACATTAGTTATCGGTTGATCACAATAGTGTGCACACCCGATAACCCTGTGGGAGCGAGCCTGCTCGCGAAGAGGCCAGCCCAATCACTGCAAAATATGGCTCAAACCGCCCACTGCAAAATCAACCAGCTGTTAGCGCCGCTGATCACCACAAACAACCCCCACGCCAACACCCGTGTCGGCCAGCGATTCACAAACGGCCCCATCAGCTGTTCGTCGTTGGTCATGCGAATCAATGGATACAAGGCAAACGGCAACTGCAGACTCAACACCACCTGACTCAGCACCAGCAATTTGCCGATCGCGTTATCGCCCATCAGCCACACGCCAATAAACGCCGGAATCAACGCCAGTCCGCGAGTGATCAAACGTCGCTGCCAGCACGGAATCCGCAGATTCAGGTACCCCTCCATGATCACCTGGCCGGCGATGGTGCCGGTAAACGTCGAACTCTGCCCCGATGCGAGCAAGGCCACCCCGAACAACACACTGGCCAACGCGCCGCCCACCAGCGGATCGAGCAAGTGGTAGGCATCCTGAATGTCCACTACATCGGTGTGCCCGGACTGGTGAAACGCCGCCGCAGCGAGAATCAGGATCGCCGCGTTGACCAGCAACGCCAGCGCCAGCGAACCGATGGTGTCGATGCGCGCCAGCTTCACCGCGTCCTGCTTGCTCGCCAGATCCTTGCCGATCATCCGCGTCTGCACGATCGAGGTATGCAGATACAGGTTATGCGGCATCACCGTCGCACCGAGAATACCGATCGCCAAGTACAACGGCGCCGCTTCGCTGATCGCCGCCAGCGACGGTTTGAAACCCTGGGCGACGTCCGGCCAAAACGGTTTGATCAGCAGCAGCTCAACGAAGAAACACACGCCGATGGTCGCGACCAATACCAGCATGATCGCTTCCAGCCGGCGGAAACCACGGTTTTGCAGGGCCAGCACCAGCAAGGTGTCGAACGCCGTCAGGGCGATGCCGAAGGTCAACGAACAACCGAGCAGCAAGTGAAAGGCCAGCGCACAACCAAGCACTTCAGCCAGATCGGTGGCGATGATCGAGATTTCCGCCAACACCCACTGCAGGCGCGCGGTCGGTGTGCTGTAGCGCTCGCGGGACAGCTGCGCCAGGTCGCGCCCGGTGGCGATGCCCAGTCGCGAGCACAAGCACTGCACGACCATGCCCGCCAGACTTGCCAGCAACACCACAAACAACAGGCTGTAGCCAAAACGTGAACCGGCCTCGATGGCGGTGGCCCAGTTGCCCGGATCCATGTAGCCGATCGACACCAGCAAACCGGGACCGGCAAAACGCAGCACGCGTTTGAAGAACGACGCATTGGGATCAACCGCAACACTGCCAGCCACTTCCGGCGGACAAAACGGCGCGGTGGCTATTTTGGGCAAACTGAATTTCACGCACACATCCAGAAACAAGTCGGAAAGACGCAGCTTAGAGGTTTCCGCCTGAGCCTTGAAGCGTAAAAGATCGTCCGATCGCGGCCCGAGCCTTCGGCAGCTCCTACATTGGAATGCACTCTCCTGTAGGAGCTGCCGAAGGCTGCGATCTTTTGCTCTTATCGACTCCCCCCCAACAACTG
Source organism: Pseudomonas sp. TNT2022 ID642 (assembly GCF_028656995.1). NCBI lineage: Bacteria > Pseudomonadati > Pseudomonadota > Gammaproteobacteria > Pseudomonadales > Pseudomonadaceae > Pseudomonas > Pseudomonas sp. TNT2022 ID642. The sequence goes on along the minus strand of NZ_JAMDGW010000030.1, from coordinate 69,226 downwards.
CTCGCGCAACTCAGGATTGCGTGTGCGCGGATCCAGCCAGATATCAAAAAACGCCCGGGCAAACAGCGGGTCATCAATCTCATGCTGCAACTGCTGGCCGACAAAGAACCGCGCCCCCTGCCCCGGCAGATACACCCCGGTAATCCGCGTGCCGGCCTGCACATCGACAAACGATTGCTGCATCTGTACCTGCCAACCGGCCAATTGCGCCGGACTGACGCGAGTACCGGCCAGGCGTTTGATTTCATCGACGCTGGCCTTGACCAGATCGTCGCGGGAAATGTTGCGACGGTAGATCAACTCCAGCGCAAAGGGCTGGCCGTCGACCAAGGGCCGCGCGGCACTCCACAGGCGCGCGTTATAGACATCGAAACCGAACACGCTGAAATCACCAGTGCCGATGATTTGCGCGCCGGGCACCGCGTCCTGCCAATTGGCCCAGGTCGGCGTCAGCAACAGCGCCCACAAACCGATGCCGCAGCATCCACGCAACACCTTCGGTGTTCTATTCATCGCGGCATCGACTCCGGCAAGCCCTGATAATCAGAGCATAGCCGGATATCGTCGCCGGCACTTTGTATACAAAAACTGCGCACATAGGCAGCAATCGCCGATCGACAATGCTAACGTGGCGAACCTTCAACGGATGGAGACTCCTGCGTGCTGATCCTCAAACTGCTGCTGATTCCCGGTTTTCTGCTGCTGATTTCCCTGGCGGGCAAACGCTGGGGGCCGAGCGTGGCCGGGTGGCTGTCGGGGTTGCCGGTGGTGGTCGGGCCGATTCTGTTTTTCCTCGCCATCGAGCAGGGTCCGGCGTTTGCCGCGCAATCAGCGGTGGCGGCGTTATCGGCGATGTTCGCGATGATTGCGTTCTGCATCACCTACGCGCAGGTCGCGCAACGGGCGAACTGGCCGTTGGCGTTGGCCGCGTCGCTGTCGGTGTGGGCCGTGATCGCTGGGGTGTTGTCACTGATCCCTGCGTCGCTGCCGTTTTCCGTGGCGGCGGCGGCGATTGCGTTGCTGGCATCGCCGTACCTGTTTCCCACGGTGCAACCGGTGCTCAGCGGCACGGCGCCGAAGTCGGACAAACTGATCTGGCGGATGATCGCCGGCGCCGCGTTGACCCTGGTGGTGACGATGCTCGCCAGCACCGTCGGCGAGCGCTGGAGCGGTTTGCTCGCGGTGTTCCCGGTACTCGGCAGTGTGATGGCGGTGTTCTCGCAACAAACGCGCGGCCCGGCATTTACCGCCGCATTGTTACGGGCGACGGCGACCGGCATGTATTCGTTTTCGGCGTTTTGTCTGGTCTCGGCGCTGACCTTGCCAAGCATGGGCCTGAGCGGTTTTGCCGTCGGCGTTGCGGTGTCGGTGGCCATGCTTGGTGTGACCAAACGCCTGCTGGCCCGTCCGTTGGCGAAAGCGCAGGCGCAATAACCGCTCGGATGATTCGCGCTGGAACGCCCGCCCCCCTCCGTGGGATGATCGCCCGCCTCGCGCGACCATCCACCGGAGATTCACATGTCATTGTTGAGCAAAAAAACCGTCGTCCTGCTGGTGGCGGCCCTCGCCGGTTTCGGCGCCCTTCACGCGCAAGCGGCCAAGAAAAATGCCGGCACCGAGAAAGTCTCGATGCTCGAGGGCAAGTTTACTTTCGTGCTACCTAAAGGTTTCGTCGCCGACCCGCTGCCGACCAGCCCGAGCGGGACCACGGGCACGATGTACACCAACGAGGCCACAAAAACCGTGGTCATTACCGCTGAAAACAAGATTCCCGAAGGCCAGCACGTCAAGGACAACGACGGGCAGTTCCTCGACGGCAGCGTGTCGAGTTTCATCGAAGACCAACGCAAGGCCCTGCCGGACTTCAACAAACTCAGCGAGAAGAGCCTGACCCAGAAAGGCACCGGCCTTGGCTTGCGTCAGGTAGACAGCACCGCCACCCAGGGCGGCGGCCAGACCCTCAACACCACGCTGATGGCCGGCTCCGGCACGAAGATGGCGCTGGTGCAGGTGATCTCCCGTGCCAGCGACAAGAAGGGTCACGATGCCCTGGTGAAAACCATCCTCAAGGATTGAGCTGCTGCAACCAGCCGTTCAAGTCGCGCAGCTCGGCCGCACTGATACTGTGGCCGATGCCGGGGTAGGCATGGAACTGTGGTTTATAACCGAGTTTCTGTAACTGAGCGTTGGCCTCGGTGCCGTTCTTATACGGCACCGGATCATCGGCGGTGCCATGGCCGATAAAGATGTTCAGCGGCAACGGCTGTCGTTCGCTTTTGAGTTCAGCCTTCAACACTGGCAATAAACGCCCGCTCAATGCCGCAATCCCACCGACCGCCACTGGCGGCCTCAACCCCACTTCGTAGGTCATCATCGCGCCCTGGCTGAAGCCGATCAGGTACACCTTGTCCGGGGTGGTGTGATATTTCTTCGCCGCTTGCGCGATAAAGTCGCGCAGCTTCTGGCCACTGACCTTCAGATCATCGGTCTCGCCGTTGTAGGTGCCTTCGCCTTTCTTGCGAAACCACTGGAAACGCCCTTCACCGAGCGCCAACGGCGCCTGCACCGACAGGTAGTTGTACTGCGCCGGCAGCTGAAATTTCATGCCGATCAGATCGGCTTCGTTACTGCCGTAGCCGTGCAGGAAAATCACCAGCGGACGCGGTTCGGCATCGGCATGAACCAGTTCGAGGTACTTGAGCGGCAGATCGGATTGCAGCGTGGTTTGCGCCTGCACGGCGGTGGACGCCAGCAGGGTCAGCAGAGCAAAGACCTTCAACATAGAGCCTTCCTTCACGGAGTGTCGGGTTCGGGGGGGAGCCTAACATCCTGCGGCGAGGATCCAAATTCGGTGGTGCTGCTGATGCCGCCATCGCTGGCAAGCCAGCTCCCACAGGATTTGTGTGAACACAATGTTTGTGAACACGTTCAATCACTATGGGAGCTGGCTTGCCAGCGATGAGGCCAGTACCCCCAATGAAGGTTTATATATTGGTTTGCTGATGGCCCCTTCGCGAGCAGGCTCGCTCCCACAGGGGAATGCATGTCCAGGGTGGGAGCGAGCCTGCTCGCGAAAGGGCCCGCGAATCCGACGAAGATCCGTCAGTCGTTGGTCAACTTGCCCGTCCGAAACGCCACCCGCCCCGCCACTTTCGCCTGCCAGATCCCCGGCTCGGTATAGCGCCCGCGATCCAGCGCAAACAACACGCCACTGGTGCCGGCACGAACAGTGGTCACGCGATCCTGCAACGGATCCACCACCTCAAACAGCGCATCGCCCTTCTCCACCCACTCGCCAGCATTGCGCAGAAAACTCACCACGCCATGGTGCGGCGCGAACAGGTATTCGGTGCCCTCGAACGGCAGGCCTTCGCAGCACTCGCTCGGCGCCGCCGGCCATTCGCCGCTGATGAAACCCTGCTCCGCGAGGAAACCGAGAATCGCCTCACAATTGGCTTGAGCCTGATCAACCCGGGTGTCGCCCATGCTGCCCAGTTCCAGCGTGGTCGCCAGATTCGCCGCTGGAATCGCAGCATTCGGGAACGCCCGCGCCAGACGCAGCCACGGCGTCGAGCAGGATTCATCGAACGAGCTGCCGCCGGAATCTTCACACAGCAGCGCCACGCCGGCCTTCAAACGTGCCGCCAATGATTGCCACTGTGGCCAGTGCTGCGGCAGCGCGTACAAATGAATCGCCGCGTCGAAATCGCAATGCAGATCGAGGGTGATGTCGGCATCGCAGGCATGGCGCAGCAACAAACGATGCAAGGCTTCCAGTTGCGACGCCGGGGCCGGCAGGTCTTCGAACACTTGACCCATGGCTTGGCGGATCAGTGCAACGTTGGCCTCCGCATCAGCACCCAGACGCTCACCGATCAACGCCCCGACCGGCGCGCTGAGTTCGACGAAGGCGCGGTTGAAGTTCTTGCCACTACCCAATTCGAAGCGGCCCATGTGCGCACCTTGCAGGTGTTGATCGAGGCCGATCGGGTTGGCCACCGGCACCAGCTCGATCACGCCCTGCAAACGGCCCTGCTGTTCGAGTTCATTGAGGCGCTGCTTGAGTTCCCACGCAGTGCGCATGCCCGGCAGTTCATCGGCGTGCAGGCTGGCCTGGATGTACACCTTGCGGGTGCCCGCGCCGTAGCGAAACACGCTGAGCGAGCGTTCGCTGCCCAAGTGGCCCCAGGGCAGAACATGGTCGATGCGTTGCATGGGAAGACTCCGATGTTTCTGTAGGAGCTGCCGAAGGCTGCGATCTTTTGATCTTGTTTTTCACAAGCAAAGTCAAAAGATCGCAGCCTTCGGCAGCTCCTACATGGGAAATGTGTGAAACAGGATAAATCATGGGCGCAAAAAAAGTGGCCACCGCGCAAACGGGGCCACTTTTTTCTACGGCGTATTAATGGCCGTACACATCAAAGTCGAAGTACTTGTCCTGGACTTTCTTGTACTCGCCATTGGCGCGGATTTCGGTGATGGCTTTGTTGAATTGCTCGGCCAGCGCGGTATCGCCCTTGCGCACCGCAATGCCGGCGCCGCCGCCGAAGTACTTGGCGTCTTCGTAGGTCGGGCCAACGAATACAAAACCTTTGCCGGCGTCGGTTTTCAGGAAACCGTCGCTGAGGTTGACCGAGTCGGCCAGCATCGCGTCGATACGCCCGGAAACCATGTCGAGGTTGGCTTCCTGTTGCGAGCCGTAACGCACCAGGTCGATCCCGGCTGGCACCAGCACTTCGGTGGCGTAACGGTCATGGGTACTGGCACGCAGCACGCCGACTTTCTTGCCCTTGAGCTCGGTCAGCGGGTCTTTGACACCGGAGCCTTCCTTCATCACGAAGCGCGCCGGCGTGTGGTAGTACTTGATGGTGAAATCGACGTTTTTCTTGCGGTCATCGGTGATGGTCATCGACGACAGAATGGCGTCGATCTTCTTCACTTTCAGCGCCGGGATCAGGCCATCGAATTCCTGCTCGACCCAGGTGCATTTGACTTTCATCTGCGCGCACAGCGCATCGCCGATATCGACGTCGAAACCGGCGAGTTTGCCGTCAGGGGTTTTCATCGAGAATGGCGGGTAACCGGCTTCGATACCGATGCGGATCGGCTTGGCGTCTTCGGCCACAGCGGTCAGGGACAACATCGACAGTGCCAGGGCACCGAACATCACTAGCTTCTTCATTTATAACTCCTGTGTGCGGAGGCTTTTATTGGCAGCTTTCGATTCAGCGTTCGGTCATGGCCAATTGGCTACAAAAACCGAAGTGGCCGGCAGTCTATGGCGGCGCGCACAGGGTAAATTGTGTTTAAGCGACAAATACTTATGAAAGATCGGCGCACCGATTGACCGGGGTCAACGGGTGCGCCGTCATGGTGCAAAGGCTGTAGGACAAGAGCATTCTCAGCGCAGAAAAACGCTGATTTTCCTGTAGGAGCTGCCGCAGGCTGCGATCTTTTGATCTGGCTTTTAAACATCGAGATCAAAAGATCGTCCGAACGCGGCCCGAGCCTTCGGCAGCTCCTACAAGGGGATCAGCATTCGCAGCCGATTGCGGATTTGGCCGCAGGCGTCAGGCTCAGTTGAAAACCTTCATCGAGCCATCCGGTAACCCCGCCGATCATCTCTTTAACCGGATACCCCAGCGCCGCCAGTTTCACCGCCGCCTTGTTCGCGCCGTTGCAGTGCGGGCCGGCGCAATAGACCACAAACAGCGTGGTCTTCGGGTAGCTGGCCAGTTCCTCCGCTGTCAGCAACCGGTTCGGGATATTGATCGCGCCCGTCACATGTCCGCGCTCAAAGGCCAACGGCCCGCGCACGTCGACCAGGACAAAATCAATCTCGCCAGCCTCCTGGCTACTGAAGACGTCGGAACAATCGGTTTCAAAGGTCAGACGATTGCTGAAGTGCATCAGGGCGATCGCCGACGGCGCCGCAGGGATATCGCGAACCAGGCTGGTCATGGGTGTTGCTCCTTTATCTGAACGGGTGTGAGCAGACTTTATCGAGCGGCCGCTTGCGGCTACAGTGGCGCACAAGACACTCACCGGGAATTTTCCGCCAAATGCCGACATCACCAGGTTTGGTCGCGATTCTGGCCTACGACGGCCTCTGCACATTCGAGTTCGGCATCGCCGTGGAGGTCTTCGGCCTGACCCGGCCGGAGTTCGATTTCCCGTGGTACACCCACGCCATTGCGTCGGTCGATAAAGGGCCGATGCGTGCCTTGGGTGGGATTCAGGTATTGGCCGATGGCGGCCTGGAATTGTTGGCCGAGGCGCGCACCATCATCATTCCCGGCTGGCGCGACCGCAACGCGGCGGTGCCGGATGAACTGCTCGATGCATTGCGTCAGGCCCATGCCCGGGGTGCGCGATTGCTGTCGATCTGCTCCGGTGTATTTGTGCTGGCGGCCACCGGCCTGCTCGACGGCCACGGCGCCACAACCCATTGGCGTTACACGGCGGAACTGGCGCAGCGCTTCCCGGCGATTGCCGTCGATGCCGATGTGCTTTACGTCGATTCCGGTCAGTTGATCACTTCGGCCGGCAGCGCTGCCGGGATCGATGCCTGCCTGCATCTGGTGGCGCGGGACTTCGGCACGCAGGTTGCCAACTCGGTGGCGCGGCGCCTGGTGATGTCGCCGCAGCGTACTGGCGGTCAGGCGCAGTTCATTCCGACCCCGGTCAGCCCGACGCCGCGCAACGACCTGTCACGGGTGATGCAGTGGGCGCGCGAGCGTTTGCATGAGCCTTTGGAAGTGCGTGATCTGGCCAGCGAAGCGGCGATGAGTGAGCGCACGTTTCTGCGGCGGTTTACCGAGGCCAGTGGGCAGTCGCCGAAGGCGTGGTTGCAGCACGAACGGTTGGCGCGGGCGCGGGAGTTGCTGGAGAGCACGCCGGACAACACCGAGCAGATTGCCGAGCGTTGTGGTTATCGGTCGGTGGAGAGTTTTCGTGTGGCGTTTCGCGGGGTGGTGGGTGTGCCGCCGTCGGTGTATCGGGAGCGGTTTGGGCGGGGCGCGAGGGTTGAATCCTGAGGCGCCCAGTCAAACGCAGCATCATTTAGACATCAGCCACAAGGCTACAGCGCCTTGCGCCTTTGCCTACAACTACGCCAGAATCCGCCGGCTTGTGCGGCTTGGGGGCTGCCGGTAACTTGGATCGCGTCACTGAATGTTCAGTGATCGGGTTTAGTCGCTCGGTGTCATCTCTAGCTAGCAAGCTGTTATTCAGTCTGGCATTTCCATGCCTGCACTCAATGGCGGCTATGCGCAGGGCGCTTTCGAGCGCGCCGGTTTAGCTAGGGGTCCGGTCGACTAACCTGCGTATAGCTGTCACCCAATGTTTAGTCGCAAACGGTGTCAGCCTCATTGAGGTTTCCTAGCATATGTTCAAAATAACGCCGAATCCGCCCGAAACAGAAGCGGAAGTCGATCCAAATCCAACGTCCCCCTACTCCACACCGGGCTCCAGAAAACTCCACGAAGCCGCCGAACGCGCCCTCGACCACTACCTGAAACCCACACCGCCTTCACCACCGCGCAGACCCAGCACCATGTTCCTCGTCGACCCCAACACCGGCGCCGAAGACCTCATGGCCCACGCCTGCGAATCCATGGCCTCGGCCAGCATCATGCTCAGCGACTTCGCCGCCCTGCTCGACTCGCCCTACCGCAACACCGTGCTCGGCATCCAGCAAGTGGTCATGCTCGGCGAACTCGCGGTCAACCGCGCCCTCGACAAAATCGACCCCGCCCTGAGGCAATAAACATGTCCAACAAAACAGATGCACAGGTCGTCGCGGCACTGGTGGCCATGGGTTTCAACGAACGGGACGGCCGCTGGGCACAGAACGCCTGCCTGGTGCTGTTCGAAAGCGAACGCGAAACCATCGTCGCCTCCGCCGTCACCGCCCTTCCCCAGCTCGATGAACTGGAAATCGACGCCGTGCTACCCGCACTGCGCCGCGTGACCCGCCGGTTCCCCTCACTGCAAAAAACCGTGGCCGACACACTGGCCGAAATGGCACACGCAGCCTGATTGACCGCGTGATCGCTCTTCGCGAGCAGGCTCGCTCCCACAGTTGTTCGCGGTGACTCGCGGAATTCGAGTACACCGCCGACCCAATGTGGGAGCGAGCCTGCTCGCGAAAGCGTTCTTTCTGCTGACGAGTATCTGAAAGCCAAAACCCAGGAAGGCTTAAGCCATGAAGGAACATCCCCTCCGATTCCAAAGCTTCTCTTGTGTCTGGGATGCACTGGAAGACACATGAGCCTCATCTACCAAAACCCATCGATAAACCACGATCAGGCCATCCGCCTACTTTCCAGCGGCATAGTTGCAAACGTAATCGCCGCACTCGTATCCATTGGCCTGAATGAAACCGATAGAAACTGGGCTCAGGACATCTGCCTGAAACACCTCACCAGCAAAACCGAAACAATTGTGGCCGCTGCGGCTACTGCACTCGGGCACATCGCTCGCCGACATGGCGAAGTGGATACAGAAACTGTTTTTTTGGCACTTGAGTCAGCTAGGCGAACGCACCCTTCACTGCAAGGAATCATCGAAGACGCGCTTGACGATATAGACGTATTCACCTGATCCACCCTGACGGTATTTGGATGAAGTAACGGACTTCATCCAAATCGACGCCCTCCACCTCAATCCTCCCGCGTCAGCACTTCCAACAACTCAATCTCAAACACCAGATTCGAATTCGGCGGGATCTTGCCCATCGTCCGTTCGCCGTACCCCAAATGCGCCGGCACCAGCAATTTGCGCTTGCCCCCCACCTGCATCCCCATCAAGCCCTGATCCCAACCCTTGATCACCCGCCCGGTGCCAATCACGCACTGGAAAGGTTTGCCTCGGCTGTAGGAAGAATCGAACTCGCTGCCGTCTTCCAGCCATCCGGTGTATTGGGTGGTGATCAGCGCACCTTTGACGGCGGCTTTGCCTTCGCCGGCCTGAAGATCGATTACCTGCAGTTCATCATTCATAACATTCACTCTATTGTTCAGCCGGCCGCCGTTTTCCCAGAAATGCCGGGGATTGGCAACCTGCCAGCGCAGATCAACATGGTATCCGAACCGAGTATTGAAGCATTAACATAGCCAACCGCCACTACTCCACGGATCGAACCGCCATGCTGGCAGCGCCCGAATGACTCTGTTCTGGATCAGCCTTGCCGTGGGCGCGATCTTGCTCGCCATCATCGCTCTGCTGCTATGGCGCGAACGCGATTTGCGCCGGCAGCTCGCGCAGTATCGGGATCTGCTGAGACGGGCCGCCGATGGCCAACACATTCAGCAGGACGGCGACGTCGAGCGCTTTAAACGCAGCCAGTACTTTGCGCGCATCGGCACTTGGGATTGGGAAGTCGACACGGATCGGCTGTACTGGTCGGATGCGATCTACGGCATGTTCGGGTTCAAGATCGGTGAAATCACCCCGTCCTATGCGCTGTTCTGTTCCTGCGTCCATCCGGACGACCGCACCAAGGTGCGCGAAGGTGAACTGCGTTGCCTGGAGACCGGCGAAAACCATGATGAGGAATACCGCGTGGTCTGGCCCGACGGCACCATTCGTTGGTTACGGGAAACCGGCAACGTGGTGCGCAACGACCACGACGCGGTGGTGAAAATGATGGGTGTGGTGCGCGACATCACCGAAGAAAAAGCCTCGGCCAGCTACCTGCAACACCTCGCCCACTTCGATCCGCTGACCGGCCTGCCCAACCGCCTGGTGCTGGAACAACGCTTGTCCGAAGCGCTGGATCAAGCCCGCCAGACCGAGACCCGCGTCGCACTGGTGTTCGTCGACCTCAACGGTTTCAAAACCATCAACGACCGCTACGGCCATGCCGCCGGCGACCGCGTGCTGATCACCATGGCCACGCGGCTGAAACGCATCCTGCGCGCTACCGATACCGTCGCGCGCATTGGCGGCGATGAGTTCGTGGTGATCCTGCAAGGCCTGGCGCCGAGCCTGAGTTTGCAGGACGAAGCCCGCAGCATCTGCCAGAAAATCTTCATCGAACTGTCGCCACCGATCAGCATCGGCAACGACCAGCGCCACATCGGTACCAGCCTTGGGGTGGCGGTGTTTCCGGACCATGCGACGGCCATGGATCGCTTGCTGCACATTGCCGATTTGGCGATGTATGAGGCCAAGCGCAGTGGCAATAATCAGTATCGGTTGGGGGGTGGGCAGGTGATGAATCAGGTTCGGGTCGAGTAGCTCGATCAGTCCGCAGGCAGGCCAAACGGAACGCCATTGAAGGTATGCGTGCAGCAACGGCAATGAGGCTTCATCTCTTCGACACTCAGCTGCGGATTGACGATTTGCAGCTGCTTTTGCTCATCGACGAAGAGGCCGTTGAAGTAGGCCGACTCGCCCAGTCGCACAATGTCCTTGCGATCGTCTTCGTGGATGGCAACCATCCAGAAAACCGGTTCTGGCCGATCAAGGCGAGATACCGCTTCGCTGAAAATCTCATCCCAATGACCGCCGACGCGGGATAACAGAAAACGAAACAACGGCGTGTAGTCGTAGCCTTGGTGTTTGATGCCATGCATCGAGCCGCGCGTGGCCTCGCTGCGGCTTTGCGCTTTGGTGTTTCGTTGATCCCGGTAGTGCCCGCCGGGGTTGTTGCGCCAGACATTGTGGGCGGTGGTGTTTTCTTTGCGGTACAGCGGTTTCTTTTCCAACCTGTTGCTCCTGACTTGCCTTCACTCGAAACGCCCCACGGGTTTTACCCGAACGGCGCTCGATTGCAATCAACCGTCCATGGCTGATTGTTGCCGGAGGTTTAACGCGGGACCGGTTTCATCTCGACAATGGTGCCGTTGGTGATCATCACCATGACGTACTGGTCATTGATCTGTACCCATTGCGCCTGATCAACAGGTTTTTTCAGGCCCTTGGTTTTCCAGTCGATGGCTTTTTCACTGCGCTGATAAATATCCGGGGCGCGGTCGTTGACCTTCAGTTCGCGGTCGCTGACCGGGGATTGCACGGCCTGTTCATTTGAGGTTTGCGCCGCTTGAACAAGTGGGCTGATCCCGGCAATGCCGGCGACAAGGGCCAGGCTGGCGATTAGGGTTTTGCTGTTCATCGGTGAAGCTCCTGAATTGGGTAGTACCTCAACTCCGACTGCGTGGGGCGGGAATCATTCCTTTTTTGCCGGGGGTGGGCGCTAGAGGTCATTGGAATGTGGTGTCCTGGAGACAAAAGCAAAATCAAGAGCCCCTCACCCTAGCCCTCTCCCGGAGGGAGAGGGGACTGACCGAGGTGTTTGGCAGAAGTGCGCCGACGTGCGATACCGAGTCGAATGCACGTTTCAAAACCAACCGAAATCGGCTCCCTCTCCCTCGGGAGAGGGCTGGGGTGAGGGGTAGCCACCCCACCAAACCAAAGCCATGCGCCCGCTTTTAACCACTCATTACAATGAGCGCCAGCTCGAGTGCTCTTGATCTTTTCTCACCGGCGACGTCGCCGTTAGGCGAAACCTTAAGCAGCCGTTAGCGCAGCAATGGATTTGTACCCAAAAAAACATTGATCCGCTCTGCACATCAATCCATGCCAACAATGCAATTAACATCCAGTTACACCTGCGCCACCATCCACCTCAATAAAAACCGTGCGCCGCCCTCCCGTCGCGCACGTCATAAAAGCGGTGGAGTACTTTTCTATGACAGCCTCAATCCCACACAACGGCTCGCGGGCCGGCGCCATTTTCCGGGTGACCTCGGGCAACTTCCTCGAACAGTTCGACTTCTTCCTGTTCGGCTTCTACGCCACGCAGATCGCGGCGGTGTTCTTTCCGGCGAGCAGTGAGTTCGCTTCTCTGATGATGACCTTTGCCGTATTCGGCGCAGGCTTCTTGATGCGTCCACTGGGCGCCATCGTGCTCGGTGCGTACATCGATGATGTCGGTCGACGCAAAGGTTTGATCGTCACGCTGTCGATCATGGCCAGCGGCACGATATTGATTGTGCTGGTGCCCGGTTATGAAAGCATCGGCCTGTTTGCCCCCGCGCTGGTATTGATCGGGCGCTTGCTGCAAGGCTTCTCGGCCGGGGCGGAACTGGGCGGTGTGTCGGTGTATCTCGCCGAGATCGCCACACCGGGCCGCAAAGGTTTCTTCACCGCTTGGCAGTCGGCCAGTCAGCAAGTGGCGATCATTGTCGCCGCTGCTTTGGGCTACGCCTTGAACGCGTGGATGGCGCCGGAGGTGGTGGCCGATTGGGGCTGGCGGATTCCGTTTTTCGTCGGCTGCATGATCGTGCCGTTTATCTTTTTCCTGCGGCGTAACCTGGCGGAAACCGAAGAATTCGCCGCGCGCAAACACCGCCCGAGCATGGGCGAAGTGTTCCGCACCCTCGGCCAGAACTGGGGCGTGGTAGTCGGCGGCATGCTGATGGTCGCGCTGACCACCACCGCGTTTTACCTGATTACTGTGTACGCGCCGACCTTCGGCAAAACCGTGCTGCACCTGAGCACCTCCGACGCGTTGCTGGTGACCTTGCTGGTCGGTGTGTCGAACTTCTTCTGGCTGCCGATTGGCGGCCTGTTGTCCGACCGCATCGGCCGTCGTCCGGTGCTGATCGCCATGTCGCTGCTGGCCCTGGCCACCACCTATCCGGCGCTGTCGTACCTGGTGCAGGCGCCGAGCTTCAGCCACATGCTGCTGTCGCTGTTGTGGCTGTCGTTTATCTACGGCTTGTACAACGGCGCAATGATTCCAGCGCTCACCGAGATCATGCCGGTTGAAGTGCGGGTTGCCGGTTTCTCCCTCGCCTACAGCCTGGCCACCGCCATTTTCGGTGGTTTCACCCCGGCGATGTCGACCTTCCTGATCCAGTACACCGGCGACAAAGCCGCGCCGGGTTACTGGATGAGCATCGGTGCGCTATGTGCCTTGTGCGCCACTCTTTATCTGTACCGCCGTGCCGGTGGTCGTCTGCAACCTGTCGCGGCCTGAGGAAAACTCGCCATGAAAAAACTGTTTACTGTCACCGCCCTGCTCGCCGGTCTCGCGTTCAACCTCGCGGCCCAGGCCGAAGAATTGAGCGTGATGACCTCCGGCGGCTTCACTGCCGCCTACAAAATTCTCGGGCCGAAATTCGCTGCCGCCTCCGGCAACACACTGACCACCAGCCTCGGTCCGTCGATGGGCAAAGCACCGGAGGCGATCCCCAATCGCCTCGCGCGCGGTGAACACGCCGACGTGGTGATCATGGTCGGCTATGCCCTCGATGACCTGATCAAGCAAGGCAAGGTCGACCCAGCCTCGCGCGTGGAACTGGCGGATTCGCGGATCGGCCTGGTGGTGCGCGAAGGCGCGCCGAAACCGGACATCAGCAGCGTCGACGCCTTGAAGAAAACCCTGCTCGACGCGCAGTCAGTGGCTTACTCCGACAGCGCCAGCGGCGTGTACATCGAGCAGCAGTTGTTCAAGAAACTGGGCATCGAAGAGCAGCTGAAACCGAAGGCAAAAATGATCCCGAAAGTACCGGTCGGTTCGGTCGTTGCCACCGGCGACTATCAATTGGGCTTCCAGCAAGTCAGCGAATTGCTGCCGGTGCCGGGCGTGAGTTTCGTGGCGAAGATTCCGGAATCGGTGCAGTCAGTAACGCGTTTTGCCGCCGGGATTCCGGTCGGTGCACAGCATCCGCAAGAGGCCAAAGCGCTGCTCGCTTATCTCGCTGCGCCGGCCGCGCAAGCTGACGTGCAGGCCACCGGACTGGATTCAGTTAAGCGCTGACAATCGGCGGCTGGACCTTCATTTCCACCACCAGCCGCTCCAGTTCCAGTGCCGCCGGGGTCAACGTGCGACCCCGGCGCTTGATGATGCCGACACTGCGCATCACTTGCGGATCGGTCAGCGGCACCCGCGTCAGGATCGGATGATCCGGCCCAGGCATCGCCATCAGCGGCACCGCCGCCACCCCCAGCCCCGCCTCCACCAGACCGATCATCGTCGTCACATGCCGGGTTTCGCAGATGCTCGAGCGCTGCGGCACCACGCTGCTCAAGGCCTGATCGAGCAGAAAGCGGTTGCCGGAGGTCTTGTCCAGCGAGATGTAATCCTGCTGATAAAACTCGTCCCAGCTCACGCTGCTGCGTCCGGCCAACGGATGATCGCGGCGACAAGCGACGACGTAGCACTCCTGCACAAGCGGTTCGAACTCGACTTTGGCATCCTGCGTGCCGAGAAAACTCAAGCCGAAATCCGCCTCGCCATTGACCACCGCACTCAAGACATCGTGCGCGCTGGAGTCGAGCACTTTGACTTTGATCCGTGGGAATTGCTGGTGATACCGCGCCACGACTCGGGGCATGAAGTAGTAAGCCGCCGACGGCACGCAGGCAACGGTGACGTGGCCCAAACGCGTCGATGCGACTTCGCTGATGCCCAATAACGCAACGTCGAGATCATCGAGCAACCGCTCGACACTGGGCATGAAGCCGCGTCCGGCCTGGGTCAGGCTGACCTTGCGTGTGGTGCGCTCGAAGAGTTTGACGCCGAGGGCGTCTTCGAGCTTTTCGATGCGCCGGCTCAACGCCGGTTGCGACAGGCGCACGGTGTCGGCGGCCTTGCGGAAACTGCCCTGCTCGACCACGGCGCGAAAGGCTTGCAGATCGTTGAGGTCGAAGTTGATGGCCATGGCGGGACTCGGGGATTGATTCGCTTAGGCTATAAATGTAACCAATTGATGCAATTTATTACAGACCACATGAAGATCTCCTGTAGGAGCTGCCGCAGGCTGCGATCTTTTGATCTTGATTCTTCGAAGGCAAAAGCAAGATCAAAAGATCGCAGCCTCGTTGCACTCGACAGCTCCTACAGGATCTTCGATGGATGAAAAGTCGCTGTAGCCCTTATCCTTGTCACCCCCGCCGTACCGTTGTCAGGAGTACCCCCCATGCCCCATGAAGGCAATCTGTTGCAAGCCGCCGTCGTGTTTCTGTTCGCGGCCGTGCTCACCGTGCCTTTGGCCAAACGTCTGCAACTGGGCGCCGTGCTCGGTTATCTGTTTGCCGGGGTGATCATCGGCCCGTCGGTTTTGGGTCTGATCGGCAACCCGCAAAGCGTCGCGCATATTTCCGAACTCGGTGTGGTGTTGCTGCTGTTCATCATTGGGCTTGAGCTGTCGCCGCGACGCTTGTGGGTGATGCGCAAATCGGTGTTCGGCGTTGGTCTGGCGCAGGTGTTGCTGACGGCTTCGGTGATCGGCGTGCTGGCGCTGTCGGTGTTTGGCCAACCGCTGAACAGTGCGATTGTGCTCGGCCTTGGTCTGGCGCTGTCCTCGACGGCGTTCGGCCTGCAAAGCCTCGCCGAGCGCAAAGAGTTGACCAGCCCCCATGGGCGCTTGGCGTTTGCGATTCTGCTGTTCCAGGACATCGCTGCAATTCCGTTGATCGCACTGGTGCCGATGCTTGCTGGTGGTGCTCACGACACCAGCAACGCTGAAAGTCTGAATCACGCACTGCAAGTGCTCGGCGGTATCGCGGTGGTCGTGGTCGGTGGGCGTTATCTGTTGCGTCCGGTGTTCCGCGTGGTGGCGAAAACCGGTCTGCCGGAAGTGTCCACTGCCACGGCGCTGCTGGTGGTGATCGGCACGGCGTGGTTGATGGATCTGGTCGGTGTGTCGATGGCGCTGGGGGCGTTTCTGGCCGGTTTGCTGTTGGCGGATTCGGAATATCGCCATGAACTGGAAGCGCAGATCGAGCCGTTCAAGGGCTTGCTGCTCGGGCTGTTTTTTATCAGCGTCGGCATGGGCGCCAACCTCAGCTTGCTGCTGAGTGCGCCGATCACCGTGCTGGGGCTGACGCTGCTGTTGATCGGTCTGAAATTGCCGTTGCTGTTTGTCGTCGGGCGTCTGGCCGGTGGCTTGAACAAGGTCAGTGCGATTCGCCTCGGTATCGTCTTGGCGGCGGGCGGTGAGTTTGCCTTTGTGGTGTTCAAGATCGGTCGTGATCAGGGCCTGTTCGAACCGCGCTTGTATGACCTGCTGGTGCTGACCATCACCCTGTCGATGGCGGTCACGCCGTTGTTGCTGTTGATCTGTGCGCGGCTGGTCAGCCCGAAAGTGCAGCCGGTGGAAGTGCCGGAAAAATACCGTGAGATCGACACTGACACCCCGCGTGTAGTGATCGCTGGCATGGGCCGGATGGGTCAGATTGTGGCGCGGATTCTGCGTGCGCAGAACATCAAGTTCGTCGCGCTGGACACCTCGGTGGAAACTATCGAACTGTCGCGCAGTTTCGGCGGTGTACCGGTGTTCTACGGCGACCCGATGCGCCCGGAAATCCTCAATGCGGCCAAGGTCGGCGAGGCGGAATATTTCGTGATTGCCACGGATGATCCGGAGACCAACATCAAGACGGCAGAGGTGGTGCGCAAGCTGTATCCGCACATGAAAATCATCGCTCGGGCGCGTAACCGTCAGCATGTGCACCGTTTGGTGGATGTTGGCGCGGAGGCAATTCGGGAGACGTATTACTCAAGTCTGGAGATGAGCCGGCGCACATTGGTCGGACTTGGTTTGACCCAAGCCCAGGCCGATGCGCGGATCAAGCGCTTCAAGCATCACGACGAACAGGTGCTGGAGGCACAGCACGCGATCTACGACGACGCCGCCAAAGTCCTGCAAACCGCCCAGGAAGCCCGGGCGGAACTGGCGCGGTTGTTTGAATCGGATCAGCTCGAAGAAGAATCCCGCAACACCTGAGCCACACCCGATTGTTCCCACGCTCCGCGTGGGAATACAGCCCGGGACGCTCTGCGTTCCAATTCGCAAGCTGGAACGCGGAGCGTCCCTTGAGGCATTCCCACGCGGAGCGTGGGAACGATCATCTTGCCAAGGTCAGGCCAGTTCCAGTTCCAACGCTTGCTTGACCGGCGCGACTTCAAAGCGGTCCGCCAGAAACGGCGTGATGTCCAGCGGTAGCGGTTCATCGTTGACCAGTTTGTCCAGCAGCACGCCGGTAATCGCCGAGGTCAGAATCCCGGTGCGGAAATGTCCGCAGGCATTCAGATAACCCTCCACCCCACGCATCGGCCCGAGAATCGGCAACTCATCCGGCGACCCCGGACGCAACCCCGCCCAAGTACGCTTGAGGTTGACGTCTTTCAGCTCCGGCAGACACCGCACCGCACCTTGCACCAGCCCGGCGATTTCCGGGTAGGTGGTGGTGACGTCGAAGCCTTTGTCTTCGGTGGTGCTGCCGATCAGGATCTCACCGTTGTCCTTCTGCGCCACGTAGCAGTCGCTGGTGGTCAGGCAGCCGTTGAGGACTTTCGGCATGCGCTCGGTGAGCAGAATCTGGCCTTTCACCGGTTTCACCGGGATGCGAATACCCGTCGCCCATTCGCTCAAATCTGCCGCCCAGGCACCACCGGCATTGATCAGCGTCTTGCAGTGGAACACGCCCTCCTCGGCCGTCTGCACACCGGTGACGCGGCTGCCGTGATGCAACACGCCGGTGACGTTGGTGTTGACGAAAATGTCGACGCCGTTCTGCCGCGCGCCTTCCATGTAGGCATCGGCGAGGCGGAACGGGCTGACCTGGTGATCGCAGAGAAACTCCAGCGCCCCGCGTGCTTCATGGCTGACGCTCGGTTCAGCCTCGCGTAGCGCCGCCTGATCGAGCCAGCGCACCTGATCGGCCAGGTGTGGGATGCAGCCGACGATATGCTCGGCGTAGAGCCGGTCTTCATCGTCATAGATAACGAATTTCAGCCCGGTCTTTTCGAACTTGAAATCCATGCCGTGATTGTCTTTCAGCTCACGGTGCAGCGCCGGGTACAGCGCGTTGGACTGCAGGGCGAAATCGAAGAATGACTCCGGCAGAATGTGCGGCGTGCTGGCGTCCACGGCGACCGCCGCGCCCTGGGTTTTGCGCTTGCGGTTGGCCGACATCATGCGGAAGAAAATCACCCCGCAACCGAGACCGACCGACTCACCGATCGCCCACAAACCACCGGCCGACGCACGAGTCGCGTTGCCGGGACGCTTGGCGTCGATCAGCGCCACTTTGAGGTTTTTGCGTTTGGACAGTTGATAGGCGCAGGACGCCCCGATCACGCCGCCACCGGCAATGATCACGTCATAGAACTTACTCATGGGCAGCGGCCTCCGTGCCGACAGACTGGAACGCGGAAAAAGGAATCGGATCGATCGGGAAACGCGGGCGCAGCCAACCGACATCCTTGCGGCCGGTCGCTTGACGCAGGCGATCGCTGCAGTAGCCGACGCACATCCGTCCCTGACAATCGCCCATGCTCACGCGGGTACGCATTTTCAGGCTGGCGATGTCTTGCACGCCCTGCTCCAGCGCCAGGTCGATGTCAGCGCGGGTCGCGTGTTCGCAGCGGCAAATGACCGTGTCCGCGGCAGGCAATGCGGTCTGGCCAACGCCGCGTTCGGTGTAGCGATCGACGGCAGCGCGGAAACGCACGATGGCTTTGAGCTTGCTCAGGTAACGGTCACGACGAACCCGCGCCAGCTCTTCTTCGAGCACGCCGCGTTGCAGCAGAATCGAGGTCGCCGCGATCTTGCCAGCGAGCATCGCCGCTTCACCGCCGCGAATCCCGCCCATGTCGCCGGCCAGATGCACGTGGGGTTCGTTGCTTTGCTGCCAGAGGTTGGCGTTGGCGCGCAGATAGCCATCGTCGCTGAAGCCGTGATCCAGGCCCATCTGCTGGCTCAGTTGCGTGCGCGGAATAAAGCCGTAGCCGATCGCGAGGGTCTTGGCCTCGAAACGCTCGACGCGGCTCATGTCCGGTTCCCACGTGGCCGAATAAGGCGCGACGCTGACGCTTTTCAGTTCGTCCTCGCCATGGGCTTCAACCACGCCCCAGCCGTAATTCATCGGGATGCCGTGCAGTTTCAGGTAGGCGAGCATGCTCAAGCCGTCGAGGAACAACTGCGGCTTGTTCAGCAACGCCAGGCTCTCACGGGCGATCTTGCCGAACGCACACGCCTCATACACGCCCGCGACGCTGACGCCCGAGGCATGCAACTGCGTCGCCACCAGCGGCAGCAACGGCCCGGTGCCGGCGATGATCACCGGCCCTTGCGGCTTGACCACACCGCTTTTGATTTGCAGTTGCAGACCGCCGAGCATGATCACCCCCGGCACCGTCCAGCCCGGAAATGGAACGCTGCGTTCATGACAACCGGCAGCCAGGAGCAATTGCGCATACTCGACCTCGTGCAACTGCTCGTCGCCATCGAGTACCACCAAAGCGCGGGTGCCTTCGGCGCCGACCACGCGATGGTTGAGGCGCACGTCGATCAGCCCGGCCTGCTCCTGAAAATCACCGTGCAGTTTGCCCAGCGCTTCGGAGTAACGCGGGCCGAGATAGTCCAGCTGTACGCCGTCACGCAACGGCCCGCGATACACCACGCCGCCAAGGCGCGAAGCTTCTTCGAGCAAGGTGCAGCGCACGCCGTGGCGCGCCAGTTCGATGGCCGCCGCCATTCCCGCCGGGCCACCGCCGACGATGACCGGTTGCAGGCTCATACGATCACCTCCTGCGCGGTGATGCGGTTGACCTGGGTTTCGATCTGCATGCCGTCGCGCACGACGGTCTGACAGGCACGGCGTTTGTGCCGGCCATTGATTTTCACCAGGCAGCACTGGCACACGCCCATGCCGCAGTAGGCGCCCGTGATCTGATTGTGATCGTTGCGGGCAATCTGGCGTACGCCGAGGGATTGAATAACGCTGAGCACGGTTTCGCCGATAGCAGCGGTGACCGCTTGACCGTTGATGTGGACGGTCATATCCGCCTGCGCCAACGGCTGGATATCGAAGGTTCGTTCTAGGCAGTGCATTGCAATGATCTTCCGTGAAATTTCAGTGGAGTTTTGCGCCAGCTCCTTGCTGCACTACACCGTGCCGACCCGTTTTTCTAATGCATTTTGAGGGTCGGACTGCGGTACTCCGTCAGCGCAACCGGGTGCGCGTGCAGGTAATGTAGTCGATCCCGCGGCAAGTGCTTGGATCTTTTAAGGTAGGGGATATCGCCGCGGGAAATATTGATCCAGGCCAGTGAAAGCAGTTGGATTGTCCAACGATCAATTGGAGAAGACGAACTGCCCTTTGATCTTCTTCGCGCCGATGAAACCCAAGTCCGGGAACAGCAGGGATTTGATCCAGGCGGCGTAGAACACAATGGCCAGAGTGATGCCGACGGCAATCACGGTCGACAGCGGATCTTCCTCATAGCCCTTGAACATGCGTGAAACCTGACTGATGGTGAGGAGGACGTAAACGGTGTAAGCCGCCGCCACGTTCTTGTAGAAGCCCCATGCAAACAACAACGGAATGCCACCAGCGATCAGCAACATGGTCAGTGCCAGACCAGCGCTTGCGTCATAGAACAGGAAGAAACCGAAGACTGAGCCGATCAATGCCTGAATGCAGGTCAACACGATCAGCAGGGTGACTTTGAGTGAATGCTTTGCTCTGAGGGCCGGATCCGGACGCCCCCCAATCCAGGCCGCCAACACGCGATCCTTGACCGCACCGCCCGACAACGCCTTGAACGTTTCAGTTTTCGAGCGCCCGGCTTCGAGCATCTCAACCAACTGGCGTTTGATTTCCTTCTTGTCCACCGTGTTCATCCTTAAAGAGAGGTAAAAGCGGCCAATCCACTTCCGGCGGCGATTCTCGCTTTTGCCCCCGCAGAAAGCAAAAAGCCGCTTCCACCCGAAGGTGGAAGCGGCCGAGGCATGGGCCTCAATGGAGCAATCAGTGCACGAACAGGGCGATCAGGATGATGATCGGGATCGGTACGCCGAGGAAAAACAGCAGTAGTGAGCGCATGGTCATGCTCCTTGTTTAACGGACTGGAGTGGTCGTGGTGTAGGTGTCGACTTCAACGTACTCGACGGCATCCCGACGACGACCGCCATAGGTAGCGGCGAGGCTGGCGAAGAACGCACCGGCCAGCAGCGAGATGAACATCCACAGCGAGGTCAAGGCAGCGACTTTCGCAGCGGTGTCGGCGGCTTGTTGAGCTTTCAGCTTGGCGTCGGCCAGGGCTTTCTGAGTGCGGGCGTAGATCTCATCGACGCGGCGCTCGGCATCGGCCTGAGTCAGGTTGGTCCGCTGTGCGACCAGTTGCGCCAGGTAGGTACGGTCTTCGGCACTCAGCTGACCGTTGGCCAGGCTTTGCGCGAAGATACGGGCCACGGCGCCATGGGCTGCGTCATCGCTGACGGAGGCTGGACGGTCATCGCGGAACAGGCTGTCGATGTAGTAGCCGTACTGGTTGCTGTCGGTGTTCGCCGCAGCAGAACCGGCCGCTTGGGTCATCGCGCTGGCAGCACCGCCAGCAACACTGGCACCGGCCTGTACACCACCACTGATGACGCTGCTGACCGAACCGACCACCAGCACAGCGGTAACCAAAGTCGCCACGCACCAGGCGAGGAAGCCATGCGCGGTGTCGCGGAAATACACTTCGTCACCGTGCATGTTCGCCCACTTCACCCGCAGGCGACCGGCGATGTAGCCACCCATGCCGGAAGCGATAATTTGCGTCGCCGCCAGCCAGACTATCGTTGAAATGCCCAAGCCCTTGGCGCTGACGCCCTCTCCGGCCCACGGTGAAACGGCAGAGAAACCCAAACCGAACCCGAGCAGCACCAAAATCATCGACAGCGCAGCGGCAGCCGCAGCACCGGCGAAAATCGCGCCCCAGGACACGCCCGAAACGCTGCTCGACTCTTCAATGGCGGGATAAAACCCATCAGGGGATCTATTCATTGTTGTTCTGCTCCAGGCATGAAAAATGGTGTTACAACTCGTCAGCAGAGGAATTGCAGCGACCGTGCCAGTTGCAGAAAAAAAATTAATCGAACAATTTCAATAAGTTACGAAAATCAACAAATGAAGTAATCATGCATTTTGCAAGTAAGCCAACAAAAGAGACCTCTTATTGCATGAGTGCAGCTTTCGCTCGCAGCCGTAATGAAGAGTTTGTCCGGCGGCCTGCCGCCGGATCACCAGTGCAAGGCTACTTTGAATGCTTATAACTGAACTCAACTTCAGTACCTTGGTAAGCGAGAGCTATTAAACGATCAGTGCACTTGTTCTTGTCTGGCGGCAACATATAGTGAGGTTCGACGCCTACTTCGTGCATGAGGTTGACCATCATAATTCTGCCCACTTCAGTAAAACTGAATGGACCTGCGCGATCATCCGTCTTGGCTCCCCACAACCCAATGAAATTGACTATCCAATTTGAAAGCTTGACGACTTGGGGAACGCTCACAAACTCCTCGACCAGATAACTTAACTCGCCCTCTCGGTGAAACGATACTTCCTTACCCCGGAATATAGCGTCAATAACAGATGACTCCATCACATCACTTTTTCGTAACGGCGCCGGAGTCAATCCTACAAACGAGCTGTGATAGGCACCATACTTCTCATGCCCTGCAGCGCCCATTTCCATAGTCGATGAAAAAACAGTTTTTCTGTAAAAAGGTCGTTTTATCATGAAAGTGTAATCACTTAGCAGGTGAGACATATCATTCATGATCGCCACATCCCAAGAAATTTTATTCTTTTTCTTGCCACCAAAATTCTCAAGACAATTATGCGTCCAGTAGCCCAGACGCTCCCAATAAATGGCAACCAACAAAGGCGCACCATTATCACGAGCATAATTATTCAAGGTATGTTTTTGCTTCACCATCAACTCGCAGGATTCCTTTTTACCACGAACCGACTTTACTTCTACAAACAACGAAAACCGGTCTTTCCCCGAGTCTTCAACCAGTAATGTGTAATCTGGCGCTTGATACTCTGCCTTATGCTTTTCCTCCTGCTGCTGGTGGATACCATTGATATTTTTTATCCATGGCAATGCAGAAAAAATGGCTTTGTAATTATCCTCTACATCCAACCCGCTGTTAATCCTGGCCAAATTACCCTTGATTTCCGGATCAACAATCTGCCTTCTCAACTCCTCCAGCATCTCAGGTGTAAGGTTAAAGTTTTTTGCCACACTGTGTAGCAATTGCGCTCGCTCCATATCACTCATACCGCGTCCTTTTCAAAAAATATAGGTGTCACGGACGCTCGTTTTGGGCGCCCACCTTGCATAGCGACATGCGCCCTCTGGACAAAAGTGGGGGCTCATGGGACGCTCGCCAGTGAAAGCCTAATGCCATCACCACTCGCTGACAAGGATCGCTATGCCTTTGGATAATCACCAACGCAATAAACTTGCACTGAAATTACTCACCATCCTCGCCGTCGTCATATTGATATTTGCGGCAGCCTATTTTTTTCTCAGCCAGCAGCCCAATACCGGCCTTTCGAAAGACGAAAAGCACATAGCGGGTGTTTGGGACTGTATCTACTTTAGCGTCGTGACGATTACGACATTAGGTTACGGCGATCTAGCTCCAACTGGCGTTACTCGTCTGCTGGCCGCTTTGGAAGCTTTGTTCGGTTTGATTTTCGCGGGGTATTCGATCTCACAAGTGATGTCGCTTCGACAGGAAACACTTATCGAATACCTGACATCAGAAAGAATAAAATCAAATTACAACAAGTGCATCGAAGACATCATTGATGCGAAAGAGCAAATCGGCGATCGCAGAAGATTCCTTAACGCCGCACAATCGGCGAACCCGATTGATTTCACCTTGTATCGTGACCATCCGTTTTACCTTGCATTAAAGAACATGAAAACGCTGTCGGAGTACACGGCGCACGTCGAGCAAATTGGTCGAACTGAATCGCTGATTGAAGAACTGAAACTGACTGCTCATCATATTGAGGAGCTCGCCAGCCTAAGCAGGAAATATCTGCACTGGCTGGTACAATATAAAGTCGATTGGAAAACACGCCATTCAGAGGAGATAGTTATCGAATTGTGCGACGAAATTGAAAAGTTCTCCTCACTCGATATTATATCAAGGATTTTTTCGTCAAAGCCTTACAAAGGCGGCGGGGATTACGTGCAAATCGTCACCAAGGCTACCCAGAATATTCGAAGCCGTTTCTGAGGTATCCTTGAAAGGAGGGTCTGGATATCCTGCTGTCAGCACTTGACGGAATTAGGTTTGACACATGAATTATTTTTCAGGTTGTGAAATCTGACTTGTTGGCAAACTATAGCCTTGACCGTTTGTTCGCCGATCAGGATTCCTTATGACTCGCATTTTGACCATCGAAGACGACGCCGTGACCGCCCGGGAGATCGTCGCCGAACTGAGCAGCCACGGGCTCGATGTCGACTGGGTCGACAATGGCCGCGAAGGCCTCGACCGAGCCGTGAGCGGCAACTACGACCTGATCACCCTCGACCGCATGCTGCCCGAACTCGATGGTCTGGCCATCGTCACCACCCTGCGCACCATGGGCGTGGCCACACCGATTCTGATGATCAGCGCCCTCTCCGATGTCGACGAGCGCGTACGCGGCTTGCGCGCTGGCGGTGATGATTACCTGACCAAACCGTTCGCCACCGATGAGATGGCCGCGCGAGTCGAAGTGTTGCTGCGTCGGCAGAACAGCGGCGCCACTCAGGCGACGACGCTGCAAGTGGCCGATCTGGAGCTGGACTTGATCAGCCACGAAGCGCGCCGTGCCGAACAAGTGCTGACGCTGTTGCCAACCGAGTACAAGCTGCTCGAATTCCTCATGCGCAACAGCGGCCAGATCCTCTCGCGGATGATGATTTTCGAAGAGGTCTGGGGTTATCACTTCGACCCTGGCACCAACCTGATCGACGTGCACATCGGCCGTCTGCGCAAGAAGATCGACGCCGCCGGCCATGTGCCGCTGATCCGCACGGTACGGGGCTCGGGTTATGTCATTGCCGAACCCGTCTGACGGCTGGCGCTCCTCCAGCAGCCGCTTGCTGGCGCTGTACAGTTCGCTGTTCGTGGCCTGGAGCGCGATCCTTATGGGGGTGATGTATTACGAGGTCTCCGGCTACCTCGACAACCTCGCCAAGCATTCGCTGATGCAACGTCAGCACCTGTTTTCGCACTTTCGTGGCGAGCAACTGGAAGACGCCCTCGCCGCCAGCATGACCTTCGACATTCGCGGCATCGACGCCTATGGCCTGTTCGACGCCAACGGCGTTTACCTCGGTGGTGCGCTCCAGCAGATCCCCGAAGGCCTGCCGCTGGACGGCAAGATCCACATGCTTGCCGAATGCGCCGACTCCGACGACCCGACCCTGCCCAATGACAGCTGCGACGCTGTGGCCACGCAAACCCGCGACGGCCGCTGGCTGGTGCTGCTGCGCGACAACGGTTCGCTGTTCGCGGTGACGCGGATCATTTTGCATGCGTTGTTCTGGGGCGTGTCGCTGACGATTCTGCCGGGGATTGCCGGTTGGCATTTGCTGCGCCGTCGGCCGTTGCGGCGCATCCGGGCGATTCAGGACAGCGCCCAGGCAATTGTTGCCGGCGACCTGACCCACCGTTTGCCACTGTCCAATCGCCGCGATGAACTGGACATGCTCGCGGCCATCGTCAACGCGATGCTGGAGCGCATCGAGCGCTTGATGAATGAAGTCAAAGGCGTCTGCGACAACATCGCCCATGATTTGCGTACGCCGCTGACACGCCTGCGCGCGCAGTTGTATCGCATGCAGCAACAGGCCGGCGAAGGCTCGCAGGAGGCGGCGCAACTGGATCTGGTGTTGGCCGAAGCAGACACACTGATGGCACGGTTTCGCGGGTTGCTGCGGATTTCCGAACTGGAAGATCGCCAGCGCCGTTCAGGTTTTGTCGAACTCGACCCAGTGCAACTGCTGGAAGAACTGCACGAGTTTTATTTGCCATTGGCTGAGGAAGGCGAGCTGCGTTTCGACTTGAACATGCCGGAAACATTACCGGCGCTGAACGGTGATCGGGCATTGCTGTTCGAGGCATTGGCGAATCTGCTCAGCAACTCGATCAAGTTCACCCCGGTCGGCGGCACGGTGATGTTGCGTGGAGTCAACGCGGGTGGGCAGACGCGGATTGAAGTGCACGACTCAGGACCGGGGATTCCCGAGGCTGAGCGTGAGGCGGTGTTTCAGCGTTTCTATCGCGCCGAGGGTGGGCAGCCGCAGGGTGGCTTTGGTTTGGGGCTATCGATTGTCGCGGCGATTGTCAGCTTGCATGGCTTCAGTCTTGAAGTCGGCAGCAGTGATCTGGGTGGGGCGAAACTGGTGCTCGATTGCCGGCAGAGCCTGATCGAAAATTCCTGATCCCTGACATGATCGTTGATCGTTGATCGTTCCCACGCTCTGCGTGGGAATGCCTCAAGGGACGCTCCGCGTTCCAGCTTGCGAAAGGGACGCAGAGCGTCCCGGGCTGCATTCCCACGCAGAGCGCGGGAACGATCATCAACTCAGGCTGGGTAATTGGCGCGCAGTGCCTCGAGGCCACCCTGATAGATGCCGCTGAACAGCGCCACCACTTCCTCATCACTCACGCCTTTGGCGTTGAAACGCCCCGACCACGTCACCCGCGCGCCCTGCCCCTGGGCTTCGACCTTGATCGTCGCCAGATAATCAGTCGCCGGGAACGGTGCCTGTTCAATCGAATAGCTGTAAGTCTTCGCCGCGTTATCGAACACTTGCAGACGCTCGATTACCACAGCGCCGTCAGCGGTCTGCAAGGTGCGCACGCGGCCGCCGTCGCTCAGCTCACTGTTGGGAATAAAGGGCAGCCAATCGGGCAGCGTGTTGAAGCCGCCGATCAATTGCCAGACCTGATCGGCCGAGGCCGGGATGTCGATGGTTGCGGATGCTGTTGGCATAAATAAACGTCTCTCCAGAATTCAGATAGTCAGGCTGTCGACCACGCCGCCATCGACGCGCAACGCGGCGCCAGTGGTGGCCGAGGACAGCGGCGAAGCAATGTAGGTCACCAGATGCGCGACCTCTTCAACATCCGCCACGCGCTGGATGATCGAGGTCGGGCGGGCCTTGCGTACAAAGGCGTCGGCTTCATCGCGCAGGTTACGCCCGGATTCAGCGGCGGCATCCTTGAGCATGTCTTCAAGGCCATCGGTGAAGGTCGGCCCCGGCAGGATCGCATTGACCGTCACCCCGGTGCCAGCCAGACGTTTGGCCAGACCGTGGGACACTGCCAGATTGGCGCTTTTGGTCACGCCGTAATTGATCATGTCGGCCGGTGTGGCGACGCCGGATTCCGAGGACAGGAAAATCACCCGCCCCCAACCCTGCTCGACCATCGCCGGCACGTAATGCCGAGACAGGCGCACGCCGGAAATCACGTTGACCTCATAGAAACGCGTCCACTCGCTGTCCGGCGCTTCGAAGAAATCCACGGCGTCGAAGATGCCGAGATTGTTCACCAGAATGTCCGCGCGCGGTTCGGCGGCGAACAGTTTCTGCGCGCCTTCGGCGGTGCCCAGATCGGCCGTCAAGCCGCGCAATTGCGCGCCCGGCACCTTCTCGCGAATGCTCGCCAGCGCCTGCTCGACCTTGGCGGCATCGCGACCGATCACCACCACTGTGGCGCCGGATTCAGCCAGCGACTGGCTGATGCCCAGACCAATGCCGGCGGTGCTGCCGCTGACGATGGCCAGTTTTCCACTCAGATCAATCTTCATGCTTTCACCTCATCGATTGGCAATGGTGCACGTTCGGAAACCAGTTGGGCGTCGCGCATGGCTTGCCAGAAACCGGCAGGAATGATCGCGGATAACGCCGCGACATCTTCAGCGATTCGACCGGGTTTGCTCGCGCCGGGAATCACCGCAGCGACCGCTGGATTGGCCAGCGAGAACTGCAATGCGGCGGCTTTGATATCAACGTTGTAGGCGGCGGCAATGCGTTTGATCTGCTCGACCTTGGCGATGATCTCAGGGCTGGCCTGCTGGTATTCGAAGTGCGAGCCACCGGCCAGAATTCCTGAGCTATAAGGGCCACCGACGACGATCTCAACGTTCTGCGCCAGCGCCGAATCCATCAAGCGTTGCAGCGGGCGTTCGTGATCGAGCAGCGTGTAGCGACCGGCCAACAGGAAACCATCCGGCTGCGCTTCGCTGAGGTCGAGGGTCAGTTCGCACGGCTCGACTTTGTTCACGCCCAGACCCCAGCCTTTGATCACGCCTTCTTCACGCAAGCGGGTCAGTACTTTGAATGCGCCGGTGCGGGCCTGGTTGAAGTACTCCAGCCATTGATCGCCATAGAAGTCTTGAGCGATGTCGTGCACCCAGACGATGTCGAGGCGATCGGTTTGCAGGCGCTTGAGGCTGTCTTCGATCGAACGCATAGTCGCGTCGGCGCTGTAGTCATTGACGATCTTGTTCGGGCGACCGTGTTCGAATACACCACTTTTTTCGCCGAGATCGCGGGCCGCGGCGTCTTCGACTTCATCGAGAATCACCCGGCCGACCTTGCTGCTCAGCACGTAGTCGTCGCGCTTGTATTGCTTTAGGGCTTCGCCGAGGCGGATCTCCGACAGACCGGAGCCGTAGAACGGCGCAGTGTCGAAGTAACGCACGCCGGCATCCCACACGGCATGCACGGTGGCTTGCGCTTCGTCTTCGGGGATGGCGCGGAACATGTTGCCCAGTGGTGCGGTGCCGAAGCCCAGCTGGCCGGGCAGTTTGTCTTTCAAGCTCATGGGTTTTTCCTCGATAGGTTCTGGGTCTGTTTGACCGTTGAGCAGATCCTAGATTGCGACACTGAGACCGTCCAAGACATAATGCGCAGCACTTGAGTCCCTACAGGTCTGACATGATCGATATCCGCCAATTGCGCTACTTCGTTGTAGTCGCCGAGGAAGAACACGTCGGCCGCGCCGCCGAACGGCTGCATATTTCCCAGTCGCCACTGAGCCGGCAGATCGCCCAGCTCGAAGAACGCCTGGGCCTGACGCTGTTCGAGCGCAGTCAGCAACGGATTCGCCTGACCCGCGACGGCCAGACTTTTCTTGCCGAAACCCGCGCCCTGCTGACCCACGCCAATCGCCTGGAATCCCTCGGCAAACGCCTGGGTCGCGGCGAAGAAGGTGGCTTGTGCATCGGCTATATCGAGAACGCCATGCACGCCGGCGTGCTGCCCAATGCCTTGCGCGTGTTGCGCGCGGATCGTCCCAATGTGCACGTCGCGCTGTACAACCTCAGTTCCGCCGAGCAATTGGAAGGCCTGCGTCAGCGTAGCCTCGATATCGCCTTGGTGAGCGAGCCGCCGACCGATGACGATCCTGATCTGTTGGGCTTTCAGGTGCTGGATGAGCCGATGCTGCTGGCGTTGCCGGAACATCATCCGTTAGCGCAGCAGGCTGCGTTGAAGCCGCAGGATCTGGCCGCTCAGGAGTGGATCGGCGTGCAACCGCGTCAGGATGCCAACGATGAGTTTGCCAGCGCCTGCATCCGCGCCGGCTTCACCCCGGATGTGCGCATGCAGGCGAGCGAGCCGTTTACTGCATTGGGGTTGGTGGCGTCGGGGCTGGGGATTGCGATGATCCAGAAAGGCCTGAGCCATAACGCCCCGCCGGGGGTGGTGTTGCGTGAACTGCCGTGGCTGACATTGACCACGCCGTTGTGGGCGGCGTGGCACCGGATCAATTTGCGGCCATTGGTCGAGACTTTCCGCACCGTTTTGACAGGTAATGAGATTTCCGCTGACTGAACGGGCCTCATCGCGGGCAAGCCCGCTCCCACAGGTTCATGGGTGAGCCTGAACTTTGTGTACGCCGCAAATCCCTGTGGGAGCGGGCTTGCCCGCGATGAGGCCAGCAGCCACAACCATTGCCCTCGGGCGTTCTACACTCAACGGATACGCCCCCAGCCGTGAGGTGACCATGAAAATGTCCGCACAAATGACCGTCGTTGCGGTACTCGCCACACTTGCCTACCTCGGCCTAGCCGTGTGGGGCATTGGCGGTGTGGCGATGTTCTTTTCCCACGGTTCGCTGGTGATCGTGGCATTGGCGACGGTGGCGATGGTGATTGCTTCGCTGTTCAGTGAGGTCAACCTGAGTGCTGGCGAGCGTGAAGACCGCGCCAACCGCTGGGTGATTCCAGCGTTTGGAGTGATCGGGCTGGTCAGTGGTTTCTTGCCGGCCTATTGCGATCGGGTGAATTTCTGGACGGTAGGCGGTGAAGGCGTGCGCTGGCTCGGCGCGTTGCTGTTTATCGTCGGTGGCGCGCTGCGATTGTGGCCGGTGTTTGTGCTGGGGCGGCGTTTCAGTGGGTTGGTGGCGATACAGCCGGGGCACCGGTTGGTCACCGATGGCATTTACCAACGGCTGCGCAATCCGAGTTATCTGGGGTTGGTGATCAATGCCGTGGGCTGGGCGCTGGCGTTTCGTTCGGTGGTCGGACTGATACTGGCAGCGCTGACGCTGATCCCGTTGATTGCCCGGATTCACTCGGAAGAAGCCCTGCTGCGGGCGCAGTTTGGGGCGGAGTATGACGCTTATTGCGCGCGGAGTTGGCGGTTGCTGCCGGGGGTTTACTGACCACAGGGCAACACTTAACCCTGTGGGAGCTGGCTTGCCAGCGATAGCGGTAGTTCAGTCAAATTTATAGTGACTGACAGGGCCTCATCGCTGGCAAGCCAGCTCCCACAGGGACTGTGTTGTGTCAGTTTTTTTGCAGGTGAAGTTTGCCGTCGTTGTCGACCTTGACCTGCACCGCAGCATAACTGGCCAACGTCGCATGGGCCGTTTCCAGCGGATGCTGATGCGTCGTGGTGATGATCATCAGCGGTGCACCGGCCGCTTCGGCAGCCTGAATGCCGACGGTGGCGTCTTCGAAGATCAGGCAATCACGCGCTTCCAGACCAAGACGTTTGGCTGCCAGTAAATAGCCGGCCGGGTCGGGCTTACCCGCCTTCACATCTTCAGCAGTGATCATCACCGCCGGCTCTGGAATCCCCGCCGCCGCCATCCGCCGCAAGGCCAGATCCCGTGGTGCCGACGTCACCATCGCCCAGCGATCTTTGGGCAGGCTGTGGAGAAACTTCGCCGCGCCCGGGATCTCGACAATGCCTTCAACGTCGTCGATTTCCGCCTCGGTGATGAATGCCGCTTGCGCCTCGGCATCCACCCCCGGCAGGTTCAGACGGGTGATAGTGTCGATGGCGCGCACGCCATGAATGGTCGGCAAAAAAGCTTCCACATCGACGCCATGGCGCACGGCCCAGGCTGACCAGATCCGCTCGGCGGCGGCAATGGAGTTGAGGAGAGTGCCGTCCATGTCGAACAGAAACGCGCCGAACGCGCGATCAAATACAGCATCGTGAGCAGACAAAGGTTCGCATCCTCTGGCAAAAGACCGGGCGGGCAATGTAGCACTTGCCCGGCCGATTCACCCAGCGTGTCAGTGCAGGCGCGGTGCCTTGGATTTGAAGGCGCTGTCGACGCAATCGAGCAATTGACCAATGGCCCACGGCTTTTTGATGAACGCCACCGGATGCTTGACCCCGGAGGTCTCGGGCGTTTCATAACCGGACATGACCATCACCGGTTTGTCTGGCCAGCGTTCGCCGACCAGATTGGCCAACCCGGCGCCATTGATTTTGCCGGGCATGGTGATGTCGGTCAGCAGCAAGGCCACTTCCGGCGCGTGCTCTTCCAGATACAGCTTGGCGTCATCCGCGCTGGTGCGCGGTTCGACCACAAAACCTTCCTCCTGAAGAATTTCGCAGAGAAACTCCAGAATCAACGGATCGTCCTCAACCACCAGAATCAACCCGCCAGGAAGGTGCGCGCTCGGCGTCGGTGTTGGACTCATGAACTGGCACTCCCTGAATTGCATTAACGATTTAGCGGCTTGAATCCGCTGCTTAACTGGTATGAGCAGCGGGCTCTGCAGAAATTCATTTTTGATACAGGTCTTTTGCGAAAGGCCATTTTTGCCGGTCGCAGGCAATCGTTCGCGACGGCGTATTTGTGGTTAAAATGCCGGCCCTTTTGCTTGCCGATCCTGACTGATGAACCCTGAAGCCCTCGCCATTCTCCACGCCCATCTGCTGCCGGCCCTCGCTGCTGCACCGCGCGAAACCCGTCGCCTGTTCCACGGGCGCGGACGCTGCTGGGCCGGGCTGGAGCAGTTGACCGTGGACTGGCTGCAAGGCGTGGTGCTGGTGTCTCTGTTCAAGGAACCGGCGCCTGAGCAACTGGACGATCTCAAAGCGTTGCTGCTGGGTCTCACAGATTCTGCCGAATGGAAACAGTCCGGCGCGCACACGCTGTTGATCCAGCATCGCTATTTGCCGCAGAGCACCGCCGAATGGCTGCTGGGAGAAGAGATCGACGAAATGAGCATCGTCGAGGGCGGCTTGCAGTATCGCGTCGATCTGGGCCGCAAGCAGAACGCCGGGCTGTTTCTCGACATGCGTTACGGGCGCAATTGGGTGCGCGAACAGGCCAACGGCAAACGCGTATTGAATCTGTTTGCCTACACCTGTGGTTTTTCCGTGGCAGCCATCGAGGGTGGCGCGAGCCATGTGGTCAATCTGGACATGTCCCGCGCGGCCCTGAGCCGTGGCCGCGACAACCATCGCTTGAACGGCCATGACCTGAGCAAAGTCAGTTTCCTCGGTCACGACCTGTTCAAGTCGTGGGGCAAGGTGATCAACAGCGGCCCGTATGATCTGGTGATCATCGATCCGCCGTCGTTCCAGAAAGGCAGTTTCCTGCTGACCAAGGACTACCAGCGCGTACTGCGCCGCCTGCCGGAATTGCTTACGGCGCAAGGTAGCGTGCTGGCGTGCATGAATGATCCGGCGTTCGGTTCGGACTTTCTGATTGATGGCGTGACGCAGGAAGCGCCGAGTCTGCGTTTTGTAGAGCGGCTGGAGAATCCGCCGGAGTTTCCGGACATTGATCCTGAAAGCGGCCTAAAGGCCCTCGTCTTCCAACGCACCCCCTGACACCCCACCATCGTGCAAACACCACTGCCCCCTGTGGGAGCTGGCTTGCCAGCGATGAGGACGGCGCAGTCGACATCTTCATCGCCTGACATACCGCCATCGCTGGCAAGCCAGCTCCCACAGGTTTTGCGGTGAATCAGGGAGTTGGTGGGCGCAACACCAGCGCAAACAACTCACCATGCCCGGTGACATTGAGCTTGTGATACAGATTGCGCCGATGCACCTTGACCGTCTCCGGCGAGATGCCCATTTGCTGGGCCATCGCCTTGCTGGAGAAACCCTGCAGGATCAGCCGCGCCGTATCGACCTCACGCACCGTCAGCCGCGCATCGAAGCGGTCAAGCAACGTTGCCAGATCCCCGACCGGCGTTTCCGCCACCGCGCCCTGCGGCGGCAACAACTGCACATGCCGACGCATCGCCGCCAGCACCCAATCGCGCACGCACAGCAACCGGCCCTGCTCGGCCATGTCGAACGGCGTCGAACGGCCCAATGACAAGCCGAGCACGC
The DNA here is from genome assembly GCF_028656995.1 of Pseudomonas sp. TNT2022 ID642. Classification (NCBI taxonomy): domain Bacteria; kingdom Pseudomonadati; phylum Pseudomonadota; class Gammaproteobacteria; order Pseudomonadales; family Pseudomonadaceae; genus Pseudomonas; species Pseudomonas sp. TNT2022 ID642. The sequence goes on along the minus strand of NZ_JAMDGW010000030.1, from coordinate 35,817 downwards.
CGCCCTCGACGTTGATCATGAACTGCAACTCGTCCTCGCCCACCACCGAACGAAAGTAGCTCAGGTAATACTCGCTGTGCAGAAACTGGTCCGGCGCCACCGAGGCCAGGCTGTGCAAGCCGTCGGCAATACCGGTCGAGGCGGTTTGATAGAACGGATCGAGCAGGTACATCCCGGCGCTGTAACTGGCCAGTTCTTCCTGCTCGTCGGGACGGCCCTTGCTGTCGAAGTCGATCAGCAACTGCGGCGCCTGCCCGGCTTTCATCAGCGCCACCAGCGCGTTGTCCAGTGGCACCAGCAGCCGCAACGTATCGACCAGCGCGCGCCAAAAACCCTCTTGGCCAACACCGGCAAATACCCGCGCCAGGCTTTGATGCACCGGCAGTTCCTGCAACAACGCGTCCACGCACTACCCCTTTTGAGTAACCCATGATGGGAATGGGTCAGGCGTGACCGGCCCGATAGGCTGAGCACTCCTGTTCATCACCGGCCTGCACAGGCCAGGAGTGCCGCATCATGCGTCGTCACCGTGGCTGTATCAACCTCAGCATAAAACTGGGCCTGCTGGCCGGTCTCAGCGCCAGCTCAATTGCCATGGCCGTCGACGCGCCGAGCGTGCACGTCTACAACTGGTACGACTACATCGGCCCGAACACTCTGCACGATTTCCAGCGCGACAGCGGTATCCAACCGGTCTACGACACCTTCGACAGTGCCGAAGTCCTCGAAGGCAAACTAATGACCAGCCGCAGCGGCTACGACGTGGTGGTGGCGAGCAATTTCAGCCTGCCGACGCTGATCAAGGCCGGCGCCCTCGCCCCACTGCCGCGCGATCAACTGCCGGGCTGGAAGAATCTCGACAGCGACTTGCTGGCGAAACTGGCCAACAACGATCCCGGCAATCAATACGCCGTGCCGTATCTGTGGGGCACCAACGGCATCGGCTACAACGTCGACAAGGTGCGCGCGGCCCTCGGCGACAAGGCGCCGGTGGATTCGTGGGATCTGGTGTTCAACGCAGACAACCTCGCCACACTCGGCCAGTGCGGCGTGGCGATGCTCGACTCACCGTCGGAGATGCTGCCGGTCGCCCTGCACTATCTCGGTCTGCCACCCAACAGCACCGACCCTGAAGACTATAAAAAAGCCGAGGCGCTGCTGCTGAAACTGCGCCCGCATATCGCTTACTTCAACTCGTCGAAATTCATCAGCGACCTGTCCAACGGCAACATTTGCGTGGCGGTCGGTTGGTCGGGGGCGATGCTGGAAGCCAAGACCAATGCCGAGCAGGCCAACAACGGCGTGAAGATCGCCTACAGCCTGCCCAGGGAAGGCGCGCCGGTGTGGTTCGACACGCTGGTGCTGCTTAAAGACGCACCGAATCGTCCTCAGGGTCTGGCGTTTATCGACTATCTGCTGCGACCCGAAGTGATCGCGCCGGTCAGTGATCATCTGTCTTATCCGAATGGCAATCGCGCGGCAACAGCGCTGGTGGCCGCCGCGACTCGGGACAATCCGGCGGTGTATCCCTCCGCCGCAGCGATGGCCACGCTGTACACCCTTGAGCCGTTGCCGAAAGCCACCGAGCGCGTGCGCACGCGAGTGTGGAGCAAGGTCAAGAACGGCCAGTAACCCCCTTTTGAATATTTCACAAACCCTGTGGGAGCGAACTTGCTCGCGAATGCGGTGGCTCAGGCACTGATGTGTTGAAAGTGCCGACGCCTTTGCGAGCAGGCTCGCTCCCACAGGGCCAGTGCACAACTCCGCATTTTTTAGAGAGACAGAAATCAATGAAACCTCGTGCCCGTGACCTCAACATCCGCATTGGCCAACTGCATCCCGGCCCGCTCAACGCCATTACCGATGTGCCCGGCGTGCGCGTCGGCCACAGCAATGTGCGCGGGCGCAGCAGCGCCGGGCGTGACATCTGCACCGGCGTCACGCTGATCGAACCGCGCCCGGGCTCGACCAATCAGCAACCGTGTTTTGCCGGCGTGCATGTGCTCAACGGCAACGGTGACGCCACCGGACTTGAGTGGATTCGCGAGGCGGGTCTGCTGACCAGCCCGATTGCCTTCACCAACACCCACAGCCTCGGTGTGGTGCGCGATGCCTTGATTGCACTGGATCGCCAGCAGCAACCCGACGACGGTCGTCTCTACTGGAACATGCCGGTGGTGCTGGAAACCTTTGACGGCTTGCTCAATGACATCAACGGTTTCCATGTCCAGCCTGAACACGTCGCCGAAGCGCTGGCAGCAGCCGTCGACGGTCCGGTGACGGAAGGCGCCGTCGGCGGTGGCAGCGGCATGATCTGCCATGAATTCAAGGGTGGCATTGGCACCGCGTCGCGCCGCTTGAACGCTGCCCAGGGCGGCTGGACTGTGGGCGCGATCGTGCAGGCCAATCACGGCATTCGCAACGAGTTGCGGGTCGATGGCTACCCGGTCGGGCGCTACATGGAACAGAAAGATTCGCCGTTCTTGCGGGCATCGTTGCCACATCCGGGCATGGGCTCGATCGTCGTCTGCCTGGCCACCGACGCGCCGCTGTTGCCGCACCAATGCACGCGCCTGGCACAACGCGCGAGCCTCGGTCTGGCGCGAACCGGCGGCGGCAACGAGGATCACAGCGGCGACATTTTCATCGCCTTCGCCACCGGCAACGCTCACGTGCCGCCCGCGGCCTACGAAGGCAAAGGCGCGCCGACCTGCGACGGCTTGCGCATGGTCAACAATGACCACATCAGCGAGCTGTTTCTGGCCGCGACCGAGGCGGTTGAAGAAGCGATCATCAATGCGTTGCTGGCCAGTGACAGCACCGAAGGTAATGGGCATTCCGTATCGGGACTAGATGCGCAAACCCTGCTCGCAGCCCTCGAAAAATCAGGCTGGCCCGGCGCCCGCTGACACCGCAAAAACACTGTAGGAGCTGCCGAAGGCTGGCAGCTCCTACAGGGGTTATGTGAGCATTTGGCTACCGAGCTCCCTTGCAACCGCCAATTGCTCCTGCGGATCGCGCAACTCCGATTCCGGCAACAACGTCGAACTCAGCACCGTCGCTCCGCAGTAGTCGAAAATCCCGTGCTCAATCTGCGCCTTCATCGCAGCGCCATAGCCGTGGCGCTCGTAAGTGCGTGCATCCGCGCCGGCGAGGCCGACCAGATGCACGCGCAGGCGCTGCAGCAGCTTCACATGCTTGAGGTCACCACTGAAATCGAAGGCCCAGCCATTGCTGAACACCCGATCGATCCAGCCTTTGAGCTGTGCCGGCATCGACCACCAGTACACCGGATACACCAGCACCAAGGTATCGGCGCGGTCGATGCGTGCCTGCTCGGCCAGCACATCTGCAGGCGGCACGGACTCGCGGTGATGCACGGCGAAATCCTCAGCGCCGAAACGTGGTTCGAAGCCTTCGGCGTAGAGATCAGCGATTTCGAAAGTGTTGGCCGGGTTGGCCTGAACAAGGCTTGCGGCAATTTGTGTGGCTACGCTGTGGGTCAGCGAGTGCGGGTCGTGATGCGCGACAACGATCAAGGCGTGCATGGCAATTCTCCGGTTGGTGATTGCTCACCAAGGCTTATATACTCAGAGTAAGTTACGAACAGTAAGCTACGTTTGGTAGATAAGCATGTCAACCGGTAAAACTTCACAACAAAACGCCCCTGCGCAACCACGCCGTCGCTTGGCGCGCGAGGACCGCTTGCGCCAATTGCTCGATGTAGCCTGGCAAATCATCCGCGCCGAAGGCACCGACGCCCTGACACTTGGCTATCTGGCGGAAAACGCCGGGGTGACCAAGCCAGTGGTGTACGACCATTTCGTCACGCGCTCCGGATTGCTCGCGGCGCTCTATCGGGATTTCGATGCACGACAAACGGTGCTGATGGACGCCGCCATCGCCCAAAGCGAACCGACATTGACCGGTATCGCCTCAGTGATTGCCACGGCGTACGTTGATTGCGTCATGCTGCAAGGCAACGAGATCCCCGGGATCATCGCTGCGCTGGCGAGCACCCCGGAACTTGAAAAGATAAAGCGCGAATATGAAGCGATCTTCCTTGAAAAATGCCGCCGCGATCTGGCGCCGCACGCCAGCGGCGGGCAGATCAGCCAGGCCGCATTGCGGGCGATGCTCGGCGCCGCCGAAGCACTGTCGCACGCGGCCGCCAACGGTGAAATCAGCGCGCAAGAAGCCAGTGACGAACTGTTTGCGACCATCCTGGCCATGGTCGAACGCGCCGCCGCCAGGGCGACTGGCGGTACTTGAGCCGCCACTTGCACACTCCTAGGATGGAATCACGCAGTGGCTCCGCTCTTCGAGCACTGCGTAGGCGCGGGTGCTCTGAACCCCAATCAAGCCCGCGCCTTGCTTCATGCGCATCTTGAGCCTCGAGGGCTCTACTTCCTCCCCATCAAAGAGCTTTGAGGCTCTTTTTTTGTCTGCGCAAATCAGCTGTCCGACAGCGAATCGGCGCGGATCGAGCGCCACGCCGCTTGTGCCAGCAACTCGCGATAATCCGCCGGGCTGCCCTTCACTCGTCCGGCCAACCAGGCGCGGCAGTAACTGTCGGCCTGACCAATGATCAACGACGGCAACAGTTCGGCGGGCAGCGCCTTGAGTTCGGCAACGCGCCCCGATTCCGCCAGCCAGTCGCGCAGACGCACATTGCGGGTCTTGTTGCGCTCCGCCAGTTCGTCTTTGAACGGACCTTTGGTCACCGCAAACCGCGCGTGGTACTGGAAGCGCGCCCACTGCGGTTGACGTTCGACCCAATCGACGTAGCTGAACACCAGCGCCTGCACACCTTCCTCGGTGGTTTTCGCCGCCTCCAGATAGGCATCGCGCAACCTCGCCTGATCCTCCAGCGCGGTGAAAAACAACGCCGCGACCAAGCCCTCCTTGTTGCCGAAATGGTGATAGATCGCCCCGACACTGGTGTCGCACTCGGCGCGAATCATCTCGATGGTGGTGGCTTCGATCCCCTGCTCGTTGAACAGGCTCAGCGCCTTGCGAAAGATATCGCGCTTGAGTTCGGCACGGCGGCCGGGGTAGCTGCGTTCAAGTAAGTCTGCGGTGTCCATGTTGCTCACGGCCAGAAAGTAGAGGTTGGAAGGGCCACAGCGTGTCCCCTGACAAAACACGCTCAGGTTGACAGATTTGTCGCAGACAGAATACCGTTCCGTTACAGAATATTATTCCGTAACGGAACATCATTCTGCAAAATCACTTTCCACGAGGCGTTTCCATGAGTCAGTTTCTCAGCATGTTCAACAGCGCAGGTCCGCAAGCCTTCAGCCAGATGGCCTGCCAGGTCGCGCCGTACTTCAGCACCATCAACCCACTGGTGACCGAGTTGCGCGCCAATGCGGCGACGGTGGAGGTGCCGTTCCGCCGTGAGATCACCAACCACCTCGGCACCGTGCATGCGATTGCCATGTGCAACGCCGCAGAACTCGCCGCCGGGATGATGACCGACGTGTCGATCCCGGCCGGCGCACGCTGGATCCCCAAAGGCATGACCGTGGAATATCTGGCCAAGGCGAAAACTGATGTAACGGCGGTGGCCATTGGTGAGGGCGTGGATTGGCAGAGCGAGGGCGACAAGATCGTCAACGTAGATATTCACGATACCGAGGGCAAAAAAGTGTTCACCGCGCGCATCACCATGAACGTCAAACTCGGCTGAATGACGCGCACAAAAAAGCCCTTGCTGCGGAATGCACAGCAAGGGCTTTTTACCGGCGTGGGATCAGTGCAGCGTCAGGCGCTGCCGGACAAATTCTTCGGTGTGGCGGCTGGTCTGGTCGAGGTGTCGGTCGCGCTGTTTCTCTGCGTCGAGCATCGCCCGCTTGCCGTTTTTCTGCAGCAGATAGGTGTGGATTTGCTGCACTTCCAGCGACCGGTAGATCGGCGTGGTGTCGATAAATCCGCGCAGGCCGTTGCTGCGGTAATGCCGGGTGCTCATCAACACCTGGGTTTCACGCTGGCCAATCACCTCAAAGCCCAACGCTTCGAAGTACGGGACTTTGCCGACCGTGCAGGCCAGTTCCGCGTGGGGATAACGCCCGAGCATTTCGCCGATCATCGCCCGCGCCACACCCTGACGCCGATACCCTTCGCGAACCGCCATGTAGGCGACGCTGCACGCTTCCCAATCGCCCTGCACCGGCAGGTACAACAGAAAGCCGATCACTCGCTCAGGATCATCCTCGTCGGTGGCCACCAGCAACTCGACGTCAGTGCCCTTCTCGCCATTCAACGCTTCCAGATACAGATGCACCTCATAGCCAACCGCGTACTGATAGACGTTGTACAGCAGATTGCTCGGGCCGAGACCGACCGCGCTGATGTCGGTCAGGTAGTCAACGACCAGTTGCAGAATCTGGCTGTTGACGCTCTCGGGGCATGGGGATTTGTAGTGGGTGATGCGTGGCATGACAGGTGAACTCCGGCGGAAAACCGCGACATCATACCTTGCGGGCTGAGCCAGCCTGCATTGGCAATGAAATCAAAGGTGGGAGCGAGCCTGCTCGCGAATGCAGTAGCACCTTCAACATAGAAATTGACTGACCCGACGCCTTCGCGAGCAGGCTCGCTCCCACAGGCTTGTCCCTGACAAAAATTTCATCCGTCTCAGACAGGATCTTTTGCAAATCCGGTATCCAATTCTGCAGCTGCGTTCACTTTTCGACGCAGGCCTTGAGGAGTTGTCATGAGCGTTTTGCGTTCCCTGTCCAAATGGCGAAAAACCCTGCTGCTGGTGCCGTTGACGCTGGCCGCGCTGAGCAGCGCCCCGGTGTTTGCGCAACCGGTGGTGATCGTTCAGCAAGCTCCACCGCCGATGCGCATGGAAGTGATGCCCGGCGCGCGTCCTGGTTATGTCTGGGATCAAGGTCATTGGCGCTGGCAAGGACGCGGTTACGTGTGGATACCCGGCCACTGGCAACCGGTAAGGTACGGCGCGCGCTGGAAACCCGGGCACTGGCAGGCACGCGGGCCAAACTGGTTCTGGGTCGAAGGGCATTGGGTGCGATGAATGCGCGACAGCCTGACCATCACTTCTTGCGGGGACACCACCCTGTGTAAAACCGTTAAAGCACTGCTGGCCGCTACGCTGGTGGCCGTTACATTGTCCGGTTGCGTCGTCGAACCGGCTCGTCCGCATCGGCCTCCGCCGCTGGTAGAAGTCGTTCCGGTGATGCCGGCACCGGGTTATCACTGGGTTGCCGGGCACTATCGCTGGGGCGGCGACCAATGGCGCTGGGGGCCGGGGCACTGGCGGGCCTATTGATTGCAACAGCGGGCGTCACTGCTGCGGCGCCACCACTTTGAATTTGATGGCGATGTCCTTGGACACCACGGTGTCCGCCCACTCCCCCGCGCCGAGGCCGAACTCATCGCGGTTGAGCACCAGCTCACCGTCGAAAACGCCGATGGCGCTGTCCGGTTTCAATTCCACCGGTACCTGAACCTCACGGGTGATGCCTTTGAGGGTGAGCTGGCCGTAGATCAAGTAAAGATATTTGATTTTTGGATCTTGGGTAAAACGCTTGGATTCGAACACCGCCACGGGGAATTTTTCAGTGTCGAACCACGCCGGTTTCACCAGTTCGGTGTTGGCGTCTTCGCTGCCGGCATCGATGCTGGTGAGATCGATATGCAACGAGGTGTGGGCGTCGGCGAGGTTGTCGGTGTCAAAGTCCAGCGTCGCCTCGAACTTGCCGAAGGTGCCGTACACCCGCGAGCCCATCTGGTTGTAGGTGAAGCTGATCTGACTGGCGGTGGTGTTGACGCGGGTGTACTCGACAGCCTGCGCGGCACAGACGACGCACAGCGAACTCGCGGCAGCCAGCAGTAATCGGATCGACATCGGATTCTCCAGGCGGGGCTTGCCGTCGAAGGCCTCGATTGACTTAAGCAAACATCCGACTGTTACGCCAGCGCCTACACCAGACGCTCGATCTTCTGATGCCGCCAGACCAGTTTGTAATACAGGGTCTGCAACACCAGCATGCTCAGATACGCCACCGGAAACGCCATCCACACGCCCTGCAAACCATATTGGCCGTCCAGCCAGTACGCCGCCGGCAGTTGCACACCGACAACGCAAATGATCGCAATGATCACCGGCACCAACACTGTGCCGCTGGCGCGCATGATCCCGCCGATGATGGCCTGGAAGCCAAAGACCAACAGGCTCCACAGCATGATGTGCAGCAGATGCTCAGCCATTGCCCGGGTCGAATCCTCGGTCAGGAACAGCCCCAGCAACCAGTGCGACAGCAGATAGCCGAGCACGATCAAGCCGCCGGTCAGGCACACGTTGATCAACAGCCCGGTGCGCAGAATCGGCCCCATGCGTTCGAGTCGCCCGGCGCCGATGGCCTGTGCACCGAGAATCGACGCGGTGATCGCAATCGACAACGCCGGGAACTGCACATAATTGACGATCTGCGTCACTGCGCCATACGCCGCCGTCGCTTGCGAGCCGTGCTGGTTGACCAGCGCCAGAATCACCAGCTCCGACAGCGACAGCACAATCATCTGCACGCCGGTCGGCAGGCCGATGCGCAACACCTTACCGAGAATCACCCCGTCGAGACGTAGCGCGGCGAAGAACTCGCGGTCTGGCGCCAGTGGGTGCCCCTTGCTGATCAGGCGCCACGCCAGCCACGCCATCGCTGCCAGGTTACCGGCCAGCCCCGCGTACGCCGCACTCTGAATGCCCAGTTGCGGCAAACCGAACCAGCCGCGAATCAGCGCCGGCGTCAGGGCCAGCCCGACGCAGGTCGACACCACCAGCGCCAGCAACGGCGTCAGCGTATCGCTGACCCCGCGCAACAGTTGCGTGAACAACACGAACACCAGCAGCGACGGCAAGATCCACATCATCACATGGGCATACGCCACCGCATCGTCGAGCACATCCGCCGGCGTCCCCAACCCCGCCAACGCCTGCCGCGCGAATACGCTGCCCAACACCGCAGCGACCAGACCGATCAATACGCCCAGCAACAGCGTCGCCCCGGCAATCGCCTTGACCATGTGCGGCTCACGCGCGCCCCACGCCTGACCGATCAACACACCGGCGCCTGCGCCAAGGCCGATCACCAGCGCGATAAAAAAGAACACGATGGGAAACATCCCCGACACCGCCGCCAGCGCCTGGGTGCCGAGCATCTGGCCGATGTAGATGCTGTTGACCGTGCCCGACATCGATTGCAGAAAATTGGACAGCACCATTGGCGCGAGGAACAGCAGGTAGGTGTGCCAGAGTGGGCGTTGGGCGGCGGCTTGCATTGAATAGAGGTCCATCTCGAACGGCGGGAGGGCTGATGGAGGATAGCTTCGGCGAGTTGCACGCGGGGCGCAATTAACATTTCAAATCGGTGTTTATTGCCGGTGCTTACGCCTGTGTAATTGGCACGGACCTATAGGTGTCGGTTCAGCGCTGTGGTAAACAACTGCCCACTTCCATTGCTCTCATTGAGGCTCTGTTCATGCCGCACGTTGCCAATCTGTTGACCGCCAGCCTACTCGCCCTGCTCGCCACCAGCGCTCACGCCGCCGCGCCCGGCGAAACGTTGAAGCCGTTGCTGGAAACACTCAACGAACGCCTGAACATCGGCGACCTCGTCGCGCTGACCAAATGGGACAGTGGCAAGCCGATTCAGGACAGCCCGCGTGAGGCGCAGGTCATCGACAATGCCCGAACGCTGGCCGCCGAGCGCAAGCTTGACGCTGAAGAGGTGGCGCAACTGATTGCTGCGCAAATGGAGGCAAATAAACTGGTGCAGTACGGTTTGCTCGCGCAATGGCAAGCGGCGGGTGCCGCGCCGGACACTCCGCGCCCCGACCTGGGCAAGCAGATCCGCCCGCGTCTGGATGAATTGCAAATCCGGCTGTTGCAGCAATACGCCGATTTTGCGCCGTATCGCCATAATGCGAATTGCCCAGTGTGGCTGGCCAAGGCGCGCAGTGGCCTGACCCACGATGCGCTGCATGAGCTGGCTTTGACGCGGGCGACCGGTGAGCTGTGTGTTCGGGCGGCGAAGTCGCGCTGAGAAAGATCAAAGGATCGCAGCCTGCGGCAGCTCCTACAGGGAATGGTGAACCATCATTGCGGTCGATGTTCACCATCACGTCAATGAAGTTCTCATAAAAACTCCACGGCGTAACATCGGCTCCAGACCAACCAACAACACCCCGGAGCACACGATCATGAAACGCCAGACCCTTCTCAGCATCGCTTTTTCGGTTTTTGCCATTAACGCTTTTGCCGCCAGCCCGGCACATACCCAAGTCGCTGAAGGCGGCTCGGACAAGTTGATTGAAAGTCGTGTTGCTGAGGGCGGTTCTGATCGTCTGCTCGAACGCCGCGTTGCCGAAGGCGGTTCTGATCGTCTGCTCGAACGCCGCGTTGCCGAAGGCGGTTCCGATCGTCTGCTCGAACGCCGAGTTGCCGAAGGCCGAAGGCGGTTCCGATCGTCTGCTCGAACGCCGCGTTGCCGAAGGTGGTTCCGATCGTCTGCTCGAACGCCGCGTTGCCGAAGGCGGTTCCGATCGTCTGATCGAACGCCGCGTCGCATAACTCAACGGTTTCACCGCAATCCCAAGAAAAAGCCCGGCCTGATCAGCCGGGCTTTTTCCTGCCCGCTACCATCCATTCCCCGACTGGCCACCCACCGCCGATTGCGCATACCATGCGGCCACAACTCCAAAACAGACCTCGCCTGCCCATGCTCAAAGCCAGTCTGCGTAGCCACCTCACCCTTTGGTTTGCCGGTTTATCTCTGCTGACGCTGCTCAGCGTGGGCTTCTATGTGGGTCACATCGCCACTGAACAAATGAAGCAGGCCAGCGGTAATGCGCTGCTCAACACGGCGCGCTCGGCGGCATCGTTGCTGGGTGAACAACTGCGCGAACGCCAGTTGGAGGTTTATCTGCTCAGCCGCGCGCCGCATCTGGAGCGTGGCGATCTGGACAACCCGGCCATTCTCAAATCGATGCAGCTGCGTACCCAGGCGCGCACCGAGTATGCGTGGATGGGCGTCACCGACGCCGAGGGCAAGGTACGTCAAGCGGTGAACGACTTGCTGGTCGGCCTATCGGTGCAACAACGGCCGTGGTTCCAGGCTGGGTTACGCAGTGAGTACACCGGCGACCCTCATGAAGCAGTGCTGCTGGCGAAAATGCTGCCGGGGCTGCCGAACGGTGAACCGCTGCGTTTCATCGATTTCGCCGCGCCGATCCACAACGCCGACGGTAAGGTGATCGGCGTACTGGGTGCCCATGCGCACTGGAGTTGGGTGACGCGCATTGTCGAGTCGGCGGCGTTTTCGCATAAGAACTCAATGCCGGATATCGAGGCGCTGATCATCGATCACGATGGCAAGATTCTCTATCCCGAAGCACTGATGGGCCAGCAACTGGCGGCGACTGATTCGAAGTTGCACGGTTGGACGGCGGGTAACGGCTTCCTCACCAGCATGGTCACCGTACCGACGCCATCGAGTACGGCGCTCTCGTGGTCGATTGCCGTGCGCCAGCCATTGGAAACCGCGCTGCAACCGGCGCGCCTGCTGATGTACAAATTGTTGATCCTGGGTGTAGTCGCAGCGGTGCTGTTCGGCCTGGTGGCCTACTATCTGGCGCTATACCTGAGCCGCCCGATCGAACAGCTCGCCCGTTCCGCCCGACAGGTGCAGAACAAAGAACCCGGCGCGCAATTCCCGCTGCAACACCCGGTGCGGGAAATTGCCCAGCTCGGGCAATCCATTGATGCAATGACGCAATCGCTGCTCGGTAAAGAGCGCGAACTGCAAGAGGCCAATGCCTCGCTGGAAGCCACCGTGGCGCAACGCACGGCGGCGCTGACGCAGGCCAACGCCGAACTGTTGAGCCTGGCGACTCACGATGGCTTGACCGGCGTATACAACCGTCGCCGTTTCGATGAAAAAATCACCGAATACACCCTGCTGTTCCGCCGCACCGGACGCCCGTTTTCCCTGCTGCTGATCGATGCCGACCACTTCAAGCGAATCAATGACACGCACGGTCATGCGGTGGGGGATGAGGTACTACAGCAGTTGGCGCAACTGATTCAGAGCAGCTTGCGCACCACCGACTTCGTCGCCCGTTACGGCGGCGAAGAGTTCGCTGTGCTGTTGCCGGAAATCGCCAAGCCCGACACCCCGGAAGTTGTCGCCGAGAAAATTCGCGCGGCGGTTGCCGAGGCCGATTTTCCTGTGGTCGGGAATGTGACGGTGAGCATCGGCATCGGCCTGGCGGATCCGGCCGACAACAGCCACAGTGCGCTGATCAAACGCGCCGATCAGCAGCTCTATCAAGCCAAAGCGGCGGGCCGTAATCAGGTGGCGTGATCAGGCTTTCTTCAGTTCACAAATGCCGTTGGCCCTGTTCTTTCCGGTGTACGACACCGCAGGCGAACCGTCGGGATTGATGCTCAGGGAAATGGTCACGCCCGCGCCTTTGGCTTCGAAGTAGTTGTCGTTGAATTTCTTCAACTGGCCTTCCTTGCCATTGATGTAGATCGGCCCGCCCTCATCGGCGTGCACTTCGATCTTGCCAGGGCACGTAGCGTTGAGCATGGGGATGCCAGCGTGGGCAAGTCCGGTTACAAGCAACAGCGGCGCTGCCAACAGCAAAGATTTCATGGTGGGTTCCTTGAGTGCGACGGTGTGCCGACGCCTTAAGCAATACCGCAAATCCCTCAACCCTGCCAGCGCCTTGTTGCCACACTCACGGTCAGGTATTGGTCTTCAACTTCGTCCACAAGCGCGTCGTCAGCCGCGCAATCTTCGCCGGTAGTTCCTCCACCGTGAACAACTTCTCCATCACGCTTTTCGGCGGGTAGATTGCCGAATCCTGCTTCACGTCGGGGTTGAGAAATTCACCGGCGGCAGCATTCGGGTTGGCGTAATGAATGCTGTTGCTGATGTTGGCAATCACTTTCGGCTCAAGCAGGTAGTTCATGTAGGCGTAGCCGTTCTTTGCATGGGGTGCGTTCTTCGGCATGACCAGCATGTCGAACCACAGTGTCGTGCCTTCATCCGGGATCGAATACGCGATGTCGATGCCATTGTTGGCTTCCTTGGCGCTGGCCGCAGCCTGAACGATGTCACCGTTGAATCCGATCACCACGCAGACGTTGCCGTTGGCCAGATCACTGATGTATTTCGAGGCATGGAAGTACTGAATGTACGGGCGAATCTTCAACAAGGCCTGCTCGACCTTTTTGTAGTCTTCAGGCTCGTGGCTGTGCGGCGGCAGGCGCAGATAGTTGAGGGTAATCGGCAACACCTGCGTCGGGTTGTCGATGAACGCTACGCCGCACTGGCTGAGTTTCTTGATGTTGTCTTCGTCGAACAACAGCTTCCACGAACGGGTGACATCGGTGTTGCCGAAGATCGCCCGGATCTTTTCGACGTTGTAACCGATGCCGGCGGTGCCCCACATATACGGGTAACCGTACTGGTTGCCGGGGTCGTTGACCTCAAGTTTTTGCATCAGGACCGGATCAAGGTTTTTCCAGTTCGGCAGTTGCGATCTGTCGAGTTTCTGGATCGCCCCGGCCTTGATCAGGCGCGACAGAAAGTGGTTTGACGGGCTGACCACGTCATAACCGGTGTTGCCGGTCATCAACTTCGATTCCAGCACTTCGTTACTGTCATGAATGTCGTAGGTGGTTTTGATGCCGGTGGTCTGGGTGAAGTTGGCCAGGGTGTCCGGGGCGATGTAGCTGTTCCAGTTGGAGATGTTCACGGTTTCGTCGGCGAAGGCTGCCGTCGACGTCGCCGCGACTGCGACGGCCAGGGAAAGTGGGTGGATGCGCATGGTCTGTCACCTGTATTGAGTGGCTTTTGTTGTTGTGCGATAGGCGGAATTTCAGATTTCTGTTCTGGCCCTGACCGCCTCCACGCGCATGCGAAGCATGGCCCCGATATCGAAAAACGGACGCGGTGGTAGCCAGCCGGGTTCAGCGCGTTGCATCACCGCTTCCAGCAGTGGCGAGTCGACACCCGAGGCCAGTTCTGCTAGCAGCCGGCCCCATAGCGTCCCGCGCGCCACACCCGAACCGTTGCAGCCGGCCACGGCGAAGACGCCCTCTTCGACCCGGTCAAAAAACGCCTGACCGCTGCGGCTAGCACTCAAGTGGCCGGTCCAGGTGTACTGAATGTCGTGCTCGCCAAGAAACGGAAAGCGCCGCCGCAAGCCGCGCACATGGTGCTGACGACGTACTGCGAGTTCGCTGCTGGAAAGATCGCGCGTGCGGTATTCGGCGGTGTTGCGGATCATCACGCGGCGATCCGGGGTCAGGCGCACCGTAGCGCCTAGCGGCCGGGTCGACAGCACGCCCCAGGGTTCTACCGCGCCGATGGCATTGAACTCCTGATCGGTCAGCGGCCGCGTGAGGCTGGCGCTGAGTTCCATCGGGAATGTCGCGCTGTCGACGATCCCGACCCGCGGAATAAAAGCGTTGAGGCACACCAGAATCCGCTGGGCTTCGATGCTGCCTTGCGCAGCGTTGGCCCGCAGTCGTCCCCGCGCAAGTCTCTCAAACCCAGTGATATCCGTGTTTTCGTAAACCGTGATATTGCCGGGCAAGGCATTGAGTAAACCTTTTACATACCTGGCCGGTTGCAACAGGGCGTTGCCGTTGCCACACCAGATCGCCGCCGCGTAGTGAGGTGTGCCGAGCTTTTGCGCCAGCGCCGTGCCTTGGACAAACTCCGCGCGAGCGCCGAGGGCACGCAGGGTGGCCAGTTTGGCGTCGACATGCTCGAGTTTGGCGCGGTCGTTGACGGCAAAGTAATACCCGCTGTCGCGAAAATCGCAGTCGATGCCATGGCGGGCGATTCGTTGCCGAACCTCTTCGCTGGCCGCGCGGGAAATCGTTGTGTCGACTTCAAACCCGGCAAAACCCGGCGCACCGATCAACTCGCTGTGCGCCGGATGCTCATGGGCCACGACGAATCCCGAATTGCGTGCCGAAGCGCCGTGCGCCGCACGCTGTCGATCGACCACCACGATGCGCGCCTGCGGGTGCAGATCGGCAAGGGCATGTGCGGCACTGAGTCCGGTGATCCCCGCGCCGATCACCAGCCAATCGGCTTTTTGCGCCCCGCTCAAGCGACCACGTTCCGGCGAACTGCCGGCCTGCGCGATCCAGCCACATACGTTTTCCATGCCTCACCTCATTCGACTGTCGTTCTGCGGCTTGCTTCTGAACGACCACCATGCGTGAATCGCATGAACGACCTAAGAAGATCACCGCCCGAGCTAGAATCTATAAGGTCTTCTGCACACCGGCCAACGCTATAAAATCATCGAGCCATTCTGAAAGCGCATGGATAAAATTCGCCACGTCCCCTCGCTGCAAGCCCTGCAGGCACTGGTAGAAGTCGCCCGTTGCGGCAGCTTCACCCGCGCTGCGCAAACGCTGTGCCTGACACAAAGCGCGGTGAGCCGACAGATCCAGCAACTGGAAAACCACTTCAATGTCGCGCTGTTCATCCGCAGCAGCCGCAGCCTGAACCTGACCGCAGAAGGCGAACAGGTGTTGGCCAGCGCCCGCAGCATCCTTGAACAACTAAAGTCCCTCGAAGAACGCCTCGCCCCGCAGAAGCGTCCGTTCCGCATTCGCATGCATGTATCGTTGGCGGTGCGCTGGTTGCTGCCGAAACTCAGCGACTTCTATCTGACTTATCCCGAGATTTCGCTGGCTATAGAAACCGTCGCCACTGAAGTGGTTGAGCCGGGCAATGACAGTGACGCCTACATTCTTTACTTGCCGCATGCGTCGAGCGATCCGGATTGCCTGACGCTGTTCGAAGAAGCTCTGGTGCCAGTGTGCTCCCCCACCCTCGCCGGGGCGCCGCGCTCGGTCGACGAGTTGCTGCGCTTCCCGTTACTGCATCGCTCGGCCGATCGTCAGGCGTGGATTGAATGGCTGGCGGCGAATGAGGGAAAGCCGCTGGAGGATTACCGGCACATTCCATTCAACCTTGATGAATTGGCGCTGGACGCAGCGGCGCGGGGATTGGGCGTGGCAGTGACGGACATGACGCTGGCGGCAGAGTCGATCGAGCGTGGGGTGTTAGTAGTGCCGTTTGGGGAGCCGCTGAAGACTGGGGGCGTTTATGCTTTGTGCTTGCAGCCTTCAGCAGCTTCGCACCTGGCTTGTGACTTGATCATGCAGTGGTTTGCGGTCAACGCTGACCAATCCGGTAAGAACCTGCTTATTACGCCAACTTGATGGCCATCTGCTTGCATTCCTGAAGGCAGCGTCTATTTTCCTTGGACAATCCAGGCAGGAGTCCAAGACATGGGACGTTCACTTATTCTAATTGTTTGTGGCTTGCTTAGTTCCTGTGCCTATTACTCGCCCTTCATCGACCCGACGCAAGATAAGCAAACCCCCCTAAGCGCTCGGGATTTCTCCGTAAAAAAACAACAAGAACTGACCGACGAAGCCAATGCCCTCAGCAATGCCAACTTGTACGCAACCACGGCGCTTGCCGGAACACTGGGTTTTGGCGCTTACAAGGTTCTTACTGGCGGAGCCCCCCATCAAATAGCCGCACTGGCCACCGGCAGCGGCGCGATTTACGGATTTCAACAGGCGTTATACAACGAGAGCGTTGCGAGCATTCTTCTCAATGGCGCCGCGACACTGGCGTGTATCGACACGGCCTACACCATGCCTGGAGCGGACAGGGGGCGCAAAGCCATGGCCCGGCTTGAAAATACAAGCCCCACTGTCGCGACCTATATCCGTCCGGCTTTCGAAGAAGCCCTCAACAAAATCAATGCCAACGAAATTCACTATACGTCGAATGTTTCTCGTGTCGTCACGACGACCAATATCCGCCGTTCCAACCTTCAATTGAGCCCAAAGCAGACATATGATCTGCTCTCCTCCAGCCTTGCAGCGACAAAACCCGTACCGGCTCCCTCCACTCAGACGCTCAGCGCGCAAGCCACTGCGGGTGCCACCCAGTTACGCCTCCTTGGCAATAAAACAGTCTCCACCACCGATCAACAAAAGCAGGCAGAGATCCTGGCCAATCTGATAACCCTAAAAGAATGGATCGATGACATAAACGCTGCCGCAGCGAACTTCAATCCAAGCGAACTGGAAAAGTGCAGATCCACCAATAAGCCCCCTACGCTCTACGGCGTCGCTCCCGGAACTGTTCAGGGGATAAAGCAGGCTGAAACGTTAACCCTGAAAATCGAGAACTCGAGCGGTAACCTAAACGCCAGCTCTAGCGCGAAAGACAGTAACGGGGCTCGCTTTGTTGAAACCCGAATAACCACTGAAAATGGCAATTACTTCCTGGAAGTCACGGGAAAAGTAAAGACTACGACCCCTGTCTCGGTGTTTGTCAGCGATGAGGGAAAAGAAGGCGCTACCACGGTTCTCCAGGTCACCGTCATTTAACGAGGTTGTCCCGGTACGGTAAAACGAGCGCCAATTTACTGCTTCTGCAGAGCGCTCGGATCCATCTGGATGGAAGCTTCAACAGGGCTGCCGTTCGCAGAAAAGCTCTGCAAATACGCCAATAGGTTTTCAACTTTCTCTTGGTCACTCAGCCCCCAGAAAATCATCCGCGTACCGGGCACAACACCTTTCGGATCTTCCAGATACGCCGTGAGCGTTTTGCGGTCCCAGGTCAGGCCCGAGTTCTTCATCGCATCGGAATACACGTAGTTGGCCGACGTACCGGCAGCTCGGCCGATGATGCCGTTGAGTTGTGGGCCGAATCCCGGACGGGCCGATTCGCCGACCTGATGGCAACCGCCACACAGACGCGGGAAGATTTTTGCGCCGGCTTCGGGGTCGCCAGCGGCATTGGCGGAAGCAGTGAACAGGCCTGCGGTGAGGATCAAGGCCAGGGCGAGTGACGCGGTGTTTTTCATCGTGATGTCGGGCTCTGCATAAAACGGCGGCGCAAGATTAGCACTTTGTGGCGAAGGCGCTTGCTCTCTCGCCACCGTAATGGTTCACAGCGGCGGAGTTTACAGGTAAGCCGCAATGATCTTCCTGACGGTCATCAATGCTTGACGCAACACATCCATCTCTACCGAACCCAGCGCCAGGCGAATCGCATGCGGCGCATGCCCGGACACCGAAAACGGCTCGGCGGTGGTGACGGAAATCTGCTCGTGCATCAGCTCGACGACAATCTGATCGGCGCGCACGTCTTCCGGCAGCGGCAGCCACAAGAAATACGACGCTGGATGGCCAATGCTCGGCAGTCCTTTCAACACCTCGGTCGCCAGCGCTTGCCGCGCTTTTGCGTCGTTGCGCTTCTGTTCTTCCAGCAGCGTTACCGTGCCGTCGTCGAGCCAGCCACAGGCGATGGCGGTCATGACGCCCGGCGTGTTCCAGGTGGTGGCGCGAATGATGCGCTCCAGTGCAGGCACCACGTCGGTCGGGGCGGCGATGAAACCAACGCGCAGTCCTGTGGCGATGTTTTTCGACAGGCCCGAGACGTACACCGTGCGCTCCGGCGCCAGATCGACCAGCGCCGGAGGTGGGTTTTCCACCAGAAACGCGTAGGCCGCGTCTTCGATGATCGTCAGATCATGCCGACGGGCAATCGCCACCAACTGCTCCCGTTGCGCCAAGGGCATCACCCAACCCAGTGGATTGTGCAAGGTCGGCATACTGTACACGGCACGCACCGAGCGGCTGCGGCAGAGTTTGTCCAGCGCTGCGAGATCCGGCCCCTGATCACTGGACGGAATCGCCACGACTTCCAGATGCAGCGCTTCGGCTAACACCTTGAAGCCGGAATAGGTCAGCGCGTCGGCGGCAATCACATCGCCGGGTTTGAGCAGCGCCATCAGCGTCACCGCCAGGCCTTGCTGGGCGCCGTTGACGATCAGCACCTGCTCGGCCTCGACCTGCACGCCGCGCGTCAGCAGATGCCGAGCGACTGACGCGCGCTCGTGGGCACGACCGGCGTGCGGCTGATAACGCAGCAACGCTTCCAGATCGCCCGACAATGCCAATTGCCGCAACGCGCTGCGCAACAAATCGGCCTGACCGGGCAGCGACGGGTAATTGAAATTGAGGTCGATCATGCCGACCGCCACGTCTTTCTGATCGATGCCCTGCCCCGGCGACAGCGAGGTTTCACGGACAAACGTGCCACGGCCGGTCTCGCCGCTGACCAGGCCCATGGCCTCCAGCTCCGCGTACACCCGCGAAGCCGTGACCAGCGCCAGCCCTTCCTCAGCAGCCAGTTGCCGGTGAGTTGGCAGCCGCGTACCTGGCGGCAACGTCCCCGAGCGAATGTCCGCCGCATAGGCATCGACGATTGTCTTGTAGCGCGAACGTGGCATGCCGGATGTATCCATGACAATTCTTTGATTGTGCTGATTCTCGGCTCTAGCATGACCGCAACGCAACCCACTTCTGAGCGTGATCTGCTATGGAACGGACTTCGAATCTGACGACCCCGGCACTGGAAAAAACCAGTGGCTGGATCAACGGTTTTATCGGCGTGGTGATCTTCAGCGGTTCGCTGCCGGCCACGCGTCTGGCAGTGCTGGAGTTCGATCCGGTGTTTCTCACCGTGGTCCGCGCCGCCATCGCCGGGGTATTGGCGGTGGCGCTGCTGTGGCTGTTTCGCGAACGGCGCCCGGCGCGTAATCAGTGGTTGTCGCTGTTTATCGTCGCGATGGGCGTGGTGCTCGGCTTCCCGCTGCTGACCGCCCTTGCGCTGCAACACGTGACGTCGGCGCATTCGATTGTGTTTGTCGGATTGCTGCCACTGGCCACAGCGATTTTTGCTGTGCTGCGCGGCGGTGAGCGGCCACGACCGGTGTTCTGGCTGTTCTCGATTCTAGGCAGCGCGCTGGTGGTCGGCTTCGCCCTCGCGCAAGGGCTGACGGCCTCGCCCACCGGTGACCTACTGATGCTGGCGGCGATTCTGGCCTGCGGCCTCGGTTATGCCGAAGGCGCGAAACTGTCGCGCACCCTCGGCGGCTGGCAGGTGATTTGCTGGGCTCTGCTGCTGTCGCTGCCGGTGATGACGATTCTGAGTCTGTGGCTGGCGCCCGCCTCGTTCAGCACGATCAGTCTGTCGGCGTGGTTATGTCTGGGCTATGTGTCGCTGTTCAGCATGCTGATCGGTTTTGTGTTCTGGTATCGCGGCCTGGCCCAGGGCGGGATTGCCGCGGTCGGTCAGTTGCAATTACTGCAACCGTTTTTCGGCTTGGCGCTGGCGGCGACGCTGCTGCATGAACAGGTCAGCCTTGGCATGCTTGCCGTGACGTTGGGCGTAATCCTGTGTGTGGCCGGGGCGAAGAAATTCGCCAAATGACTTTCAGGCCCCCGCCTTCCACTCCCGCGGACTGAGCCCGGTCTTGCGCCGAAACGCCCGGGCCAGCGCCGAAGGACTTTCATAACCGACCTCCTCGGCGATCAGCGCAATCGGTTTGCCTTCACGCAAACGTTTCTGCGCCAGACTGACCCGCCAGCTCAGCAGATAATCGGCCGGTGTCTGCCCGACAACGCGGCGAAACTGCTCGGCGAACCCGGCGCGGGACAGGTTGGCGACAGCGGCCAGATCCGCCACGCTCCATGGCTTTTGCGGTTGCTCGTGCATCAGGTTCAAGGCGCGCGACAGACGTGGATCGGCCAGCCCGGCGATCATCCCCGGTTGTTGCTCTCGACTGCTGATCAGGTGCCGCAGCAACAGAATCACCAGCAGTTCGAACAGGCGATCCATCACCGCCACGCGCCCGCAATGACCTTCGAACGCTTCCTTGAACAGCCATTCCACGGTGTTGCCCAGCTCGGGGATGTCCGTCAGTTTCAGCACCAGATAATCCGGCAGCGCCGCCGCCAGTGCATTACCGGAACCGCCGTCAAACGTCAGCGTTGCGCAAACCACCTGAGTGTCCATGGCTTCGTCGGCAAACATGCGGTGGGCGTAGGGTCTGGGGAAGAAGATCAGCGACGGCTCACTGAGGCGAATCTCGCGTTCGCTGCCCGGTTTGAGCAGCAACTCACCGGCCTGCAACAAATGCACATGGCCGACCGGCTCATTTTCATGAACCGCGACGCCGCAAAACGCGCCGCTGTGAAAAGTCCCGGCAGACACGCCGAAATGGCTGAGCAATGTTGAAAGGCGATCCATGGACGACTCCAAGAGCATATCTGGACGATCTGCCGCATATCCTCGACGATTTGCCGCCAATCCACCAGCCTCACTCAATAACATGACCTCCATCCCCGGCGCACTTCGCACCGGATTTTCGGAGAATCACCATGAGCCGCATCCACGCTATCAGCCTCGAAAACGCCGCCGACGCCAGCCGCCCAGTGCTGGAAGGCGTGAAAAAGAAAATAGGTTTCCTGCCCAACGTCTTCACCACCCTGGCCAAAGCGCCGGTAGCCCTCGAAACCTACGTACAAGCCTCGGCAATCCTCGGCAAAACCTCGCTGAGCGCCCAGGAAAAAGAAGCGGTATACCTCGCCACCTCACAGGTCAACGGTTGCGACTATTGCCTCGCAGCGCACACCTTGTTTGCCGGCAAGGCCGGGCTCTCGGCGCAAGACATCGTCGCCGCCCGCCAAGGCGAACTCAACGCCTACGCCAGCCTCGCCCGTCAGTTGACCGAAAGCCGCGGCCATTTGAGTGACGAACAGATCACCGCCGCCCGCACTGCCGGTATCGACGATGTGAAGATTATTGAAGTGATTGCACTGGTGGCCGTGCAGAGCCTGACCAACTACCTGAATAACGCGGCGCTGACCGATATTGACTTCCCCGCCATCTGAATCCGGCCACACAAAACCTGTTGGAGCTGACCTGCTCGCGATAGCGGTGTGTCATTCAAAGCATTTTTGAGTGACACACCGCTATCGCGAGCAGGCTCACTCCTACAGTTGGATCGGGTACATCAGCAAGAGATTGGTCGGCTGGCAGGCCGCCTTCGCGAGCAGGCTCGCTCCCACAGTTGGATCGGGTACATCAGCAAGAGATTGGTCGGCTGACAGGCCGCCTTCGCGAGCAGGCTCGCTCCCACAGTTTTAACGTGCGTACAACCCAAGCGGCAAAGCCGCCCCACTCAACAGGATGAGCGTTAGCTCGGCTGCCGCTCTTGATCTTGATCCACGGGCGACGTCGGAAGGCTGAGTGGAGGGATTCATCCGGGGGGTGGGAGCGCAGCGACCGTTTGGCGAAGCCAAACACAGCGAGAGGAGGTGCAGCGAAGCAAACCGTAGGCGCTGCGCCCGGATCGATCCCGGAGGGGAGGAACCCTAATCCGCAACACCCGCAGCAACGGATATATACCCGGTCAGCCAGATAATCAGTGATCCTCCTCACCCGCCCGCTTCAACAATTTCTTGCACCGCTCAGACAAATGAAACACCTGCAAATGCTTACCCGCCTTGGCATATCGCTCGCGCAAAGTCTTCAACGCCGCAATCGCCGAATAATCAACAAAACTCAAATGCCGACAATCCAAAGTCACCCGAGCCGGATCATTAGCCGGATCGAACTGATTGAGAAACGGCGCAGTCGAGGCAAAAAACAACGTGCCATGCAAACGATAAAGCTTACTGCCGTCAGCCTCCAGATGCTCATCGGCATACAGCTCACGCGCCTGCTGCCAGGCAAAGTTAAGCGCAGCGATAATGATGCCGCACAGCACCGCAGTGGCCAGATCAGTGAACACCGTGATAGTGGTCACCGCAATGATCACCAGCACATCATTGAGCGGCACTTTGTTCACCACCCGCAACGACGCCCAGGCAAAAGTCTGCTGCGACACCACAAACATCACACCCACCAGCGCCGCCAACGGAATACGCTCGATCAGCGGCGACAGAAACAGAATGAACAACAGAATCAGCACGCCAGCGACCACACCGGACAAGCGCCCGCGCCCGCCGGAACTGAGGTTGATCACGGTCTGGCCGATCATCGCGCACCCGCCCATGCCGCCGAACGCCCCCGAGACCATATTGGCCGCACCGAGCGCCACGCACTCGCGATCCGGATAGCCACGGGTTTCGGTGATTTCGTCGGTGAGGTTCAACGTCAGCAGGGTTTCCAGCAGACCGACCAGCGCCATCAGAATCGCGTAAGGCGCAATGATGCGCAGGGTTTCAAGATTCCACGGAATGTCCGGCAAGGCGAAGGTCGGCAAGCCACCGGCGATGTGCGCCATGTCGCCAAGGGTGCGGGTCGGCAGGCCGAACAGGTAGACCAGCAGGCCGACGCCAAGGATCGCCACCAGCGCCGGTGGCACCGCTTTTGTCAGGCGCGGCAAGAGGTAAACGATGGCCATGGTCAGCAGCACCAGCCCGGTCATCAGGTACAACGGCGTACCGCTGAGCCAGTCCTCACCGCTCTTGAAATGCTCCAGTTGCGCCAAAGCAATGATGATCGCCAGACCGTTGACGAAGCCGAGCATCACCGGATGCGGCACCATGCGCACCAGTTTGCCCAGGCGCAACAGCCCGAACGCCATCATGATCAGACCGCCGAGCAACACCGTCGCCAGCAAATACTGCACGCCGTGCTGCACCACCAGCGCGACGATGACCACGGCCATCGAACCCGCCGCGCCGGAGACCATGCCCGGCCGGCCGCCGAACAACGCCGTCAGTGTACAAATGATGAAGGCGCCATACAGGCCCATCAGCGGATTGAGGTGCGCCACCAGCGCGAACGCAATGCATTCGGGCAACAGGGCAAACGAGGTGGTGAGTCCGGCCAGGACATCGGCGCGCAGACGAATCGGTTTCATGGCTTACCTGATTGAGCAGCCGTCGAGCGCGACTGCAGGTGTTCGGAGAAAAGAGGGTTGCGGATGTTACGGAATTGTCCGGGATCGGGCCAGTGAACGCTGACACTTGTCGACCCGGGCTTTATGCTGGCGCGTTCCTGTATCCATTGAGTTGAATATGTCTGCCTTTCTGAGCGCCCGCGAGGTGTGCCAGCGTTTGCGTGAAGCCGCGCTGGGTGTCCTCACTTTCAAAGTCTGCGAGATGCCTGACGAGGCGGGACGGGTCGCGGTCGATATCGAGGGCTGGCACCTGCTGCTGGATTTTGAAGGCAGCCGGTTACATCACTGTGAATTCGCCCGCAATGGCGATGGGCAGCAAGGCACGCTGGGCAGTTGGCAGCGTTATGGTACCGATCCGGTGAGTTTGCTCAGTACTTGGGAATTGGCGCAGATCGAGCGATTGCTCAACGCGCAAACGAACGAGGTTGCTCAATGATGGCACTCTGCCCATAATTCGCGCCCTCCTCTATTCCCACGCAAGGAACTGCCGTGAAGAAGTCGCTGTTGTTGATCCCGATGCTGGCCCTGCTCCTGCAAGGCTGTGGCATGACCATGACCCGTTACGAGCCAAGCTTCGAGAACGTGCAGAAGCTCAAGCAAACCCCGCCACTGCACGCGATCAGCAATCCTCAGGTCACCGCCGAATCCGGTGAAGGTTCGTTGGTGGTTCGCGCCAACCCGGTTCGCTCGCCGTCCGGCAGCATCCCGGCGCATATTCAGGACGCGATCACTGAAGAACTGCGCAAGGCTGGTCTGCTCGATCCACAGGCGCAGCGTCAGTTGAAAGTGCTGGTGGTGAAAAACGAACTGTCCGCCGGCATGGGCACGGGCGACGGCAAACTGGCTGCTCGTTTCACCCTGCTCAACGGCAACGATGTGGTGTACGACGCGACCAAGAATGTCAGCAGCCAGTGGAGCAGCAGCTTCTTCGGCTTCATTGCGATTCCGAACGCGGTCAACGCTTACAACCCGATGGTGCGTGACTTGCTGAAAGAACTGTACAGCGATCCGCAGTTCATTCAAGCCCTGAAATAAGGGCAAAAAAAGAGCCGCAATTGCGGCTCTTTTTTTTCGCTTCAGGCCCGTGGAATACCGGTTTCGAGTGCCGAGTACTTCAGGTTTTTGCTATCAACCATCTGCTTGAGCAGCGCGTTGACCTGACGGGTGAACGTGTCATTCACCGCGTCTTTAGGTGTGTTGGCCATCAGCGGGATGAACCAGATACCGATCCAGGTACCGATCGCATCGTGATTGCTCGCGGTGGTCAGGGCCTGACCTTGGCCATCCATGCCTTCCAGGCTCAAGGTGTACTGATCGGTGCCATACGCCGGGATCACCATCATGCTGAAGCCGCTGATGAAGGCGAGCACCATGGAACCTGCATTCGGCGGATGGTTGTACATTTTCAGACGCAGGCTGTAGTCGCCCGGCTGTTTCTGGAACTCATCCAGGGTGACACGGCCGAACAGGCCCGAATCGGTAAGAATTTTTTGCAGCTGTGGTTTCAGTTGATCGCGCGCTTGCGGCACTTCCACGGCGGAGCCGCTTTTCGGTTCGCCCTGATAAAAATCGAAATCCACGTAGACGTTTGGCTTGTTGGCATAGTTGGCCATCGACGGCATGGTGACCGGCGCTACTTCGTCTTTAGTGAAACTGGCACAACCGCCCAGCGCGAGTACCAACCCCAGCGCCAGAATTTTCCCGAATTGCATGATGTCCGTCCCTATGTGTACAAGACCAAATGATGGCATTGAGCCTTCATTGCGAAGGCCGGGCGGATTCTAGAGAGAGCAGACCTCGGGCGAAAGCCTGAATTGGGGAAATCGGCAAAAAAACTTGCTCAGCCCTGCCGCAAGTCGAGGATGTAGGTGTAATAACCGCTGTCACGCACGTAACCGAGGGATTCGTACAAGCCTTGCGCCGTAAGGTTGTCGGTAGCGGTCTCGAGCACCAGCCCCTTCGCACCGCTCGCCACGGCAAAATCACGCGCCGTGTTCATCAACAGTCGGCCAACGCCACGCCCACGTGCGGCGGGCGTGGTGAACAGATCGCTGAGCAGCCAGGTGCGGTGGGCATCGATGGACGAGAACGTCGGATACAACTGCACGAAACCCAGCGCTTCGCCGTGTTCATCCTGCGCGAGAAAAATCGCCGATTCGCTGGCAGCCATGCGTTCAGCGATGAAGGCCCGCGATTGCACAAGGTTCGATGGTTGCTGGTAAAAGCCTCGATAAGCGTCGAACAACGGCGCCACCGCATCCAGATGTGTCGCGTCCGCTCGCACTGCCTGAAGGGTCATGTTTCTGCTCCGTGTCCAATCAATGATCGAAACAGCATAGCGCTGCCCTTCGAGTGTGCTGGCCTCATCGCTATATAGTTTTGTATATTGCGAAACCGAAATCGCCAGAACTTTTCCATGCCATCCACCCAACCTGTGTGTCCATGAGCGCCATCCGCGTCCGCAACGAGCAATTGATCCTCGCCGCCGCCAGCGAAGAATTTGCCGCCAACGGCTTCGACGCCACCCAGACCCGCGATATCGCGGCGCGTGCCGGGCTGCCCAAAGCCAATCTGTATTACTACTTCCAGAGCAAGGAAAACCTCTACGGCAAAGTGCTGCTGGGATTTGTCGAACCGCTGCTGGAGGCCTCGGCAATGCTGCGTGAAAGTGATGATCCGCTGACCGGGCTGCGTGCTTACGTTGCCGCGCGGATTCGTATTGCTCGCGAGCAGCCGGCGATTGCCAAGGTGTTCAGCGGCGAATTGCTGCTGGGCGGTCGACAGTTGCCGGATGAGTGCCGCGATCTGTTGCAGGCCGAAGCACGGCGCAACGTTGAATGTTTACGCAGCTGGATAGAACGCGGTTTGCTGGCGCCGGTGGATCCTGAGCATTTGATGCTGTTCATCTGGTCGGCGACGCGCACGTACACCAACATTGGCTGGCAGATGGGCCAGATCATGGGGCGCGAAGTGCCGCAGGATGAGGATTATCAAACGGCGGCGCAGACGATTACGCGCATGGTGCTGGAGGGCGTGGTGGTGGCGCCGCGGGTGGGTGGGATTCGTGGGGTTTTGTTTGCGACTTGAGCGGTCTGGAATCAGGGCATGGAATCCAGAGGGATCGAGCGATTTCCATTTGTGCGTTGGTACCAGGCTTGCAGAACATCGGGCAGACGTCCTTTCCATTTCGCTGCGTTGGTGTAATAGCGCGCCCGCTGATGACCTTGCCCATCGTAGGTCAGCAGGATGATCCAGAAACGCTGGTCGGTTGTGCTCATGATGATGCCGGTGCCCCCCAGGCCACGCATCCACATTTCCACGACCTGACTGCCCGGCACGTCGGCTGAGGGATCGCCGACTTGCAAGGTGCCCGAAAGCTCAACGAGCCTTTCATAATCGTCCTTGAGCAATCCATGCAGGGCCTGGTTTTCCTCTGGCGTTCGCGCCAAGCCAAGGCTGAGCATGTCGTAATCAAGCGTCAACGGTTGTTCCGAGGCGACATAAGTGCCGGCGTAATACACGCCCATTCCGCCACCGCAATCGGCATCTGCGCCGACTTGCGAGATATTCAGAACGCCATTGATGGGGGTGAAAGTCAACGCGCACTCACCTTCGGCGTAATGCGCTTCTTTGCCTTCAAATACGGCGACGCCATCAAGATTTCCCGAGTTGGCACCCTCGCCCGCTGCAATATCAAAAGTGATGTGCGCTGAATCGCGACGGTGCGTTGTCACCGTTGCCGCCGTTGAAGTACTCGGAGGAATGAGCTGCCACGTCGCGTCCCAACTGAAGGGCTGAGTAGCGTGCTCCAGTTCGGCCAGACGCATCAGATACTGGCGGCGCAAGCAAGCCGTCAGGGCGCCACAGGCGTTACGACTTTTCAACCATTGCCGTTGATCGGTCTTGAGTGCCTTGGGATCGGGGACATTGGCGAGGGTCGAGCGCCAACGCTCTGCAAGATGCTCATCAAGCTGCGAAAGATCCGGATCGGCGCAAATGGCTTTTTCAGTTTTGCTGGCAGCGCTGGCGCAATCGAAACTGCTGGCGTGGGTAACAGAGGCAAACGCAAGGGCGGTCAGCAGCAAGGCGTGACGCAGGGAGATCGCGAACATCGAGAGATTCCATTCTTCGGATGGCGCGCAGTATGCCAGTGCTGCCAGCGGAAATCCCTGATGTACATAGCAATCAGGGTTTCGCAATCACTGTGGGAGCGAGCCTGCTCGCGAAAGCGGTGGATCAGCCACTATCAATGTCGACTGACACACTGCCTTCGCGAGCAGGCTCGCTCCCACAAGGTTTTGTGTACGCTTCAGAACGCGATGTCGGCTGCGGGTTTGACGTCAATACGCGCCACGGAGCCAGTCAGGTGCGCCAGATCCTTGTTGTGTTCGACGATGATGTCTTCGGCGCTCATATTGCCGTTGTCGACAGTGGAATGCGCGTCGGCCACAAGCACCACGTCATAACCCAGTTGATGGGCCTGACGCACGGTGGCGTTGACGCAGTAATCGGTTTGCAGGCCGCAGATGACCAGTTTTTCGAAATCCTCGCTCGGCAGCAGTTTGCGCAGGTCTGTCTGGTAGAACGAATCCGGCGTGGTCTTGCGTACGCGCAAGTCGTGAGGCGATATCACAAGCCCTTCGGCCAATTGCCAGCCTTCGGCGCCATGGGCCAACGGGCTGTCCTTTTCTTCATGCTGAATCAGCACCACCGGCACGCCAGCCTTGCGCGCCCGGGCGCTTAAACCGTTGATGGTTTCGATCACGCGATGAATGTCATGACACTGATATTCGCCCGAGCAGAGGGCGCGCTGGACGTCGATGATCAGTAATGCGGTGGTCATGATGAGCCTTCCTTGATCAGTCCTTGAGACAGGGGCGGACGTATGCCCGCCCCCTTTTTACGCCCCTCAGTAACCCAGTGACAAGCCCGTGTTGCGACGTGGATCGTTAGCGCCGTAAAAGCGGTTTTTGCCAACCGGCTTACCGCCCAGCGACGGTGCCCCGACCAGAATCGCGGCGATGTGGTTGGCGTCCTGCGGCCCGGCAAACTTGTGCCCCCAGCTTTCGAGAATCTTCTTCGTGTCCGGGCTGGCGGCGAAGTCTTCGAGGTTGGTTTCCTCCGGCATCCATTGCTGGTGGAAGCGTGGCGCATCGACCGCCTCCTGAAGGCCCATGC
The DNA here is from genome assembly GCF_028656995.1 of Pseudomonas sp. TNT2022 ID642. Classification (NCBI taxonomy): domain Bacteria; kingdom Pseudomonadati; phylum Pseudomonadota; class Gammaproteobacteria; order Pseudomonadales; family Pseudomonadaceae; genus Pseudomonas; species Pseudomonas sp. TNT2022 ID642. The sequence goes on along the minus strand of NZ_JAMDGW010000030.1, from coordinate 6,792 downwards.
CGTAGTCGATGACGTTGAGCATGGTCAGCAACGTCGCCGTGATGATGCGGCTGCCGCCCGGCGTGCCGACCACCATCACCACTTTGCCATCCTTGGTGACAATGGTCGGGCTCATCGATGACAACGGTGCCTTGCCCGGGGCGATGGCGTTGGCTTCGCCCTGCACCAGACCGTACATGTTCGGCACGCCGACCTTGGAGGTGAAGTCGTCCATTTCGTCGTTAAGGATCACCCCGGTCTTGCTCGCCATCACGCCCGCGCCGAACCAGTCGTTGAGGGTGTAGGTGACCGACACCGCATTGCCCCACTTGTCGACGATCGAATAGTGGGTGGTGTTGCTGCCTTCATGGGGCGCTACGCCGGGCTTGAGTTCAGCCGACACGCCGGCCTTGTTCGGCTGGATGGCGTCGCGCAGTTTGGTCGCGTAGTTCTTGTCCAGCAGATGCTCGATCGGGTTTTTGACGAAATCCGGATCGCCGAGGTAGCTGTTGCGATCGACATACGCGTGGCGCATCGCTTCGATCTGATAGTGCATGCCCTGGGCCGAATGGAAGCCCAGATCCTTCATCGGATAGCCTTCGAGGATGTTCATGATCTGGCAGATCACCACCCCGCCGGAGCTTGGCGGCGGCGCCGAGACCACGTGGTAACCACGGTAATCGCACTCCACCGGAGCCAGTTCGCGGGTCTTGTATTTGTCGAGGTCGGCCTGGGTGATGATGCCTTTGTTGGCCTGACTGGAGGTCACGATGGCATCGGCGACCCAGCCTTTATAGAAGCCGTCGGCGCCTTTTTCGGAAATGGTCCGCAGGGTCTTGCCGAGGTCCTTTTGCACCAGTTTCTGCCCGACCTGCATCGGCTCGCCGTTGTGCAGGAAGATCGACCCGGAATCGCGCATGTCCTTCTTGAACACGTCGGTGGCGTACTCCAGCAGCTCGACGTCCCCCTGCTCCAGTGCGAAGCCCTCTTCCGCCAGTTTGATCGCCGGCGCAATCATCTCCTTGCGCGGCTTGGTCCCGTATTTGCTCAGCGCCAGCTCCATGCCCGACACCGTGCCGGGCACGCCCACCGCCAGGTGGCCACGCGTACTCAGGTCAGGAATGACGTTGCCTTCCTTGTCGAGGTACATATTGGCGGTCGCCGCCAGCGGTGCTTTTTCGCGGAAATCGAGGAAGGTCTTGCGTCCGTCCGCCAGTTGAATGGTCATGAAACCGCCACCACCAAGGTTGCCGGCTGCGGGATAAACCACCGCCAGCGCATACCCCACGGCGACCGCCGCATCGACGGCGTTACCGCCACTTTTCAATACGTCGACGCCCACATGGGTCGCCAGATGTTGCGCGGTGACCACCATGCCGTTTTCGGCAGCAACCGGTGCGACTGACGCCGCGTGAGCCATGAGACAGCTGAGTGCCAGTGAGGTCGCTATCAGCGATTTGGCCAAAGGTTCGTACTTCATGAGTCGATCTCTTTTTTTGTTTTCAGGGTCTGTGCAAAACAGAGGGGGAACGCTTCAAGAGCACCAAGCAGTATGGTCGGCTTTGCGTATTGCGCCTCCCCGATCAAACAGTATGCTGGGCACTGTTGCCGCCCTGATCCGGAGTCTGCCGTCATGTCTTACACGTTCATCACCCTGCCCTCGCCCGTCGGCGAGCTGAAGCTGGTCGCGAACGGTTCACGACTGGCGGCCATCCTCTGGGAAAACGACAAACCGAACCGCGTGCGACTCGGGCCGATGAGCGAGGCACACGACAATCCGATCCTGATTCGAACGGTTCGACAACTTGAAGAATATTTTTCCGGGACGCGTGACTGTTTTGATCTGGAACTGGATTTCGCTGGCACCGACTTTCAGAAAAAGGTCTGGGCGGCGCTGCTGACCATTCCATTCGGCGAGACGCGGACCTACAGCCAGATTGCCGAACAGATAGGCAATCCCGGCGCCGTACGGGCAGTGGGCGCAGCAAACGGACGCAACCCGATCTCCATTGTCGCGCCGTGTCATCGGGTGATCGGCGCGTCAGGGAAGCTGACCGGGTTTGCCGGAGGACTTGAGGCGAAAGAGCGCTTGCTGACACTTGAAGGTGGCGACTGGTCGCAGATTGGCAAAACCGGGGATTTGTTTTAGTCAGTCAATACAGATCAAGAGATCGCAGCCTTCGGCAGCTCCTACCTGGAATGCGTTTTCCTGTAGGAGCTGCCGAAGGCTGCGATCTTTTGATTTATTGGGCAAAAAGGTTATTCATCGCTGCATACTGCAACAGCATGATGGTCTTGGCGTCGCAGATCTCACCGTGCTGAAACGCTGCCAGCGCTTCGTCGAATCGCCACTCCAGCACTTCCAGTTCTTCGGTCTCCTCTTCCAGACCACCACCGTCGCTAACCTTCGATGCGGCGTCGTATTCGGCAATGAAAAAGTGCAGCTTCTCGGTCACCGAGCCGGGACTCATGTAGGCCTCGAATACCTTCTTCACATCGTGCACGCGATAACCGGTTTCCTCCTCGGCTTCATCGCGAATCCGTTGCTCCGGTGCAGCGCCTTCAAGCAACCCGGCAGCCACCTCGATCAGCAAACCATCATGACCATTGACGAACACCGGCAAACGAAACTGCCGGGTCAGCACCACCGTGCGCTGCTCGCGGTTGAACAGCAAAATCGCTGCACCGTTGCCTCGGTCATAGACTTCACGGGTCTGACGCTGCCACTCGCCGTTGTTGCGGTGATAGTCGAAGGTGATTTTCTTCAGCAGATACCAGTCATGGGACAACACCTGAGTGTCGACGATGTTGACCCGCTCGGCTGTGTTGGACATGACGCTTGATCCTTTTGTCATTGAAGGCACCCGGGTAGGTGCTTTTTTGTGAACGAAAATACGAAACCCTATACCGCCCTACAAACCATGTCGAAACATCCTACAGATATCGCCTACTCGCCCGACTTCTTTCCTGATTGATCCCCCGCAAAGTCCCCGCACCTTTTTGATGTGCGCGAGAGACTGCGAATGCTTCCAACCGATCGGCTGCTGGCCCTGAACAACAGCATCGGCCTGCTCGTTGTTGCTGCTTTGAATCCCGACGAGCCGGACTTCGAACACCTGATCCGCGAATTCCGCCTGTGCCTGAACCACTACGACGCCTGGGCCGAGCAGTTCTGGACAGGCACCGCGCTGGATGTCGAGCAGGTCTTCACCGTCGGCAACGACGTGCGCCTCAGTGCGCCGATCAAGTCACGCCAGCCGCTCAGTTCATCGGTGGTCATGTGCTCGGCCAGCGGGTCGCTGACGCTGGTGCATATGTTCGAGGCCGCGAGATTTGTGCCGATTGGCAACACCCCGGTGACCCTTGAACCGGTGATTGCCGATGTCGGCGGTGTGCTGACTTTCGGTGAACCGCTTCACCACATCATCGGCCCCAGCGGCATTCTGCAAGTGACCGATTGCGATCGGGGCCAGCGTTATCGCATCACCTTCTTTCCCGATGTGTCCACCGACCATGTGCGTGCGCTGTATGCCTCTTATGAAAGTGTCATTGCAGGCCTGGAAGGCTGGCTGCGCGCTGAGTGGGCAGGGTTTCAACCACAGTGGACGGAGTTTTCCAGCGCTGGATTTCTTGAGCGTTACGGTCAGTTGCAACAGGCCGACTGGCGTGGATTCGAGAAAGCGTTGAATGGAGTCTGGGACGACATTAAACAGGTATTCGCCCTCCTCGCCGACCTGCAGGCCAACAGCGAAAAACTGCTTGAGTACCTCAGCGAGGCCGAGCTTGAGGCGTTGTTGAATGCCTCCAGCGACGCCATTGCCAACGGTCTGCTGGTCCTCAGTGACGAACCGTTGCTGTTCATTCATCTGGCCGCGTTTACCAGTTGGCTGAGGATGCTGCCGCCGCAGTATCTGGCCGAAGTGGTGGCCGAGGTTCGGGCCGAACTGCTGATCGGTTTTCTGCTGACGGCGTTGTCGGGTGGCGTCGGCGTGCCGGTGCGCTTTAGCAGCAAAGTGCTGGCGAAGATCAAGTCGCCGCGCGCGCGGGAATGGCTGGCGGCGTCGGCGTTGCGGCTGGCGGAATTAACGTCAGCGCCGGAACTGAACAAACACGCGGGCGCGTTGAAGCCGCTGATGTTTCACGCGCGTGAAGTCGAATTGAAACCGACACCGTCGATACCGCTGAACATTCGTCAGGCCGACTCGCTGGTGTTGACGGTGCCGAATCCGGCGCCTGTTGTGCGGGACAAGCCTGGCGGTTCGAGCCGGCTGGAACGGCATGAGCCGCACGACGACTCGCCGGATCAGGCGAAAAACCCCAACGGCGACAGCGCCGATTGCGTGCCCTTCACTTGCACCAATGGCTGCCCGGTGTCGATGGTCACCGGTGAAGAACTGCTGACCCTGAGCGATGCGGTGCTCGATGGCGTGTTGCCGTTTGAGTTTGCGCGGTTGTATCGCTCCAGCGCCGCCGAGATCGATGTTGGGTTGGGGTTTGGCTGGAGTCATTCGCTGGCGCATCGGCTGGAGTTTTTCGCTGATGAGGTGGTTTGGGTCGATCACGAAAACCGGCGTACGCGGTTTCCGTTGCCGAGCGTTGAACGACCGGCGATTCACAACAGCCTGTCGCGGGCGGCGATCTTTCTGGGTGATGAACCGGAAGAACTGATTCTCGCGCTGGCCGGGGAAACGGCGCGGTTTTATCACTTTCGCGCAGGACGGCTGACAGCGATCAGCGATGCCTATGGCAATCGTCTGACGGTGCAGCGCGATCGGTCTGACCGGGTGCAGCGACTGGACAACGGCGCCGGGCGTTCGCTGCTGTTGCGCTATGACCGGGCGCAGTTGCTGGGTGTTGATTATCAGGTGTTTCGCGACGGTGCCTGGAGTACCGAACAGGCGCTGATCAGTTACCGCTACGACGCTTATCGGCACCTGATCGAAGCCAGGAACGCCGTCGGTGACAGCGAGCGTTACGACTACGACGACGCTCACGTAATCCTGCAGCGGCAACTGGCTGGCGGGGCGAGTTTCTTCTGGGAGTGGGAGCGGTCGGGGAAAGCCGCGCGCTGCGTGCGTCACTGGGCATCGTTCTCGCAGATGGACACGCGCTACGTCTGGAATGACGACGGCAGTGTCGCGGTGCATTACGTCGATGGCACCGAAGAGACGTACGTCCACGACGAGCGTGCGCGGCTGGTGCGTAAAGTCTCGGCGGATGATGGTGAACAGCTCAAGGCCTATGACTCATCGGGTCGCTTGATCGCCGAGCAGGATGCCTTGGGTGCCGTCACCGAATACCGCTATGACGAGGTCGGACGGCTGATCGCGCTGATTCCTGCTGTTGATGCGCCCACGTCCTACGAGTATCGCAACGGTTTCCTGCATAAACGCTCTCGCGGTGACGCGGTATGGATCTACCGGCGCAATGCCGAGGGTGACGTCACCGAGGCGGTCGACCCGGACGGCCAGGTTACGCATTACTACTACGACACCCGTGGCCAGTTGCTGTCGATCCGTTATCCGGACAGCAGCCGGCATCGACTGGTCTGGAACAGCCTCGGCCAGTTGACCGAGGAAACCCTGCCCGACGGCGGCGTGCGGCGTTTTTCCTACGACGCGCTGGGGCGCCGGACCACGGCTGCCGACGAACACGGTGCAGTCACCCGTCAGCACTGGGACGCCGTTGGCCGACTGATTCAGACGACGTTTCCTACCGGCAGCACCCGCGCCTACAGCTACGGCGCCTACGGTCAGGTCACCGCCGAGCGCGATGAGCTGGGGCGCATCACCCGCTACGAATACGATGATGACCTGCACCTGGTCTCGCGGCGGATCAACCCCGACGGCACGCGGGTGCAGTACCGCTACGACCATGCGCAGTTATTGCTCACCGAGATCGAAAACGAATCCGGGGAAAAGTATCGGCTGGACTACACGCCGACCGGGCTGATTCGTCAGGAGGTCGGTTTTGACGGCCGCCGCACCGCGTACGTCTATGACCTCAACGGGCATCTGCTGGAGAAGACCGAGTTCGGTGACGACGGCTCGCAACTGGTCACCGCTTATGAGCGCGATGCTGCCGGGCGTCTTCTGCTCAAAACCCTGCCCGACGGCCTCAAGGTCACCTACCAATACGACCGCCTCGGCCGTTTGATTGGGATCGACGACGGCCAGCAACACCCGCTGGCCTTCGAGTACGACCGCCAGGATCGGCTGATCACCGAGCATCAGGGCTGGGGCACCCTGCGTTACCGCTACGACGCCTGCGGCCAGCTCAAACGCATGCGCCTGCCGGACAACAGCGTGCTCGACTACCGCTACGCCAAGGGCGGCGCGCTGACCGACATCGACCTCAACGGCACGCCGCTGACCCGTCACGTCTACCAGTCCGGGTGCGAACTGCAACGCCAGCAGGGCCTGCTGCTCAGCGAATATTCCTACGACGATCAAGGACGATTACTCGCCCACGCCGTAGGCCATCAGCGCGCTGCGTTGTACCGCCGCGATTATGCCTACAACGCCAACGGCAATCTCGCGCACATCGCCGATAGCCGCCACGGCCAACGCACCTACGGCTACGACGCCCTCGATCGCCTGATCCGCGTTCGTCACTCACGCGACGAACTGCCGGAATCCTTCGCCCACGACCCGGCCGGCAACCTGCTGATGCAGGACCGCCCCGGCCCCACCCAGGTAAAAGGCAACCGCCTGCTGATGCAGGGCGATCGTCATTACGACTACGACGCCTTCGGCAACCTGATCCGCGAACGCCGTGGCCGCGCGCAGACACTGGTCACCGAATACCGCTACG
>NZ_JAMDGW010000029.1:0-55983 GCF_028656995.1 Pseudomonas sp. TNT2022 ID642 | reverse complement strand
CCCGGTCTTTACCCACCCTAGCCCTCTCCCACAGGGAGAGGGAACCGATCCGGGAATATTGAAGACCTACAGCGACTTGAACTCCCAGCTGTGAATCCATAACCGCCAAGCGCTTGCAGGTCGATGTATAGCGCCAGACACCTCGGTCAGTCCCCTTTCCTTCCGGGAGAGGGGACTGACCCGGGGATATTCCAGAGCCACACCGAACTGCCCCTGCCCCTACGGAACCCATAATCGCCAAGCTCTTTCAGGTCGATGTATAGCGCCAGACACCTCGGTCGGCTCCCTCTCCCTCGGGGAGAGGGCTGGGGTGAGGGGCTTTTGATCTTTCACGCAGAACCCCAGACACAACAAAGCCCGCACAAGGCGGGCTCTGTTCTGACTCGGTCCAGGCTTAGAAGCGGAACACTTCCATATCGGTACGAATCGGCGAGGCCATCGGAATCTTCGGCTGCTTCTCGGCTTCTGCCGCTGGCGCGGCCGGTTTCGGTGCCGATTTACGCGGCGCCTCGGCCACCGGTGGCTGATTGGCCAGCGGTTTCAGCGCCACCGACAACTGCTCGGCCAGACGCTGCAGCAAAATGCCCTGAGCCTGCACCTGGGAAGCCGTGCTGCCGGCATGCAGCTCTTGCAGATGCACGATGCGGTTATCGCGCACCTGACCACGACGGTCGATCAGACGCCATTGCGCATCAAGAATCGCCGGTTGTTTCTGACCGGAGTCCAGACGCGTGATGGTCAGCAACACCTGCACATCCGGGGTAAAACCGGTTGTGGCCGGTGCCAGCACCACACGCTGGCTGTCCAGATGGCCAGCGACCTGGCGCATCAGCAACTGATCGATATCCGACGAAAGGCTGCCAGCCCAACGACCGTCGGTCGCCGCTTGCAGACTGCCGTCCGGTTGACGTTGCAGCAAGGTCTCACGTTGCAGGTAATCGGCTACGACTACCGGGCCCAACAAAACTGCCATGCCTGCGCTTTGCGCAGGCTGAACCGGACTTCCGCTGTCCAGTTGATACAGCGACACCGGCTGGTGAACGCTGCAACCCGCCAGGCCCAAAACGCCGGCGAGCAGGAAAATAAGGGGGCGCAGAGCTGTCATCATCCCGTCCAGGTGGCCGCCACAAGGCTGACCACAGTGAAAATACTCAATAAATATGAAGAACGCTCAGCCACGCCGGCGCTTGGAAAGGCCATATCATCCGTGAATATGCGTTCCGACTCCAGCGCCAAAGCGTCGATCTACGCGTTAAATCGTGGATCGGACGCTCTAGGACGCTTAATTGAGGTTTTCGACGAGCAGCGCATCCACTCTCTGGAAGCCCCTTGGAAGCTTATTGCCACGACGTCCACGCTCACCTTTGTAGTGTTCGAGGTCGTCGGCCTTCAGCGACAGGGTGCGTTTTCCGGCCTGCAGCACCAACGTGGCGCCTTCCGGAATGACGGCGATGTCCGTGACATATTCTTCGCGACTGGCCACACGCTCACCGGAAATACCGATGATCTTGTTGCCTTTGCCCTTCCCCAATTGTGGCAGATCACTGATTTTGAAGATCAGCAGGCGACCTTCGGTCGTGACCGAGGCCAGCCAGTTGTGCTCACGATCAGCTACCGGACGCGGCGCGATGACTTTGGCGTTGTTCGGCAGGCTCAACAGGGCTTTACCGGCCTTGTTCTTGGCTTGCAAGTCTTCGCCTTTGACCACGAAGCCGTAACCGGCGTCGGAGGCGATCACGTACAACGCATCGTCTTCCGGCATCAGCACGCATTCAAACGAAGCGCCGGGCGGCGGCGTCAGGCGTCCGGTCAGCGGTTCGCCCTGGCCACGGGCCGACGGCAAGGTGTGCGCGGCGACCGAGTAGCTGCGGCCGGTGGAGTCAATCACCACGGCAGACTGGTTGGAGCGCCCTGCCGCCGAGGTCTTGAAGCCGTCGCCGGCCTTGTAAGACAGGCCGGTGGCGTCGATGTCATGACCTTTGGCGGAACGGATCCAGCCTTTTTCCGAGAGGACGACGGTGACTTTCTCGTTCGGCAGCAGATCGTGTTCGGTCAGCGCTTTGGCTTCGGTGCGCTCGACGATTGGCGAGCGACGGTCATCGCCGTAAGTTTCAGCGTCTTTGATCAGCTCGGTGCGCACCAGCTTCTTCAGCTTGGCTTCGCTGCCCAGCAGCGCTTGCAGCTTGGCTTGTTCCTTGAGCAGTTCGTCCTGCTCGTCGCGCAGCTTCATCTCTTCCAGTCGTGCCAATTGACGCAGACGGGTGTCGAGGATGTAATCGGCCTGAATCTCGCTGAGGGCGAAACGCTCGATCAGCTTGGCTTTCGGGTGTTCCTCGGTACGGATGATGTGGATCACTTCATCCAGGTTGAGGTAGGCGATCAACAAACCGTCCAACAGGTGCAGACGACGCTCGACTTTATCGAGGCGGAATTGCAGGCGGCGACGCACGGTCTGCACGCGGAACTCCAGCCACTCGACCAGCAAGGCGCGGAGGTTTTTCAGCTGTGGCTTGCCGTCCAGACCGATGATGTTGACGTTGACCCGGTAGGTCGACTCCAACTCGGTGCTGGCGAACAGGTGCTGCATCAGCGCGTCGTGATCGACACGGCTGTTGACCGGAATGATCACGATGCGGCACGGGTTTTCGTGGTCGGATTCGTCACGCAGGTCAGCGATCTGCGGGGCTTTCGACGGTTTCGCTTGCATCAGCGCGGCGATCTGCTCCAGCACTTTCGCACCGGAGACCTGATGCGGCAGCGCAGTGACGATAATGTCGCCGTCCTCGACGTGGTACACGGCGCGCATGCGCACCGAGCCCTTACCGGTTTCGTACATTTTCAGCAGGTCGGCGCGCGGCGTGATGATTTCTGCTTCGGTCGGATAGTCCGGGCCTTGAATGTGTTCGCAGAGCTGTTCAACCGTGGCTTTCGGCTCATCGAGCAGACGCACACACGCGGTGGCGACTTCGCGCAGGTTGTGCGGCGGCACGTCGGTGGCCATGCCCACGGCGATGCCGGTGGTGCCGTTGAGCAGGATGTTCGGCAGGCGCGCCGGCAACACCAGCGGTTCCTGCAGGGTGCCGTCGAAGTTCGGCCCCCAGTCGGCAGTGCCCTGGCCCAGCTCGCTGAGCAGCACTTCGGAATAACGCGACAAGCGCGCTTCGGTGTAACGCATGGCGGCGAAGGACTTCGGATCGTCCGGCGCACCCCAGTTGCCCTGGCCGTCGACCAGCGTGTAGCGATAGCTGAACGGCTGGGCCATCAGCACCATCGCTTCGTAGCACGCCGAGTCGCCGTGCGGGTGGAACTTGCCGAGCACGTCACCGACGGTACGCGCCGATTTCTTGTGCTTGGAATCGGCGTCCAGCCCCAGCTCGCTCATCGCATAAATGATGCGCCGCTGTACCGGTTTCAGGCCGTCGCCGATATGCGGCAGAGCACGGTCCATGATCACGTACATGGAGTAGTTGAGGTAGGCACTTTCGGTGAAGTCAGCCAGCGATCGGCGCTCTACGCCGTCTAAGCTGTCTGCAAGGATGTCGCTCATGCGGGCCTCATCAGTTCGTTGTCTGGCGCAGCAGCATGGTGCCGCCGCGCTGGGTAAATTCAAGTTTGTTCAGGGCGCTCATGCCGAGCAGCACCTGATCGCCATGCAGCCCCGGCGCCACCAGTGCGCGGACGTCGCGCAACACGATGTCGCCCAGTTGCAGGCGGTCGATTTTGGTTCGGTAGCCCTGGCTCAGGCCGTTGGCCGTGCTCAGCGTCACTCCGAAACCTTCTTCCAGCTTCAAACGTTTGGCCAGATCAGCCGGGATCGCCACATCGGTTGCGCCGGTGTCGAGCATAAACTCCACCGGTTCGCCGTTGATCTGGCCGCTGGCGACAAAATGCCCTTGAGCATTGCCGGCCAGTTTCACTTCGATAAAACCTTCGCCCTGCTCCGAACTGACCACCACGTTCGGATTCTGCTGGCGTTGCTCCCACTGGCCAAAGAACCGCGTCGCGAGGAACAGTGCCGCGCACCACGCCAGAATCATCAGCACCCGACCGGCGCGCTTGCCCGGCGGTTGCTGGCTCATGGCTTGGCGCTCCAGCCACCGTCAGGTGCGGCGAAGCGCCAGACGATCGGCCGAACCTCACCGTCGGCCCGCGGGCCGAAATTATTGTCGACGCCGACCCATGCACCCTCAGCGTCAACGATCAGCGCCTCTTCCAACCCGAAGTTCTGCGAGTAACGGCGGTTGGCCTGCAACAGTTCAGCGGCGTACGACCAGCAACGCTCGACCTTGGCGGTCTGCGCATCGCGCCGACAAATCTGGAAGGCGTTGCGCTCAAGGGTAAACAATTTGCCGTTAAACAACGAAAGGTCGGAAAAGTCTCGGTCGACCGCTCTGGCCTTCGGGAACTGCGGCGGCTGCATTTCCTTGCCGCCCTCGCTGAGCAGCACGCAACGACCGTCGCAATCCCACACCGTCTGCTGGCGCTTGATCAGCAGCAAGCCACGGCTTTGCCGCTCGGCGGCCAGCCACATCTGATCGCCCGCGGGGCTGATCGCCAGGCCTTCGAAGATCGCATTGAAATGCAGGAGCATGCCGCTGGCCCGCGCTTCGCGAACCATCATCGGCGAGATCTTCAGCCAGTTGACCGGACCGCTGACGGGCACCTGCAAGACCGCCGCATGACCCTCGCTGACAATGTAGCGATTGCCGGCGCTGTCGCAGCTGATGCCCTCGAAATCCAGATCGCCACCGCGCACGAAAGACGCGGCCCAATTGCGCGAGCGCAACCCCCACGGCAAACCGGTCTCAGGCACCAGGGGGACGTCGATGTGCAAGGCTTCGGCCTGCCAGACCTGATCGGCAGTATTGAGCCGATAGATCTGATCGTCATCGCGGTCCGACACCGTCCACAACTCGCCGCCACACATGGCCAGCCCCGACAGGTTGCCGCCGCGCATGCCGTCGACCGGGTGCCCGGAGAGCACGCGCAACTCCTGCAACGGCTCGGCCGACACATTCATTGCACTCAGCAGCAACGCACCCGCCAAGGCCCAGCCAAACCGCATCAGGCCAGCACCTCGGCGAGGTTACCTTTGGATTCGAGCCAGGTCTTGCGGTCACCGGCGCGTTTCTTCGCCAGCAGCATGTCCATCATTTCCGAGGTTTCGGCGAAGTCTTCACCCAGCGTCAGTTGCACCAGACGCCGCGTGTTCGGGTCCATGGTGGTTTCACGCAGCTGCGGCGGGTTCATCTCACCCAGACCTTTGAATCGGGTGACCTGGGGTTTGCCGCGCTTCTTCTCGGCGACCAGACGGTCGAGAATGCCGTCGCGCTCGGCTTCGTCGAGGGCGTAGTAAATCTCTTTGCCCAAGTCGATGCGGTACAACGGCGGCATCGCCACGTAAACGTGACCGGCGTCCACCAGCGGGCGGAAATGCTGGACGAACAACGCGCAGAGCAAGGTTGCGATGTGCAGACCATCGGAGTCGGCGTCGGCGAGGATGCAGATCTTGCCGTAGCGCAGCTGGCTCATGTCCGCCGCGCCCGGATCGACACCGATGGCCACGGCGATGTTGTGCACTTCCTGACTGGCCAGCACTTCGCTGCCGTCGACTTCCCAGGTGTTGAGGATCTTGCCGCGCAACGGCAGGATCGCCTGGAATTCCTTGTCCCGCGCTTGTTTGGCGGAACCACCAGCAGAATCACCTTCGACCAGGAACAGTTCGGAACGCATCGGATCCTGCCCGGCGCAGTCCGCCAGTTTGCCCGGCAGCGCTGGGCCCTGAGTCACACGTTTACGCTCGACCTTTTTACTGGCCTTGAGACGGCGACCGGCGTTGTTGATCGCCAGTTCGGCCAGCGCCAGACCGGTTTCCGGGTTGGCGTTGAGCCACAGGCTGAACGCATCCTTGACCACTCCGGAGACAAACGCCGCCGCTTCACGGGACGACAGTCGCTCTTTGGTCTGGCCGGAGAATTGCGGCTCCTGCATTTTCATCGACAGGACGAACGCGATGCGCTCCCAGACGTCTTCCGGCGCCAGCTTCACGCCGCGCGGCAGCAGGCTGCGGAATTCGCAGAACTCACGCATGGCATCGAGCAGGCCCTGACGCAAACCGTTGACGTGGGTACCGCCCTGCGCCGTCGGGATCAGGTTGACGTAGCTTTCCTGCACCGCGTCGCCACCTTCCGGCAACCACAGAAGCGCCCAGTCGACCGCTTCTTTATTACCGGCGAAAGCGCCGCAGAATGGCTCGTCCGGCAAGCGTTCGAATTCACTGACGGCGTCAACCAGATACGAGCGCAGGCCGTCTTCGTAATGCCACTCGACTTTCTCGCCGGTGCCTTTGTCTTCGAAGCTGACCAGCAGGCCCGGGCACAAAACTGCCTTGGCCTTGAGCACGTGCTTGAGACGGCTGATGGAGAATTTCGGTGAATCGAAGTATTTCGGATCCGGCGCGAAGTACACGCTGGTGCCGGTGTTGCGCTTGCCGACGGTACCGACGATTTCCAGCTCCGAGGCTTTGAAGCCGTCGTTGAAGGTCATCTGGTATTCATTGCCGTCACGCTTGACGCGCACGCGCACTTCGGTCGACAAGGCGTTGACCACGGAAATACCTACGCCGTGCAGACCGCCGGAGAACTGGTAATTCTTGTTGGAAAACTTGCCGCCCGCGTGGAGCTTGGTGAGGATCAGCTCAACGCCTGACACGCCCTCTTCCGGGTGAATGTCGACCGGCATGCCACGGCCATCGTCGCTGACTTCCAGCGAGTGGTCGGCGTGGAGGATGACCTGCACCGATTTGGCGTGGCCGGCCAAGGCTTCGTCGACACTGTTGTCGATGACTTCCTGGGCAAGGTGGTTCGGCCGACTGGTGTCGGTGTACATGCCGGGGCGTTTGCGCACCGGGTCGAGGCCCGAGAGGACTTCGATGGCGTCGGCGTTATAAGAGCTAGCGCTGGGAGTGGCCATAGGGTCTCGTCGTCAGTCATTCATGAAATAGGGGCAAGACTTCACAATGCGGTGAAATCGATTGCCTGATACACATCGGCGCCAATGCCGGCAAAACTCAGCAACGCCGGCAATTGTCCGGCAAAACCCTGAAAACTGTGATCGCCGCCGGCCTGAATGCGCAAGGCACAGGCGCGGTAATACTGCTGGGCGAGGCGATAATCCAGTGTTTCGTCGCCGGTCTGCAACCATACCTGATAACGCTGCGCATCCTGAGGCGCCGGCACTTCCAGTTCGGCCAGCGCCGTGACATGGTCGTGGGTCAATTCCCAGGTTTCATCGGTATACAGGTTTTTCTGCGTGCCCAGATAGCCGTCGAACATCCGGTGCGGGCTGACCGCCGGGTTCACCAGCAGGGCTTTCAGGCCATGGCGCTCGGCCAGGTGAGTCGCATAGTAGCCGCCGAGTGAGCTTCCCACCAGCAGCGGCCGGTCCAGTTCGGCAATCGCTTGCTCCAACTGACCGATGGCTTCGCGCGGATGGTGATGCAGGGCCGGAACACGCAGTTTGTCGCTCAAACCCAGCTGCTCCATCACGGAGACCAGCTGACAGGCCTTTTTCGAGGCCGGGGCGCTGTTGAAACCGTGGATATAGAGGATCGAACCGGACATTTGAGCTCCCTGGGTGTCGGTTTGGGTTTGCGGAGTTTACAGGGAGAGTAGAGCGGATTGGGGGTGGTTTCGAGAAATTGGTTATTCAGCGGGAGCGGCCCTCACCCTAGCCCTCTCCCAAAAGGAGAGGGGACTGAATGGGGGATATTAAAGAGATACACCGACCTGAAAGTGATTGGGCGAATCCATAATCAACTCAGTATTTCAGGTCGACGCATGACGCAATACACCTCGGTCGGCCCCCTCTCCCTCCGGGAGAGGGCTGGGCGGGCGGCGTTCCGATGAGGGGCTCTTGATCGAAAATCAGTAACCTTCGGAACCGTAATCAACGGTAAAAGCAAAACCGGTGACACGCTCCACGCCAGTCTCCAATCGCCCATCCGGCAACAACCGCAACCAGCGATACCCCGGCGCCTGCTCCCCCACCTTGAAGTCATCACTCCCCGGCTCAAACTGAATGCACGTTGAAGGCGAAGCCATCAAGCGCACGCCATTGCGCTCACGATCAATCTGCTGATGCACATGCCCCCACAACACCGCGCGAGCCTGTGGAAAACGATCCAGCACCTCGAAAAACGCCTCCGGATTGCGCAAACCGATCGGTTCCATCCACGCACAACCGATCGACACCGGATGATGATGGAAGCACACCAGATGATGGCGCTCCGGCGCTTCGCTCAGCGAGCGGGCCAGCAGTTGCAGTTGATCGTCCTGCAGATACCCCGGCACCGAACCCGGCACCGCCGAATCGAGCAGCGTCACGCGCCAGTTACCGATATCGACTACCGATTCCAGCAACGCGCTCTGCACGGCAGCCTCGGCCATGATCATCGGTTCGTCGTGATTGCCGGGGATCCACCGCGCCGGGGCAGCGATCTGCGCGCTCATCTGGCGAAACTGCTGATACGACGCCAGCGTGCCGTCCTGGGAGATATCGCCGGTGGCCAGAATCAGGTCGATCTGCGGCTGCTGTCCCAGCACCAGCTCGATGACCTTTTGCAGGCTCTCGCGGGTGTTCATGCCCAGCAGTGTGCCGTTCGCTTCAGCAAACAAATGGCTGTCGGACAACTGCACCAGCAACGCCGGATCGGCGGTGGTCAACATGGATACGCTCGGCAAGGCGTTCTCCCAAGGCAAAAGCACGGAATCGATCAAGTGCCGCAATTATGCTGGGGGATCACTGAAAGGGGAAACCGCCGAACCGGACGCAGTTCACAACTAGCGTACGACTTCGTACTCGTGCCCCAACGCCAGGCAATGACTCAGCCATTCCCCCAGGAACAGATTGAGCTGAGCCTTTTCATCCGGCTGATGCATCGCGGCGTTCGGGTAAGGATAGATGCCGCGAAAGCGTCGTGCATGTTCGGCGCTGACTACCTCAGCCATGCGCGCGTCGTGATAGACCTGCACTTCCAGTTGCGGCACCGGCAGCCAAGGCAGGCTGTGTTCCTGGCGCACCTGCAAAGTGGTGGTGTACGGACAGGTTTGCAGCACTTCGAGGGCCAGCACGCCAAGCATCTGCTCACCCTGAGTCACGGCGATGCGCCGCGCCTCGGGTTCGTTGCGCATGTCCGGCAGCAGTCGCATCAGGCGCGCGTAGTTGGCCTCGCAGGCGGCTTGCAGCCCCACGAGGTCGACTCGATAGCGATCGCGCAATTTGTTTACGACCATAACCCCCTCACTTCGGCGCGGTTCAGCGCCAGCCACTGCAAAGCGATGATGCTCGCCGCATTGGCAATGCGTCCGTCACGGACGGCCTGCAAGGCATCTTCAAAGGCCCAGACCGTGACGCGGATATCTTCTGCCTCTTCTTCCAGGCCATGCAGGCCGCCAACGCCGTCAGTGCTGCAACGCCCCAGATACAAATGCACGAACTCGTTGCTGCCGCCCGGCGACGGGAAATATTTGGTCATCGGCCACAAGGCCTTGATGTCCAGCCCAGCTTCCTCCTGCGCCTCGCGGTGAGCAACTTCTTCCGGTTGTTCATCCTTGTCGATCAGACCGGCGACCAGTTCGACCAGCCACGGATTGTCGGTCTTGCCCATGGCACCGACGCGAAACTGCTCGATCAACACCACTTCGTCGCGCTGTGGATCGTAGGGCAACATGCACACGGCATCGTGACGCACAAACACTTCACGGTTGATCTCACGGCTCATGCCACCGGCGAACAATTCATGGCGCAGGTGCAAACGGTCGAGTTTGTAAAAACCCTCGTAGCATCGCTCGCGTCGCACGACGTCGACGGTGGTCGGAATGGCGTTGGCAAAATCAGTCATGAGCATCCTCTTTACTGCAGATCCATTACGAGTTGCCGCTTGTTACTGGCAACCTCGACTTCGCGCCATCCTAACGCGCCCGAACGGTTTGATGCAGCCCCTTTACCGTCAGCGGGATGGACGGTGGAGGCGAAACCCACTCTAATTAGCTTAGTGGCGAACTGACTGCTTCTGCGAGAGTCGAAGCGGATATCTTTTTGCCTTCCCCTGCTTTCGAAAGGACGCCCATGTCGCTTTTCAAAATTGCCTCCGTGGCCGCCATCGCCCTGACTCTGGGCGCGTGCGCCAGCCTGTTCCAGCCCAATTACCGTACGCCGCTGGAAACCACCCGCGATGCATCGGAACAACTGAAACCGGGCTGTTCCAACCCGGATTGCCCGCTGGTAAACATCGACACCCTGCGCTTCCCGGCCGAACCTGCGCTGGACGGCATCATCGAAAAACGCCTGCTGCAAATGACCCGCACCGAGAAAAACGCCCCGGTGGCGCCAACCCTGGCGGCCTATCGCGATCAGTTTCTGGCCAGCGCCGGCCCGCGCAACAGCAGCTACCTGCAAGCGAAAGTACGCGAGCAGCATGACGGCTTGGTGATCATCGAGGTGTCGAGCTACCTCGACACCGGCGGTGCGCATGGCACCCCGGGTCGCGGTTTCATCAACTATTCGCGCCAGCAGCACAAGGTGCTGAACCTGTCCGACATGCTCATGCCGGGTCAGGAAGAGGCGTTCTGGAAGGCCGCGCAGGTGGCGCACAATAGCTGGTTGATCAGCACCAAGCTCGATCAGGAGCCGGAGTTCGTGGCGAACTGGCCGTTCGTGAAAACCCCGAACGTGGCGCTGACTTATGGTGGCGTGATCCTCAAGTACGACGTGACTACCATCGCGCCTTACGCGCTGGGCCACGTCGAACTGAAGATTCCTTATCCGCGCCTGAATGGCATTCTCAAGCCTGAGCTGTTTCCCGGCCGTAACTGAAAGCCCGGCCCAGCACGAGCTGCAACAGCCCTGCCAGTACCAGCGCCGGCAGGGTTGCGCCGACATCCGGATACAGATTTGCCAGCAAGTGGTAGGTGCTCACGCCACCCAGCCACGCCAACAGCGCCGGCCAGCGCAACGCGGCTGACGCGACCTGAGCACTGCGCTTGCGCAGGATGAAGTGATCCACCAGCACCACGCCGAACAGCGGCGCAAACACCGAACCGATCAGCAGCAGGAAATTCTGGTACTGCGCCAACGGCGCCAGCAATGCGATCAACGTGCAGATCACGCCGATGGCCAAGGCCAGATGCTCGACTTTCAGGCGCAACAGAATCCCGCTGGAAACCGCTGCCGAGTGAATATCGGCGAAGGCGTTTTCCGACTCATCGAGCAGAATCAGCAGCAGCGGAATGCCCAGACCGGCACCCGCCAGAGCCAGCAACAGCGCGTTGACTTCACCGCTTGGCGCGAAGGCCAACGTGTAGGCAACGCCGAGGCTCATCAGCCAGAAATTGCCGATGAAGAAACCGACCGCAGTTCCGCCGAAAACGTTCTTCGCACGCTTGCCGAATCGTGAGTAATCGGCGATCAGCGGCAGCCACGACAGCGGCATCGCAATCGCAATGTCGAAGCCCACGGCGAACGGCATCGAACCGTCACCGGCGCGCGACCAGAGATCGGCCAGATCAGCTTTGGCGAACAGGTTCCAGGTCAACCACAGGCACGCCGCCAACAGCAGCCAGATGCCCCACTTGCGCAGAATCTGCCGGACGAAAGTCAGCGGCCCGCTGACCGCGAGCAAGGTCGCCAGCGCGCCGAAAAACAGCGTCCACAACAGCGGGTTCGACCACAGCGAACCTTCGCTGAACGCGCGGGTACCGAGCAGGCTGGCCGCATCGCGCATGACGATAATTTCGAACGAGCCCCAACCGATCAGTTGCAGCAGATTGAGCAACGCCGGCAGGCTCGCGCCTTTGCTGCCGAGGCTCAGTTTGAGGGCGGCCATGGACGACAGGCCGGTATCGCTGCCGATCACGCCAACGGCGGCCAGCAACAGTACGCCGACCAGCGTGCCGAGGAAAATCGCCAGCAGCGAACCGGGCAGGCCGAGGCCAGGCGCGAGTAATGCGCCGGTCTGCAAAACCATCAGGCCGATGCCGAGGGAGAACCACAGGGAAAACAGATCGCGACCGCCGAACACACGCTTGTCGGCGGGTACGGCGAGGTCGGGGGAATAGGTGCTGGGTTGAATGCTCAAGGGTGTTATCTCAGAGGGACATTTGTTGTTGTGTTGATCATTAGCTAGCAGGCTGGGCCCATTGGAGGGGCTAACACTCCTCTGTAGGAGCTGCCGCAGGCTGCGATCTGTTGATCTTTTAAAACAGAGTCAAAAGATCGCAGCCTGCGGCAGCTCCTACAGGGAGGCACCCTTGCAGGCCCACCCTTTCAGGTCAGATCAAACCTTCTTGTACAGCTGACTGCCTTCCTTCTTGAACCGCTCGGCCTGTTCCGCCAGGCCTTGGGCGACGTCCACGTCGACCGCGTCGATCCGCTGGTTGGCCGCGTATTCGCGGACTTCCTGCGTAATCTTCATCGAGCAGAATTTCGGCCCGCACATCGAACAGAAATGCGCGACCTTCGCCGAATCCTTCGGCAGGGTTTCATCGTGATAAGAACGCGCGGTGTCCGGATCCAGGCCGAGGTTGAACTGGTCTTCCCAACGGAACTCGAAACGCGCCTTGCTCAAAGCGTTGTCGCGAATCTGTGCGCCCGGATGCCCTTTGGCCAAGTCCGCAGCGTGGGCGGCGATCTTGTAAGTGATGATCCCGGTCTTCACGTCATCCTTGTTCGGCAGACCCAAGTGCTCCTTCGGCGTCACGTAGCAAAGCATCGCGCAACCGAACCAGCCGATCATCGCCGCACCGATACCCGAGGTGATGTGGTCGTAGCCCGGCGCAATGTCAGTGGTCAGCGGGCCGAGGGTGTAGAACGGCGCCTCGTCGCAGCACTCGAGCTGCTTGTCCATGTTCTCTTTGATCAACTGCATCGGCACGTGGCCCGGGCCTTCGATCATGGTTTGCACGTCGTGCTTCCAGGCGATCTTGGTCAGTTCGCCGAGGGTTTCCAGTTCGCCGAACTGGGCGGCATCGTTGGCGTCGGCAATCGACCCCGGACGCAAGCCATCACCCAGCGAGAAGCTGACGTCATAGGCTTTCATGATTTCGCAGATTTCTTCGAAATGCGTGTAGGCGAAGTTTTCCTTGTGATGCGCCAGGCACCACTTGGCCATGATCGAACCGCCACGGGAAACGATACCGGTCACGCGTTTGGCGGTCAGCGGCACGTAGCGCAGCAACACGCCAGCGTGAATAGTGAAGTAGTCGACGCCCTGCTCGGCCTGCTCGATCAGCGTGTCGCGGAACAGCTCCCAGGTCAGGTCTTCGGCCGCGCCGCCGACTTTTTCCAGCGCCTGATA
Source organism: Pseudomonas sp. TNT2022 ID642 (assembly GCF_028656995.1). Classification (NCBI taxonomy): domain Bacteria; kingdom Pseudomonadati; phylum Pseudomonadota; class Gammaproteobacteria; order Pseudomonadales; family Pseudomonadaceae; genus Pseudomonas; species Pseudomonas sp. TNT2022 ID642. The sequence continues at coordinate 42,629 of NZ_JAMDGW010000029.1, read as the reverse complement.
GATCGGCACTGTGCCGATCGGCACCGGCGAGTTGCGGATGATCCACTCGCGGGTTTCGTGAATGTGCTTGCCGGTGGACAAGTCCATGATGTTGTCCGCGCCCCAGCGAATACCCCAGGTCAGTTTCGCCACTTCTTCTTCAATGGACGAACCCAGGGCGCTGTTGCCGATGTTGCCGTTGATCTTCACCAGGAAGTTACGGCCGATGATCATCGGTTCCAGTTCGGTGTGGTTGATGTTGGCCGGAATGATTGCGCGGCCACGGGCGATCTCGTCACGCACGAATTCCGGGGTGATGATTTTCGGCACGCTGGCGCCGAAGCTGTGGCCCGGGTGTTGCTGATCGAGCAGGCCGGCGGCGCGGGCCACCTCGAGCTTCATGTTTTCGCGGATGGCGACGAATTCCATCTCGGGCGTGATGATGCCCTGACGCGCATAGTGCATTTGCGTGACGTTGGCGCCAGCCTTGGCGCGGCGCGGGTTGTTGACGTGGGCAAAGCGCAGTTTCGTCAATTCCGGATCGGCGAGGCGTTCGCGACCGAAGTTGGAACTCAGGCCCGCCAGGCGCTCGGTGTCGCCACGGTCGTCGATCCACGCCGAACGCACATCGGCCAGGCCTTTGCGTACGTCGATCACCACGTTCGGATCGGTGTACGGGCCAGAGGTGTCGTAGACGGTCACCGGCGCGTTGATTTCGCCGCCGAAGTCGGTCGGGGTCACATCGAGGGTGATTTCGCGCATCGGCACGAGGATGTCCGGGCGCGAGCCCTGAACGTAGACTTTTTGCGAACGGGTGAACGGCTTGACCGACTGCTCGTCGACCTTGGCCGAGTCACTCAGGTTGATCGCGTTTTTTGATTTTGTAGTCATCACGGGCTCTCCAGACAGCATCCAGGCAGTGGATTGTCGGAGCAGAACCTGAAAGGCACGGACGCACCAGGACCGGTGCTGTGCATCGTCGTCGAGCGTTCGATTGTCGAACAATTTCCCGGACGAAGCACAAGAGGACTCGCCGGGTGACGAGAAATCTTGTTCCCTACGCAGGCGCTAACCTGATCAGGTTCAACGGGATCCGAAATTATTCGATCTCAGCCTCATAGCAAGGCACCCCGACAAGAACCCGGCCAGTCTAGACACAACCGGCAAAGAACGCCAACACCGCAGCAATCACCATGATGAATGGCGCAAATACACAGGTTCGCCCGATTGTTGTGAGGCAAATGCGCAACTACACTCGCTTTGCCCCGCCACGCCTTGACGCTGCGGGGCCTGCGCCTTACCTTTGGCGCCCGGATTACTTCCATAATATTAATGCTAGGGATCGCCTCATGCTGCGCAAACTCTCACTGGCTGTTGCCGTGTCTTGTGCGTCCAACGCAATGGCCTGGGCAGCAGAAGCGCCCTTGTCGACCAAAACCGATCTGGTCAGCGTCTATCAGGAAGCGGTCGACAACAACGCCGACCTTGCCGCCGCCCGCGCTCAGTACGGTGCGCAGAAAGAAGTAGTGCCACAGGCCCGCGCCGGGTTGCTGCCAAACCTGTCGGGCGGTGCCGAAGTGGCCAATGTGCGCACATCGATCGATCAACCCTCGGCCACTGCCAATCGCAGCGCACACTCGTATCAGGCGACCCTGGCCCAGCCATTGTTCCGCGCCGATCGCTGGTTCCAGTACCAGGCCGCGAAGGACGTCAACGAGCAAGCCGCGCTGCAACTGTCGGCGACTGAGCAGAACCTGATCCTGCAATCGGCGGAAAGCTATTTCAACGTGCTGCGCAGCCAGGACAACCTCGCCTCGACCAAGGCCGAAGAAGCCGCATTCAAGCGCCAGCTCGACCAGTCCAACGAGCGCTTCGATGTCGGCCTCTCGGACAAGACCGACGTGCTGCAATCGCAAGCCAGTTACGACACCGCGCGGGCCAACCGAATTGTTGCGCAGCGTCAGGTCGATGATGCCTTCGAAGCGCTGATCACCCTGACCAACCGCCAGTACAACTCGATTCAGGGCATCGTCCACACATTGCCGATCCTGCCGCCGGCACCAAACGATGCGAAGTCCTGGGTCGACACGGCGGCGCGGCAGAACCTCAATCTGCTCGCCAGCAACTACGCCGTCAGCTCCGCCGAGCAGACCCTCAAGCAGCGCAAGGCCGGCCATTTGCCGACCCTCGATGCCGTGGCCAAGTACGAAAAAGGCGACAATGACGCCCTCGGCTTTTCCAACCCGAACGCCTTTGGCGTGCCGTATCGTGACAACGTCGAGCAGAGCACGGTCGGCCTGCAACTGAACATCCCGATCTACAGCGGCGGGCTGACCAGCTCGCAAGTGCGCCAGTCGTATGAGCAATTGAATCAGAGCGAACAACAGCGCGAATCCCTGCGCCGGCAGATCGTCGAGAACACCCGCAACTTGCACCGTGCGGTGAACACCGATGTCGAGCAGGTGCAGGCGCGTCGCCAGTCGATCATCTCCAACCAGAGCGCAGTGGAAGCCACAGAAATCGGTTATCAGGTCGGTACGCGCAACATCGTTGACGTGCTCGATGCGCAGCGGCAGCTGTACACCTCGGTGCGCAATTACAACAACACGCGCTACGACTACATTCTCGACAATCTGCGTTTGAAGCAGGCAGCGGGGACGTTGAACCCGGGGGATCTGGAAGATCTGCGGCGGTATCTGAAGGCTGACTACAACCCGGACAAGGACTTCCTCCCGCCGGATCTGGCCAAGGCGGCCGAGGCGCAGCTCAAGGCCCGGCCTTAAGCCTTAAAAACAAAAGATCGCAGCCTTCGGCAGCTCCTACAGAGGAACATTTTCCAATGTAGGAGCTGCCGAAGGCTGCGATCTTTTTGCTTACTTGATCAGTCTGCCCAAACCATCCAGCAAACGCTGCAACGCGCCCTGATTGCGGCGCATTACCGCCAGCCCGGCCTCGGCCATACGCTGCGCATCACGCGGCAATTCGAACAAGCGCTGAACTTCCACGGCCAGCCCTTCGGCATCATCGACCTCGGCCAACGCCCCGGCTTCACGCAATTGCGCGGCGATATCGAGGAAGTTGAACAGATGCGGGCCACTGATCACTGGCTTGGCCAAGGCTGCCGGCTCCAGCAGATTGTGCCCACCATTGGCCACCAGACTACCGCCGACAAACGCGCTGTCCGCCAGTGCATAGAGAAACAGCAACTCACCCATGGTGTCGCCGAGCAGTACGCTCGTCTGCGCATCGACATTGGCGCCGGTCGAGCGCCGCACCGTGGCAAAGCCTTCGCGCTGGCACAGTTCGAACACTGAATTGAAGCGTTCCGGGTGACGCGGCACCAGAATCAGCAACGCATCCGGGTGATTGGCCAGCAAACGACGATGGGCGTCGAGGATCACTTCGTCCTCGCCTTCGTGGGTGCTGGCGGCGATCCACACCGGACGCTCCAGCGCCTGCCATTGGCCACGTAGTTCAGCGGCGCGTTGCAGCAGTTGCGGGTCGATGGTCAGGTCGAACTTGATCGAACCGGTGACTTCGACTGTCTCTGCACGCGCGCCGAGATTACGGAAGCGCTGGGCTTCAGCTTCGGTCTGTACGGCGAAAAAGCTCATTTCGGCAAGCATCGGCGCGGTCAGCTTGCTGAAGCGGCCATAGCCGCGCGCCGAACGCTCGGACAAGCGTCCATTGGCCAGCGCCACCGGAATACCGCGCTTGGCGCACTGATGAATGTGGTTGGGCCACAGCTCGGTTTCCATGATCACCGCAAGCTTGGGCTGAACGCGATCAAGAAACCGCGCCGCCGCACACGGCAAGTCGTAGGGCAGATAGCAATGCTGTATGCGCGGCTCATTGGCGAACAGCGCCTGAATCCGCTCCGATCCGGTCGGCGTCATGCAGGTCACGGTGATCGGCAGCTGTGGATAACGTTGCAGCAAGGCGCGGATCATCGGTGCCGCAGCAATGCTTTCGCCCACCGACACCGCGTGCACCCAGATGCCGCCGGGTTGCAGTTTCGGCATGCCGTAGGAGAAGCGTTCGCCAATCCGTTTGGCGTACGCCGGCGCTTTGCGCGCCCGCAGCCACAGCCGAATCGCCACCAATGGCAGCCCCAGGTAAAACAGCGCGGTGTACAGAGTTCTATTCATGGCGGCGGAGTTTATCGGCTTTTGCCGCTGATCGCGCGCAAGTGCACGGCAAAACGTTCGGCCAGCCAGCGCGCGGCCGGGCCGAGTGGCTCGTCGCGGCGCCAGACCAGTTCCACCACCAGCGCTGGCGGCGTCCATTCGCTGTCGAGTTCGACCATCAAGCCCTGATAGGCCGAGTACTGCACCACATGGCGCGGCAACCAGGCCCAGCCGAGATCGCGCACCAGCCATTCGGACATAACGTAGAAACTGTCGGCACGCCATACCTGCGGGCTGGCCGGTTCGTTGCCGGGATAGACGCTGGTTTGCGTCGACATCAACAATTGCCGGTGTTGGGCCAGTTGCTGGCAGGTGACGTAAGACTGCTTCGCCAGCGGATGATTGATCCCGCAAACCGTGACCATTTCGACGCTGCCGAGCACGCGGCGCTCCAGCGCTTCAGGGATTTCGTCGTGATAGAACAGCAGGCCGAGATCGGCCCGGCGCTCGACCAGTTTGTGCGCGACCTCGCCTTGCGCGGCGCTGGTCAGTTGCACTTCAAGGCTGGGGAACTGCTCGGCCAGTTCACCGAAACTTTCTACCAGCGCTTGATACGGCATCGCCTCATCCTGGGCCACGCGCAGTTGCGCTTCCTGACCGCGCATCATCGCCATCGCCCGGCCATTCAGACGCTCGCATTGGCGCAGGACTTCACGCGCCTCTTCCAACAGCGCTTCGCCCGCCTCGGTGAGCGTTGGCTGGCGGCCGCTGCTACGCTCGAACAGGCTGACGCCCAAATCATCTTCGAGCATGGCAATCGCGCTACTGATCGCCGACTGCGCTTTGCGCTGTTGGCGTGCCACGGCGGAAAACGAGCGATGTTCGGCGACGTCGACAAACACCCGAAGTTGATCCAGATTCCACTGCATGCTGATTCGCCAACCCATCTTCAGAACAGATAGGTAATGACTTTACCCCATCTGGTGAATCACTAGAATGCCGCCTCAGCAAGCAACGTTTTACATTGAGGATTTGAACCATGAACGCCTACGCCTACCTGGCCATTGCCATCTGCGCCGAAGTGATCGCCACTGTGTCGATGAAAGCCGTCAAAGGCATCAGCACGCCGCTGCCGTTGGTGCTGGTTATCGTCGGCTACGCGATTGCATTCTGGATGCTGACGCTGGTGGTGCGTACCGTACCGGTCGGCGTGGCCTACGCGGTTTGGGCGGGCATGGGGATTGTGATGGTCAGCGTCGCGGCGCTGTTTATCTATGGGCAGAAACTGGATATCCCGGCGATGCTCGGGATGGCGTTGATCGTGCTGGGCGTCGTCGTCATCCAGCTGTTCTCGAAAACTGCCGGCCATTAACCGCCAGACACAATCCCCTGTGGGAGCGAGCCTGCTCGCGAATGCGGTATATCAGTCAACACATATATCGACTGGCATTCCCCCTTCGCGAGCAGGCTCGCTCCCACATTGGCTCCTATGTTCGGCCTGTTGATCATCGACAAATCCGCCCCTTTCCCGAGTCTGTATACTGCGCCCTCGTCTTGAACACTGAGGTCGCTGCATGCCATCCGTTATTTCCACCGACGTTCTGATTGTCGGCGCTGGTGTCGCCGGCCTCTGGCTGAACGCGCGCCTGCGCCGCCAGGGTTTTTCGACCGTGCTGGTGGAAAGCGCCAGCCTCGGCGGCGGGCAGAGTGTGAAGTCCCAGGGCATCATCCACGGCGGCGCCAAGTACGCGCTGCACGGCGCGCTGACCGGCGCCTCGGAAGCCATCGCCGACATGCCGCGCCGCTGGCGTGAAGCGCTGGCCGGTACCGGCGAGCTGGATCTTTCCGGCGTGCGCCTGCTGTCCGAGGCGCATTACCTGTGGTCGCCGGGCACCCTCGCCGGCAACCTCACCAGTTTCTTCGCCAGCAAAGCCGTGCGTGGCCGGGTCGATCAGGTCAAGGGCGAGCAATTGCCGCCAGCCCTGCAAGACAAACGCTTCAAGGGTAAGGTTTACCGTCTCGCCGAACTGGTGGTCGACGTGCCGAGCCTGATTCAGCGCCTGGCTGATCTGGCCGGTGACGGCCTGCTCGCCGGGCAAACCATCGAGCCACTGCTGGAAGCAGGCGTACTGGTCGGTTTGAAAGTCGACGGCCGCGAGATTCGTGCCCAGCGCATCGTCCTCAGCGCCGGCGCCGGCACTGCTCAACTGCTGGAAGATCTCGGCTTGAGCCAACCGGCCATGCAACGCCGCCCGCTGCACATGATCATCGCCAAAGGCCCTGGCCTCAAACCGCTGTACGCCCACTGCCTCGGTGGCGGCACCAAACCGCGGATCACCGTGACCACGCATCCGGCCGCTGATGGCCAGTGGGTCTGGTACATGGGTGGCGACATCGCCGAAAGCGAAGGTGTGAACCGCGAGCCGGCCGAGCAAATCGCTACCGCACAGAAAGAGATTGCGCAGTTGTTGCCTTGGATCGACCTCAGCACCACGCAATGGGCGACCCTGCGGGTTGATCGTGCCGAGCCGCTACAAACCGGGCTGACACGCCCGGACAATGCTTTCCTCGCCGAACAGGGGCGCTTGCTGGTCGGCTGGCCGACCAAACTGGCGCTGGCGCCGGATTTCGCTGACCGGGTCATCGCTTCCCTGCAACGCGACGGTGTCCAGCCACAGGCCGCCGAGCCCTTGCCGGCGCTGCCAAAACCACCGATGGGCGTTCCCGCCTGGGAGCAACTGCTGCCATGAGTATCGCCAACCTGCACGACCTGCACCGCCCTTTGGGCAGCACCGGCCTGATGGTTTCGCCACTGGGTCTGGGCACGGTCAAACTGGGCCGTGACCAGGGCGTGAAATATCCCAACGGCTTTCAAATTCCCGGCGACGACGAAGCGCAGATGCTGCTGCGTCAGGCGCGTGAACTCGGCATCAACCTGATCGACACCGCCCCGGCCTATGGCCGTAGCGAAGAACGCCTCGGCCCGCTGTTGCGTGGTCAGCGTCAGGATTGGGTGATCGTCAGCAAGGTCGGCGAAGAGTTCGCCGACGGCCTCTCGCATCACGATTTCAGCGCAGCGCACACGCGAATGTCGGTGGAGCGCAGCCTGCAACGTCTTGAAACCGATTTTATCGACCTGGTGCTGGTGCATTCCGACGGCAACGACATGGCGATCCTCGAGCACGAAGAGGTGTACGCCACCCTCGCGGCGCTCAAGGCCGAAGGCAAGATTCGCGGCTTCGGCTTCTCCGGCAAAACCGTCGAAGGTGGCCTCAAAGCACTGGAGCAAGGCGACTGCGCGATGGTCACCTACAATCTGAACGAACAAAACGAAAAGACTGTCATTGACTATGCTGCTGCCCACGGCAAAGCCATTCTGGTGAAAAAAGCCCTGGCCAGTGGTCACGTCTGTTTGAGTCCGGGCGTGGACCCGGTGCGCGCCAGCTTCCAATTGCTGTTCGCGCAACCTGGCGTAGCCAGTGCTATTGTCGGCACGATCAATCCGCTGCACCTCGCCCACAACGTTGCGACCGTTGCCCAGGTCCTACGTGGTCACTGACGCCGCCTCGCGGCCTTAAGCAGGAGCCGATATGCCGCGCACGCTCATCAGAAAGAACCCGAGCAACTTCAAGACCCTGCCGCTGTTCGTCGAAGCTACCCCCGAAGGCCTGACCTACCAGAGCGTCGGCATGCCGCTGAATTTCGCGCAGACCTTGCAGCGGCGCAAACCGGTGAGCGTGGCCGATGCCGAGCGTTTCTCGCTGGAATTGGCCAATCTCGGTGTTTCGGTGCGCCTCACCCTGCATTGGCAGAATCGCGATTATTGGGTGCTGGTGCGCCAGCGCCGACAGGATCGCGGCGACGTGGTGCTTAAATTGATTTCCGGTTACGTGCCGGCCCACGAATTGAACATTCCCCTGCACACGGCCATTCAGGAAATTGCCGAAGAGTGCTTGCTGGAGACGCCGGAAGGCTGGCTCGGCGGACGCTTCAACGACACCTGGCTGCCGGCGCCCTACTCCGCTGCACTGCATTATCGCGAAGCGCTGCCGTTTCGCCTGACGCCGTTGTCCGGCTCAGCGCGACCGATACGTAGCGCCAATCTGCAATTGCTCGAACGGCCTCGGGCCTACGTGCACCTGCCGACCGCGTCACTGCAATTGATTTACGATTTGCGCCTGGATGTGCCCAAGGAAGCCAAATCCCTGAGCCTGTTCCACGTTGACGAGCGTCTTGAAGGTGATCAACTGGTTGCCCGACTCGACCGCAAGCGCCCCGACTTGTACTTGATGCCACTCAAGGACGGCGCGCCACTGGCCGAGTTGTACACGCTCAAGCGCGACAAACTTTTGCCGGCCAGTACTCGCGGACTTTATCTGGCCGAGAGTTTCGCGACCCAGGAGGGCTGGGTCGTGCGCGACGAGCGGATTCGCTGGAAGGACTGGGTCGTACAACAAGGCCTGCAACCGGCAAAGCCTCCTCGCGCAGGCCTCAAGCAATTGAGTCTGAAGGCATTGCGCCTGGTGGGTATCGGCAAGAAACGCGCGAGCAAATAGCCCACTGACATCTTTTATTTCGGGCGAAACAGCTTTTGCCACCAACGACGAGGTTGCAGGGGCACCACGATAACGTCTGAAGCCTGAAGCCAGTTGCGCTCATAATCCCAGGCATGACCACCCCACAGTTTTCCTGCTTCGTTGGAAAACCCCAGGGTCATGAGCTGATAGGTAAAACCGGCATAGCCGCGCAACCAGTCGAACAGCACCAGTGTGCTGAACCCCGTAGAAGGTCCAGCGTAGAGCTTGCCTGAGGGTCGAGTGACCGGATAGTTCAACAGCGGCGGCAAGGGAATACGATCCATGTACATGGCCACCCCCGGCAACGCAGACATCGGCGTTATAGACCCCAACAACAGGGTGAAACAACGCTCGCTCGCGTGATCCAACAGCCGCTGAACATCAGGTCCGCAGGGCAACCCGAAAAAGTACGCATCCGGCGCATTGCATCCGTGCACGAAAATATTCACGCTTTGCGAATTGAGCAGTGGTGCCTTGATGCAGGTATTGAAACTGACGACGACGTCATTGGCGCCAATGTTCAGCGCCTGAAAATCCGCCGCCGTGATCGCTGGATTGTTCGCGATCAGGACGACCCGGCCCGCACGACTCAGACACTCACGCAATGCCTCAGGCAACGCGTCCACAATAGACTGGTCACCGCCAGGTAATGCACCCGGCGCCCTGTGCTCGTTTTTCATTCAGTCCAGTACCTTCATGCCGTAACGCAACTTGACCCAGAACCGCGTGAACGCCGAGGGCGGTTGCCATGGGCGCATTTCGCGCTGGATTTCAGTCGCGAGGGCCTTGCCGACACGGGCGAAAGAATAGCGACTTTCTGCAAATGCCTGACCGTTGCTGGCGATACGCTGCGCCAGTTGCGGGTCATCCTGCAGCAGTTTGATCTTTTCCACCGCCTCTTCTTCGCTACGATAAAACACGGTGTTGTGCATGTCTTCGAAACCGAGCAACCGGTCTTCTTCGCCCTGACTCCAGGCCAGCAGTACACAACCGCAGGCCATGGCTTCGAAGTTCTTGATCATGAACTCGTTCATGCCGATGTCGGCACTGACGAAGATCTTGATGCGATTGAGCGTTTGCAGGTACTCCGCGCCTGACTTGGTGCGGGTCACCAGCATCCCGGTACGCTGCGAAAGCGACTCGAGCATGGCTTTGCGCTCGGCATATTCGGTACTTTTCAGGCTGCCAAGAAAGCCGATCGGTATGTCCCGCTCGACACCGGTGTTGTGCAGCATCTGTTCGTCATAGCCTTTGGAGACGAACACTGTGTCGATGCCTTCAGCCAGCATCTTGCGCGCGACCACAGCCCCGGACACCAGCGCCCGGCAACTCGGCAGACGACGGTAAAGCCGTGAATACACGCCACGGTACTTACTCGCCGGCATGTAGTTCTGGTAGGCATCGTGCTCGAGGAAGATCAGCCCGGGAATGCATTTAAGCACCTGCAGTTGCGTGGCCAGACGCTTGACCCGGGAGAAAATCACCACGCGATCGAAGGTCTGGTAATCGACCGAGGCCAGAAACGACCCCAGATTCAACTGTTGCTGTTTGCTCAAACGAAAGATGAAACATTCATCACAGTTCTGCTGCACGATGTCGTAGAGCCGGTCGAGAATGACCCGCTGCTCGTCCATCACCAGGAGCATGACTTTCATAAGTTAATTGACCACGCGACGTAGGCAGGCAAGCGCATCGGATTCAAAGCTGCCTACATCAACGGAAACGGTAAAATCCCCAAGGCAAAATCCGTTCACACGCAGTACACAACGGTAAAAATTCATCTGATCAACGACTGCGGATCTTCTCGACAATCGCAGTTGTCGAGCTGTTTTCCACAAGCCCCAAGACCTTCACGGTGCCGCCATAAGCGCTGACGATATCGGCGCCGACCACCTGATCGATGCCGTAATCGCCGCCCTTGACCAGCACATCCGGTTTGACCTCGCGCAGCAGGTTTTCCGGGGTGCCTTCAGGGAAACTGATCACCCAGTCCACCGCGCCGAGGCCGGCAAGAACCGCCATGCGTCGATCAACGCTGTTGATCGGACGGCCCGGGCCTTTGAGGCGGCTGACCGAAGCATCATCGTTGACCGCGACAATCAAACGATCGCCCTGTGCCCGCGCCTGTTCGAGGTAGGTGACATGCCCGGCATGGAGGATGTCGAAGCAGCCGTTGGTGAAGACGATCCTTTCGTTGTGCGCGCGGGCATCGGCCACGGCGAGCAGCAACTGCTCAAGACCCAGCACTCCACGCTCGGAACCTTCTTCACGCTGGATGGCGCGACGCAGTTCCGGAGCACTGATGGCCGCCGTACCGAGTTTGCCAACCACGATGCCTGCGGCCAGATTGGCCAGCGCAACGGCGTGGGGCAGGTCTTCACCGGCAGCAATCGCTGCGGCCAGGGTAGAAATCACCGTGTCACCGGCACCGGTGACGTCGAACACTTCACGGGCACGCGCCGGCAGGTGCAGCGCCGGCTGATCCGGGCGCAGCAGGGTCATGCCATGCTCGCCGCGCGTTACCAGCAGCGCGCCGAGTTCGAGGTCGTGCATCAACGCAGCGCCCTTGCTCACCAGCTCATGCTCATCGACGCAACCGCCGACGATGGCTTCGAATTCGCTGAGGTTCGGGGTGATCAGGCTGGCACCACGGTAGATCGAGAAATCCTTGCCTTTCGGGTCGGCCAGCACCGGGATGTTTTTCGCCCGCGCCGCCTGAATCAACGCCTGATGGTTTTTCAGCGCGCCTTTGCCGTAGTCGGACAACACCAGCACCTTGATGCCTTCGAGCAAGTCATCGACCTGCGAACCGAGGGCAAGGGCGTCGGTGGCGAACGGTTCTTCAAAGTCGATACGCAGCAGTTGCTGGTGCCGGCTCATGACCCGCAGCTTGACGATGGTTGGCTGGTGCGCGATGCGCTGGAACAGGGCTCGTACGCCCGCGCCTTTGAGACTGTTGCTCAGGCTGTCGGCGGCTTCGTCGTCGCCGGTCACACCGACCAGCGACGCCGGCGCACCCAGCGCGGCAATGTTCAAGGCAACGTTCGCGGCGCCACCCGGACGGTCTTCGATCTGCTCGACCTTAACCACCGGCACTGGCGCCTCAGGGGAAATCCGTGAGGTTCCGCCATGCCAGTAACGGTCGAGCATGACATCGCCGACTACCAAGACCGGGGCTTGATCGAAACGCGGCATGGACAACTTCATGGAGCAACCCACATACAAAATGAACAGGGGCGCGATATTAACACAGGGAAAAGCCCCGTCCGCCTCAATCTGAAAGGTCGCGCACCCAGAACAATTCGTGGCGCCGGACAGCCTTGCGGAAAAACTCGTTACTGCCTGTAACAGGCCAGCGACGACCGGCCAGCCCCTGCTGGATCCAGCGGCGCAATTGCCGTTTGAATGCCTGCCCGCCCTGCAGATCGTGCTCCATGGCCAGCGCCATGGCTTTGTCCAGCTGCAAGTCCGCTGACAACAGCGGACTCCACAACCGATCCGCCGGCAATGCTTCGATGGCTGGCGGCAGCGCGATCCCCGCACCGGCAGGGCCCATCGGCCAGCGGTCGTTGTCATGCAGGTGATTGGCGTACAGCAGCAGGGTCGTCGGCTTCCAACTGCTCAGGCCAACGGCCTCAAGCAGCGCTTGAGTGGACGCGACGTGATCGCTGTGTGGATCCAGCTCGGGATGCGGTGTCACCACAACCTCTGGACGGTAATGCTCCAGAAGCGCCGTCAGGTCACCGACCAGATTCTGCCAGGTCGGCTGCCCGTCGACGTCGGCGGGCAAGGTCAGCGGATTGTGTCGACGCACACTGCGCACATCGCTTTCCTGCGACTCGCGGGAGCCAAATGGAGTGGCTGGCTCTGCAGCCATCGAAGGCAATTGCAGGCAGTAATAGCCCAGTTGCACGCAACGCTCGGCAGGCACGCCGCCCCACAGCGGAATCGTCAGGCTGTCCCAACTGCGCAAACGCCCCTTCAACCGCGCGGCGGCCGCCTGATCCAGGCCCAGGCGCTGGAAATCTTCAGCTTCGATCTCGCCTTGGGTCAGGGTGACGATGCTGACGTCTTCGCTACGGCTGTAAAGGCCGAATGCCGCAAGCTCGGCATCATCGGCATGGGGGGCGATGACCATGACGCGCTGGCGACTGTAGTCACGGTTCGCCATGATCCACAACGTGCCCACGGCACTCACCGCGCAATATCGGCCGCGCAGGTTCAGCGTGCCCTGCTCAAGTGCCTCTGCCTGCCCGGAAAGATTGATGAAACGCCGCCCCTTCACCCCGCGCTCGAAGTCCTGGCGATCATCCCCCACCGCAATGTAGGGATCGAGCCAGCGCCCCAGCCAGCCGGCCTTCAATTCAAGCTCGAGAATGAGCGTTTCGCCCGCTGCCAACGGCCCGTTCAGGCGCACCACGCCGCCGTCCAGATTGACCGCTTGACGTGCCGTGCCCACAGGAAAATCGTATTGGTAGTCGTCGGATGGCCGATAAAACAAGTGATCGGCAAACCACGCTTCGTGGGCAACCCAGGCCAGCACCAATAACAGTGGCACCAGCCACCAGCCGACCAGAAACCCGATCAGCAACAGCGCCACCAGAAAGCCGATGAGGAACAGACGCTTGCTGCGCCGGTGGGCCTTGAGAAGCTGTTGCTTGCGAGCGCTCATCAGTTCAGACCTTGTAGACCGGGACCGTGTGGCACCAGCGATCCTTGTACTCACGGTCGGCACGACCGAATGAATAACGCAACGGCTTGCCCAGCGCCTGCGCGTCGGCCCAGGCTTGCTGGGTATTGACGAAGCTCAGCACGCTACCGGGGCTGAACTCACGACTCTGCGGGTCGACGCCGCCATTGATATATTCCAGCGAAACCCACTGCGGCGCCTCGACGCGGTACAAAACCTGAATGGCCACGGGTGCCGATTCGAGCATGGCCACAGAACCGGTCATGAATTCACGCAACAGCGTGAAGACCTCGGCGAGGCCAGCCTTGCCTGGCACTTCGAAGCCCCAGCGGCGCTCAAACAGATCACCGTAAGCCTGCGCCTGCTCGGCCGGAGAAAACTCGGACATCGGCACCAGCGAACCACCCGCTTCTTCGAGCAGGCGCTGTTCGCGGCGCTGGTTGTAGCGAAACTTCTTCGAATACTCTTCCGGCAACCGCGCCAGAGCCAAGCCCTCGGGCTGCACTTTCAAGGTGCTGATCTGCTCGGCATTGAGCTGGGAGACATAAGCCATACGCTGGCGCACCGGTACGACGACATCGGGGGCAATCGGCAGGATGATCTCCGCGTTGCCCATGTCCAGCAATCCACGCTTGCCCTCACGCTTGAGCACTTCCTTGGACAAGGCAACATGACGGCCCCAGCAAGGAATGGCGGCCACTACTTCACCGCCAACGACCCAGCCCAGATAACGCAGTTCGATATCCACGAACGCCGACAGTCGCTCGACCACCTCGGGATGCGTGGCGAAGCTGCCGCCGAAACGCTGCCAGGCCCGGGCGTAGGCATCGCGGTCGATTTCAGTCCAGCCACGCTCACGAAAGCTGCGAAACATCGTCAGCATACGTTGGTCGCGTGGGCCGGCAGAGGTTCATCGCCCTCTTCAAACTCTTTGGCGTGCAGGCGGGAGTAGTAGCCGTTCTGCTGCAGCAATTGCGCGTGGGTACCGCGCTCGACGATCCGGCCTTCGTCCATGACCAGAATCAGGTCAGCCTTCTCAATGGTGCTCAAGCGGTGAGCGATCACCAGGGTCGTGCGGTTTTGCACCACATGATCCAGCGCCGCCTGAATATGTCGCTCCGACTCGGTATCGAGGGCGGAAGTAGCCTCGTCGAGAATCAGCAGCGGCGCATCCTTGAGCAGCGCCCGAGCGATGGCGATGCGCTGGCGTTGGCCGCCAGACAGCAACACGCCGTTTTCACCGACCAGGGTTTCGTAACCTTCCGGCATCTTGACGATGAATTCATCGGCATAGGCCTCGGAAGCGGCCCGCTTGACCTCCTCGAACGGCGCACCCGCCAGATCGCCATAAGCGATGTTGTTGGTCACCGAATCGTTGAACAGCGTGACCTGCTGGGTCACCAGCGCAATCTGGCGACGCAGACTGTGCAAGGTGAAGTCCTGCACGCGCACGCCGTCGAGCAGAATCTCGCCCTGTTCATGCTGATAGAAACGCGGAATAAGCCCGGCAAGGGTCGACTTGCCGCTGCCCGAGCGCCCCACCAGCGCGACCATTTGCCCCGGCTCAACGACAAAACTGATGTCATTGAGCACCTGCTTGTCAGTGTCCGGGTACTGGAAACTGAGGTTACGCACTTCCAGACGGCCCTCAAGGCGATCGCGCTCGACCGTGCCCTGATCCACTTCAGCCGGCTCATCCAGTTGCTCGAAAATACTTTCGGCACCGGCCACGCCTTTCTGAATGGTCGAGCTGACTTCCGAGAGCTGGCGAATCGGTTTTGGCAACAAACCGGCCATGGTGATGTAAGCCACCAGATCGCCCGGCGATGCGTCGCCACGAAGGTACAGCACGAGGAACATGACCACGGCCATGGCGCTGTAAGTCACCAGTTGCAACATCGGCGTGTAAACAGCGCCGGTCTTGGTCATCGTCAACTGCTTGTCGGTGTTGCTCTGGCTGGCATCGCGAAAGCGATCCTTTTCGTACTGCTCGCCGCCAAAACTGCGCACAACGCGGTAGCCATGAATGGTCTCGGACGCGACGTGGGTGACGTTACCCATCGAGACCTGGATCTTCTTGCTTTGCTTGCGAAATTTTTTGCTGGTGCTGCTCACCATCAAGCCGATCAACGGCAGGATGGCGACCATCACCAGCGTGAGCTTCCAGTTCATCCACAACAGCGTGCAGAACAGGAAAATCACGGTCATGCCTTCACGAATGACCACCTTGATCGCGTCGGTTGCCGCGCCGGTGACCATCGTCACGTTAAAGGTGATGCGGGAAATCAGGTGGCCGGAATTGTTCTTGTCGAAGAAGCGATTGGGCAACTCCAGCAATTTGTTGAACAGCACCACCCGCAGGTCATGCACCAACCCCAGGGAAACCCGGGCCAGGAAGAAGTTGCCAAGGTACGAACCCACGCCCTGCAGCAGCGCGATGAGCACGATCATCAGCGGCACGGTTTCGAGCAACTGCAATTTGCCCAGATAAGGGTTACCCGGGAACAGGCTGGCTTCAGGATTGGCCAGGCCATCGACGAAATACTTGAGGATGTAAGCGAGCATCGGTTGAGTCGATGCGAAGATCAGAAACCCGACGATACTGAGAAGGAAGAGACCGGCATAAGGCCGCACGTAAGCCAAAAGGCGGAAATAGATCGCCAGCGTTGACTGGGCTTTCGGTTCAGGACTGCTCATGGTGATCCGCGCAATTCAGTGAGGCGCCGATGATATCACACGCGTTTTTGCCCCGATAAACATGACTTCAAGCCAGCCTTCGACCAAGTCGGTTAAGATACCCCGCTAATGATGGGGAGCCCGATATGCAATCGATTGATCAACGCACTTACGAGGCACTGCGCAAGGGTGCACACGTACTGGAGGCCGACGGCTCCGGCGACAAAGTGCTCAGATTGGCCGATGGACGCATGCTCAAGCTGTTCCGCCGCAAGCGGCTGCTCAGTTCGGCGCTGTTCTACCCTTATGCACAACGCTTTGCCGACAATACCCGCGCACTCGAACAGCGCGGCATCCTCTGCCCGAAAGTCATCGCGGTCTATCGCATCCCGAGCATCGAGCGTGACTGCGTGTATTACAGCCCACTCGCGGGCAACACCGTGCGCCAGTTGCAGGGCACCAGCGAAGGGACTGACTCACTGAGATTTCAACTGGGCGCGTATTTCGCTCAATTGCACGAGAAAGGTGTGTACTTCCGGTCGCTACACTTCGGCAACGTCGTTCTGACACCCGACAACCATCTGGGTCTGATCGATATCGCCGACCTGCGCTGTCAGAAACGCGCACTCAGTGACAGCAAGCGCCTGCGCAACTTCGCCCACTTGCTGCGCTACAAGGAAGACCGGCAGTGGTTGCTGGGCGAGGACGCTGGCGATACGTTTATCGAAGGCTACCGACAAGCGTTGCCGAGCAACCGGCAGGCGCCACTGATCTCGCGCCTGCGTCCGCTGCTGGGTTGAGCCTCAGCGGCCGATGACCACCACCGTGGCGCCTTTGCGATTGGCGAAGTGTTCGATGATGCGCAGCTTGTGCGCGACCAGCCACTCGTTCAGCCACGGCTCGCTACCCTTCGCCTCGATGACGAAATAGCGGTAGTCGCCGGCATGGGCTGCCGACATCGCTTCTTCCTGAGTCAAACCTGGCATGACGTAGCCGCGACCGGCGTAATAGCTGATCCGCCCGTCCTCGAAGTAAGTCGGCGCGCCCCGCTCGACATGACTGGAGACCCAGCGTCCCGCCTCGACATAGTGGGTTTTTCCGGCGCCGGTGGAAATGACGTTGGACAGCATCACCAGCAAACCGACGATCACCAGCCACTTGCCCCAACGCGCAAACTCGCGCACAAACGCCGCCAGCCCCATCGCCAGCACAGGCACAAACAACAGATTCAGGAAACTCAGATAGCGCGTATTCATGAACTGCAGCTTGATGAAAAACAGCACCAGCACCACCAGGTACAGCAACGCCGCCCAGGCGAAAGGACGATAGTCACGCCAGTAGATGCCTAATACGCCCCAGTTGCGGCGCAGGATGAACGGTACGGCGAAAGGCCCCATCAGCTTCACGAAACTGATGGCCATGCTCGCCAGAATGCCGAAGAAAATGATCCGCCCGGCTTCGTCCTGGGAGTACTTGTTGATCAGTGAGTTGGCAAACTGGTCGCACAACATCTGGAAGGAGGCGAACACACTGTGTGGCGCAATCATGTCCAGAAACAGCATCACGCGCGCCGACATGAACACACCGGACACCGAAACGGCCAGCACCCCCAAAACCGGTAGCAGCGAGAACTGCGCGAATTGCATCCGTCGGCCCGAAGACCACAGATTGGGCAACTGCCACAGCCCCAACGCAGCAACCAGCAGCAAGGCTTCCAGCCGAAACAGGACTGCCCCGACGATAGCCAGATGAATGAAAGCCGCTCGCAGCCAGCCGCCACGGGCTTGCCAGCGCATCGCGAGCCATAGCGTCAGCGTGCAGAAAAACCAGAAACCGCACTCACGGATGATGTCATTGCGAAAAGCATTGACCGCCGGCATTGCCAGCACCACGAGACAAGCCCAGCGGGCGACCTCGGGAGAACGCTGGCGGACGCAATCGACCATCAACGCGCTGGTGCCGGCAAAGAAGAGACCGCACCAGAGATAGGCACTCAGTTCCAACGGCAAACGCAGAACGGTATGCGTACCGGCCAGCAGAAAGGAAAACCACGGCCAATCGAACGATGCCCAGGCCACGTTGGGGCCTTGCTCGGTGACTTGCTGCGCGATATCGATGTACAGGGCCGCATCTCGCCCGACGGTTGCAGTGCCCATGACCGCAATCAGCGAGAGCAGAACACTGCCCAAAAATGCCAGCCATACCGGGTGTTCGTCGATGATTCTGGAGACTCGAGTTACCACTTCACTGCCCGTACCTTTCACCCAACCACCTCATCGACACTCGTTACAAGGTACGCGCCCGTTCACCGCGAACCATTTACCGAAATAGCAACCGCAAAGCCTTGCGAGTGTATGACCAGCGCGAGAACGTGCGCCAGTCTGCACGTAATGCCTGAAAGTAGAAGCCCTTGGCCAAGGCATATTCACCGTGGGAGTAACAGTCGCGAAACAGCGACAGGCAGCGCTGCGCCAGAAAGGCCTGACGCAGGTCATGCATCTCTTCAGGCATGCGTTGACTGGAAAATACCTCGTTCACGACCTGATCCGTGCCGGCAGCAAGGCTCTGGCGCAAATCATGGCGCATGCTGTCGGCGTGCTTGTATATAAGGGCCAGAGGCTTGTCCAGGACAGTGCAGGGGTAACGCGCCAATACTTGCGCAAACACCGGCAGATCCTCGACGTTGCGCAACTGTTCAGGATAAGCACCGGGAACGAACGCCTCTCGATGCATCGCGCAGGCGCCGTTGGAGATCGATACGGTTTTATCCAGCAGATAGCCTTGCAAACGGTGGCGAGCCGTCAACGGCAAGGGCTTGACTGACTGCAAGCTGCGTTTGCCGTCGGCAAAGACCGACCAGTGGGCGCCGATGACCATTCGGCTTTGAGGGTTGCTGGCAATGTGCCGCGCGAGTGCAGCCAGTGCACCGGGCGCCATTTCGTCATCGGAATCGAGAAAAATCAGGTATTGCCCTGTCGTTTCTTCAAGCCCCCGGTTGCGCACGGTAGACAATCCGCCATTGCTTTTGCGCAGCGCGCGAAAACGCCTGCCATGCTTGAGCAGGAGTTTTTCCACCACCTCTGGCGTATCGTCCGTCGACCCATCGTCGATGACCAGCAGATCCGCCGTCGCCTCATCCAGCTGCGCCAACACCGACTCCACTGCTCGCGGCAGGGTTCGTGCGTAGTTGTAAACCGGAATGACGACGCTGATCAGTGTTTCAGTCAAGTTCGTATCCTTTTACACCCTCTTTTACGACCAGAATATCTTCCATGATCAGGTATTCCAGGTCAGAACCGAAAAACATGTTCAACGCGTCAGTCGGTGAGCAGATCATCGGTTCGCCACGACGGTTGAGCGAGGTGTTCAGCGATACACCATTACCGGTCAGATTTTCCAGCGCCTTCATCATGTCGTAGTAGCGCGGGTTGTATTCGCGCTTGAGCACCTGGGCGCGAGAAGTGCCATCTTCGTGGACAACTTCCGGCACGCGGGTCTTCCACTCTTCAGCCACTTCGAAGGTGAACGTCATGAACGGTGCCGGGTGATCGATCTTGATCATCTGTGGCGCGACGGTGTCGAGCATCGACGGGCAGAAAGGCCTCCAGCGCTCGCGGAACTTGATCTGGTGGTTGATCCGGTCAGCCACACCGGCCACGCTCGGGCAACCGATGATCGAACGACCACCCAGCGCACGCGGACCGAACTCCATGCGCCCCTGGAACCAGGCAACCGGATTGCCGTCGACCATGATCTTGGCGATCTCTTCAGGCATGTTGTCGAGCTTGCGCCAGGTCGGCTTGCTCTCGTGACGCGCGCAGGCTGCGATCACATCTTCGTTGCTGTACGACGGGCCGAGGTAGACGTGTTCCATCTTCTCGACCGGGACGCCACGGGCGTGCGAAACGTAGGCGGCGGCGCCCACGGCAGTGCCGGCATCGCCGGACGCCGGCTGGACGAACAGCTCTTTGATGTCGTCGCGGGCGATGATCTTCTGGTTCAGCTTGACGTTCAACGCACAGCCACCGGCGAAGGCCAGCTTGCCGGTTTCCTTGAGCACATCGCCCAGGTAGTGATCGATCATCTGCAACGCCAATTTCTCGAACAGCGCTTGCATGCTCGCGGCGTAGTGGATGTACGGTTCATCAGCGATGTCGCCTTCGCGCTTCGGACCCAGCCACTCGATCAGCTTGGGCGAGAAGTAGAAGCCCTTGCCCTTCTCTTTGTAACGACGCAGACCGATCACGTTGGCGTAGTCGGTGTTGATCACCAACTCGCCGTTTTCGAACGAGGCCAGACGCGAGAAGTCGTACTTGCTGGCATCACCGTAAGGCGCCATGCCCATGACCTTGAACTCACCGTCGAGCATCTCGAAACCGAGGAACTCGGTGATCGCACCGTACAGGCCGCCGAGGGAGTCCGGGTCGAAGAATTCCTTGATCTTGTGAATCTTGCCGTTTTCGCCGTAGCCGAAGAAGGTCGTGGCGTACTCGCCCTTGCCGTCGATGCCAAGGATCGCGGTTTTTTCTTTGAAACCGGAGCAGTGGTAGGCGCTGGAAGCGTGAGCCAGGTGGTGTTCGACCGGCTCGATCTTGATCTTTTTCGGATCGAAACCCAGTTGTTCCAGGCACCAGACGATCTTGTTGCGATAGCGCTTGTAGCGGCGGTTACCCATCAGGATCGCATCGAGGGCGCGATCCGGCGCGTACCAGTAACGCTTGGCGTAGTGCCAGCGCGCCTTGCCGAACAGGCTGATCGGAGCAAATGGAATCGCTACCACGTCAACGTCGGACGGCTTGATGCCGGCCTGTTCAAGACAGAACTTCGCCGATTCGTAGGGCATGCGGTTCTTTGCATGCTTATCGCGTACGAAGCGCTCTTCTTCAGCCGCCGCCACCAGCTTGCCGTCGATGTACAAGGCTGCTGAAGGGTCATGGCTAAGGGCGCCGGACAGGCCAAGAATCGTCAATGCCACAGGGGTCTAGCCTCTTTAGTCTGCGTGCAGGCGCGATGCGCCTTGAAAATTGATGTGCCCTCGCGCAGGGCGAGTGACAGCTAAAGGGCGGGATTATAGCGTAAACGAGTGGGGAATTACCCTGTGCGATTGCCCCAGGGTGAATGGTTTGGAGAAACCTTGCCCTGCGCCTCAATAACCGCCCTTGCGCCAGTAAATATCAAGGTTGCCGTCGGTAACCTGACGATAAACCGAATAGGGCAGCGCTACTGTATCGAATACAGCGGACAATGGCAGGTCCAGCAGCACGAATGGCACAAGAAATCCGCTGGGATCGGGAGGCGCGTTCAACACGCAGAAGTCGAAGGCCAGACCGCTGTAAATACGCGGAATGGATTGGCAGTAGGTTTTTTGTTTGCGCATGTCCCGAGCGACGTCGGCATCGTCTTGCAAGACGGTCATGGCGCTGCCGCAGCCAGCCAGAACCCCTGAAAATATACCCAGCGTTGCAGCCTGTTTGATGGTCAAGATTCGCCCTCCAAGGTCGTTGGGCAAATTAGCATCGGGACTGGACAGGGCACAGTTCACGGTTTCTGTAGAAGCCGTAGGACAAGTCGCTAAATCTTGTCCTCCGGAGTTTGATTCAGGCCGCGCTGGAAATGTCTTTCGGCAAACGCTGATCAATAACCTGATACAACGCGCTGCTTTCCGGCCAGTTACGCATGAATCGCGCACGGTCACGGGCATAGGCCGGCGCGAAACTGCCGACGGATCCATGCTGACACATCGAGTCCAGATCGATCAGCGCCCAGCGGCCCTGCTGCCAGAACAGATTATGCCCCTTGAAGTCGCCGTGGCTGATGCGCTCGTCAATCAATCGCGCGAACAAATGATCCAGCGCCTGCAGCTCCGCTTCCGGTGCCTGGCCATTTTCAACATAGGGGGCAAAGCGCTCGATGATATCCGGCCCCGACAGGAACTCAGTCACCAGATACGCACGACTGCGCAGCCACAAGAAGCGCTTTTCCAGCACCGCCAGCGGCTTGGGCGTGGCGATCCCGAGGAACGCCAGGCGATTGCCTTCGCGCCACGAATGCCAGGCCCGACTCGGTCGCCAGAAACGCTTGAGCCAATGGGCAAAGCCCTTGATGTTGTAGCGCTTGATCACCAGTGTGCGCGCACCGGCCTGAACCTTGCCGACGCTCGCCGCACCACCGGTCTTGTACAAATGGCCCTGATCGAGCAACGCATCGGCCTGCTCCAGAACCGGCAACATGGCTGATTCTTCTTCACGACGAATCGCGCGCAGAGCGAACGCGCCACGCTGCACACTGAACAGCGTGCACTCGCGCCCGACCTTGATCAGGAAGTCTTTCAAACGCCAGCGACGCACTTTGTCGATCTGCTTCTGCAAGGCTTCCAGTGGCAACGCGTGCTCACTGTTGCTCAGCAGGTAATACACCAGCAGTTCTTCAGTGAACGGTTCCAGCGCCTTGGGTAACTGGGCAAAAAACACCCCGAGATTTTCCAGGACTTTTTGCCGCGATAACGGCTGCCCGGCGGTTTCTGCGCAAATGCCGGCACCGTCAATCAAATACAACTGGCCGCCATGACGCAGCAGATTGTCCAGATGCAGGTCTTCCTGCCAGAGCCCTTTGCCGTGCAACTGGCCAATGGCACCCAGCGCCTCGGCCAACACCGCCGATTGTTCATCGGCCAGCACCGGCAGCGACTCGACTTTCGCCCAGGCATCGCCAAGGCTTTCGGCACCTTCAAGGAAGTCGAACAGCAGCCAGCCACCTTCGCCATTTTTCAACCCGTCGGCCAACAGCAACGGTGTTGTCATGCCTTGCGCGGCCAGCAAGCGCACGCCTTCCAGCTCACGTTGAAAATGCCGGGCGGCCTTGCCGCCGACCAGCAATTTGGCCAGCACCGGACGCCCGCGCCAGACACCGGCGCCAACGTAACGCTGCCCCGGCAGGACTCGCAGCAGACTCAGCAATTGCAGATCCGCACTGCCAGCGGCATCGGCCAGGGTCACCGTCAGCGGCAGTTGCGGGGCTCGCCCGACACCGGCCAGCTCGGACAATTGCATCAGCGGGTCTCCTTGTGACTGCGGCGCGCGGTCAGCCGGGCGAGCCAGCTGTCGAGCAGCGAGCTATCGGCGGGCTGATCGAGATAAGCCGCGAGCAATTCACGCAGCTGCGTCTCGCTCCATTCCGGCGCGCGGCGTTGCAGCGGTTCCAGATCCTTGATCCGGTCGCGCATGCCGAACAACAAGGGACGAGTCTTTTCCAGGTCGATCAATTGCGCCTGGTACCCGTCACCGGAGGCACGCAGAAAAATATGTTTGGGATAGAAGCAGCCGTGCACCTGACGCACACCGTGCAGATGCCGCGCGAGCAATCCACAGGCCTTGAGAATGGCCGACTGTTGCGCGGTACTGAGCTGCGTCCAGCGCTGCAGCAGCGACTCCAGATCACTCCAGCCATCGAGTGCTCGGGTCAGCAGGATCGCGCGGACTTCGCCGTTGACCTTGCGCTCACCGAAGAACGCCGCTTGCAGCGCCGGAATACCGAGCTTGCGATAGCGGCTGATATTGCGAAACTCGCGGGCAAAACTGGGTTCGCCGAAAGGCGCGTGCAAGGTACGCGTCAGATAGTTGCTCTGGCGCTTTAGGTAATAACCCTGCCCTTCCAGGTCCAGACGGAAGACGCTGCTCCAACCGCCACGGGCAGTATTGGGTTCGTCCACAGCTTCAAGCTGCTTGGCCCACAATGCGTCGAAAGTGCCGAGACCATGGCGCTCAAGCAGTGCGCGGTCTTCAGCGGCGAGAAAATCAGTCATTCGCGTCCCTCGAAAAATCTCACCACGTGCCGAATCCGTTTCTTGTCGGCGCTATCAAGCCGATCGCACTGGCGGTATTGCTTATAGAAGCGCAGGCGTTGGGTATTGGACAGGTGGTATTTGGCGAGCTTATCGAGACAGGCCAGATCCTTGGTGATCCGATACTTGAGCCAGAAGCCGCGCCAGAACTCGCCGTTAGGGCAATCGATCAGAAATATCCGCGCCTGATCATCGATCAACAGGTTGCGCCATTTCAGATCGTTATGGGTAAATCGGTGATCATGCATCGTCCGGGTATAGCCGGCCAGTTGCCGACTGACAGCGTCGACCCAGGCGCGATCCTTGAGTTTCGGATCCTTGCGCTCGGCAAGCGCCGAAAGGTCTTCTGTGTTGGGCAATTCGCGCGTGATCATGGCACCTCGATCATACGCCGCGCCACGTCGCTCCAGGCCCCAGGCGACCACTTCAGCCGTGGGAATGCCCCATTTGGCGAAGCGCTTGAGGTTCTGCCATTCCATTTTCACTCGCGGCTTGCCGAGGTAGCGGCGCAAGCCTTTACCGGCGCCGACATAGCGTTTGACGTAATAGTTGACGCCGTTGCGCTGCACACGAATCACTTCCGACAGCGGGTCGCGGGTCAGGCGTTCGCCCTGCAACGCAAATACGGCTTCGAGGCTGCCAAAATCTTCGGCGAGCTCGCTGTATTGCGGCTCGAGAGTCCAACCCGCCATCAGAGCGCATCCCCGTAACGCTGCTTACGCGCATAGAGCTTGTTGGCCTTGCCTTCGAGCCAGCTCAGCAGTGGCGCTTCTTCAGCCAGAATCTGGCGCAGCGGTTGCTGGAAATAGCCTTTGAGGAAACGCAGTTTGTCGCGGCGGGTCAGGCCGATGTCCAACGCGGAAAAGTACAGCGCGGCCAGATCCTTGTTGCGCCAGCGCTGCGTGATTTTTGCGCGGGTCTGGGCGCGGTGCAGGTCGATCACCGAGAGCTTGAAGTCTTGTGGCGTCACCGGCTTGTCGGTGTGCAGCAGGAAGTGGCAGATGTAGCAGTCGCGATGGTTGACGCCAGCGCGGTGCATCATGCCGGTCATGCGCGCGACTTCAGCGATCAGTGCGCGCTTGAGCTTGGGCTCGGGCGGCTGCTTGATCCAGTCGATGCTGAAGTCTTCCAGGCTGATGGTCGGGGCCAGCTCTTCGGTGACAATGAACGAGTGTTGATCTGCCGGGTTGCTGCCCTTCTCGCCATATGCAACGGCGGTCATGGTCGGCACGCCGACTTCCTGCAGGCGCTGGATAGCCTTCCACTCCTGACCCGCGCCGAGTACTGGCAGCTTGGCGGTCAACAGGTTTTTGAAGATTTCGCCCCAGCCGATGCCGCGGTGGATCTTGACGAAAAATCCGTTGCCGTCGACTTCCGTGCGCAGTGTCCGGCGTGCTTCCAGCTCGCGGTATACCTCGCCCTGCAAGCCTTCGACTTCGGCGAACGGATCGCGTCCGGCCCAAAGGCTTTTGAACGGTTCAGCCAGCATCAACTTCATTAAGCGTGCTCCGCCAGAATCACATCGGCCGCGTGCTGCGGCATGCTGTAGAGGTCGGCCGTCTCGGCGAAGGCCAGACCATTGCGGCTCCAGGCCGCACGTGCGGCGTCGTCTTTCAACATTTCAGTCAGGTATTGCGTCAGCTGCGCTTGATCGAACGGCTCGTCCAGTACTCGCCCGGCATCGGCCTCGGCGATGTAATGGGCGTAACCGCAGACCGCGCTGACCAGCACCGGCAAACCGGCGACCAGCGCCTCAAGCAACACGGTACCGGTGTTTTCGTTGTACGCCGGGTGGATCAACAGATCGGCGCCGAGCAGGAAACGCGGGATATCGCTGCGCCCCTTGAGGAACGTCACGTTATCGCCCAAGCCCAGCGTCGCGCTCTGCATCTGGAATAATTTGGGGTCATCCTGGCCGATTACAAACAATCGAGTGCGTTTCTTCAGCTCAGCGGGCAATGCCGCCAGCGCTTTCAGGCTGCGATCAACGCCTTTGGTCTTGAAGCCGGAGCCGATCTGCACCAGCAGCAGTTCGTCATCCTTGAGATTGAATTCAGCGCGGAAACCGGCGCGAATCTCATCGGCATCCGCCGGGCGGCGACGATCCTGGGCAATGCCCGGTGGCAGCAGGTGGAAACGCTCCAGCGGCGTGTCGTAGTGCTTGATGAACAGCGGCTGCTGCACTTCGGAAATCATCAGCACTTCGGTCTTTGCGTCTTTGGCAAACACCGCGCGCTCGTACTCGGCGAAGTGGCGATAACGGCCCCAGCGGCGATACAGCGAATTGCGCAGGTTCTGCGCCTTGTCTTCAAAGCAGCCATCAGCCGCGTAATAGACGTCCAGACCCGGCATCTTGTTGAAACCGATCAAGCGATCGACCGGGCGCTTGGCCAGATCCGCTTCCATCCAAGCGCTGAGCTTTTCGTTGCGACGATGATTGAAGAACGCCTTGACCGGCGCCACCAGCACTTCGAAGCCGGGCGGCACGTCGCCTTCCCAGATCAGCGTGTAGACGCGAATCTTATGACCGCGCTTCTGGCATTCGAGGGCGATGCGCATGAAGTCGCGCTGCAAGCCACCGAACGGGAAATATTTGTACAGGACGAATGCCAATTGCATCAGCGCAGCTCCTCAGCCATTAACAACGTGCTCAGTCGGCTGGCGACACGCTCTGGGTTCAGTCGCGTGAAGCACAGCGGCTGTTCACGCTTCAGATCAAACTGACGGGCATCCTGCGCGGTCGGTTGATAGGTACATTTCTTTTGCAGACACGGCGCGCACGGGAAGTCGCTGGCCAGGTGAATCTGCAGTTTGCCGTAAGCGCCGGTCAGGCCCGGGTTGGTCGGGCCGAACAGCGAGATGGTCGGCACGTCCAGTGCGGCGGCCAAGTGGCCGAGTCCAGTGTCTACCGCCACGCAGGCTTGCGCCCCGGCGAGGACTTTGCCGACGCCGGCCAGATTGAGTTTCGGCAGCACTTCGGCGTGTTTGAAACCGGCGGCGATGCGTTCGGCGCGGGCCTTTTCCTGCGGGTTGCCCCACGGCAGTTTCACACCGACGCCGAGGTAGCCGACGCGCTCGGTCAGCTCACGCCAGTAGGCTTCCGGCCAGTGTTTGGTGTCCCAAGTGGTGCCATGCAGGAACACAACAAATGCATTCTTGCGCGGCAACTCGACCAGACGCTCGACGTTGAGGCCGTAATCGCCCAAGCCTTTGGGCAAGTCATAACCGAGGGCGATGGCGAACAACTGGCGCACACGTTCGACAGCGTGTTGCCCCCGGGCTACGGCCAGCTTGCGATCGTAGAAGCGCGAAGCCATCGGCTCGCGGGCCGAACCTTTATCGAGACCGGCCACCGGGGCTTTGACGTAACGGGTCAGCCAGGCGCTTTTCAGCAGGCCTTGAGCATCGATCACCAAATCGTATTTGTTGGCGCGCACGCTTTGCTTGAAGCGCTTCCACTCGCCGCTGGTGATGGTTTTCCAGATGTTTTTGCGCCAGCGGCGGATCGCCACCGGAATCACTTTGTCGACGGCAGGGTGCCAGGTGGGGATCTCGGCAAAGCCTTCTTCCACGACCCAGTCGAACTTGATCCCGGGGATGGCCCGGGCGGCGTCGGTCAGCGCCGGCAACGCATGAATCACGTCGCCTAGCGATGAAGTCTTGATCAGCAGTACCCGCAACTTAATGAACCTCGACCACAGAGCCCTGCAACTTCTGCAACGCATCGTTGACCGCGTCCGGCATCAGCTGGCGCAGGCAGTTGTAATGGCCGAAGCGGCAGGTACGGTCGAAGCACGGGCTGCAATCGAGACCCAGACGGACGACTTCAACGTGCTCAGCCAGCGGCGGAGTGAAACCCGGTGAAGTCGAGCCGTAGACGGCGACCAGTGGGCGGTTCAGCGCAGCGGCAACGTGCATCAGGCCGGAGTCGTTGGAGACCACCGCGTCGGCGCAGGACAGCAGATCGATGGCTTCAGCCAGCGAGGTGTCACCGCTGAGGTTGACCGATTCTTCACGCAGGCCCGGAATCAAACGTGCGCGGATGTCTTCGCCGACCGAGTGATCGTTTTTCGAACCGAACAGCCACACCTGCCAGCCTTCGCGAATACGTGCTTCGGCGACTTTGGCGTAATGCTCGGACGGCCAGCGCTTGGACTCGCCGAACTCGGCGCCGGGGCACAGGGCCAACACCGGACGATCGAGGCTCAGACCAAATTTGGCCAGCGCCGCTTCGCGGGTCACCGGGTCGATTTGCAGGCTCGGGCGCGGATACGGTTTCGGCAGCTCGGCGTTCGCTTCGTAAGCCAAAGCCATGAAACGCTCGATCATCAGCGGATAGCGTTCTTTGTCGAGGGTGCGCACGTCGTTGAGCAGGCCATAGCGGAACTCGCCACGCCAGCCGGTGCGTTTCGGGATGCCGGCGAAAAACGGCACCAGCGCCGATTTCAGCGAGTTGGGCAGCAGGATCGCCTGATCGTACTGACCGCGCAGGGATTTGCCGATGCGCCGACGCGTCGCCAGTTCCAGCGCGCCGTGGCCGAGCGGGAAGCTCAAGGCCTTGCGCACTTCGGGCATGCGTTCAAGGATCGGCCGGCTCCACTCCGGGGCCAGCACGTCGATTTCGCACTCTGGGTGGCGCTGCTTGAGACACTGAAACAGTGTCTGCGCCATCACCATGTCACCGACCCAACTGGGCCCAACGATCAAAATATTCATGTGGTTTCCATAAACGAACCGGGGAGGCATTTACGCCTCCCCGCCTCGATAATCACTGTGGGAACACCGGCGGCTTGCGATGGGTCATTACCTTCAACATTTCTGTCGACTGTTACTCCGCTATCGCGAGCAGGCTCGCTCCCACATGGTTTTGCATCTGTTCACATAACTGCGACTCACCGCAGATCCATTGTAGAAGTGAGCCTGCTCGCGATGGGGTCGTTACCTTCAACATGACTGTCGACTGTTACTCCGCTATCGCTGGCAAGCCAGCTCCCACAGGGTTTTGCATCTGTCCACATATCTGCGATTCACCGCAGATCACTGTGGGAGCGAGCCTGCTCGCGAAGAGGCCGGCACATTCAACATTGATGTTGACTGACACTCCGCTTTCGCGAGCAGGCTCGCTCCCACCTTTGAATCACATTGCCTGCATTGGCGCGCTATCAGCTTAGCCCCAACTCACGCCAGATCCGCAAAACCTGTCGCCGTTCTTCGGCAAACTGGTCGCCCGATATCACCCCGGCGTCCTTCTGCAAGGCCTGCCGGTGGGCGGCGGAGCGGTAGGCTTTATAGGCCTCGCGCAACAGACTGGCATCTTCGGCAGGCATCAGCCCTTCGTGCTCCAGCTCTTCCAGAATGCGGATGTTATCGGTCCAGCGCAGCAGTGGCGGGTGGCTTTGCGACCACGCCAGAGCCGCGTATTGCACCATAAATTCAATATCGACGATACCTCCCGCGTCCTGCTTGAGGTCGAACGGCGCGGTGGCGTCGAAGGCATTTGCCGCCGTACCGGCTGCGGTGCTCTTGGTGCCGAGGTTATCGCGCATCTTCGCGCGCATCTCGCTGACTTCCTGTTGCAGCTTGGCCAGATCACGTGCCTTGCCCAAAACCTGCGCGCGAACCTTCTCGAACGCCTCGCCGACATCCTGACTGCCGACCAGCACCCGCGCGCGCACCAATGCCTGATGCTCCCACGTCCATGCTTCATTTTCTTGATAGCGGGCGAACGCGCCGAGGGAACTGACCAGCAGGCCCGAGGCACCGGACGGCCGCAAACGCATATCGACCTCGTAGAGCTGACCTGAGTTGGTCTGCGCCGTCAGCAAGTGAATGATGCGCTGCCCCAGTCGCGTGAAGAACTGCGCGCCATCGATCGACTTCGGTCCGTCGGTTTCCGCCTGCGGATCGCCGTCGTGGATAAACACCAGATCCAGATCGGAACCATGCCCCAGTTCCAGACCGCCGACTTTGCCATAACCGACAATGATGAAGCCGGGATCGCACAAGGTGCCGTCGGTGCGCAGCGGCGTGCCGTACTTGGCCACGGTCTGGCGCCAGGCCAGGGCCAGCACTTGTTCAAGAATCGCCTCGGCCAGCCAGGTCAGGTAATCGCTGACTTTCATCAGCGGCAGGCTGCCGGCAATTTCCGAAGCGGCGACGCGCAAGCGGTGCGCCAGTTTGAAATGGCGCAGGGCTTCCATCTGTTGTTCGAGGTCGTCTTCGGGAATCCGCGTCAGCCGCTCGCGCAATTCGGCCGCCAATTCCGGCGCCAGCGGCGGCTTGAACAGGCGACCTTCGTTCAGCAATTCGTCGAGCAACAGCGGGAAGCGGGTGATCTGCTCAGCGATCCACGGGCTTGCTGCGCACAAGGTCAGCAGGCGCCGCAGGGCGCCGGGGTTTTCCGTCAGCAAGACCAGATAAGCCGAACGCCGGGCCACCGCTTCAACCAGCGGCAGCACGCGCTCAAGCACCAGATCCGGGTTGGCGTGCTCCACAGCCTGAGCGAGCAGACGCGGGATAAAAGCATCGAGCCGCTCCCGTCCCAACCGCTGCATCGCGCGCAATTGCGGACTGCTGCGCAATCCGGCCAGCGCTTTCAGGGCTTTGCTGGCGTCGGCAAAACCGCCCTCCTCCAACTGACGGCACGCCGCCTCTTCGTCCTGCGCCTCTTCCCACAGCGGCAGCCATTCACCACCGACCACCACTTCGCTTTCGGCGCCTTCATCTTCATCGGGATCGGCAATCACTTGGGCGAAGTGCCAAGCCACGCGACCGCGCCAGAACATCAGTTTTTCGTGGAAGCTGTCCCAGTCAGCGAACCCGAGCATGAAGGCGATGCGCGCCTGATCCTGTGCGCCATCCGGCAACATCTGGGTCTGGCGGTCGGCGATCGCTTGAATGGCGTGTTCGGTGTAACGGAGAAATTCGTAGCCTTCGCGCAACTCGCTGATCACCGCCGGCGGCAGATAACCCTGCCCTTCCAGCGTACTCAGCACCTTTAATAGAGGACGCTGTTGCAGGCTCAGGTCGCGGCCACCGTGGATCAACTGAAAAGCCTGAGCGATGAACTCGACCTCGCGGATACCACCGGAACCGAGCTTGATGTTGTCGGCCATGCCCTTGCGCCGCACTTCCTGCTGGATCAGTTGCTTCATGGTGCGCAGCGCTTCGATCGCCGAGAAATCCAGGTAACGTCGGTAAACGAACGGCCGCAGCATGTCGAGCAACTGCGCGCCCGCGACCTGATCGCCGGCCACCACCCGCGCCTTGATCATCGCGTAGCGCTCCCAGTCGCGGCCCTGATCCTGGTAATACTGCTCCAGCGCATTGAAGCTCAGCACCAGCGCGCCGGACGAACCGTAAGGGCGCAAGCGCATGTCGACGCGGAAGACGAAACCGTCGACGGTCATCGGATCCAGCGCCTTGATCAAGCGCTGACCGAGACGAATGAAGAATTCCTGATTATCCAGCGAGCGCTTCACACCCACCGTTTCGCCGCCCTCGGGGTAGGCGAAGATCAGGTCGATGTCCGAAGACAGGTTCAACTCGACCGCGCCGAGCTTGCCCATGCCAAGGATGACCATTTGCTGCGGCTCACCGCTGCGGCGGCCGGTCGGCGTGCCGAACTGTTCGCAATGGCGGCTGTACAACCATTGATAGGCTTGATCGATGGTGGCGTCGGCCATGTTCGAGAGATCACGGCAGGTCTGCACCAGATCGGCCTGACGAGTGAGATCACGCCAGATGATCCGCACTTGATGACGCGCGCGCTGGCGGCGCAGGGCACGACCGAGTTCCTCTTCGGTTTGCGCAGCGTTCACCGCGGCAGCAATCTGCGCACACAATTCACCCGGCGCGAAGGCCCGGTCGAGTTCGCCGGACTGCACCAGCGTGAGCAACATCAAAGGGTCACGAACGCTCTGTTCAATGACGAATTCGCTGGCAGCGGTGACGCGGGCGAACTGCGCCCAGCGCTCTGGCGTCCAGTCCGCGAAGCCGTGATCGTCTTCCAGCGCGGCGACGGCCGTACGGAACGACTGCTCGGATCGAGTGACCAACGGCAGGAGAATGGCGGGCAGTTCGGCAAGCACGGGCAGGGTCATGGTCTATCCTTGATCGGCGTGTAAATGGCCGCTTGTAGTGATTGGTGAAAACCCGCTACCCGGAGGACTGTCGAACAAAAGTTAGAAATAGCTGAAATTTCTTTCTCTTTGGCAGCGAACATCAAAGTTTCACCTTTTTCGGATGGCAAAAGACCAACCTTAACGATTATTCTCACAACGCAGCCGGAGGCCACAAGCCATTCTTCTGTAGTTTTACTACTCGTCTATACATTCGAAAGGCTGAAATGCCGGAAGATTTGTAGTAAAACTACACGCCGCCGGAACAACCTATCGGCAATCCAAGAATTTTAAATCGTCTGCCCACAAGGCCAGTCGCAAACTCAGGCAACCGATTCTGGAAGCCTTTCCGCCCTGGAGCAAGCCATGCAAGACCTCGATCCCGTCGAAACCCAGGAATGGCTGGACGCCCTGGAATCGGTTCTCGACAAAGAAGGCGAAGACCGTGCTCACTATCTGATGACCCGTATGGGCGAACTCGCGACCCGCAGCGGCTCGCAGCTCCCATACGCCATCACCACGCCTTACCGCAACACCATCCCGGTAACCCACGAAGCACGCATGCCTGGCGACCTGTTCATGGAACGCCGCATTCGCTCGCTGGTACGCTGGAACGCGATGGCCATGGTAATGCGTACGAACCTGAAAGATTCTGACCTGGGTGGTCACATCTCCAGCTTCGCTTCCAGTGCGACCCTGTATGACATCGGCTTCAACTACTTCTTCCAGGCCCCGACCGACGAACACGGCGGCGACCTGATCTACTTCCAGGGCCACACCTCGCCAGGCGTTTACGCCCGTGCATTCATGGAAGGCCGCATCACCGAAGACCAGATGAACAACTTCCGCCAGGAAGTCGACGGTCAGGGCCTGTCGTCCTACCCGCACCCTTGGCTGATGCCTGACTTCTGGCAGTTCCCGACCGTATCCATGGGTCTGGGTCCGATTCAAGCGATCTACCAGGCACGCTTCATGAAGTACCTGGAACACCGCGGCTTCATCCAGCCGGGCAAACAGAAAGTCTGGTGCTTCCTGGGCGACGGCGAGTGCGATGAGCCGGAATCCCTGGGCGCGATCTCCCTGGCCGGCCGCGAGAAGCTGGACAACCTGATCTTCGTCATCAACTGCAACCTGCAGCGCCTCGACGGCCCGGTTCGCGGCAATGGCAAGATCATCCAGGAACTCGAAGGCGTGTTCCGCGGTGCTCAGTGGAACGTGACCAAAGTCATCTGGGGCCGTTTCTGGGACCCACTGCTGGCCAAAGACGTCGACGGCATCCTGCAACGTCGCATGGACGAAGTCATCGACGGCGAGTACCAGAACTACAAAGCCAAAGACGGCGCGTTCGTCCGTGAACACTTCTTCAACACGCCAGAACTCAAGGCGATGGTTGCTGATCTGTCCGACGACGAGATCTGGAAACTCAACCGTGGCGGCCACGACCCGTACAAGGTCTATGCGGCGTACCACGAAGCGGTCAACCACAAAGAACAACCTACCGTTATCCTGGCCAAGACCATCAAGGGTTATGGCACCGGTGCCGGCGAAGCGAAAAACACTGCGCACAACACCAAGAAAGTCGACGTCGACAGCCTGAAGTTGTTCCGCGATCGTTTCGACATCCCGGTCAAGGACGAAGAGCTGGAGAACCTGCCGTTCTTCAAGCCAGAGCCAAACAGCGCCGAAGCCCGCTACCTCAGCGAGCGTCGCACTGCACTGGGCGGTTTCGTGCCTCAGCGCCGCGCACAAAGCTTCAGCGTGCCGACTCCGGATCTGGACACCCTCAAGGCCATCCTTGACGGCTCCGGCGACCGTGAAATTTCCACCACCATGGCGTTCGTGCGGATCCTCGCGCAACTGGTCAAGGACAAGGAAATCGGCCCGCGCATTGTTCCGATCATCCCGGACGAAGCCCGTACCTTCGGTATGGAAGGCATGTTCCGTCAGCTCGGCATCTACTCGTCCGTCGGCCAGCTCTACGAGCCAGTCGATAAAGACCAGGTGATGTTCTACAAGGAAGACCAGAAAGGTCAGATCCTTGAAGAAGGCATCAACGAAGCAGGCGCCATGAGCTCCTTCATCGCTGCCGGTACTTCGTACTCCAGCCACAACCAGCCGATGCTGCCGTTCTACATCTTCTACTCGATGTTCGGCTTCCAGCGTATTGGCGACCTGGCCTGGGCCGCTGGCGACAGCCGTACCCGTGGCTTCCTGATCGGCGGCACCGCCGGCCGGACCACCCTGAACGGTGAAGGTCTGCAACACGAAGACGGTCACAGCCACCTGCTGGCCGCGACCATCCCGAACTGCCGCACCTACGATCCAACCTACGGCTACGAGCTGGCGGTGATCATTCAGGACGGCATGAAGAAGATGACCGAAGAGCAACAGGACATCTTCTACTACATCACCGTGATGAACGAGTCGTACCAGCAGCCAGCCATGCCGGCCGGTGCCGAAGAAGGCATCAAGAAAGGCATGTACCTGCTCGAAGAAGACACCCGCGATGCGGCGCACCACGTTCAGCTGATGGGCTCCGGCACCATCCTGCGTGAAGTCCGTGAAGCGGCGAAGATTCTGCGTGAAGAGTTCAACGTCGGCGCTGACGTCTGGAGCGTTACCAGCTTCAACGAACTGCGTCGCGACGGCCTGGCCGTAGAGCGCAGCAACCGTCTGAAGCCTGGCCAGAAGCCTAAGCTGAGCTACGTCGAAGAGTGCCTGAACGGCCGTAAAGGTCCGGTCATCGCCTCTACCGACTACATGAAGCTGTTCGCCGAGCAGATCCGTCAGTGGGTACCGTCCAAGGAATTCAAAGTCCTCGGCACCGATGGTTTCGGCCGCAGCGACAGCCGCAAGAAACTGCGTCATTTCTTCGAAGTCGACCGTCATTTCGTGGTGTTGGCAGCCCTGGAAGCACTGGCTGACCGTGGTGATATCGAACCTAAAGTCGTGGCTGAGGCCATCGTCAAGTTCGGCATCGACCCGGAAAAACGCAACCCACTGGACTGCTGAGGAGACATTTTGTGAGCGAACTCATTCGCGTACCTGACATCGGCAGCGGTGAAGGTGAAGTAATTGAACTGTTTGTGAAGGTCGGCGACCGTATCGAAGCCGACCAGAGCATCCTGACCCTGGAATCGGACAAGGCCAGCATGGAAGTGCCGGCCCCGAAAGCCGGCGTCATCAAGAGCCTGAAAGTGAAGCTGGGCGACCGTCTGAAAGAAGGCGACGAACTGCTTGAGCTGGAAGTCGAGGGCGCCGCTGAAGCGGCCCCTGCACCAGCTGCTGCGCCAGCCGCAAAAGCAGAAGCCAAACCGGCTGCCGCTCCTGCCGCAGCCGCACCAGCTGCTGCCCCTGCTGCCGCTTCGGTTCAGCAAGTGCACGTGCCGGACATCGGTTCGTCGGGCAAGGCGCAGATCATCGAGATCCAGGTCAAGGTCGGCGATAAAGTCGAAACTGATCAATCTTTGATCACCCTGGAATCCGACAAGGCGAGCATGGAAATCCCGTCGCCTGCCGCTGGCGTGGTCAAAGCCATCAGCGTCAAGCTCAACGACGAAGTCGGCACTGGCGACCTGATTCTCGATCTGGAAGTGGCGGGTGCTGCGGCCCCTACGGCTGCCGCTCCGGCCCAGGCTGCTGCCCCGGCCGCTGCCGCTGCGCCTGCTCCGGCAGCCGCGCCAGCAGCACCGGTTGCCGACAGCGTTCAGGACATCCACGTTCCGGACATCGGTTCGGCCGGCAAAGCCAAGATCATCGAAGTGTTGGTCAAGGCTGGCGATACCGTTGAAGCCGATCAGTCGCTGATCACCCTGGAATCCGACAAGGCAAGCATGGAAATCCCATCGCCTGCCGCAGGCGTGGTGGAAAGCGTTTCCATCAAGCTGGATGACGAAGTCGGTACCGGCGACCTGATTCTGAAGCTGAAAGTCAAAGGCGCAGCGCCTGCTGCTGCCCCGGCTCCAGCTGCCGCCGCTGCTGCTCCGAGCGCTCCGGCACCTGCCGCTGCTGCTCCGGCTGCCGCTGCACCTGCTGCCGCTCCAGCCGCCGCACCGGCTGCTACACCTGCGAAACCGGGCGCCAAAGTTCACGCCGGCCCAGCCGTGCGTCAACTGGCCCGCGAGTTCGGCGTCGAGCTGAACGCTGTCGGCGCCAGCGGCCCGCACGGTCGTATCTTGAAAGAAGACGTGCAGGTTTACGTCAAAGCGATGATGCAGAAGGCCAAGGAAGCACCGGCCGCTGCAGCGGGCGCAACCGGTGGCGCGGGTATCCCGCCGATTCCGGTCGTCGACTTCAGCCGTTTCGGCGAAATCGAAGAAGTGCCGATGACTCGCCTGATGCAAATCGGCGCGTCGAGCCTGCACCGCAGCTGGCTGAACATCCCGCACGTGACTCAGTTCGATTCGGCTGATATCACCGAGCTGGAAGCCTTCCGCGTTGCACAGAAAGCCGTTGCAGAGAAGGCTGGCGTCAAGCTGACCATCCTGCCGCTGCTGCTCAAGTCGTGCGCGCACATGCTCAAGGAGCTGCCGGACTTCAACAGTTCGCTGGCGCCAAGCGGCAAAGCGATCATCCGCAAGAAGTACGTGAACATCGGCTTCGCCGTCGACACCCCGGATGGCCTGCTGGTACCGGTCATCAAGAACGTCGACCAGAAGAGCCTGCTGCAACTGGCAGCCGAAGCCGCTGCGCTGGCCGCCAAAGCCCGCGACAAGAAGCTTACTGCTGACGACATGCAGGGCGCCTGCTTCACCATTTCCAGCCTCGGCCACATTGGCGGCACCGGCTTCACGCCGATCGTCAACGCGCCGGAAGTGGCGATCCTCGGTGTCTCCAAGGCAACCATCCAGCCAGTCTGGGACGGCAAAGCCTTCCAGCCGAAACTGATGCTGCCGCTGTCGTTGTCCTACGATCACCGTGTAATCAACGGCGCCGCTGCCGCACGCTTCACCCAGCGTCTGGGCAGCCTGCTGGCGGACATCCGCACGATCCTGCTGTAACTCGATCGGCCCTCCGGCAACGGAGGGCCGATTGCTGCACCCTTTCGAGCGCCACACGCTCGTACCTCAACCCCGTCAGTTTGGCGGGGCTTTTTTTTGCCTGAAAAAACCTTCTGGCCTTTTTTCCCACATGTTGCGCTGATATCGGCCACAAGCCTGGTCGACTTGGCACCGATCTTTTTTATTCGACAGACAACTAACCTAGGCGCATACAGTTTAACTAAGCAAACTTCTAAATTTTATATTTATCCAAACCACTCGAATGGATTCGACATGTTAAAACCAACTATTGGCCCGATCGTCGGCCACGTTACAACTAATCACGCACGCATATTCATGCGTGGCGACCGGCACAACAATGCACTGGTGTTTTCCGCGATACGTTATCGTGCATCCGGCACACAACAATGGTCGAACGGCAACTTCGCGCGCCTGAGCGAATTACGCGATATGTCGCAAGTATTCGCCCTCAACAACTTGAGCACTGACACCGAGTATGAATATCAGGCCGGCTGGTTCAGCCCGATGAGTCCGGTGCATACGGCAGACAGCGTTGCCGAACTGCCGTTGCAATGGCCGCGGGAAATTTACCGCCTGCGCACCCGTTCCAGCAAAGTCATGCAGACTAGGGCCTATATCGTCGGCTCGTGCCGCTATCTGCGCATGACCGCCGGTATCGCCTCCCTGCCGCAATTGGGCGACCGCATCTTTGCATCCATCAATCAGGTGATTGAAGGCATACAACCACCGATCAGTGCGGTATTGATGACCGGCGATCAAATCTACGTCGACGATTTGAATCTGCTTGCACCAGATCGCGAATACAAAGACATCCTGAACAAGTACCGCGCGGCTTTTTCCCAGCCCAATATAAAACGACTGATGTCTGGCACTTCGACTTACATGATTCTCGACGATCATGAAATCGAAGATAACTGGCCGGCCAATGCCAGCAAATCCGACGGGGATTTATATCGTAACGCCATGGCTGCTTATGATCTGTATCAGGCCAGTCACAGCCCGGTACATCCGCTGACAACTAACGGAGATATAGATCACGCAACACTCGAGCATTACTGGTATCAATTCAGCGATGGCGATATCGAATGGTTTGTCACCGACAGTCGCACCCGTCGCAACTTGTCCGCCGATGACCGACGCATCCTCGACGAGGCGCAGGAGCAGGCCTTGCTTAAATGGCTGAGTCACAGCACGGCGCGGGTCAAGTTCGTGGTCACCAGCGTGATGTTCTATCCGGATCGCAAGCTCCACGGCAATGACGCTTGGAAAGCCTTTCCCGAGCAGCGCCTGCGCCTGCTGGAAACCATCCGCACCCGGCGCATAAAGAATGTCGTGTTCATCTCGGGGGACGTGCATGGCTCGCTGACCGCTCGCTTGACCCACAGCGAAGACCCGGACTTCGAAGTCCACACCGTCGTCTCCTCACCGCTGTGCAACAGCAAACTGCTGCCGTATGCCAAGGCGTCCACGTTCATTCTGGATCAACCGCTGGTGCGCACGGTAGCGGGCGATTATCGGCATGAACTGACCAGCACGGTGGTCAGTGAAGACAACTTCGCCCATCTGGTGGTCGAGGCCGGGCAGATTCAGGTCAATTACCACGATCGCGATGGCAAACGCCTGCAATCTATCGCCATTCCCTTGCGTTGAATAACCGGTTGAAGGGGCGCCGTTTCGCGGCACAAAGCGCTCTGGAACGGCGTTTTTTCCATTCAACAGCATTACTTTCTGCCGCACGCTGGAGAAATGTTCAGCGCAGCCGACATATTCTTATAGCACTTGGCCTTCATGTCTCTTGTCAGTCGGTGCCGCAATGATGCAACCTTGCCGCAGGCAACAGTAAAGAGGGCGAGAGCCCGGCGCGTTCAGCATATTTCCAAGCGAGTTCCCTTCATGAAGAGCCAGCCCGATGCCGCCAGCCGTATGGTGGCCGAGGTAGTGACGCAGTTGCCTGTGCCCTCGCGGCTCGGCATGCTGCGTTTCGAGCGCTTGAATGAAGCCAGCTGGGCCATGCTGTTTCTCGATCCCAACTGTGAACGCCAGTTCGGTCAGCCAGCCGTCGAGCTTTGCGCGCTGGTCGGCTCACCCTACGCCAGCCTGATGGAACCCGAAGCGCGCTATCAGCTGCACGACGCGATCCAGCAACAGCTGACCGTCAGCCCGCATTATCTGGTGCGTTACACCCTGCACACGGCAGCCGGTGCGCTGAGCATCCTGGAACTGGGCGAAGCCTACAAACAACACAACCGTCATCTGCTGCGCGGCTATCTGCTGGCGGTCGATCACCTCTTCGACGAAGCGCCACTGCCACCCTCCGTCGACCTCGAAACACAGAATTCGCGCCTGCAAATCGCCCTTGAACTCAATCAACGCGCCCAGCAAGAACAGCTGCAGCACCTGGAACGCGTGCGCGCCCAGCAGGACTTGAT
This sequence comes from Pseudomonas sp. TNT2022 ID642, assembly GCF_028656995.1. Taxonomy (NCBI): domain Bacteria; kingdom Pseudomonadati; phylum Pseudomonadota; class Gammaproteobacteria; order Pseudomonadales; family Pseudomonadaceae; genus Pseudomonas; species Pseudomonas sp. TNT2022 ID642. The sequence continues at coordinate 3,170 of NZ_JAMDGW010000029.1, read as the reverse complement.
TCTGCTGCTCGCCCGCCAGCGCTACAGCACGCACAACTCGCTGCAGGAAGCCGCCGAACTGATCACCCGCTGCGCCTGCGATATCTATGAAATCGACTGCGCCAGTCTGTGGAACCTCGAAGGCCAGCAGCTGGTGCCGATCTCCGCGTACCACCGCGCGACCCAGGAATACATCCTCCCGGACGTGATCGACATCAGCAGTTTCCCCGACTACATGGAAGCGCTGCACAGCAGCCGCGCCATCGACGCACACAATGCAATGCGCGATCCGCGCACTCGCGAGATGGCCGAAGCCCTGCGCCCGCGTGACGTCAACGCCATGCTCGATGCGAGTATTCGCGTCGATGGCCAAGTGGTCGGCGTGCTGTGTCTGGAACAGACCGGCGTCACCCGCGCCTGGCAGTCCGATGAAATCGCTTTTGCCGGCGAGTTGGCCGATCAGTTCGCGCAAGTCATCAACAACCACAACCGCCGCACCGCCACCAGCGCCCTGCACCTGTTCCAGCGTGCGGTCGAGCAAAGCGCCAACGCCTTTTTGCTGGTCAATTGCGACGGCGTGGTCGAGTACGTCAACCCGAGTTTCACCGCGATCACCCAGTACACCACCGAAGAAGTCCACGGCCAGCGTCTGTCCGAGTTGCCGGCGCTGGAAAACCTCAGTGAACTGTTGTTCGACGCGCCCTCGGCGCTGGCCAAGAGCAACAGCTGGCAGGGCGAGTTCAAGAGTCGCCGGAAAAACCTCGAACCGTACTGGGGCCAGTTGTCGATCTCCAAGGTCTACGGCGACAACCGCGAGCTGACGCATTACATCGGCATCTACGAAGACATCACCCAGACCAAACTGGCGCAGCAGCGCATCGAGCGCCTGGCGTACACCGACAACCTGACCAATCTCGGCAACCGCCCGGCGTTTATCCGCAATCTGGACGAACGCTTCGCCCGCGATAGCGATACGCCGATCAGCCTGTTGCTGGTGGACATCGACAACTTCAAACGGATAAACGACAGCCTCGGTCACCAGACCGGCGACAAACTGCTGATCAGTCTGGCCCGGCGTCTGCGCAATAGTCTGAGCCCGAGCGGCAGCCTCGCGCGGTTCGCCAGTAACGAGTTTGCCGTGCTGCTCGACGATACCGATCTGGCGACCGGCCAGCAGATCGCCAACCAATTGCTGGCGACGCTGGATAAACCGATGTTCGTCGACAACCAGTTGATCAGCGTTACCGGCTCGGTCGGCCTGGCGTGCGCGCCGCTGCACGGTCGCGACCCGCAAACCCTGATGCGTAACGCCGGTCTGGCGCTGCACAAGGCCAAGGCCAACGGTAAACATCAGGTACAAGTCTTCACCGAAGCGCTGAATGCCGAGGCCAGTTACAAACTGTTCGTTGAGAACAACCTGCGCCGTGCTCTGACGCAGAACGAGCTGGACGTGTTCTACCAGCCCAAGCTGTGCCTGCGCAGCGGTCGGCTGCTGGGCATGGAAGCGCTGTTGCGCTGGAACCACCCGGAACGCGGGATGATTCGCCCGGACCAGTTCATCAGCGTCGCCGAAGAAACCGGTCTGATCATTCCGATCGGCAAGTGGATCGCCCGTCAGGCCTGCCGCATGAGCAAAGCCCTGACCGCCGCTGGCATGGGCAATCTGCAAGTGGCGATCAACCTGTCACCGAAACAGTTCTCCGACCCGGATCTGGTCGCCTCCATCGCCAACATCCTCAAGGAAGAAGCGCTGCCGGCCAATCTGCTCGAACTGGAACTGACCGAAGGCCTGTTGCTGGAAGCCACTGAAGACACGCACTTGCAACTCGACCAGCTCAAGCGCCTCGGGTTGACGCTGGCCATGGACGACTTCGGCACTGGTTATTCGTCGCTGAGCTATCTGAAGAAATTCCCGATCGACATCATCAAGATCGATCGCAGCTTCATCCATGAAATTCCCGACAACCAGGACGACATGGAAATCACCTCGGCGGTGATCGCCATGGCGCACAATCTGAAACTCAAGGTCGTGGCCGAAGGCATCGAGACTGCCGAACAACTCGCGTTCCTGCGTCGGCACCGTTGCGACGTTGGCCAGGGTTACCTGTTCGACCGGCCGATCCCCGGCGCTGAACTGATCCAGGCGCTGAAACGCTACCCGCGCGGCCCGCTCTGCCTCTAACTCCCGCCGCCCCTCATGTAGGAGCTGCCGCAGGCTGCGATCTTTTGATCCTGTTTTTCAAAGACAAGATCAAAAGATCGCAGCCTTCGGCAGCTCCTACATTGGATAGTGCGAAGTCGGGCATCATTCGGCACACTGGCGGTCTGACTTTTTACATCCAACCTGACTGAGAGGAACGATCATGGTTCTGCGCTCGGAAATTCTGGTGAACAAAAACGTGCTCCCGACTAAAGAACAAGCTTTGCCCGGCCGCGAAACCGCGATGACCCTGCCTGAAAAGCACTTCGTCTTCGAAGAAACCCCGCTGCTTGGCCCGTTTTTCCAGGACGTCGATTTTGCGATCTTCGGTCTGGGCTGCTTCTGGGGCGCCGAGCGCCGCTTCTGGCAGCGTGAAGGCGTGGTCAGCACGGTCGTCGGTTATGCCGGTGGCTTCACGCCGAATCCGACCTACGAAGAAGTCTGCTCGGGCCTGACCGGCCACGCTGAAGTGGTGCTGGTGGTGTATGACAAGGCCAAAGTCAGCTACGAAGAGCTGCTGGCGATGTTCTGGGAACTGCACAACCCGACGCAGGGCATGCGCCAAGGCAACGACATCGGCACGCAGTACCGCTCGGTGATCTACGCGACCTCACCTGAGCATTTGGACGCAGCGCTGAAGAGCAAGGCGACCTATCAGGCTGAACTGTCGAAAGCGGGTCTGGGCGAGATCAGCACCGAGATCGAACAGGCGCCGACCGTGTACTTCGCCGAGGCGTATCACCAGCAGTATCTGGCGAAGAATCCTGAGGGTTACTGCGGGATTGGTGGTACCGGCGTGTGCATGCCAGCGAGTCTGGCAGGCAACTAACCCCGCCGACTGATCGTTCCCACGCTCTGCGTGGGAATGCAGCCCGGGACGCTCCGCGTCCCAACAGCGGACGCAGAGCGTCCATTGAGGCATTCCCACGCAGAGCGTGGGAACGATCGCTGTAGGAGCTGCCGCAGGCTGCGATCTGCTGGATCAGCCTCG
>NZ_JAMDGW010000028.1:0-27932 GCF_028656995.1 Pseudomonas sp. TNT2022 ID642 | reverse complement strand
CCCAGCTTGTCCCAATTGATGCTTTCGTTACCCATGACACCCTCTATCACTGAACAACCGCCGAAACGGTTCAAGGCTTCTGACGTTTTTTGGATGGGCACAACAATACTTCATTCTTGAGCGGTTTCGCAGCCGGAATTCGCTCCACTGATCGTTCCCACGCTTGATCGTTCCTACGCTCTGCGTGGGAATGCCTCATCGGACGCTCCGCGTTCGGCTTTTGGGACGCAGAGCGTCCCCGGCTGCATTCCCACGCAGAGCGTGGGAACGATCAACGCAGCTACAGGTGCAACGCATGCCCGAGGGCACGCAACGCCGCTTCCTGCACCGCTTCACCCAGGGTCGGATGCGCATGAATGGTGCCGCCGATGTCTTCCAGTCGTGCGCCCATTTCCAGGCTTTGCGCAAACGCTGTCGACAATTCGGAAACCCCGACGCCCACCGCTTGCCAGCCGACAATCACATGGTTATCCCGACGAGCGACCACGCGCACAAAGCCGCTTTTCGACTCCAGCGTCATCGCCCGGCCATTAGCGGCAAACGGGAAACTGGAAACGATGCAGTCCAACCCGGCAGCCTTGGCCTCGTCCGGCGTCTTGCCGACCACCACCAGCTCCGGGTCGGTGAAGCACACGGCAGCAATGGCCGTCGGGTTGAATTCACGGGTTTTGCCGCTGATCAACTCGGCAACCATCTCGCCTTGGGCCATGGCGCGGTGGGCCAGCATCGGCTCGCCGCTCAGATCGCCGATGGTGTAGACGTTGCGCATGCTGGTCTGGCAGCGACTGTCGATCTTGATCGCCGAACCGTTCATATCCAGGTTCAGCGCTTCGAGGTTCCAGCCTTGGGTATTCGGTTTGCGGCCGACGGCGACCAGCACCTGATCGGTTTCCAGATTCAGGGTTTCGCCCTCCGGATCGCGCACCTGCAAGGTGCCATCGAAACCCAGCACGCTGTGTTTGAGGTACAGCTTCACGCCCAGTTGCTTCAGCGCGTCATGCACCGGTTGCGTCAGTTCAGCGTCATATGCCGGCAGGATTCGATCCTGCGCTTCAACCACGCTGACCTCGGCACCGAGCTTGCGATAAGCGATGCCCAGTTCCAGACCAATGTAACCACCGCCGACCACGACCAGACGTTTCGGTACGGATTTCGGCGCCAACGCTTCGGTGGAGGAGATGATCGGCCCGCCAATCGGCAGGATCGGCAGATTGACGCTGGTCGAACCAGTGGCCAGCACTAGATGCTCGCACTGGATGCGCGTGTCGCCGACATCCACGGTTTTACCGTCGATGACTTTGGCCCAGCCGTTGATGACCTGAACCTTGTTCTTCTTCAACAGTGCAGCGACGCCGGTGGTCAGGCGATCAACGATGCCGTCCTTCCACTCGACGCTTTTAGTGATGTCGAGGGTCGGTGCGGCAACGCTGATGCCCAGCGCCGAATGCTGGCTGTGATGCTGGGTCTGGTGAAACTGCTCAGCCACGTGAATCAGCGCTTTCGACGGGATGCAGCCGATGTTCAGGCAGGTGCCGCCCAGAGATTGGCCTTCGACCAGAATCGTCGGGATGCCCAGTTGTCCGGCGCGGATCGCCGTTACATAGCCGCCGGGGCCGCCGCCAATGATCAGCAGCGTAGTGTTCAGAGATTGCATGCGCGCCTTACTCCACAAACAAAGTGGCGGGTTGTTCGATCAAGCCACGAATGGCCTGGATGAAGAGCGCCGCGTCCATGCCGTCGACCACGCGGTGATCGAACGAGCTGGAGAGGTTCATCATCTTGCGGATCACCACCTGGCCTTTGACGACCATTGGCCGTTCGACGATTTTGTTCACGCCGACGATCGCTACTTCCGGCAGATTCAGCACCGGCGTGCTGACGATGCCGCCCAGCGCACCGAGGCTGGTCAGGGTGATGGTCGAGCCGGACAGTTCATCGCGGCTGGCCTTGCCATTGCGTGCGGCGTTGGCCAAACGCGAGATTTCTGTAGCACTGTCCCACAGGCTGCGCGCCTCGGCGTGACGCACCACCGGCACCATCAGGCCAACATCGCTTTGTGTGGCGACGCCGACATGCACCGCGCCGAGACGGGTGATGACCTGGGCTTCGTCATCGTAACGTGCGTTCATCTGCGGGAAGTCGCGCAGGGCAACGACCAGAGCGCGAACGAGGAACGGCAGCAAGGTCAACTTGCCACGGCTGGCGCCATGTTTTTCATTGAGATGTGCGCGCAGTTCTTCAATCGCGGTGACGTCGATTTCTTCGACGTAGCTGAAATGCGCGGCACGCTGAGTGGCGTCCTGCATGCGCTGGGCGATCTTGCGGCGCATGCCGATGACTTGAATCTGTTCTTCGTCGTTACGCTGGGCGTAAGCGGCGGCCACTGGTGCCGAAGCGTTGGACTGATCTTGCGCCAAATAGGCTTCAAGGTCTTCGTGCAGCACACGACCGGCCGGGCCGGAACCGCGCACCAGACGCAGTTGAATGCCCAGATCCAGCGCATGTTTGCGCACGGCCGGGGAGGCCAGTGGGCGCTCATCCGCTTCGCGGGCAACCATCGGGCCTTGGCAAACAGGAGCCGGACGTGGGGCGGCTGGAGCAGGTTTGCTCTCAACAACCGCTTCAACTTTCGGCGCAACAGGCTCTTTCGTAACAACAGGAGCGGCGGACTCTTTCAGGTTGCCAGCACCCTCAACTTCAATGCTGATCAGCACACTGCCAACCGCCATCACTTCACCCGGCTGACCACCGAGGGCAATTACCTTGCCGTGTACCGGCGATGGAATATCGACCATCGCCTTGTCGGTCATCACGTCCGCCAGCACCTGATCCTCAACGACCAGATCGCCAACCTTGACGTGCCACTGCGACAGTTCTACTTCTGCGATGCCTTCGCCGATGTCCGGCATCTTGATAACGTGCGTGCCCATTCAGACCTCCATAACCCGTTTCAGCGCTGCGCCCACTCGGGACGGCCCTGGGAAATACGCCCACTCTTGCGCGTGCGGGTAGGGGGTGTCCCAACCGGTGACGCGTTCGATCGGCGCTTCCAGGTGATGGAAGCAATGCTCTTGCACCAGCGACACCAGTTCGGCGCCGAAACCGCAGGTGCGGGTGGCTTCGTGAACCACCACGCAGCGGCCGGTTTTCTTCACCGACTTGACGATGGTTTCCAGGTCCAGCGGCCACAGGCTGCGCAGGTCGATGACTTCGGCATCAACGCCGGATTCTTCGGCCGCGACTTGCGAGACGTAGACGGTGGTGCCGTAGGTCAGCACGGTCACGTCCTTGCCCGGACGGGTGATCGCGGCGACGTCCAGCGGCACGGTGTAGTAGCCGTCCGGCACCTGGGCTTGCGGGTGTTTCGACCACGGCGTTACCGGGCGATCGTGGTGGCCGTCGAACGGGCCGTTGTACAGACGTTTCGGCTCAAGGAAGATCACCGGGTCATCGTTTTCGATGGAGGCGATCAGCAAGCCTTTGGCGTCATACGGGTTGGATGGCATGACCGTGCGCAGACCGCAAACCTGAGTGAACATCGCCTCGATGCTCTGGCTGTGGGTCTGGCCGCCGTAGATGCCGCCGCCGCAAGGCATGCGCAGGGTCATCGGCGCGGTGAACTCGCCGGCCGAGCGATAACGCAGGCGCGCCGCTTCGGAAATGATTTGGTCGGAGGCGGGGTAGACGTAGTCGGCGAACTGAATCTCGGCGACCGGACGCAGACCGTAAGCGCCCATGCCCACGGCCACGCCGACGATGCCGCTTTCGGAGATCGGGGCGTCGAATACGCGCGAGGTGCCGTACTTGGTCTGCAGGCCTTCGGTGCAACGGAACACGCCGCCGAAGTAGCCGACGTCTTGACCGAACACCACCACATTGTCGTCACGCTCAAGCATCACATCCATGGCCGAGCGCAGGGCCTGGATCATGGTCATGGTGGTCGTGGTCATGGCGGTTTCCAACTGAATATTGTTGTTGTGATCGTTCATGTCAGATCCCCAACTGCTGACGCTGGCGCTTCAAGTGCTCCGGCATCTCTTTGTAAACGTCTTCGAACATGGTCGCGGCGCTTGGAATCTGGCCGCCGGCAAGGGTGCCGTACTGTTCGGCCTGTTTCTGCGCGGCAATCACTTCGGCTTCAAGCTCGGCGCTGACGGCGGCGTGCTCTTCGTCTGACCAGTGGCCGACCTTGATCAGGTGCTGCTTGAGACGGGCGATCGGGTCGCCGAGCGGGAAGTGGCTCCAGTCATCGGCCGGGCGGTATTTGGATGGATCGTCGGAAGTCGAGTGCGGGCCCGCGCGGTAGGTGACCCACTCGATCATGGTCGGGCCGAGGTTGCGGCGGGCGCGTTCGGCAGCCCAGGCAGAAGCGGCGTACACCGCGTAGAAGTCGTTGCCATCCACGCGCAGCGAGGCGATGCCGCAACCGACGCCGCGTCCGGCGAAGGTGGTGGCTTCACCACCGGCGATGGCCTGGAAGGTCGAGATCGCCCACTGGTTATTCACCACGTTGAGGATCACCGGCGCGCGATAAACGTGGGCGAAGGTGAGGGCGGTGTGGAAGTCCGATTCGGCGGTAGCGCCGTCACCGATCCACGCCGAAGCGATTTTCGTGTCGCCCTTGATCGCCGAAGCCATGCCCCAGCCGACGGCCTGAATGAACTGGGTGGCGAGGTTGCCGGAGATGGTGAAGAAACCGGCGTCCTTGACCGAGTACATGATCGGCAACTGACGGCCCTTGAGCGGATCGCGCTCGTTGGACAGCAGTTGGCAGATCAGGTCGACCAAAGGCACTTCGCGGGCCATCAGGATGCTTTGCTGGCGGTAGGTCGGGAAGCACATGTCGTCGATGTTCAAGGCCAGGGCCTGGGCGCTGCCGATGGCTTCTTCGCCAAGGCTTTGCATGTAGAACGACATTTTTTTCTGACGCTGGGCGACCACCATGCGGTTGTCGTAGATCCGCGTCTTGAGCATGGCGCGCATGCCTTTACGCAGGATCTCTACCGGTACGTTTTCGGCCCATGGGCCGAGGGCGTTGCCCTGATCGTCGAGCACGCGAATCAGCCCACGCGCCAGGTCGGCGGTGTCGGCAGGTTCGACGTCAATGGAGGGTTTGCGCACCGTACCGGCATCGGTCAGATGCAGGTAGGAAAAATCGGTTTTGCAGCCTGGACGGCCCGAGGGTTCAGGGACGTGCAGACGCAGCGGTTCATACGCTTGGGTCATGGCTTCTACGCTCGATCTTGTGAATTTCTTGTAGTGAGCTGGCAGTCATTCTTCGGTAGAAGAAATCTTGTCCTACAACAATCATAGGCCCGGGCAAGAAGAATATTTATCTCTGTTTCGTTGCGCTGGAGACGATTTGCAGATAGAAATTCTGCATAAACATAAAAAACAGGTGATTTTGTCTCATGCGCAAACTGGACCGTACCGACATCGGCATTCTCAACAGCCTTCAGGAGAATGCGCGCATCACCAACGCCGACCTCGCACGCTCGGTGAATCTGTCACCAACGCCGTGCTTCAACCGGGTCAAGGCCATGGAAGAATTAGGGCTGATTCGCGAGCAGGTCACGCTGCTGGATGCTGATCTGCTGGGGCTGCATGTGAACGTGTTTATTCACGTCAGCCTGGAAAAGCAGGTCGAGGAAGCGCTGCAGCATTTCGAAGAGGCGATTTCCGATCGCCCGGAGGTAATGGAGTGCTACCTGATGGCCGGAGACCCGGATTACCTCATCCGGGTCCTGGTGCCGACGATTCAGTCGCTCGAACGCTTCATGATGGACTTCCTGACCAAAGTGCCGGGTGTGGCGAATATCCGGTCAAGCTTTGCGCTGAAGCAAGTGAGATACAAAACTGCATTGCCGCTGCCGGCGAACGGTTTGACGTTGGGGGCGTGAAGATCAAAAGATCGCAGCCTGCGGCAGCTCCTACAGGGAAAACGCGTTCCAACTGTAGGAGCTGCCGCAGGCTGCGATCTTTTGACGTTAAAGCTTGTTGATCGGGATCTTCAGGTATACCACACCATTGTCTTCCGCCGCCGGCAGATTCCCCGCCCGCACATTCACCTGAATCGCCGGCAGCAGCAACGTCGGCATGCCCAACCCGGCATCACGTTTGGTGCGCATCTCGACGAACGCCGCTTCATCGATCCCGTCATGCACATGAATATTGCCTTTGCGCTGCTCACCGACAGTGGTCTGGCACTGCGACTCACGGCCCTCGGGCGGATAGTCGTGGCAGACGTAGAGTTTCACACTGGCGGGGAAGGCCAGCAGTTTGTGGATCGAGTTGAACAATTGGTGGGCATTGCCACCGGGAAAGTCGCAACGCGCGGTGCCGACATCCGGCATGAACAGGGTGTCGCCCACCAGAATCTGCTCGCCATCGATCAGATAGGCCATGTCCGCCGGCGTATGCCCGGGCACATGCAGGGCCGTAGCCTTGAGATTGCCGATCCGGAATGATTCGTTTGGCGCAAACAGGTGATCGAACTGCGAGCCGTCGACGCAGAACTCCGGCTCCAGATTGAACAGCGCCTTGAACACGTTCTGCACTTTGCTGATCGATTCACCAATAGCGATTTTCCCGCCCAGCTCCCGGCGCAGATACGGCGCGGCGGACAGGTGGTCGGCGTGCGCGTGGGTTTCCAGCAGCCACTGCACTTGCAGGTTGTGGGCGCGAACGAAGGCGATGATTTTGTCGGCCTGGGCGGTGCAGGTGCGCCCGGCGGCGCCGTCGTAATCGAGCACCGGATCGACGATTGCACATTGCCCGCCGTCGGCTTCATAGACCATATAGCTGTAAGTCGAGGAGGCGGGGTCGAGGAAAGCTTCAATCTGCGCGGGCATGGACACCAACCTGAACGAGGAAAATGGGTTGCAACACTTTATCTAAAAACATAATGTTCGCAGCTTAAGTGACCTTGAAGGCATCGTGCAAATGCAATCCAGTCTGACCGAATGTGAAGTCGCCCAACTGCGCGCCTCGGCCTCCAAGGCCTGCGCGTTGCTCAAAGCCATGGCCAATGAGGATCGCCTGTTGATCCTCTGTCAACTGACTCAGGGTGAGCGCAACGTCGGCGAACTGGAAAAAATGACCGGTGTGCGCCAGCCGACGCTGTCCCAGCAACTGGGCATCCTGCGTGATGAGGGACTGGTCGCGACCCGTCGTGAAGGCAAATACATTTTTTACGGCCTTGCCAGTCCGGAAGTCATCCAGGTGATGAAAACGCTTTCCGGGTTGTATTGCGGCGCCGTGCTGAAAAGTCTGGGTCATCAATAAATGCCAGCCAACACACAACCCCTGTAGGAGTGAGCCTGCTCGCGATAGCGGTGTATCAGTCAATAAAGATATGGCTGACCCACCGCTATCGCGAGCAGGCTCACTCCTACAATGGATTTGTGTGAAGGCTGAGAAATCCTTGCGTGCAGCAAAAGGAACAAGCAATGAACGATCAACACTGGGGCCCATCCATCAGTGCAGACATCGTGGTCATCGGCGGCGGTACGGCCGGTATCGGTTTTGTCGCCAGTCTGCTCAAACGTGATCCGGCTCTGAAAGTTACCGTGATTGAACCGAGCGCCCAGCATTACTATCAACCGGCGTGGACGCTGGTCGGCGGTGGTGCCTACGACGTCAAAGACACCGCCCGGCCGATGAACAAGGTCATGCCCAAGCAAGCGAACTGGCTGCAAGCGGCGGTCACCGCAATCGACCCGGACAAGCGCCAACTCACCCTCAATGATCAACGCACGGTCAGCTACCAGAACCTGATCGTCTGCCCCGGCCTGCGCCTGGCCTGGGAGAAGATCGAAGGCTTGCAGGAAAGCCTCGGCCAGCACGGCGTTACTTCCAACTATAGCTATCAGCATGCGCAGTACACCTGGGATCAAGTGCAGAAACTGCGCGGCGGCAAAGCGCTGTTCACCCAACCGGCGATGCCGATCAAATGCGCCGGTGCGCCGCAAAAAGCGCTGTACCTGTCCTGCGATCACTGGCGTAAAAACGGTGCGCTGAACAATATCAATGTCGAATTCAACCTGGCCGGCGCCGCGCTGTTCGGCGTGGCGACGTTTGTTCCGCCGCTGATGAAGTACATCGAAAAATACAACGCGCAGTTGGCGTTCAACTCGAATCTGGTCAAGGTCGACGGCCCGGCGAAAACCGCGTGGTTCGAGATCGAGGATGCTGACGGCAACGTCACCCGTGAGGCGAAAAGCTTCGATCTGCTGCACGTCGTGCCACCCCAGGTTTCGCCGGACTTCATCGCCCAGAGTCCTCTGGCCGACGCCGCCGGCTGGTGCGAAGTCAACCCGCACAGCCTGCAGCATCCGCGCTATCCCGAGGTATTCGCCCTCGGTGATATCTGTGGCACCAGCAACGCGAAAACCGCTGCCGCAGTGCGCAAGCAAGTGGTGGTGGTCGCGGAAAACCTGCTCGCCCTGCGCAAGCAACAACCGCTGCCGCTGAAGTACGACGGCTACGGTTCCTGCCCGCTGACGGTGGAGAAGGGCAAGGTGATCCTCGCCGAATTCGGTTATGCCGGGAAGTTGCTGCCGACCTTTCCTCTGGACCCGACCGTGGCGCGGCGTTCGGCGTGGTTTCTAAAGGCGTCGCTGCTGCCGTGGTTCTACTGGAACGGCATGCTCAAGGGCCGCGAGTGGCTGACTGGTCTGTCAAAGGTTGACTGAGAAAACCCTATGTTGCTGGCAAGTCTGTTTGGCGTAGTGATGGGATTGCTCCTCGGTTTGACCGGGGCCGGCGGCGGCATTCTTGCCGTGCCGGCGCTGGTGCTCGGCCTTGGCTGGACGATGACGCAAGCGGCGCCAGTGGCGTTGTTTGCGGTCGGCAGTGCGGCGGCGGTCGGCGCGATCGATGGCCTGCGTCATGGCCTGGTGCGCTATCGCGCGGCGTTGTTGATTGCCGCTTTGGGCGCAGTGTTTTCGCCGTTGGGGATCTACTTCGCGCACCAGTTGCCGGAGAAAATCCTGATGGTCCTGTTCAGTCTGCTGATGGTCATGGTGGCCTGGCGCATGCTGCGCCGCGAGCGTCAGCAGGAAGGACCGAGCGATCACGGTCACGCCAGTTGGGGCCAGAAGAATTGCATGCTCAATGAACAAACCGGGCGCTTTGACTGGACCGCCAAATGCACCGCAACGTTGGCTGCGTTAGGCGCAATTACCGGCGTGGTGTCCGGATTGCTCGGGGTCGGCGGCGGGTTTTTGATCGTGCCGGCGTTCAAGCAACTGACCGATGTGCAGATGCGCGGGATTGTTGCGACGTCGTTGATGGTGATCAGTCTGATTTCGGCAATCGGGGTGATCGGCTCGTTTCACGCCGGTGTGCGGATTGACGGGCAGGGCGCGGCGTTCATCGTCGCCAGCATTGTCGGCATGATCATCGGCCGTAAGCTCTGTGCGCGGGTGCCGGCGCGGGCGTTGCAGGTGGGTTTTGCCAGTATCTGTCTGGTGGTGGCGGGGTATATGTTGTTGCGGGCTTGAGTATTGGAAGATCAAAAGATCGTCCGATCGCGGCCCGAGCCTTCGGCAGCTCCTACAGGGATTGCGTTTCCCTGTAGGAGCTGTCGAGTGAAACGAGGCTGCGATCTTTCAGGTTGTTACAACACCAAGTGCGGCAACCACAGCGAAATTGCCGGCACGTAAGTCACCAGCATCAACACCAGGAACAGCACGGCATAGAACGGCAGCAGCGCCTTCACGGTGCTCTCGATACTGACCTTGCCCACCGCCGAACCGACAAACAGCACCGCACCCACCGGCGGCGTTATCAATCCGATCCCCAGGTTCACCAGCATGATCATGCCGAACTGCACCGGATCGACGCCGATGCCGAGAATCACCGGCATCAGGATTGGCGTCAGGATCAGGATCAGCGGCGCCATGTCCATCACCGTGCCGAGCAACAGCAGCATGACGTTGATGCACATCAGGATCACGTAGCGGTTGTCCGACAGGGTCAGGAACAGCGTGGTGATCTTCGCCGGGATCTGCATCAGGGTCATGATGTAGCCGAAGCTCGCGGCGAAACCGATCAGGATCATCACGATCGAAATCGTCCGCACCGTGCGGTGCATCAGTTTCGGCAGTTCGCGCCATTTGTAGTCGCGGTAGATGAACATGGTGACGAAGAATGACCACAGCACGGCGATGGCCGCCGATTCGGTCGCGGTGAAGATGCCGGACAGGATGCCGCCGAGGATGATCACCATCGCCATCAGGCCCCAGAGGGCTTCGCCGACGATTTTCAACGCCTGGCGCATCGGGATCACTTCACCCTTGGGATAGTCGCGTTTTCTCGCGAAAATCAGACACAGCACCATCAGGCAGGCGCTCATCAGCAAGCCCGGCACGATGCCGGCCATGAACAGCGAGGCGATCGAAACCGTGCCACCGGCGGCCAGGGAGTAGAGCACCGAGTTATGGCTTGGCGGGGTCAGCAAGGCTTGCACCGAACCGCTGACGGTCACGGCGGTGGAGAAATCCCGTGGATAGCCCTTGCGTTCCATTTCCGGAATCAGCACCGAACCCACCGACGCGGTGTCGGCCACCGACGAACCGGAGATCGCGCCGAAGAAGGTCGAGGCGACAATGTTGACCAGTGACAGGCCGCCGCGGACAAAACCCACCAGCACCCCGGCACACGCCACCAAGCGACGGGACATGCCGCCCTCGGCCATGATCGCACCGGCCAGCACGAAGAACGGAATGGCCAGCAGCGAGAATTTGTTCACCCCCGAAGCGACCTGAATCATCACCGCCTGGAACGGAATGTCGATCCACCATGCACCGATCAGCGCGGCGGCGCCCAGCGCGTAGGCGACCGGCATGCCGATCAGGATCAATACGATAAAGCTGCCCAGCAGTATCAGAGCGTCCATTAAGCGGCACCTTCACTTTCTTCAACCAGGTCGAACTGCACGACCCGCCGTTTGCTCTGGTCACCGAGCAAGAGTTTTTCCAGCACGAAAACCAGCGTCAGCAAGCCGCCCACGGGAATCGGCAGATAGGTCACGCCAACGCGCAGATCGGGCAGGGCTGCCATGAACTGGTTCCAGGTGGACATGCACAGCTTGGCGCCCCAGATCGTCATGAAGATGCAGATCGCCGCCATCAGCAGTTGCGAAAATATCGCCGCTGCAGATCTCAGTTGTGGAGGCATGCGATCGGTGAGCATGGCCACGGCCATGTGCGCGCCGGCGCGGTAACTGGCGGCGGCGCCGATGAAGGTAAACACCATCATCAGCAGGATCGCCGTGGGCTCGGGCCAGCTCGAACCGGTACCCAGGACGTAACGGGCGAACACGCCCCAGGGAATCATCAGGGAAATCGCCAGGACGGAAAGGCCGGCGACCCAGATGCATGTCATGTAGATCTTGTCGTTGATACGCAGCAGTAGATTCTTCATCGGGTTCCACCGTAACCGGGCGCGCCGCAGTCATCGGGCGCACCGGGCCTTGTTCATGAGGACGGAGCGGGAGGCGTTACTGAACGGCTTCGATTTTCTTGATCAGTTCGGCATACTTCGCGCCGTACTTTTCACGCACCGGTGCGGTGGCGTCGTAGAAGGGTTTCTTGTCGACCTCGATGAACTCGACGCCGGCGGCCTTGAGTTTTTCTTCACTGGCAGCGGACTTCTTGTCCCACAGCACGCGCTCTTCTGCCTGGGCAGCCTTGGCGGCTGTCTTGACCAGCGCCTGTTGATCCGGCGTCAGTTTTTCCCAGGTGATTTTCGACATCACGATCGGCTCTGGCAGGATCAGGTGACCCGTGAGGCTGTAGTACTTCGCATTCTGGAAGTGGTTGTGTTCGAGCAGGGTTGGCGGGTTGTTTTCCGCGCCGTCGATCACGCCGGTCTGCAGGGCACTGAAGATCTCGCCGGTGTCCATGGCGATGCCGTTGCCGCCCATGGCGTTCATCATGTCGATGAACATCGGGTTGCCTTGCACGCGGATTTTCATGCCCTTGAGGTCTTCGAGCTTGCGCACCGGTTTCTTGGTGTAGACGTTGCGCGTGCCGCCGTCCATCCACGCCAGGGCCACCAGGCCGAACTCAGAGTTGGTGATTTTGTCGAGGATCTCGTCGCCCACTGCGCCGTCGATGACGTTACGCATGTGTTGGTGATCGCGGAAGATGAACGGCATGTTGAACACGTTCACGTCCGGAACCACGGGGCCGACGATGCCCAGGCTGACGCGAGACAGCTGTACGGCGCCGACTTGCATCTGCTCGATGACTTCTTTTTCGGAGCCCAGCACACCGCCGGGGAAGTATTGGAAGGTCAGTTCGCCGTTGGTTTCCTTGGTCAGGGTCTTGCCCATGTTTTCTTCGGCCACCACGGTTGGATAACCGGCGGGGTGAATGTCAGCGAATTTGAGTTGCAGTGCCTGAGCGGCGCCAGTGAAGGTAAACATCAGCGGGAGTGCAGCGGCCAGCAAGGTGCGTTTGAAGTTCATGGGGGTGAGTCTCCAGTCTTGTTATTGTTGTGTTCAAGGCGCAGCGGTGCAGCGGAAGCGGGTATTACAGGGAATCGTTGAACAGCGGCTCCGGCAGGCCTTTGACGTTGAGGTTCAGGGCGAACACGCCACCGGCCAGGGATTGCGCGTCGTGGTCATCGCCGGGACGAATCGAGGTGACGAACAAGGTGTCCATCCGGCTGCCGCCGAAGGCACACATCGTCGGTTTTTTCACCGGCACCTCCAGCGAGAAGTCGAGTCGGCCGTCCGGCGCGAAACGGTGAATGAGGCCGGCGTCGTTGGCGCAGATCCAGTAGAAACCTTCGGCGTCCACGGCGGCTCCATCGGGGCGGCCGGGGAAGTGGTTCATATCGACGAAGACGCGGCGGTTCGACGGTGTGCCGGTCTCGGTGTCGTAATCGAACGCCCAGATCAGTTGCACATCGGGGTGCGAATCGGACAGGTACATCGTCTTGCCGTCGGGGCTGAAGCCGAGGCCGTTGGGCACGATAAAACCGTCGAGCTGCGCTTCGATCACGCCAGATTGCCCGGTGCCGTAGCGATAGAGCCGGCCTTCGGGCGCACTCAGGCCCATGTTCAGCACCATGCTGCCGGCCCAGAAGCGGCCCTGACGGTCGCAGCGACCATCGTTGAGACGCATGTCTTTGCGGCCGTGCTCGACGCTGGCCAGCAGTTGGTTGTCGAGGCTGCCGTCGCTGTGCGGATGCAGGTGGAAGAAGCCGCTTTCCATCCCGGCAACCCAGCCGCCACGGCTATGGCGGGCGATGCAGGCGAGCATCTCAGGGGTTTTCCAGGCATGCACATGGCCGGTCTCGGCGCTCCAGCGTTGCAGGCCGCCGTTGGCAATATCCACCCAGTACAGCGCGTTTTCCTCTGCCACCCAGACCGGGCTTTCGCCCACGGCGTTGCGGGCATCGACGATCAATTCGGCTTGCATACTCATTCCTTTGCGTCGTTGTCAGGGTGATCAGTCGCCGAACGGTCCGGCCGCGACAAACGCGCCGCCCTGATAGATCCGCGCCGGGTCATCGGCGGCCGGCATTGGCTGCGCTTCGACCTTTTCGCGGAACACTTCGGAGCTGTCCTTCGCTTCGAACCCGAGGTGGCTGGCGAAGCGGTTGTCCCACCAGACTTCTTTGTTGGCGGACATGCCGTAGACCACGGTGTGGCCGACATTCGGCGTGTACAGCGCGCGTTCGAGCAATTGCGTGAGGTCGTCGAAGCTCAGCCAGGTGTGCATCATTCGACGGTTTTGCGGCTCGGGGAACGAGGAGCCGATGCGGATGCTCACGGTCTCGATGCCGTAGCGATCGAAGTAGAAACTGGCCATGTCTTCGCCGTAGGACTTGGACAAGCCGTAGTAGCCATCGGGACGGCGCGCGGAGCTGGCGTCGAGCGGCTCGTCCTGTTTGTAGAAGCCGATGACGTGGTTGGAACTGGCGAAGATCACCCGCTTCACGCCATGCCGGCGCGCGGCTTCGTAGATGTGAAACACACCGCAGATGTTGGCGCCGAGGATTTCTTCGAAGGGCCGTTCGACGGAGACACCGCCAAAATGCAGGATCGCATCGACGCCTTCGACCAGTTGGTGCACGGCGTTTTTGTCGGCGAGGTCGCAGACCATGATTTCTTCGCGATCATCGACGGCCGGGGTGAGGGCGGCGATGTCCGACAGGCGCAGGACATTGGCATAAGGGCGCATACGTTCGCGCAGAACTTTGCCCAGGCCACCGGCGGCGCCGGTCAGTAGCAGACGGTTGAACGGGGCGCGGGGAGTAGAGGTAGACGTCATTGCAATCCCTTACACGTTGTTATGAGGTTTGTTGTAGGTTGTCGTATGACTGCGCTGAAGTATCGGTAGGGTTTCCGGAACTTGTCAACGCGACTTTTGGTGTAGATGACGGAAGGCCTGGCCTCTTTTCAATCACCACAGTTCTGTATTTGCAATGCAATCCCATGTGGGAGCGAGCCTGCTCGCGAAAGCGGTGTGTCAATCAACATCAATGCTGAATCTGCCGCCGCCATCGCTGGCAAGCCAGCTCCCACAGGTATCAGCGTTGTTTTCAATTACTGCATTCACCACAAAATCCTGTGGGAGCTGGCTTGCCAGCGATGAGGCCGGTCCAGGCAACTCTTGCATCGACTGACACGCCGCCTTCGCGAGCAAGCTCGCTCCCACAGGGAAACTCGGTGTGACGACTGGCTTTACAACAACGAAATCGGATAACTGATAAAGATCCGGTTCTCGTCAAACTCGTTGGTGCTGAAGTCCCGGCGAATCGTCGCGTTGCGCCATTTCACGTTGAGATTTTTCAGTGGCCCGCTCTGCACGGTGTAGGCCAGCTCCGACTCACGGCCCCATTCCTTGCCGTCAGTGATGGTCCCGGTGTGCACGTTGTCGCCGCTGATGTAGCGGTTAATCAGGGTCAGACCGGGAATGCCGAGAGCGACGAAGTTGTAGTCATGGCGCAACTGCCAGGAGCGCTCTTGGGCGTTGTCGTAACTGGCGTTGTAACTGTCGTTGGCAAGGGTGCCGCCGCTGGTGCCGTTGACCCGCATCCACGCGTCGTCGCCGCTGAGTTTTTGCAGGCCGACATAGAACGTGTTGCCGCCGTATTTGGCCGAAAGCAGAGCGAACGCAGTCTTGTTGTCGAGGTCGCCGGCCTGGGCGCTGCCGTCTTCCTTGCCGGTGAAGAAACCGAGGTTGGCGCCCAGCGTCCAGTCGCCCAACGGCTGGCTATGGCTGAGATTGAAATACTGCTGCTGGTAGATGTCGCTGAGTTCGGCGTACCACACGCCGACCAGGGTGCGCTTGTCGTTGAAGCTGTACTCGCCGCCACCAAAGTTGAAGCGATCCGAAGTAAACGCGCCGCGGCCATTCATCGACATGTCTTCCATGCTCGCGTCGTTGCGCGGACTGTTACCGCGGAACTGGCCGCCGTAAACGGTCAGGCCATTGATCTCGGTGGAAGTGATCTGGCCACCGCGAAAGGTCTGCGGCAGCGAGCGGCCATCGTCGGAGCGCAGAATCGGCAGCACTGGCATCCATTCGCCGACCTTCAATTCGGTCTTCGACACCTTTGCCTTCAGCGCCACACCAAGGCGCCCGAAATTGTCCGCCGGGCGCCCGTCATCGTGGATCGGCAACAGCTGTGTGCCACCCGTGCCTTTGCCGCCATCGAGCTTCTGCGAATACATCCCCAGCACATCAAGGCCGAAACCGACGGTGCCCTGAGTGAAACCGGATTTGGCATCGAGGATGAAGTTCTGCGTCCACTCCTCAGCCTTGCCCTGCGGGTTGGCCGGGTTGACGAAGTTGCGGTTGAAGTAGGCGTTGCGCAGGTTCAGCGTGGCTTTGCTGTCTTCGAGGAAACCTTCGGCATCGGCGCTCATCGGTAAGGCGAAGGCCAGGCTGCTACAGCCGATCAGGCCAAGGGTGGTACGCGGGCGAAGCGTGGCAAAGCGGGAAGGGCGGACGGAACTGCAGACGAGTGTGCTCACTGTGACGCTCCCTGTTTCATTTGTTGTTTTTATTATTTGTTATACGTCGTCGTACAACGTGGTTGCGGATATTTCCTCGGTTTTCCGGGAATGTCAACAGCAGGTTGTGCGATGACTTGCCGTTGCGACGCAGATCACTTTGTAGGAGCTGCGGCACGCTGCGATCTTTTGATCTGGCTTTTTAAAAAACAGGATCAAAAGATCGCAGCCTCGTTTCACTCGACAGCTCCTACAAAGATTTGTGTTGTCCATGGGATGTGTGTTGCCGGTGAATTTGCGGCAAACTTCACCCACCTTCCGCACAAGGCAATGCAATGGATCAATACGCCCCGCGCAACTGGCAGCCCCACGAAAAGCCCAGTCTGCCCGGTTCCCCCTCGACGCCGTTGCACTCCAACCCCAAGCGCCTGGCCTATGCGCTGGTCGGCTTACTGGTGGCGGTGACCGGTGGCTTGGGCAACTCGCTGGTGGTGGCCAATCTGCCTTACCTGCAAGGCGCACTCGGTGCGACCACGGCGGAAATGGCCTGGCTGCCGGCAGCGTATGTGATGACCAACGTGTCGATGAACCTGCTGCTGGTGAAGTTTCGTCAGCAGTTCGGTTTGCGCGCATTCACCGAGGTGTTTCTGGTGCTGTATGCGCTGGTCACCTTCGGCCACCTGTTCGTCAACGACCTGAATTCGGCGGTGGCGGTGCGGGCGGCCCACGGCATGGTCGGCGCGGCACTGAGTTCGCTGGGCCTGTATTACATGGTTCAGGCGTTCCCGGCGAAGTGGCGGCTGAAGGCGCTGGTGCTCGGCCTCGGCACGTCACAACTGGCGTTGCCGCTGGCGCGATTATTCTCCGAAGATTTGCTGCAGATCGCCGAATGGCGCGGCTTGTACCTGTTCGAACTGGGCATGGCACTGCTCTCGCTAGGCTGCGTATTGATGCTCAAATTGCCGCCCGGCGATCGCTTCAAAACCTTCGAAAAACTCGACTTCCTCACCTTTGCCATTCTCGCCACTGGCGTGGCGTTGCTGTGTGCGGTGTTGTCGCTGGGGCGGATTGACTGGTGGCTGGAGGCCGACTGGATCGGCTATGCGTTGGCTGCTTCGATTGCCTTGATCATCGCCGGCCTGGCCATCGAACATAACCGCAGTAACCCGCTGCTGATGACCCGTTGGTTGGGCAGCGGGACGATGATCCGCCTGGCGCTGGCGGTGACCCTGATTCGCATGGTCACCTCGGAGCAGTCCACCGGTGCGGTGGGTTTCATGCAGAACCTGAACATGGGCTATGAGCAGTTGCACAGTCTGTACGTGGTGATGCTGATCGGCAGTGTCGCGGGACTGTTGACCAGTGCGCTGACCATCGACCCCAAACACCTGTTGATGCCGTTGATCATCTCGCTGGGTCTGATGGCCACCGGGTCGGTGATGGACAGCTTTTCCAACAACCTGACCCGCCCGGAGAACCTCTACTTCAGCCAGTTTCTGCTGGCCTTCGGCAGCACGTTTTTCCTCGGCCCGACCATGGTTTTCGGTACGCGCAACGTGCTGACCAATCCGCGCAATCTGGTGAGCTTTTCGGTGCTGTTCGGGATCTGCAATAACCTCGGCGGCCTGCTGGGCGCGGCGCTTTTGGGCACCTTCCAGATCGTCCGGGAAAAATTTCATTCCAGTCACATCGTTGAGCACCTGACGCTGTCTGACCCGTTGGTGGCGGCACGCGTGCAGAGCGGTGGCTCGGCGTATGGTTCGCTGTTGGCCGATCCGAGTCTGCGCAACCTGGCGGGGATTCGCAGCCTGGCCAACGCTGCCACCCGTGAGGCCAATGTGCTGGCCTATAACGATGTGTTCATGTTGATCGCCGTAATTGCGGTGCTGACCATGATCTGGCTGTCCATTCGTGCGCTGTGGCTGATGAGCACCACCAAAGCCGTCGCCCCAGCGCCATCCACACCTTCGAGCGGTGCCACTTCTTCATGACCGAACCGACCACCACGACCACCAATGCCATTGCCGCCACGCCTGAAGGTGTGGCGCCGCCGTCATCACCGAACACCGCGCCACGTTCGCTGCGGGTGCGGATCATCTCTTCAATGGGCTTCGCGGCGATTGCCATCGTCGGTGTGTTGATCGTGCTCTATGCGTGGCAATTGCCGCCGTTCAGCAGTGCGGTCGAGACCACCGAAAACGCACTGGTGCGCGGGCAGGTGACGATCATCGGCCCGCAACTCGCCGGCTATGTGTATGAAGTGCCGGTGCAGGATTTCCAGTACGTGAAGGCCGGCGATTTGCTGGTGCGGCTGGACGACCGCATCTATCAGCAGCGTCTCGACCAGTCGCTGGCGCAGTTGGCGGTGCAGAAAGCTGCATTGGCCAATGTGGTGCAGCAACGCAACAGCGCCGAGGCGACGATCAAATTGCGTCAGGCCGTACAGGCTGACAGCGAAGCGCAGTTGCGTAAAAGCGAGGCCGATCTGCGCCGTAATCAGGAGTTGGTGCGCGACGGTTCGGTGTCCAAGCGTGAGATGGATGTAGCGCTGGCAGCCAATGCGCAAAGCATTGCGGCGGTCGCGCAGGCCAAGGCCAATCTGGAAATCGCCCGCCAGGATCTGCAAACGGTGATCGTCAATCGCGGCTCGCTGGAAGCAGCGGTGGCCAGCGCCGAAGCGGCAGTGCAACTGGCGCGCATTGATCTGTCGAACACGCGTATCGTTGCCCCGCGTGACGGTCAGCTCGGGCAGATTGGCGTACGCCTCGGCGCCTACGTCAACTCCGGGGCGCAGTTGATGGCGTTGGTGCCGAACCAGAAATGGGTGATCGCCAACATGAAGGAAACCCAGATGGACAACGTCCGCGTCGGGCAACCGGTGCGCTTCACTGTCGATGCCTTGAACCACCGCAAATTCACCGGGCATGTGCAGCATATTTCCCCAGGCACAGGTTCGGAATTTGCCTTGTTGCAGGCGGATAACGCTACTGGCAACTTTGTGAAAATTGCTCAGCGGGTGCCGGTGCGGATCACCATCGATCCGGATCAGCAGGAAGAGGAACGGTTGCGGCCGGGGATGTCGGTGGTGGTCAGCATCGACACCGCCGCTGGAGACACCCAACCCCACTGATCAACAGATAACCCTGTGGGAGCTGGCTTGCCAGCGATGACGTCGGCATATCCGAAATATCTGTTCCTGACACACCGCCATCGCTGGCAAGCCAGCTCCCACAGGGCGATCGTGTTTCAGGTTGTGATCATCGGCGGTAGCGTGCCGAGCAGGGATACGGCGGCTACGGCACCAATGCCGAGTAACCATTCCAGCATCACACTGCGCTTGAGCGCGCCCATCCGCTGTTCGCAATCATCAATGCGCAAGCGATTGAACAGCGCCAATCCGAGCATGGCCAACACCAGCAGCGCCTTGACCAGCAGAATCAAGGCAAATCCGCTGAACAGCGGTGTCGGCCACCACTGGCCAGTCAGCACGCGCACATTGATCAACCCCGTGATCAGCAGCCCCGCGACCAAGGCATAACCGACTCCGCTGAAGCGCCGCAAAACTTCACGCATCGGCTCCGTCGGCTGACGCAGAATCAGCACCAGCAACAACAACCCGCCGAGCCACGCGGCCACGCAGGTCAGATGCACGATCTGGTTGAGAATCAGTGATTGGCCGCTCACGCCATCGAGCATGGCGCCATGCCCGACCGGTGCGAGGGTTGCCAACAGCAACGCGCTCAAGCCCAGCCGCAACGGCATATTTGAACGCCAAGGCGAAAGTAACAGCGCCAACAGCGTGGCATTGATCAGCAGATGCCAACGCCACACCTGACCGAAAAACGTATGACCCAGCACCAGTGCAACCGTGTCCGGATCAAACGCCGCCGCTGCCGAACCGGCCATGCTCGCGGTGATCAACAGCGCCCAGGCAATTCCGCTGAGCAGTGCCACAGCCGCCAGCCAACGCGCCAGTCGCGCCAGGTGCCGATCCACTTGCGGCGCTTCATCCTTGAGCAGCAACGGCCTGAACAGCCAGGCCCCGAACAGCATCAACACCACGATGAAATGCACAAAGCGGCACAGCACCAGCGCTTCACTCATGAATTACTGACCAACCTTGAACTGATAAGCGCCTTCGCTTTTGTGCGTATCGACCGACACGGCGTGCCATTCGACTTTGTACTCGCCAGCGGACAGCGGAGCGGCGGGGGTGACGATCAGGGTTTTCTTGTCGTTTTCAGTGGTCAGCGCTTTGACTGCGACCGGCGCACCATCCTTGGTCACGGTGACTTTGGTGAAACTGGCTTCGACGCCTTCGGAAAAGGTCAGGCGCAAATCGGCGGGAGCGGCGACTGTGCTATCGGCGGCCGGGGTCTGGCTTTTCAGGTGGGCGTGGGCAAATACGGAAGATGCGGCGAACAGCGAAGCGAGCAGGGCAGTGGTGGTCAGGACGTTCTTGAACAGCATCGCGAATACCTCTGAGGCAGGAGTGAAGAGGCGTCAGTTTAGCCATCCGCTGACGTCAGTACGAAGTTTTGTTTGCAGCGGTCGCCCGCGGACCAGAGCGGATGCTAGTCTTGGGCAACGCTGTTGTCAGGGAGCCCTCATGGGCAATCACAAGATCGAGATTCGTCGCAGTAACGTCGAGAAAATTCTCCTGGCGGCGGAAAAAGTCTTCGCCGAAAAAGGCTTCGGCGGCACGGCCATGGCCGACATCGCGGCTGAAGTGCAACTGCCGCGTTCCAACCTGCATTACTACTTCTCAACCAAGAGCGAGCTGTACAGCGCGGTGCTGTTCGACCTGTTGGAGGTGTGGAAGCAGGACGCGCTGTGCTTCGAAATGTTCGACGACCCGCGCGTGGTGCTTAGCAGTTACATCCGCGCCAAGATGAACCACTCGCGCAGCCGGCCGTACGGCTCGAAAGTCTGGGCCAACGAAATCATCCACGGCGCGCCGACGTTAGGCGAGGCGCTGGATGTCAGCCTGTATGACTGGGCGAAGATGAAGGAAGCGAAGATTCGCCAGTGGGTCGAGGACAAGCGGATTCTGCCGGTGGAGCCGTCGAGTTTGCTGTACATGATCTGGGCGTCGACGCAGCACTATGCTGACTTTGATCATCAGGTGAATATTCTGAATGAACATCAGCCGTTGTCGGATATGCAGTTCGAGCGGGCGGTGCAGACGGTGACGAGTGTGATCTTGCGTGGGATCGGGTTGGAGCCCTGAAGATCACCGTCAACGGCCAACCCTCACCCCAGCCCTCTCCCGGAGGGAGAGGGAGCCGACCGAGGTGTCTTGCGGGCTACGTTGACCTGAAAAATCCAGTCGATTATGGATTTAAAGCCTTCCGAGTTTGTGCCCTGTATCGATTATGGATTCAGAACCGATCTTTCAAGTCGGTGCATCTCGCCAATATCCCCCAATCAGTCCCCTCTCCCTTTGGGAGAGGGTTAGGGTGAGGGGGCTGTTGGATCAGTCGGCGATCTAGACCGCAACGTGATACGGATTCCGCGGATCATGATTCCAGTCCAGAAACGGCTTCCCAGTCTCCATCGGCACCATCTCGATGCAATCCGCCACCGGGCAAGTGATCTGGCACAAGTTACAACCCACACACTCCTCATCAATCACTTCATATTTATGCGTGCCGTCCGCCTGCTTGAGACTGCCGATCGCCTGGTGTGAAGTGTCCTCGCAAGCAATGTGACAGCGCCCGCAGCCAATGCACGCATCCTGATCAATCTTCGCAATCACCTGATAGTTGATATCAAGGTACTTCCAGTCCGTGGTATTGCCCACCGCACGCCCGGAAAACTCAGCAATGTTGGCGTAACCCTGACTGTCCATCCAACGCGACAGCCCATCCTTCATTTCCTCGACAATACGAAAGCCATGCAGCATCGCCGCCGTGCACACCTGCACCGCGCCGCTGCCCAGCGCCATGAATTCCGCCGCATCGCGCCAACTGCCGATGCCGCCAATGCCGCAGATCGGCAGGCCCTGGGTTTGTGGATCGCGGGCGATTTCGGCGACCATGTTCAGCGCAATCGGCTTCACCGCCGAGCCGCAGTAACCGCCGTGGGTGCTTTTGCTGCCGACGGTGGGCAGGGCGACCATGTGCTCCAGATCGACGCTGGTGATCGAGTTGATCGTATTGATCAGCGACACCGCATCGGCGCCACCTCGATGGGCGGCGCGGGCGGCGACGCGGATGTCGGTGATGTTCGGCGTCAGTTTGACGATCACCGGCAGCGAGCAATAGGTTTTGCACCAGCGCGTGACCTGTTCGACGTACTCCGGCACCTGACCGACCGCCGCGCCCATACCACGCTCGGGCATGCCGTGGGGGCAGCCGAAATTCAGTTCGATGCCGTCAGCGCCGGTGGCTTCCACCAGCGGCAGGATGTGTTTCCACGACTCCTCGACGCACGGCACCATCAACGAAACGATCAATGCGCGATCCGGCCAGTCCTTCTTCACCTGAGTGATTTCGCGCAGGTTGATCTCCAGCGAACGGTCGGTGATCAGTTCGATATTGTTGATGCCCAGCACTTCACGGTTGTTGCCGTAATGCGCCGAGTAGCGCGACGACACGTTGACCGCCGCCGGGTCCTCACCGAGGGTTTTCCAGACCACGCCACCCCAGCCCGCTTCAAAGGCACGGACCACGTTGTAAGCCTTGTCAGTCGGCGGCGCAGAGGCCAGCCAGAACGGATTCGGCGCTTTGATGCCAGCGAAGACAATCGACAGATCGGCCATTTACGCAGCCTCCACGTTAAGCATCAGTTGAGCGTTGATCGCCTCGGCGGCGCGTTTGCCGTGCTGCACGGCTTGAACGGTGAGGTCTTGATCGAGGCTGGTGCAATCGCCGCCGGCATACACGCCGGGGATGCTGGTGCGCAGGTTTTCGTCGACCTGAATGCGCTCGCCCTGGCGCTTGAGTTCGCGGGCTAGCGGGTCGGCGAGGGCGCTGCCATCGAACGCCTGGCCGATGGCTTTGAAGATCGCGTCAGCAGCCAGCTCGAAAGTTTCGCCGGTGGTTTGCAGGCGTCCTTCGACCAGATCGGTGCGGGCGAAACGCATGCCGCGCACATGGCCCTGAGCGTCGAGCAGTACCTCTTCCGGTTGCGCCCAGGTCAGCAGGCGTACCTGATTGGCTTTGGCGATGTCTTGCTCATGGCCGGTGGCACCCATGTCCGCCGCGCCACGGCGATACACCAGATTCACATCACGGGCACCGAGGTGGGCCATTTGCACGGCCATGTCGATCGCCGTGTTACCGGCGCCGAGCACGATGCAGCGCTCGGCCAGCGGCAGTTGCGTGAGGTCATCGGCCTGGCGCAATTCGCGAATGTAATCGGTGGCGGCGAGCAAGCCCGGGGCATCTTCATGGGCCAAACCGAGTTGCTTGCTGGCGTTGAGGCCGAGGCCGAGGAACACCGCGTCAAACTGTTGATGCAGTTCGCTCAGCGTCAGATTCTCGCCGAGCTTCTGCCCGTGACGAATCTCGATGCCGCCAATCTGCAGGAGAAAATCCAGTTCCTTCTGCGCGTAGTCGTCGACCAGTTTGTACTTGGCGATCCCGTATTCGTTGAGGCCGCCAGCCTTCTCCCGTGCTTCGAAAATCACCACGTCGTGGCCGTGCATGGCGCTGCGATGTGCACAGGACAAACCGGCCGGCCCGGCACCGACCACGGCAATCCTTTTGCCGGTGGCGGCGGCGCGCTGGAACGGGTGCTCGGTGAAGTGTGCATTGTCGACGGCGTAGCGTTGCAGCAGGCCGATCAGCACCGGCGCGCATTCCTGAGCGTTGTTGCGCACGCAGGCTTGCTGACAGAGGATTTCGGTTGGACAGACTCGTGCGCAACTGCCGCCAAGGATGTTCGCCGAGAGAATTTTTTGCGCCGCGCCGGGGACGTTGTCCTGATGAATGTTGCGGATGAACGACGGGATGTCGATCTCGCTCGGGCACGCATTGACGCATGGCGCGTCATAGCAATACAGGCAGCGCGAGGCTTCCAGATGCGCCTGCCGGGCATTGAGCGGCGGCGCCAGATCGGTGAAATGCCCGGCGAGGGCGGCCGCGCTTTCGTGCGGGTGGGGGAGATGGTTCAGGGTCTCGATCACGGTTTTTTGCCTCACGGTAACTGCCTCTATCGGGCATTGGCCAAATCCCTTGTGTAGGAGCTGCCGAAGGCTGCGATCTTTTGATCCTGATCTTTGACAACAAGATCAAAAGATCGCAGCCTTCGGCAGCTCCTACAGGGGAATGCATTTCAAATGTGGGAGCGAGCCTGCTCGCGAAGGCCGAAGGCCTGGATTTCAGCGTTTAACGGCAGTCGGCTTATGCAACTCAGCCCGCTTGCTCAGCAAATCAAACACCGCCGGATACGCCGGCCGTTCGATATACCGCCCGGCACCACGCTCGGCGCGCAAATCACCATCGGCCCAGACCAGCCGGCCCTGGCTGACGGTATGGCTCGGCACACCGCGCACGGTCTTGCCTTCGAAGATGTTGAAGTCCACCTGCTGATGGTGGGTCTTGGCGGAAATGGTGCGGGTCCCTTGCGGGTCCCATAGCACCAGATCGGCATCGGCGCCGACGCGAATCGCACCTTTGCGCGGATAGAGGTTGAAGATTTTCGCGGTGTTGGTGGAGGTGAGGGCGACGAAATCCTGCATCGATAAACGCCCGCTGTTGACGCCTTCATCCCACAACACCGCCATGCGATCTTCGATGCCGGCCGTACCGTTGGGAATCTTGCTGAAGTCATCGCGCCCGGCGGCTTTTTGCTCGGCGCAGAAGCAGCAGTGGTCAGTCGCGGTGGTGTGCAGATTGCCGTTTTGCAGTCCGTGCCACAGCGCCTCTTGATGACCGCGCGGACGGAACGGCGGGCTCATCACGTAACCGGCAGCGGTCTGCCAGTCCGGGTGTTGATAGACGCTGTCGTCGAGCAGCAAATGCCCGGCGAGGACTTCGCCATACACCGGTTGGCCCTTGCTGCGCGCATAGGTGATTTCGTCGAGGGCTTCCTTGGTCGAAACGTGCACCAGGTACAACGGCGTGCCGATGGTTTCAGCGATACGAATCGCCCGACTGGCCGCTTCACCTTCAACCTGCGACGGCCGCGAC
Organism: Pseudomonas sp. TNT2022 ID642; assembly: GCF_028656995.1. Taxonomy (NCBI): domain Bacteria; kingdom Pseudomonadati; phylum Pseudomonadota; class Gammaproteobacteria; order Pseudomonadales; family Pseudomonadaceae; genus Pseudomonas; species Pseudomonas sp. TNT2022 ID642. Next base: position 2,819 of record NZ_JAMDGW010000028.1, on the reverse strand, counting down.
AGCGGATGCGCTTCCGGCCCGGTGATGCCCTGGGCCATCAACTTGCGTTGCAAGTGATAAACCAGCTCGCCGTTTTCCGCGTGCACGGTCGGCACCGCACCGAGTTCCAGGCAGCGCTCGAAACTCGCCACCAGTGTGTCATCGGCGGCCATGATCGCATTCTTGTAAGCCATGAAATGCTTGAAGCTGTTGATCCCGTGATGGCTGACCAGCTCGGCCATTTCCTCACGCACCTGCTCGCTCCACCAGGTGATCGCGACGTGGAAGCCATAGTCGGAAGCCGACTTTTCCGCCCAGCCGCGCCACTGATGAAAGGCTTCCATCAGCGACTGCTGCGGATTGGGAATCACAAAGTCGATGATCGACGTGGTGCCGCCGGCCAGACCCGCCGCCGTGCCACTGTAGAAATCCTCACTGGCAACGGTGCCCATGAAGGGGAGTTGCATGTGGGTGTGCGGATCGATGCCGCCGGGCATCAGGTATTGGCCACTGCCGTCGAGGACTTCGGCGCCGGCGGGAACATCAAGGTTTTCACCGATGGCTTTGATCACGCCGTCGGCGCAATAGACGTCGGCGCGATAACTTTCATCATGGGTAACAACGGTGGCGCCACGGATCAACAGAGACATTCCGAGTTCCTCGCAGGCATTGACCGACTTGTGTCGGTTCTAGATGTTTTATTGATGTACAGCGTTGCAGGGCGTATTCCTGTCAGCGCTGTCAGGAATAGAAACTAGTCGCAGATTTGCAATAGATCAAGATTATTTTTTATAAGCTTATGACTGTTTTAAGTGTATGAAAAATAACAATAAAAACGTCAAATCACCAAAATGGTGAGGCTGCTCACCATTTTGACGCACTTGACAGGATGGAAATATGAGCAAGATTTCCTATGTGAAATCAGCCGCTTGAAGTTGAGCTGCGGTTGCTCGCTCACGATGAAAATAAATGCAGTGCACCAGATTGAGTCCTGTCTGTTCGGACAACTTGGCAAGTGTTTAGCCTGAGCACCCAGACAAGTTTCCGCGAACTCATCCGATGAATAATTAAAACTGATGAATATCAGAAAGTTGCAAAGCGTTTAACGCTCGGCCCGATGCGCAAGCGGGGCACCCGGCACGTTTATTGATGCCGCCGCTGACACCATGGCCGGTGCGCGAAAGTTGTCAGTTCCTCCGGCCATCGTCCGGCTCGCACCTTCGTGTGTCAGCCGCCTGATGAGCAAAAAAATAATCAGAAGAACAGTGGAGCGGCCATGCAACAGATCAGATCGCAAGTGACCGAGCGCGACGGCTTGTTCGAGCTTGAAGCCGGTAGCGACGTCCTCGACAGTCCCCGTTACAACCACGACATGGCACCGACCAAGGTGCGCGAACGAACCTGGAACAAATGGCACATCACCGCGCTGTGGGTCGGCATGTCGATCTGCGTGCCGACCTACACTCTCGGCGGCGTGCTCACCGCTTACTTTGGCTTGACCGTTGGTGAAGCGTTGCTGGCGATTCTGTTCGCCAACGTCATCGTGCTGATTCCGCTCACGCTCAACGCGTTTCCCGGCACCAAGTACGGCATTCCGTTTCCGGTGTTGCTGCGCTCATCGTTCGGCATCCTCGGTTCCAACGTACCATGTCTGATCCGCGCGCTGGTAGCGTGTGGCTGGTTCGGCATTCAAACGATGTTCGGCGGGCTGGCGATTCACCTGTTTCTCGGCTCGGTGTTCGAGGGCTGGAAATCCCTCGGCGGCACGGGGGAGGTGATCGGTTTCATGATCTTCTGGGCGCTGAACCTGTGGGTGGTGATTCGTGGCGCCGAGTCGATCAAGTGGCTGGAAACCTTGTCGGCGCCGTTGCTGGTGGCAGTCGGCATTGGCCTGTTGGTGTGGGCGATGCCCAATGTGTCGATGACCGAACTGTTGGCGATTCCGGCCAAACGTCCCGAAGGCGCGAGCGTGGTGAGTTACTTTGCGGCGGGGCTGACGGCGATGGTCGGGTTTTGGGCGACGTTGTCGCTGAACATTCCGGACTTCAGCCGTTACGCCAAGAGCCAGAAAGATCAGATCCTCGGGCAGATTTTCGGCCTGCCGCTGACCATGTTTCTGTTCGCCTCCCTCGGCGTGATCATGACGGCCGCCTCGGTGAAACTGGTTGGTGTGACCGTCTCCGATCCGGTCACTCTGATCGGTCATATCCAGAGCCCAGTGTGGGTGGCGGTGGCGATGGCGTTGATCATCATCGCCACGCTGTCGACCAACACCGCCGCGAACATCGTCTCGCCGACCAACGACTTTCAGAACATCGCACCCAAAGTCATCAACCGCACCAAAGCGGTGTTGCTGACCGGGTTTGTCGGGCTGGTGCTGATGGGCCATGAACTGCTGAAAAAACTCGGTCTGATCGTTTCCGATGTCAGTCTGGAAACCGTGTATTCCAACTGGTTACTGGGCTATTCGAGCCTGCTCGGGCCGATTGCCGGGATCATGGTGGTGGACTATTTCCTGATCAAGAAACAGCAACTGGACCTGGCCGGGTTGTACCGCGACGACGTCTATCCGGCATGGAACTGGGCCGGGTTTCTCGCGTTCGGGGTGCCGGTGGTGCTGACCTTGTTGTCGCTGGGCAGCGATGCGTTCAGCTGGTTTTACAGCTATGGCTGGTTCACCGGCTCGGCGCTGGGCGGGATTATTTATTACGGGTTGTGCGTGATGCGTGCGCAGCCTTCGGTCGTTAAAACAGCGGTGTAACACATGATCGTTCCCACGCTCTGCGTGGGAATGCAGCCCGGGACGCTCCGCGTCCCAACAGCGGACGCAGAGCGTCCAT
>NZ_JAMDGW010000027.1:0-44535 GCF_028656995.1 Pseudomonas sp. TNT2022 ID642 | reverse complement strand
CCCAGCCCTCTCCCCCAAGGGGGAGAGGGGGAAAGGGAGCCGATTTGTGTGTTCTTCAAAATCTCAGTTCGACTCGGTATTTCACGTCGGTGTAACTCGAAAGAACACCTCGGTCAGTCCCCTCTCCCTCAGGGAGAGGGTTAGGGTGAGGGGCTCTTTTCAGGAACGACCGAGCAACCGCGCCAGCCCCACGCTCATCGGCGTCTGCTCTGGCAGCTTGAAGCGCTCCAGCAAGCGAGCGTTATTCGCCCGCGAGTGACGGATGTCACCGGAGCGCGCCGGGCCATAGCTGATCGGCGGCAATTCACCGACCACCGCTTGCAGTGCTTCAAGCATCTGCTTGAGGCTCATCGCCTGATTCCAGCCAACGTTCACCGGGCCGACTTCCACCTCAGGCTTTTCGATCCCCTGCACCAGCAAATCGACCAGATCTTCGACATAGAGGAAATCACGCGTTTGCTCACCATCACCGAACACGGTAATCGGCAGGCCTTTCTGCGCACGTTCGCTGAAAATGCTGATCACCCCGGAATACGGCGAGGACGGATCCTGACGCGGGCCGAAGATGTTGAAGAAGCGGAAAATCACCGGTTCCAGGCCATGCTGGCGGCGATAGAAATCGAAATACTGTTCGCCCGCCAGTTTGTCCGAGGCGTAAGGCGTCAGCGGGGCTTTGGGCGTGTCCTCATCAATCGACTCGCCCTCACCATTGTTGCCGTACACCGCTGCGCTTGAGGCGTACAGCACCCGTTTTACCCCGGCCAGACGCATGGCTTCGCAGACATTCAGCGTGCCGATGAAATTGCTCTGGTGAGTCTTGACCGGATCATCCACCGAAGCCTGCACCGAAGCGACGGCCGCCAGGTGGGCGACGGCGCTGCAGCCTTGCATGGCCTTGGCCACCAGCGTCGCATCGGCGACATCACCGACAATCAGCTCAACCTTCGGGTTATCCAGCGGCAGGTTGCTGCGTTTGCCGGTCGACAAGTCGTCGAGGATGCGCACCGAATGCCCTTTGGCGAGCAGCGCATCGGTCAGGTGCGAGCCAATGAAGCCGGCTCCGCCGGTGATAAAAACAGTCCCTTCAGCCATGACGGTAGAACCTATCCAGTAAGCCCGGGAGTGCAGCGCGCCAGGCGCGCGGCTTGATCCCGAAAGTGTGCAGAATTTTCTTGCAGGCCAGTACCGCGTGTTGCGGCTCCTCGGCAGCGTCCGGTCGCGCGGCGTGAGCCTGGGCAGTCGGCGCTTCGATAGCCAGCGCATGCAGGCTGCGCGCTTCAGTCAAAATAGCCTGCCCCAGCGCCAACGGCGTGGTCGCTTCGTGGCCGGCGTAGTGGTAAGTGCCCCACAGCGGCGCGGCGCAATCGAGTTGCTTGAGCACCGAGATGATCACCCGTGCGGCGTCATCGACCGGTGTCGGATTGCCGCGGCGATCATCGGCCAGCAGCAATTCTTCCGGTTGCTCGGCGCGAGCGAGAAACCGTCCGAGGGTGCCATCCGGGCTGTCATCGAGCAACCAGCCAAATCGTAGCAAAACGTGTTGCGGGCACGTGGCGCGCACACTTTGTTCAATGCGCCACAACGCCTGACCGCGCAGGCCCAGGGGCACCGGTTCGTCTTTTTCGCTGTACGCCGTGGCACGCGAGCCATCGAAAACCCGATAACTGGACGGCTGCACGAGGACGATGTTGTGGTGCTGGCACAGTTCGGCCAGACGTTCGATTGCACGTTCCTGTCCGGCCATACGGCTTTCGCTGACGGTTTCGGCCTGGAACCAGTCGAAATAGTAGGCGAGGTTGATCAATGCATCGGGACGGGTGTCGTCGAGCAATTGGGTCAGGCTCGCGGCATCCCAGCCGTCTTCTGGCGGGCGGGGGGCGAGGAAACCGATGTCTTCCTCTGCACCGAGGCGAATCAGCGCCTGCCCAAGGGCATTCCCGCCGCCCAGTAACATAAGGCGCATTCGCATAAAGTCAGCAGGCCCAGTCTGATTGGAACGATGGCTTTAGCGACGGCTCTTGTGGAACCGTCGTCGATAATTGCCGGAATCGTTGCATTTTGCGGGTTTAGTGCGCAACCGTCATCCGTAAAGTGTAGATCGCCGGGATTTGTGTCGTGGCAACAGGCCCCTTCGCGAGCAAGCTCGCTCCCACAAGGGATTTACGGCGCACACAAATCTACTGTGGGAGCGAGCCTGCTCGCGAAGAGGCCCGGCCAGACGCTGAAGATCCCAGCGGTACTTGCATCTTCCCACCCGCGCCCGCATAACTTGAACCATGAATCTGCCCATCCCCACGGACGTGGCCCTGGCAGGCTTTCACCCCGCCGTCAGCGCCTGGTTCAGCAAGACTTTCCCGACGGTCACCGCCGCCCAGGCCCGTGCATGGCCGTTGATCCACCAGCGCCGCTCGACGCTGATCGCCGCGCCCACCGGCTCGGGCAAAACCCTTACGGCGTTTCTCGCCGTGCTCGATGACCTCGTCCACCGAGGTCTGGAAAACCCCGACGGGTTACCCGACGAAACGCTTGTGGTCTACGTCTCGCCATTGAAAGCGCTGTCCAACGACATCCGCATCAACCTGCAAAACCCACTGGCCGGGATTACCGGGCAACTGCGGCAGATGAATCTGCCCGAGCTGCAAATCACCACCGCCGTTCGCACCGGCGACACCCCGCAAAAAGACCGCGCGGCCATGCGCAAGACCGCGCCGCACATCCTGGTGACCACACCGGAATCGCTCTACGTGCTGCTCGGCTCGGCGTCGGGACGCAAAATGCTCGGCACCACGCGCACGGTGATCATCGATGAAATCCACGCCATGGCCGCCGGCAAACGCGGCAGTCATCTGGCCCTGAGCCTTGAGCGACTACAGGCGTTATGCAGCGAACCGCTGACCCGCATTGGCCTGTCCGCCACGCAGAAACCGGTTGAGGCCGTGGCGCGATTTCTGGTCGGCCATGAGCGCCCCTGCGAAATCATCGACATCGGCCACGCCCGGCCACGGGACCTGGGCATCGAAGTGCCACCAGTGCCGTTGTCGGCAGTCATGGCCAACGATGTCTGGGAGCTGGTCTACGACCGCCTCGCCGAACTCGCTCGCGAGCACCGTACCACGCTGATTTTCGTCAACACCCGGCGCCTCGCCGAGCGCCTGAGCCGACACTTGAGCGAACGCCTCGGCAAGCACGCCGTGGCGGCGCACCACGGCAGCCTGGCCAAGGAGTTTCGCCTCGACGCTGAACAACGGCTCAAACGCGGCGAACTGCAAGTGCTGATTGCCACCGCCTCACTGGAACTGGGCATCGATATCGGCGAAGTCGATCTGGTCTGCCAGATAGCCTCCCCGCGCTCCATCGCCGGGTTTCTGCAACGCGTCGGCCGTTCCGGGCACCAAGTAGGCGGCACGCCCAAGGGCCGTCTGTTCGCCACCACCCGCGATGATCTGATCGAATGTGCAGCCCTGCTCGACTGCGTACGCCGAGGCGAACTCGATACCCTGCACATTCCCGAAGCACCCCTGGATGTACTCGCCCAGCAAATCATCGCCGAGGTCAGTTGCCAGGAATGGTCAGAAGACGCCTTGCTCGGGATGTTCCGCCAAGCCTCGCCCTACCGCCATCTCGACGAAAAACACTATCAGGCCCTGCTGAGCATGCTCGCCGAGGGCTACAACGGTCGCCAGGGCATCCGCAGCGCCTACCTGCACCGCGACGCCGTCAGCCGAACCTTGCGTGGTCGGCGCGGCGCGCAGCTGACCGCCGTGACCAGCGGCGGCACGATCCCCGACAACGCCGACTACAGCGTGATGCTTGAGCCGCAAGGCCTGAACATCGGCAGCGTCAACGAAGACTTCGCCGTGGAAAGCATTGCCGGCGATGTGTTCCAGCTCGGCAATACCTCCTATCGCATCCTGCGCGTGGAAACCGGCAAGGTGCGCGTCGAGGATGCCCACGGCCAGCCGCCGACCATTCCGTTCTGGCTTGGCGAAGCGCCGGGACGCAGTGATGAATTGTCGTTCGCCGTGGCACGTCTGCAAGCGCAGCTCGACGAACTGCTCGGCGCCAGCCCGGGCAATCTGCAACCGGCGCTCGACTGGCTGACGCACACCCTCGGCCTCAACCGCGCCAGCGCCGAACAACTGGTCGAATACCTCGCCCGCGCCCGGCAAACCCTCGGCGCCCTGCCCTCGCAGGACACGCTGCTGATGGAGCGGTTTTTCGATGAGTCCGGCGGCACCCAACTGATCATCCATTCGCCGTTCGGCAGCCGCATCAACCGCGCTTGGGGCCTGTCCCTGCGCAAGCGGTTCTGCCGCACCTTCAATTTCGAATTGCAGGCTGCTGCCAGCGAAGACGCCATCGTGCTGTCGCTGTCCACCAGCCACAGCTTTGAACTCGATGACATCTGGCGTTACCTGCACAGCAACAGTGCCGAGCACATCCTCATTCAGGCTGTGCTTGATGCGCCGTTGTTCGGCGTGCGCTGGCGCTGGAATGCCGGGGTCGCGTTGGCGCTGCCGCGTTTTACCGGTGGGCGCAAAGTCGCCCCGCAGTTGCAGCGGATGAAAAGCGAAGACCTGATTGCCAGCGTGTTTCCCGACCAGATCGCCTGCCTGGAAAACCTCGCCGGCGAACGGGAAATTCCCGAGCATCCACTGATCGAGCAAACCCTAGACGATTGCCTGCATGAAGCGATGGACAGCGAAGGCTGGCTCAATTTGCTGCGGCGCATGGAGCGTGGCGAGGTGCGTTTGATCAGTCGTGATCTGCCGGCGCCTTCGCCGCTCGCGGCAGAAATTCTCAGTGCGCGGCCGTACACTTTTCTTGACGATGCACCGCTGGAAGAACGTCGCACTCAGGCAGTGATCAACCGGCGCTGGAGCGATCCGCAATCGACCGATGATCTCGGTGCGCTGGATGCGGACGCGATTACCGCCGTACGTGAAGAAGCGTGGCCGACACCGAGCACTGTGGATGAAATGCACGAGGCGTTGATGAGCCTGGCGTGCATCAGCGATGAGGAAGTGCAAGCGAACGACGGCTGGCGTGCATGGCTGGAAACCCTGGCCCGCAGCGGGCGCGCCTGCCGTTTGCAGATCGACTCCGAGCATGGCTTGTGGCTGGCCCGCGAACGCCTGACCTGTCTGCAAGCGCTTTATCCACAGGCCAAATTGCAAGACGAACCGGAAGCGTTACCGGGGTTCGATGAAGCCTGGACGTTTGATGAAGCGCTGATCGAAGTGATCCGCGCGCGCCTCGGTGCCTTCGGACCGTTGCCGTTATCCGCGATTGCCGAACCGCTCGCGTTGCCGGCCACTGAAGTCCATCAAGCCCTCGCCCAACTGGAGCGCGAAGGTTACGTGCTACGTGGCCAGTTCACGCCCAAGGTCAACATTGAAGAATGGTGCGAACGGCATCTGCTCGCGCGCATTCATCGCTACACGGTCAAGCGCCTGCGCCGGGAAATCGAACCGGTGGCGCTGCAGGATTTCATGCGGTTTCTGTTCGACTGGCAACATCTGTCGCCTTCTACTCGCGGCCAGGGCAGCACCGTGTTACCGGCGATTATCGGCCAGTTCGAAGGCTACGCAGCGGCGGCTTCGGCGTGGGACAGCGACCTCCTCCCGGTGCGGCTCAAGGACTACTCACCGAGCTGGCTGGATGAGCTGTGCCGCAACGGCAAACTGGTGTGGACGCGCCTCAGTGCCCGGCAAAAAGTCAGTGGCACGGCATTGCGCAGCACGCCGATTGTGTTGCTACCGCGTAGTCAGGTCGGCCTATGGAGTGCGCTGGCCGAACAGACCCCAGTGAGCGAACTCTCGCCGAAAACCCAGAAGGTATTTGAAGCCTTGAGTCAGCACGGCGCGCTGTTTTTCGATGAGCTGATTCATGAAGCGCACCTGCTGCGCACCGAGCTGGAAATCGCCTTGCAGGAACTGGTCGGCGCCGGTCTGGTGAACGCCGACAGCTTCGCAGGCCTGCGCGCATTGATCACCCCGGCAAGCAAGCGCCAGCAGCGCAGCAGTCGGCGCGGGCGCGGCGCTTTTATCGGTGGAATGGATGACGCCGGGCGCTGGGCCTTGCTGCGGCGCGGGGCGGCTGTGGATAACAGCGAAACCCTTGAACATGTCGCGATGACATTGTTGCGGCGCTATGGCGTGGTGTTCTGGAGATTGCTGGAACGCGAAGCGGACTGGTTGCCGAGTTGGCGTGAATTGCTGCGTACTTTTCATCGACTGGAAGCGCGTGGAGAGATTCGTGGCGGGCGGTTTGTCAGTGGTTTGGCGGGGGAGCAGTTTGCCTTGCCCGAGGCGATTCCGTTGTTGCGCGAAGTACGACGGCGGCCGCATGACGGTAGTTTGATTGCGGTCTGCGGGGTGGATCCGCTGAACCTGGCCGGGACGTTGTTGCCGGGGGTGAAAGTGCCGGCGCTGGTGAGTAATCGGCTGGTGTATCGGGATGGCTTGCCGGTGGCGGCGGAGATTGCGGGTAAGCAACAGTTTTGGCTGGAGCTGGATCAGATTGATATGGAGCAGGTGCGCAGCAAGCTGATCCGGCATTGAGGGTGACTGTTCTGGCCTCATCGCTGGCAAGGCAGCTCCCACAGTGCTTTGTGGTGTGCCTTCTATTCCAGCATCACCCAAAACCCTGTGGGAGCTGGCTTGCCAGCGATGAGGTCTGCACTAACACCAAAAAATCCACCGGTTAAGTCCGCGATTCCTGCGGCACCTCGCTCGCCACCACCTCCCCCTCCTGCTGCCGTTTCGGCAACAAAACCTGCTGTGGATAAGTCTGCGCGAAATGCACGGTCGCGGTGTTATCCACAAGCTTCTTCAACCGCTGGTTGAACGCCCGGCTCACCGCATACTGCCCGCCCGAGACCGTGCGGAACTGCGCCGTCAGCACCACGCCATTCAAATCCATCCTGTCCACGCCAAACACATCCAGCGGCCCTTGCAGGTTGTACTTGAGGAAGGGGTCTTCGCGGATCGAATCGCCGGTCTCGCGGATCAGTTCGATGGCTTTATCCACGTCCGTGTCATAAGTGAACTGCACCGAGAAAAACGCATAAGCGAACTGCCGCGATTGGTTGGTCACCGCCTTGATCTGGCCGAACGGTACCGAGTGCACAAAGCCCTTGCCGTCACGCAAACGCAGGGTACGAATGGTCAACCCTTCGACGGTGCCCGCATGACCCGAGTCGAGCACCACCCAGTCACCAATCGACAGCGTGTCCTCGATAATGATGAACAGCCCGGTGATCACATCCTGCACCAATTGCTGCGAACCGAAACCAATGGCCAGACCGACCACCCCGGCACCGGCCAGCAGCGGCGCGACGTTGATCCCAAGATTGGCCATGGTGGTGATTGCGCAGATCACCACGAGGATGATTTTGATCGCGTTGCGCAGCAGCGGCAGGATGGTTTTCACCCGTGTACTTGGCTGGCGCGCCGCGCGTTTGCTGAGCGGCGGCTTCAACGCTTCCTGAATCGCTGTGTCGAGCACCACCCACAACAACCACGTCACCAGGAAGATCAGGCCAATGCTGCTCAGCGCGTTGCTGATGGCTCGTCCGACTGTGCTGCTCTGGGCGAAATCGAGCAGCGATACACCCCAGATCCGCCCGAGGATGTCGATAAAGGCAATGGCGATGACGATCCGCAGCAAGGCGTGCAACAGACTGAGAAAGCGTTCCTTGTAGGCGCTGCTGCGCTGGATCGCTTCGGCTTTTCGTGACTTGAACAAGTGCTGCAGGATCGTGCTGAGGAATACCGTGCCGATTAACAAAACCGTGGTGAACAGTGCGCAGCGCAGGGCTTTCTGATTGTCCTCGCCGATACCGATCAGGTTGACCGCCGAGACCAGCACCATCAGCACGATTGGCCAATACCACAGCCCGGAAAAGATCCGCAGCGACTCCTGCAACGAGGGTTGTTTCAGCCGCTGGCTCAGCGAACGATTGCGGATCAGATGCGCCACCGGACGACGCAATCGGATCACTAACAAGCCGAAAATCACCGAGGCAATCAGGCCAGTAAATACCGCGACGCTGCTGGTGATATTGCCGCCCAGTTGCCGGGCGATCTGCGGACTGGTCAGCGCATCGCTGAGGGCGGCGAGGAAGCCGATCAGGAATAATGGTTTCGGGCAGTAATCACGGATGATCCGCGCGGCCGGGCGTTTGTGGCCGACGTTGAACATCACCACCACGCACAACAACATCGAAGTGGAAAAGATACCGCTGCTGGTGGCGTAGGCCAGGCACAGCGCCAGCGCGCGGCCCACCGAAGCTTGCAGGAAATGGCTGACGTACAGCGTCAACGGCAAGCAGATCAGCGCTGGTACGGTGTACGGCAGCAAATATCCAATCAGATCCTGGCTGCGCTGACGGGTGCGCAACCAGCGCCCCTCACGCAGGCGTTTGGTCAACAGGCTGCCGAGCACGGTGAGCAGCGCGAAACTGCCGAGCCAAGTGCCGGACAACGAGAGGAAATCCCCGGCAACGCTCCAGCCCGAGCGGTTCGACGGCTGGTTGACCAGTTTGTCCACTTCATCGGCGGCGCGATCGGCGCGCAGGCGCCAGGCGTCGACCAGGTGTTCGTTGAGATCGAGTTTGTCCTGGACGTCGTCGATGCTCGAACTGATCGCGCCGAGCAGACCGCCTTGCACAATCGGTTCAGGTTTGGCCGCTTCTTCAGCGGCAGCCGGGACACCCGGCAATGCGGCGGCGTCGATTTCACTGGCGCCGAGAAACAGCAGTGCTCCCAGCAGAATAGCGATCCTGAACTTGACCAAAACTCCGATCTCCCTTGGCTGAACCTGTAAGGAACTGATCGGTAATTGCACAGCAAGTTCAAGAGCCCCCTCACCCTAGCCCTCTCCCAGAGGGAGAGGGAACTGACTGATCTGGCTGCACCGATCTGAAAGTCCTGAGTCGAACTCAAGTTCTGAAAGCCATAAGACCAGCTCCCTTAAACCTTGTGAGGCGAACTCAAATCCTGAGAACCCTGAACATCTGCTCCCTTCCCCCTCGCCCCCTCTGGGGGAGAGGGTTGGGGTGAGGGGGAACGCTTTTGATCTTCGCCTTGGACGTGACCGTCCGTAACGCCATCGAAACTTTCCCGAACCGCCAGCAGTCATCAAAAGATACCGGCAACACGAGGACTTTCAACGGGAGGGCGGCATGGCAACGATTCACATCGGTATTTCCGGCTGGCGCTACGAACCGTGGCGCGGGGACTTCTACCCCGAGGGACTGGCGCAGAAACGCGAATTGCAGTTCGCGTCGAGAGCGGTCAACAGCATCGAAATCAATGGATCGTTCTACGCCCTGCAACGGCCCGAACGTTACGCCCAGTGGTACGCCGAAACACCCGACGACTTCGTCTTCAGCGTCAAGGCGCCGCGCTTCATCACCCACATTCGCCGCTTGCGCGAGATCGAAAAACCTTTGGCCAATTTCTTCGCCTCCGGGGTGTTGGAACTCAAGGAAAAGCTCGGGCCGATCCTTTGGCAGTTCCCACCGAATTTCAAATTCGAGCCTGAGCGCTTTGAACATTTCCTCGCGCTACTGCCCCACGACACCAAAGCCGCCGCCACCCTCGCCCATCAACACGATTCCCACCTGCACGGCCATGCGAACATGAAAGCCTGGCGTAAAAAACCGCTGCGCCACGCTGTGGAAATCCGCAACGACAGCTTCCTTGATCCCGATTTTGTGCGGCTATTGAAGCGCTACAACACCGCGCTGGTGATCGCCGACACCGCCAATAAATGGCCGTACCGCGAAGACCTCACCAGCGACTTTGTCTACTTGCGCCTGCACGGCGCCGAAGAGCTCTACGCCAGCGGTTACACCGCGCCAGCCCTCAAGCGCTGGGCCGAACGCATCGACGCCTGGCACCACGGCGAGCAACCAAAAGACGCGCACCTGATCGCACCACGCTTGAAGCCACGCGCACGCAAATCCCGCGAAGTGTTCTGCTATTTCGACAACGACATCAAAGTCCGCGCACCGTACGACGCCCGTGATCTGCTGCATCGTTTCGAGCTGGATAAAGACCTCGCCACCACACCCGGCGAACCCGCTGGCGAAGGAGTGTTGGCATGAGTATTCCAGAACCGGTTGGCTTCACCGATGAAGGCTCGGTCGTTGCGCCGTCCGTACGCACGTTCACCGTACTGACGGTCAATACCCACAAGGGTTTTACCGCACTGAATCGGCGCTTCATCCTGCCGGAACTGCGCGAAGCGGTGCGCAGCGTCGCGGCCGATGTGGTGTTTCTGCAGGAAGTCCACGGCACCCACGAGCATCATCCCAAGCGCTACAGCAATTGGCCGACAATGCCGCAGTACGAGTTTCTCGCCGACAGCCTCTGGCCGCAGTTCGCCTATGGGCGCAATGCGGTGTACCCGGAGGGCGACCACGGCAATGCGCTGCTGTCGAAATTCCAGATCATCCGTCACGACAACCTCGACGTGTCGATTAACGGCCACGAGAACCGCGGCCTGCTGCATTGCGTGCTGCGCCTGCCGGGTGACGGCACCGAAGTGCATGCGATCTGCGTGCATCTGGGCCTGCGCGAAAGTCATCGCAATGCCCAGCTGGATTTACTCATGCAACGCTTGGCGGAGTTGCCCGACGACGCACCGGTGATCGTCGCGGGCGATTTCAACGACTGGCGCCAGCGCGCCGATGCGCAGCTCAAACCTTGCGGCCTGCGCGAAGTGTTCGCCGAGCATCAGGGCAAACCGGCGCGCAGCTTTCCCGCGCGCCTGCCAACACTGCGCCTTGATCGTATTTACGTGCGCAACCTCAAGGCCAGCCAGCCGAAAGTCCTGGCGAACCGGCCCTGGTCGCACCTTTCCGACCACGTTCCATTATCGGTAGAGATCGAACTATGAGCAGCGCGCCGCTGGAGAAATCCGCCGTGGAACCGATCGCCATCAACCCGCCGATACGCGAGCCCGGCCATGTTGATGTCGAGTACCGCTGGCAGGGCAATAACCGCATTGAGTTGCTGGAGAACGGCGAGGAGTATTTCCCGCGAGTGTTCGAAGCGATGCGCGCGGCGAAGAGTGAAATCCTCCTCGAGACCTTTATCGTTTTCGAAGACAAGGTCGGCGCCGAGTTGCAGGAGATTCTGATCGACGCCGCCCGGCGAGGCGTGCGCACCACGGTCAGCCTCGACGGCTTTGGTTGCGGCGAGTTGAGCACCGGTTATCTCACCGCGCTGAGCGAAGCCGGCGTGCATCTGCAAATCTTCGATCCGGCACCGAAACGCCTGGGCATTCGCACCAACTGGTTCCGGCGTTTGCACCGCAAGATCGTGGTGGTCGATGGCCTGATCGCATTTATTGGCGGGATCAACTTTTCCGGCGATCACCTCGCTGATTTCGGCCCTGAAGCCAAGCAGGATTATTCGGTGGAAATTCAGGGCCCGGCGGTCGCCGACATCCATCATTTCGCCCTGCTGCAAAGTGGTCGGCCGGGCCGTGCGCGGTTCTGGTGGCAACGTCGGCGTCAACGTCGCGCGGAGATGGCTTTCGATGACCACGACGGTCAGGTGCGCCTGGTGTTCCGCGATAACGACCAGCACCACTCCGATATCGAGGACGTGTATCTACAGGTACTTCGCCGTGCCAAACGACGGGTAGTGATCGCCAACGCCTACTTTTTTCCCGGTTACCGTTTGCTGCGTGAGATCCGTAACGCGGCGCGACGCGGAGTCGAGGTGCGCCTGATTCTGCAGGGGCAACCGGACATGCTGGTGGCCAAACTCGCGGCACGCATGACCTACGATTACCTGCTCAAGGCCGGCGTACAGATTCATGAATATTGCCAACGCCCGCTTCACGGCAAAGTGGCGCTGGTCGACGAAGAATGGAGCACGGTCGGCTCAAGTAATCTCGACCCGCTGAGCCTGTCGCTCAACCTGGAAGCCAACGTGCTGATCCGCGACCGCGCGTTCAATCAACATCTGTTCGAACGCCTCGAAGACCTCAGCCAGAACCACTGCAAAGCCATGGACCCCAGCAAGTCCCCGCGTGGACGCATCTGGCACATGACCGTGGGGTTTCTGGTGTTTCACTTTCTGCGGCATTTCCCGGCGATGGCCGGATGGCTGCCAGCGCATAAACCCCGGCTCAAGCCATTTCGAGGTAACACGCCATGAGCCATTCCGAAGCCCACCCGAGCGGCCATGCAGCGCCAGCCACCCATTCGAAATGGAGCCGCTGGAAGCGCCCGTTGACCTTGCTGTTTTTCCTCGCGCTGATCGTGTTGCTGACACTGTTCGCCACGCGCATCGAATGGGCCGAGGTGCTGCAAACCCTCGCCGACTTCAAGGTCCGTACGCTGATCATCGCCGCCAGCCTGACGCTGCTGAGTTTTCTTGTGTACGCCAGTTTCGACCTGATCGGGCGCACTTACATTCGTCAGGACCTGACCTGGAAACAGATTCTGCCGGTGGGGATTATCAGCTATGCGTTCAACCTCAATCTCAGCGCGTGGGTGGGTGGCATCGCGATGCGCTATCGGCTGTATTCGCGCCTTGGGGTGAGCAAAAGCAACATCGCCAAGATCCTCGGTTTGAGCCTGGCGACCAACTGGTTCGGCTACATGACCATTGCCGGCGCGGTGTTCAGCAGCGGATTGGTAACGATGCCGCCGGGCTGGAAAATCAGCAGCAGTGCGCTGCAAGGCATCGGCGTGTTGTTGCTGCTGATCAGCGCCGGCTATCTCGTCGCGTGCCAGTTTTCCAAGCGCCGCGAGTGGTCGATTCGCGGGGTGGAAATCAATCTGCCGTCGTTGCGCATGGCGGTCCTGCAACTGCTGCTGGGCGCGTTGAACTGGTCGCTGATGGCGGCGGTGATTTTTACTTTGCTGCCGAGCAAACTGGATTATCCGTTGGTGCTGGGCGTATTGTTGATCAGCGCGATTGCCGGGGTCATCACGCATATTCCGGCGGGGCTTGGAGTGTTAGAAGCGGTGTTTGTCGCGTTGCTGCAACACGAGGCTTCGCGTGGCAGTCTGGTGGCGGGGTTACTGGCGTATCGGGCGATTTATTTTCTGCTGCCGTTGTTGATCACGGTGGTGATGTATCTGGTGGTTGAGGCCAAGGCCAAGGCGCTGCGAATAGAGAAGAAACCCAGACATTAGAATCAAGATCAAAAGATCGCAGCCTTCGGCAGCTCCTACAGGAAGAATACATTTCAAATGTAGGAGCTGCCGAAGGCTGCGATCTTTTGATCTTCAGGATTGGATAATGCTCAACCGTTCACCCACGACCATCTCGGTAATCCAGTCCACCAGAATCGAGGTGTACGCCTGCTGCGACACCGGTTCGCTCAGCGCATGATCAGCGCCATCGATAATCCGGTGCGTCAGTGAATGCGTCTGCTGGCACGCCGCGCGGTAACTCATGATTGCCGCGTGGGGCACGTAATCGTCGGTTTCCGATTCGACCAGCAACACATCACCAGTGAATTGCGAACAGGCATGCAGCGCCCGATTGGTGTCCGCGCGCACCAGCGTGCTGCGGTAATCACGCAGATCAGCCTTGTCCAGCTCACGCTTGGGCGTGTGCCATTGTTCATCGCGATACAGCGCTGGCACGCGCAACGCCAGCCAGCGCACTGGGCGTAGCGAGGTGAGGATCGCCGCCAGGTAACCGCCATAACTGGTGCCGACCACGGCAATCGCCGAGGTGTCGAGCGCCGGATGTGCGAGCAAGCGGTCATACGCCGCGAGAAGATCGCGCAGATTGTCTTCGCGCGTCACACGGGTCAGCGGAATCCCGGTGCCGCCGGTATGCCCGCGCAAGTCGAAGGTCAGGCACACGCAACCAAGACCGGCGATGCCTTTGGCGCGCTCGAGGTCACGCTCCTGACTACCGCCCCAACCGTGCACAAACAAGACCCCCGGGACTTTCGATTTGGGACTGAGAAAGGTCCCGCTCATCTGTTCATCATCAATGTCGATTTGAATGCTTTCGCTTCTAGCCGTCATAGGATTTGACCGTTACGTATTTAAGGAGAAAGTCACTGTTTTCGGCCGGCCCGCGATAGACCTCGATGGCGTCCGCCGGCAGCGGCTGATCGATGTAGGTTTCTACCGACGACACGCGGATCGCGCGCATTCCCGGATCATTGACGAAGCTTTGCAGCGCCGCCACTTCGGCGCTACTGGCACCGCCCATACGCCAGGATTGTTCGAGTACGCCGCTGCGGGATTTGCCGTTGCTGTCCAGGCCCTGAGCAATGTCGTAATTGCGCCGCGAGGCGTAGAAGCGTGGATAAGCTTCATCGGCGGCGCGGTCGAAAATCTGCGCCTGTTCGATGGCCAGGCGCACATCATCCGCCAGATCCAGCGCCAGCAGATCGTCATAGCCGCCCTGCACCACCAACAGGTTCGAGCCGCCGTACACGTCTTCGCCGAGGGCATCCTTGGTCAAGTATTGATCACCGCAGTAGCTCAGCACTTTGTCGCCGATGAATGACTGGCCGACGCTGTGAGTGACGACATCGCTCAAGTCCTGCTCCAGCACCATGCCTTCGCTGAATTGTTTTTCAATGCCGGGGCGGGTAAGGATTTCGTCGAAAGCATCGAGGCTGTTGATCACTTCCTGCCCGCGACCGGCGCAGGCGTGAACCGGCTTCAGGCGGATCGGGCCGCTGTACAGCAAATGCTCGGCAGCAGGCCGCGCATCGTCCAGCGCGAACACACTGAGACCGTCGAGTACCACGTTACGCGTGCGTTCGCTAAACAGCGGCGACCAGCCTTGTGGCGCCGTGGCCAAATGACTGCGCAAACCGTGGCTGATGGCTTTGGTACAGATGAAGTCATGTTCGACAAAGCCGCCCCACAGATCACCCGGGCCGTTGATGCCGAGGTCATGCGCGCGGGCGGCTCCGACAATGGTTTGCGTCGGCAGCAGATACAGATCACGGCCGCGGTGTTTGTCCGGGTCGTAGCTGCCGCCGAACTTGCATCCGAGAATCTGCGCCAGCCATCGCGCCAGGGCCTTGTTGGTCTGTACTTCATGTTGGGGTGCATCGGCGCGCACCGAGTGGGCGACAACGATTTTCCTGCGGGGTGTCGGGGTCATGCGTTCCCCTTCCATCGGTTCGATGACTGTAGCGATGATAGGTGCAGAGATCAGGCCAACGGCCGCTCTACGAAAATCCCAACCCAATCAGAAACTTGCCAGAATCGTGCTGGCACCACGCCTGTTTCAATCTGCACGACCGCGCGCAAAATCCCGGCAAATTGCACGATCCATAGCCCTGCAGAGTTCAATGTGGGAGCGAGCCTGCTCGCTCCCACATTAGGTAATGGATGCTTTCGGGATCGGGGATACCCCAAACCGCGCCCGATAATCACTCGGCGCCAGCCCGGTAATCTTCTTGAAGATTGCGCGAAACGCGCCCGGATCCTGATAGCCCACGGTCCACGCAATGTGATCGATCGTGCCATTGCTGAACTCAAGCATTTCCCGCGCCTTGCCGACCCGCAGATGCTGACAATACTCGGTCGGTTTCAGCCCGGTCGCCGCACGGAACCGGCGCAGAAACGTGCGCTCCTCCAACCCGGCCCGCTCCGCCATCGCCGTCAGCGAAACATCCGTCGCGCCGGTGCTTTGCAGCCAGTGCTGCACCTTGAGAATCGCCGCATCGCCATGACCGAGAATCGGCGCGAAATTACTGCCGCACTCACTGGCGCTGTCACTGTGCTCTATCACCAGAAATCGCGCGGTGCCGGTGGCAATGCTCGGCCCGAGCAACCTGTCGACCAGACGTAATCCCAGTTCCGACCAAGCCATCAAGCCGGCCGTGGTGATCAAATCGCCGTCATCGACAATCGGTGTATCCGCCTTGAGTTTGATCTTCGGATAACGCTCGGCAAAGGCCTTGGCCGACGTCCAGTGGGTAGTGGCGCTACGGCCGTCGAGCAGACCGCTTTCAGCCAACATCATCGAGCCTACGCAAACCCCGCCCAGCGTCGCCCCGTTGGCATGTTGATCGCGTAACCATTGCATCAGGCTGGCCGGTGCTTGCGCCGCCGAGAACCCGCCGATCGATGGCGGAATCAGCACCGCCAGCAAAGCGCTGTCGTCACCCGCATGACTGACGTAAGTGCGCGTTGGCGGCTGATCACCTTCGACCTGCCAGTGACTGACCCGCAGCACAGGCAACTGCGCGGCCTGATGCTCAGCGGCAATCCGATTGGCCACCGCAAACAGATCGGTCAAACCGTGCACCGCTGCCATCTGCGCACCGGGATAGATCAGCACGCCCAATTCAGCGAAGGCGGCCCTTTCTGCGCCCATTGTCAGTTTTCCCCTGTCTATTGTCGGTGCGGCCAATCCTCGAAGCGCTGAACAAGGCCAATACTCAAGCCACTTCCAGCCAACACATCGAGGACACACCCATGGCCAAGCAAGCGCTCATCGTAGTCGATATCCAGAACGACTACTTCCCCCAAGGCAAGTGGCCGCTGGCCGGTGCCGACGCCGCTGCCGACAACGCCGCCCGGCTGATCGCTGCGTTCCGCGAGGCCGGCGATTCGGTCGTCCACATTCGCCACGAATTCACCTCAGCCGACGCGCCGTTTTTCACCCCGGGCTCGGACGGCGCCAAGCTGCATCCGAAAGTGCTCAACCGCGCCGATGAACCGGTGGTGCTCAAGCACTTCGTCAACTCGTTCCGCGAAACCGAACTGCAAGCGATCCTCGACGAACAAGGCATCAAGGAACTGGTGGTGGTCGGCAGCATGAGCCACATGTGCGTTGACGGCATTACCCGTGCGGCGGCGGATCTGGGTTATGCCGTCACGGTGATTCACGACGCCTGCGCCAGCCGCGATCTGGAGTTCAATGGCCTGACGGTGCCGGCCGCCCATGTTCACGCTGCTTTCATGTCGGCGCTCGGTTTCGCCTACGCCAGTGTGGTGTCCACTGACCAATTCCTCACCGCCCAGCCCTAAGCAATATTCTGCAAAAACACCAGGCCCGCCTTGCCGCGGGCCTTTTTTCGCCTGTCATAAAAATCTCACGCGTGAGCCATTGATGGCATTTTGAATTGGTTGTAGTGTGGCTCACGCGTGAGATGTCCATAACCGAGCCATTGCCATGAAAAGCCGTTCCCCCACCGCGAAATCAGAGAGCCCCAAGGGAGAGCGTGCGAAAGCGTCCACGAAAAAACCGTCGAGCTTCTATATGAAGCAGATGCGCGCGGGCCTGGCTGCTGCCGGTTATGTGAAACACGAAACTTGGGTGCTTCCCGAAAACCGAAGCTTGCTCAAGCAAATGGAGCAACAGCTACGCCAACCGATTCTGGCTGGCTCTTTCATGTCGGAGAATTACATGAGCGCAGGCAACAACTGGACCATCGATAGCCTCTTCAACGCCCTCAAGGCCCTGGACGAGGTGGCTTCGCAAGAGATCACGCTGTCGCTGATCCAGAGCTCCGAACCCAGCATCAAGCTGGAAATGAACGAATTCGGCGGTCTGCCGATTCACATCGCTCTGGCCGGCCAGCAGATCATCGTCGACACCGTGCTGGTGGACATCGATTCGATCTCGGACGTAGCGGCCTTCAACGACGCCGTGTTGCGCAGCCGGGAAATGTTCCCGCTGTCGTCGATCGGGATCGAGTCGATGCCCAACGGGCAGACCGTTTACAACATGTTTGGCGCCCTCAGCGCCGACTCGAGCCTGACCAACGTCGTCACCGAGGTGAAAACCCTGGTCGACAACGTGCAGCGCGCGAGCGAAGCCTTCGAACACTTCTTCAAGTAATCAACAGGGAATATCCAATGACTCAGTCCATCTGGAGCAAGTTGTTCACCGCACTGCGCGGCGGCGCCAATGAAGTCGGCGAAGCGATCGCCGACCAACAGGCCCTGCGCATCCTCGATCAGGAAATCCGCGATGCCGATAGCGCGCTGTCGAACGCCCGTCGCGAACTGGTCACCATCATGGCCAAACACAAACTGGCCGCCGACCGCGTAAGCGAGTACGACGCCAAGATCAAGGATCTGGAAGCCAAAGCCGTCTCGGCACTGAACGCCGGCCGTGAAGACCTGGCACTGGAAGTGGCCGAAGCGATTTCGACCCTGACCAACGAGCTGGATGTCGAGAAAAAGCAGAGCGACGAATTCGGCACTTACGCCGAAAACATGCGCAAAGACATCAGCAAAGCCGAGTCGCGGATCAAGAGCCTGCGCCAGCAAGTGGACATGGCCAAGGCCCGTGAAAGCGTGCAGAAAGCCCAGGTCAGCGCCTCCATCGCCAGCGGCGGCGCCAATGGCAAACTGGAAACTGCGGTTGGAACTTTGAACCGTCTGCAAGCCAAACAGCAGCAACGCGCGGCTGAACTCAGCGCTGCGGACGAGCTGGCTGACGCCTCGACCGGCAACGACCTGGAACGCAAACTGCGCGACGCCGGCATCACGCCGAACGAAGGCAGCGCCAATGCGATTCTTGAGCGTCTGAAGCAAAAGTCCTCGCAGTAACGCAGGGCAAAAAACCTGAGGGAGCGAGCCTGCTCGCGAAAGCGTCGTATCAGTCGACATCAATATTGACTGGTATGCCCTCTTCGCGAGCAAGCTCGCTCCCACATGGTTTTGCGGCGTAAAAATCCTTCTGCTCGTTCACCGGTTCGCCCGGTACACTAGCCACGCGTTTTCGCCGACGAACACCTCCACCCGCTTCAAGGAACGTACCCATGGGATGGTTTAAAGACTTGCTGGGCACCAGCAACTGGCAGACCGCTGCGCCAACGCCGACCGTTGCCAGTGGCCCACTCGGCATGGCCCAAGGCAAGGCTGTCAGGTTCGACACGACCCTGGCGCTGTTGCTCGATGGCTCGACCACGGTGCGCGTGCCCTTCGATCAGGCGATCTGGAGCCACGGCTGGGTCGACCTCGGCCAGTCCAACAAACTGCACCGCTATTACATGAACGACGAGGATTTCTGGCTACAGATCCACGTCACCGGTGAAGACCAGATCGAATCGGTCACGCTGTTCAACTACCTCAGCTACGTAACGGTCAACAGTGACGCCGAACTGCAGCGCCTGGCCGGCCCCGACAGCCAGATCGGCTTGCCCGGTTACAACCACGACGGTGTCGAATACAGCCGTGAGTGGGGCACCGAACAAGGCCAGACCGAATTGGTGCCGATGACCGAACAGGTGGTCAATCCGGACGAGAGCTACACCATCGAACACCACTCCATGCTTTATGCGCGCGAGACCGGCCTGACCGATCGCCGCGAATTGCTGCTGTTCTCCGTCGAACAGGACGAAGAAGGCACCGTCAGCCTGAGCACTTCGCTGGGCATTTCGCTGTACACGACAGATCTGAGCACCATTTAAAAAAGGAAGTTTTTCATGCTGGAAGTGCTGGCCGTTTCCCTGAACAAAACCGCGCTGGTCGGTTTCGTCGTCTACCTCATCGGCGCCGTACTGTTGTTCATGCTGTTTCAATTTGTCTACACGCGCATCACGCCGCACAAGGAGTTCGAACTGATTCGCTCCGGCAACGTTGCCGCCGCGATCGCCCTGTCCGGCGCTATCATCGGCTTCGCGATTCCGGCCAGTAACGTGATTGCGTTTTCGGTCAATGTCCTCGACTTCGTGCTCTGGGCAGTGATTGCCGCGGTGGTGCAACTGCTGTCATTCCTCGCCACGGGCCTGGTACTCAAAGGCACCTCGCAACGCATCGCCAACGGCGAAGTGGCTTCGGGCATCTATGTTGCTGCGGTCGCGATCAGCGTCGGCATGCTCAATGCCGCGTGCATGACACCGTCCAACTGATCGGCAGGAAGCCTTAGATGAAACGCAGCAAATACGTTCAGTTGTCCCTTGCCGCCTCGGTGGCCATGGCCATTTCCGGCCAGGCGACAGCCGCAGATCAACCACGCAATTTCCAGAATGTGGAACAGTGTGTCGACGCCGAAGTGGCCGCCGATGTCTGCTCCAACGCCTACGTCGCCGCCCTGACCGAACACCGGCGCATCGCCCCGGCGTACGACAACAAGACCAAGTGCGACGCGGACTTTGCCGCTGACTGGTGCCAGAAGAACTCCGACGGCCGCTTCGTGCCGAAACTCGGCGGCTTCAAAGTGCCGCAGGAAGGTGAGCCGGCGCAGAACCTCGACGCCATCGCCGATGCCCAAATGCCCGCCGGTAATGCAACGGCGCAGAACGTGCAAAGCACTTCGCACGTCTCCAGCGGTGGCGGTGGCGGTGGCGGCAACGGCTGGCTGACCGGTTGGCTGATCGGCAACGCGATGAGCAACAACGCCGAGCGCACGGTTTACCGCGATCGCGAAACGCGCCAGCCGTACAACACCTCGACGCAGTACCGCAGAGCCGAAACCACGACGCGCAGCCAGACGGATTACGAAAGCAGCAAAAGCAAACCGGTCAACGTCGCCTCGTCGACGTCACGCGGCGGCTTCGGCAGCCAGTCCAGTGCCCGTAGCGGTTGGGGTGGCTGGAGCAGCAGTTCTGGTCGTTCGAGCAGCTGACGATGAAGAAGATCCTATGCGCCGAGCGGCCTGACTGGAAACAGACTGCCGAAAGCCTCGGCTTCATGTTCCACACCATCGACGACGAGCCGTACTGGGACGAAAGCGCCTACTACCAGTTCACGCTCGCGCAGATCGAAAACGATCTTGAGGACCCGACCACCGAACTGCACGAGATGTGCATGGACCTGGTCGACCGTGTGGTGCATAGCGAGGAACTGCTGGATCGCCTGAGCATCCCCGCGCCGTACTACGACATGATCCGCACGTCCTGGCTGGAAGGTCATCCGCATCTGTACGGGCGCATGGACTTTTCCTACAGCGGCAACGGCCCGGCGAAACTGCTGGAACTCAACTACGACACGCCGACCAGTCTTTACGAAGCGGCGGCGTTCCAGTGGGGCTGGCTGGAACAATGCATCGAGCGCGGTACGCTGCCGCGTCATGCTGACCAGTTCAACAGCATCGACACCCAGCTGCATAAGGCCTTCGCCGAATTACAGCTGAAGCGGCCGTTCTACTTCGCTTCGATGAAAGACTCGGTCGAAGACAAGGGCACCACGGATTACCTGCGCTTGATCGCCGAGAAGGTCGGCATCGAATCGCGGCACATCGACATCGAAGACATCGGTTTGACGGCTGAAGGGCGTTTCGTTGACCTGGAAGATCGCTGGATCCCGCACCTGTTCAAGCTGCATGCCTGGGAGTTCATCTTCCACGAGCCGTTCGGTGCGGCGATTGCCGAGAGCGATACGCAGTTTTTCGAACCGGCGTGGAAGGCGATCCTGTCGAACAAGGGTGCACTGCCGTTGCTGTGGGAGATGCACAAGGGCCATCCGAATCTGCTGGCGGCGCATCTCGACCCGAATCCGGCCAGCGCCGTGCCCAAGGGCTGGGTACGCAAACCGTACTTTTCCCGCGAAGGCGCGAACATTGAGTTGCAAACGGCTGACGGTCTGATCGTCAAAGAGGACGGGCCCTACACGGATGCGCCATTTATCCTGCAGGAGTTTGCGCCGCTGCCGAAGTTTGGCGACAGCTACACGCTGATCGGTTCCTGGGTGATTGGCGATCAGGCTGCGGGGATTGGTGTGCGGGAAGACAACAGTTTGATCACCAAGGATTCGAGCCGGTTCTTGCCGCATCTGATCCTCGACTGACTTGCGCGGCAGAGGTCTGCCCGACACTAAAAAACCCGCAGCGTTTGCGCGCTGCGGGTTTTTTCGTTGCTGTGCCGGGTCAGGCAATATCCACCGAGCGGGCAGGCTTTTCCACAGAGGGCTTTTCTCTGGCCGTTTCGGTCGCGCCAACGCCGGCCATTCTGCGCCGGGCAATCTCTGCCCCTCGGCGCCGCAATGGCGTTTCGACGAAGCGGAAATTGAGTTCACTGCACACGACCATGATCACCAGCGAGGTCAGCAGCAGCTCAACCGTGAAGGCAGCCCCCAGCTCCATGTTTCTGCTGGCGGCAATGCGCGTCCAGATCTCGGTGCTCAGGTGGTAGGCAAAGATGTGCACGACGTATAACGCGTAAGAGCGCGACCCCAGCCACTGGAATAGACCATTGAGTAACGCCGGACAGTAGATGTAGCCCTTCTGATAACTGGCGAGCCAGACAATGATCAGCGCCGTGATCGCGATCAGACCGACTGCAATCGGCGCCATGATCATCTGACCGGCGATGGCGCCCATCATGTACAAAAGGAACAACGTGACGGCCAAACGCTTGAACCTGCTGCCGCCAAGCCCGACAGGCTCAATATCCTTGTACAACGAGGTGCGGGTGAACAGGCAAAGCAGAATCCCCCACATCATGGCGTCAAGGCGGAACGAGAAAAGCATCGGCGCGGGAGGGGCTGCGAAAGTATCGCGATTGAACGGAAATTGCGCCGCGATCAGCAAGATCAGAATCAGCACGCGCCAGCGAGTCGACGTCACCAGCAACAGAAACAACGGAAAGATGAAGTAGAACTGCTCCTCTAGCGCCAGGCTCCAATACACGGAGTTCGGCCCCAACAACACACCGTATTGATTCGCCAGGTTGCCGGAAAACGTCGCCACCGCGGTGAAACTGCGCAGGTTCTCGTACCAGGACTGAAACGCATTCGACTGGTTGAAAAAGATCGAAAACGCCAGCGGTATCAACACCCATAACCAGGCTGTCGGCAGCAGACGGTAGGCCCGCCGGATCCAGAAGGACGTTGCGGCAAGACCAAAGCGATTCTGCTCACGGTTTTTATCGAAATAGTCGAGATACGCCTTGCTGACGACGAAACCGGAGATACAGAAGAACAGATCAACGCCGGTCCATGGCGCATACACATTGAACACCTTCAACAGGTACAGACCGAAAAACGGCAGCAACTGTGGGAGATGGGCAAAGAGGGTCATCAAAATGGCCACCCCTCGCAGAAACTCAATTTCCTTGTTTTTACTACTGCTCATCGGTTTCTCTTGTTTTTGTGGGTGAACAGGTACTTGTCGTTGCACGATCTGTTCTTGAGAAGACCGGCCGGTTCTCTAGCCGCCGTCGCCGATCATGGAATGGCTTGCGATAGCGTTCAAGAGCCTTCGGCAAACTTTCCGGCACGCACTGCGGCGCGAAGTTTGGTTTTATGTTTCGCCAAAACGACAAAGCCCCCGCAATGCGGGGGCTTCGAACCTAAACCAGATGTCGGTTCAGGGACAAATCAGAACGGAATATCGTCATCAAAGCTGTCGAAATCCGGAGCTGGTTGCGGTGCGGCCTGCTGTGGAGCCGGGGCCGAACGCTGCTGTGGAGCCGACTGCTGCGGGCGCGGAGCCTGCTGGCGAGGAGCCGGAGCCGACTGCTGGTAGTTGTTGCCACCGCCTTGTTGGTCGCCCTGTTGTGGGCGGCCGCCGAGCAGTTGCATGGTGCCTTGCATGTCGACCACGATTTCAGTGGTGTAACGCTTGATGCCGTCTTTTTCCCACTCACGGGTCTGCAGCTTGCCTTCGATGTAAACCTGCGAACCCTTGCGCAGGTATTCGCCGGCGATTTCCGCAACCTTGCCGAACATCGAAACACGGTGCCACTCGGTCTTCTCGACCTTCTGACCGGTTTGCTTGTCGGTCCATTGTTCGCTGGTGGCCAGACTCAGGTTGGTCACGGCGTTACCGTTAGGCAGGTAGCGAACTTCGGGATCCTGGCCGCAAGTGCCGACCAATATGACTTTGTTAACCCCACGGGCCATAACGTTCTCCTAGGCTTCGCAAGCAGCCCCGGCCGGGTTGTTCACCAGGCGTTCGAGGGTGTCGCGATCCACTAATTCTTTGTCCAGTTTGATGTAAACAGCCGCTTCGTCAGCAACTATCACTGCATCGGTTACCCCTACGAGGGCCTTGAGGCGCTCGACCAGACCCGCTTCGCGGATCGCCTCGGGCGACAACGGCAAGCGCAGGCTCGTCACGTAGGGAGGTTCACGCATGGTAACAGCAAAGGCCAACCAAAGTGCAGCCAGCCCGGCACATCCAAGGAACACAACCGACAGACCGCCATGCTGAAACAACCAGCCGCCGAGGATCCCGCCGAGTGCCGAACCGAGGAACTGGCTGGTGGAATACACGCCCATGGCCGTGCCCTTCCCGCCCGCCGGTGAAACCTTGCTGATCAGCGACGGCAATGAAGCCTCCAGCAGATTGAACGCGGTGAAAAACACCACCGTACCGATCACCAGAGCCCGCAGGCTGTCGCCGAACTGCCAGAAGAATAGCTCAGTCAGCATCAGCGTCAGGACGGCGCCGAGTAAAACTCGTTTCATTTTGCGTTTCTTCTCGCCGTAGATGATGAACGGGATCATGGCGAAGAACGAAATCAGCAGGGCGGTGAGGTAGACCCACCAGTGCTGCTCCTTGGGCAAACCGGCTTTTTCCACCAGCGCCAGGGGCAGTGCGACGAAGCTCGACATCAGCATCGCATGCAACACAAAGATACCTAAATCGAGGCGCAGCAAGTCTGGATGCTTGAGCGTAGGCATCAAGGCCTGACGCGCCACGCCGGATTCACGATGCTGCAACGGCCCGGTGGAACGCGGCACCATGAACATGATGATGGCGATACCGACCAGTGCCATGGCACCGGTGGCGAGGAACAGTCCGGACAGACCGAAAGCGCGGGTCAGCAAAGGCCCGACGACCATGGCCACGGCAAACGACAAACCGATGGTCATGCCGATCATGGCCATCGCCTTGGTGCGATGTTGTTCGCGGGTCAGGTCGGAAAGCAGCGCCATGACCGCAGCGGAAATCGCCCCGGCGCCCTGCAGGATCCGCCCGGCGATCACGCCCCAGATCGAGTCGGCCTGAGACGCCAGCACACTGCCGAGGGCAAAGACGATCAGCCCGAGGTAAATCACCGGACGACGGCCAATGCGGTCGGAAATGATCCCGAACGGAATCTGGAAAATCGCCTGGGTCAGGCCGTAAGCGCCGATAGCCAAGCCGATCAGGGCCGGGGTCGCGCCTGCCAGGTCCATGCCGTAGGTCGCCAGTACCGGCAACACCATGAACATGCCAAGCATACGGAAGGCGAACACCAGGGCCAGACCGCTCGCCGCGCGGGTCTCGCTGCCACTCATGCGTTCGCTGTGGGGATCGTGCATGGAAAAACCTCGTGTGAACCGGCGGCGATTCTACCAGTCCCATCGAAAGACGGGGTATATCGCGACGCTATGACGCGTATAGATGAAACTCTCTTCATGTAAGGCAAAAAGCCCTTTGCTTGATAGTGTGCATCCATCCAGTATTTGCCCGTATACTCCTACGTTTTCGACGCCCGCCGAGCGAGGCCACTTTGGACAAGATCCTGATACGTGGGGCCCGTACCCACAACCTGAAGAACATCGACCTGACCCTGCCACGGGACAAACTGATCGTCATCACCGGCCTGTCCGGATCCGGCAAGTCGTCCCTGGCCTTCGATACGTTGTACGCCGAAGGTCAGCGCCGCTATGTCGAATCGCTGTCGGCCTACGCCCGCCAGTTCCTGTCGATGATGGAAAAACCCGACGTCGACACCATCGAAGGCCTGTCGCCGGCGATCTCCATCGAACAGAAGTCGACCTCGCACAACCCGCGTTCCACGGTCGGCACCATT
The DNA here is from genome assembly GCF_028656995.1 of Pseudomonas sp. TNT2022 ID642. NCBI lineage: Bacteria > Pseudomonadati > Pseudomonadota > Gammaproteobacteria > Pseudomonadales > Pseudomonadaceae > Pseudomonas > Pseudomonas sp. TNT2022 ID642. The sequence continues at coordinate 18,879 of NZ_JAMDGW010000027.1, read as the reverse complement.
ACCGAAATCTACGATTACCTGCGTTTGCTTTATGCACGCGTCGGTACACCACGCTGCCCGGATCACGATATTCCACTGGAGGCGCAGACCGTCAGCCAGATGGTCGATCTGGTGTTGGCGCAACCGGAAGGCAGCAAACTGATGCTGTTGGCCCCGGTGATTCGCGAGCGTAAAGGTGAACACCTTTCGGTTTTCGAAGAACTGCGCGCTCAAGGTTTTGTTCGCGCCCGGGTCAACGGCCGCATCTGCGAACTCGACGAGCTGCCGAAACTGGATAAACAGAAGAAGCATTCGATTGACGTGATCGTCGACCGCTTCAAGGTGCGCGCCGATTTGCAGCAACGCCTGGCCGAGTCCTTCGAGACTGCGCTGAAACTGGCGGACGGCATTGCACTGGTCGCGCCGATGGACGATGAGCCGGGTGAAGAGATGATCTTCTCCGCGCGCTTTGCCTGCCCGATCTGTGGCCATGCGATCAGCGAGCTGGAGCCCAAGCTGTTTTCCTTCAACAACCCGGCCGGCGCCTGCCCGACTTGCGATGGTCTGGGGGTCAAGCAGTTCTTCGACATCAAGCGACTGGTCAACGGTGAGCTGACGCTGGCCGAAGGCGCGATTCGCGGTTGGGACCGGCGCAACGTCTATTACTTCCAGATGCTCGGTTCATTGGCCTCGCACTACGGCTTCAGCCTGGAAGTGCCATTCAACGAACTGCCTGCCGATCAGCAGAAATCCATCCTGCACGGCAGCGGCTCGCAGAACGTCGACTTCAAATACCTCAACGACCGTGGCGATATCGTCAAACGTTCGCACCCGTTCGAAGGCATCGTGCCGAACCTCGAGCGTCGCTACCGCGAGACCGAGTCGGCAAGCGTGCGCGAAGAGCTGGCCAAGTTCCTCAGCACTCAGTCGTGCCCGGATTGCCGTGGTACCCGTTTGCGTCGTGAAGCGCGACATGTGTGGGTCGGCGAGAAGACTTTGCCAGCGGTGACCAATCTGCCGATCGGCGATGCTTGCGAGTACTTCGGCGAGCTGAAGATGACTGGCCGCCGCGGCGAGATCGCGGACAAGATCCTCAAGGAGATTCGCGAGCGTCTGCAGTTCCTGGTCAACGTCGGGCTTGATTACTTGTCGCTGGATCGTAGCGCTGACACTTTGTCCGGTGGCGAGGCGCAGCGGATTCGTCTGGCCAGCCAGATCGGCGCCGGTCTCGTCGGTGTTCTGTACATCCTCGATGAACCGTCCATCGGCTTGCACCAGCGCGATAACGATCGACTGCTCGGCACGCTCAAGCACCTGCGCGATATCGGCAACACGGTGATCGTGGTCGAGCACGACGAAGACGCGATTCGCCTGGCCGACTACGTGGTGGATATCGGCCCAGGCGCCGGCGTGCATGGCGGGCAAATCGTTGCTGAAGGTACGCCGGCTGAGGTTATGGCGCACCCGGATTCCCTGACCGGTAAATACCTGTCGGGCCGGGTGAAGATTGAAGTGCCGGCCAAACGCACACCGCGCAATAAAAAGCTGACCCTGTCGCTCAAGGGTGCGCGCGGCAACAACTTGCGCAACGTCGACCTGGAAATCCCGATTGGCTTGCTGACGTGCGTCACCGGTGTATCCGGGTCTGGCAAATCCACGCTGATCAACAACACACTGTTCCCGCTGAGCGCCACGGCACTCAATGGCGCGACCACGCTGGAGGCCGCTGCACACGACAGCATCAAAGGTCTGGAGCATCTCGACAAAGTCGTCGATATCGACCAGAGCCCGATCGGTCGTACGCCGCGCTCCAACCCGGCGACGTATACCGGGCTTTTCACGCCTATCCGCGAGTTGTTCGCCGGCGTACCTGAGTCACGTTCCCGTGGTTACGGTCCGGGACGCTTCTCCTTCAACGTCAAGGGCGGTCGCTGCGAAGCTTGTCAGGGCGATGGTCTGATCAAGGTTGAGATGCACTTCCTGCCGGACATCTACGTGCCGTGCGATGTGTGCAAGAGCAAGCGCTACAACCGCGAAACCCTTGAGATCAAATACAAGGGCAAGAGCATCCACGAAACCCTCGAAATGACCATCGAGGAAGCCCGGGTGTTTTTCGACGCGGTGCCGGCGCTGGCGCGCAAGCTGCAAACGTTGATGGATGTCGGTCTGTCGTACATCAAGCTAGGGCAGTCGGCAACGACGCTTTCTGGTGGTGAGGCGCAGCGGGTCAAGCTGTCCCGCGAACTGTCCAAGCGTGACACCGGCAAGACCCTGTACATTCTCGATGAGCCGACCACCGGTTTGCACTTCGCGGATATTCAGCAGTTGCTCGATGTGTTGCATCGACTGCGCGACCACGGCAACACCGTGGTGGTGATCGAGCACAACCTCGACGTGATCAAGACTGCCGACTGGCTGGTCGATCTCGGGCCGGAGGGTGGGTCCAAAGGTGGCCAGATCATTGCCACCGGCACACCTGAAGACGTGGCCGAGATGAAGCAGTCTCACACCGGCCATTACCTCAAGCCGTTGCTGATCCGTGATCGGGCTTAAACGCCAGGCATGAAAAAGCCCCTGTCACTTCAACAGTGACAGGGGCTTTTTTGTATCTATTGCAATCAGGAAGCGTGGGATTGCAGGTAGTTTTCGAGACCGATCAGTTTGATCAGGCCCAACTGCTTTTCCAGCCAGTAGGTGTGATCTTCTTCGGTGTCGTTGAGCTGGACCCGCAGGATCTCGCGACTGACGTAGTCTTTATGCTGCTCGCACAGCTCGATGCCTTTGCACAGTGCAGCGCGAACTTTGTATTCGAGGCGCAGATCCGCTTCGAGCATCTCCGGTACGGTGGTACCGACATCCAGATCATCCGGACGCATGCGCGGCGTGCCTTCGAGCATCAGAATCCGGCGCATCAACGCATCAGCGTGGCCAGCTTCTTCTTCCATCTCGTGGTTGATTCGCTCGTAGAGCTTGGTGAACCCCCAGTCCTCATACATCCGCGAATGAACGAAATATTGATCACGCGCGGCCAGTTCGCCGGTCAGCAACGTGTTGAGGTAATCGATTACGTCTGGGTGGCCTTGCATCGCCCTACATCTCCCTACTTGAAAGTCTGTAGTTTGAACCAACCTGACTGGAAGGTCACCCGTTTCACGCAATAAAAGCGAAGATATTCTGAGAAAAGCAGCCTAAATAACGCAAAAACCGCCCAAATGAGGGCGGTTCTGCTTCTCGTTTAGACTTCGTTAAGCTGTACGTTGAGCAGCTTTGCGATTGCTTCTCCATACGCCGGGTCAGCTTTGTAGAAATGCTGTAGCTGGCGATCGACAACATCACTCGAAACACCCGACATGGCACCGGCGATGTTGCTCACCAGCATGGCTTTCTGCTCGTCGCTCATCAGTCGGAACAGCGCACCGGCGTGGCTGTAGTAATCGGTATCCTCGCGGTGATCGTAACGATCTGCAGCACCGCTCAAGGCCAGCGCTGGTTCAGCGTAGCGCGGAGCTTGTTTCGGGGCTTCGGTGTAGCTGTTCGGTTCGTAGTTAGGCGCCGCACCACCGTTGCTGCCGAACGCCATAGAGCCGTCGCGCTGGTAAGTGTTCACCGGGCTGCGTGGCGCGTTTACTGGCAGTTGCTGGTGATTGGTACCCACGCGGTAGCGGTGAGCATCAGCGTACGCAAATACGCGCCCCTGCAGCATCCGATCCGGCGACAGACCAACACCCGGCACCATGTTGCTCGGGCCGAACGCAGCTTGCTCGACTTCAGCGAAGTAGTTCAGCGGGTTGCGGTTCAGTTCCAGTTCGCCGACTTCGATCAGCGGGAATTCTTTTTGCGACCAGGTCTTGGTGACGTCGAACGGGTTCTCGTAATGCGCTGCGGCCTGGGCCTCAGTCATGATCTGGATGCATACGCGCCATTTCGGGAAGTCACCGCGCTCAATGGCTTCAAACAAGTCACGTTGAGCGTAATCCGGATCAGTGCCGGCCAGACGTGCTGCATCTGCGGGGGCGAGATTCTTGATGCCCTGTTTGGTTTTGTAGTGCCATTTCACCCAGTGACGCTCGCCGTTAGCGCTGATCAGGCTATAGGTGTGGCTGCCAAAGCCGTGCATGTGACGGTAGCCGTCCGGTATGCCTCGATCGGAGAACAGAATGGTGACCTGGTGCAGCGCTTCAGGCGAATGCGACCAGAAGTCCCACATCATCTGCGCGCTTTTCAGGTTGCTTTGCGGCAGACGTTTTTGTGTATGAATGAAATCAGGGAATTTCAGAGGATCGCGAATGAAGAACACTGGCGTGTTGTTGCCAACAATGTCCCAGTTACCCTCTTCGGTGTAGAACTTAAGAGCAAAGCCGCGTGGATCGCGCTCGGTGTCAGCCGAACCACGTTCACCACCGACAGTGGAGAAACGCAGGAACGTCGGGGTTTGCTTGCCAACAGATTCGAACAGCTTGGCGCTGGTGTACTCGGTTATGTCACGAGTGACAGTGAACGTGCCGTAAGCGCCCGAACCTTTGGCATGTACGCGGCGCTCAGGGATGTTTTCACGGTTGAAGTGCGCAAGCTTCTCGATCAGGTGAAAATCGTCGAGCAGCAACGGGCCACGCGGGCCGGCGGAGCGAGAATTCTGGTTATCAGCGACAGGTGTGCCACTGGCGGTCGTAAGCGTTTTGATCTGGCTCATACGGTCTTCTTCCTCTGTCAGTCTTGAAACTGCCGGCTAATCGGCTTGCTGGGAAGTATCGATCATCCATGTGACACCTACAAATTCATTAACTTGCAGACATCGATAGATAATTACTAATTATGTTTCCCAGCACATAGTGCCAACAGAAAGGTGTCAGACGCTTGTACGAACAGCGCATTTTCTTGCAGACACAAAAAACCGGGCACTAGGCCCGGTTCTTTGTTTCAGACTGACGTCTTACTCGGCGGATACAGCTTCGCCGGCAGTAGCACGATCAACCAACTCGACGTACGCCATAGGCGCGTTGTCGCCAGCGCGGAAACCGCACTTGAGGATGCGCAGGTAGCCACCCTCACGGGTAGCGTAACGCTTGCCCAGGTCGTTGAAGAGCTTACCAACGATAGCTTTCGAACGAGTACGGTCGAAAGCCAGACGGCGGTTAGCCAGGCTGTCTGTCTTGGCCAGAGTGATCAGCGGCTCAGCAACGCGACGCAGTTCTTTGGCTTTTGGCAGAGTAGTTTTGATCAGCTCGTGCTCGAACAGCGACACCGCCATGTTTTGGAACATGGCCTTGCGGTGCGAGCTGGTGCGGCTCAGGTGACGACCACTTTTACGATGACGCATGGTTCATTCCTTACCAAACACTACGTTCGGTGATTACGACGATCAGGCAGTCGCCTTGTCGTCCTTCTTAAGACTTGCAGGCGGCCAGTTGTCGAGGCGCATGCCGAGGGACAGACCGCGGGAGGCCAGAACGTCCTTGATTTCTGTCAAGGATTTCTTGCCAAGGTTCGGAGTCTTCAACAGCTCTACTTCGGTACGCTGAATCAGGTCGCCGATGTAGTAGATGTTTTCCGCCTTAAGGCAGTTAGCCGAACGTACAGTCAGTTCCAGATCGTCAACCGGGCGAAGCAGGATCGGATCGATCTCGTCTTCCTGCTCGACAACCACTGGCTCACTGTCACCTTTGAGATCGACGAACGCAGCCAACTGCTGTTGCAGGATGGTTGCAGCGCGGCGGATAGCCTCTTCAGGATCCAGAGTACCGTTGGTTTCCAGATCAATAACCAGCTTGTCCAGGTTGGTACGCTGTTCGACACGGGCGTTTTCCACCACGTATGCAATACGGCGAACCGGGCTGAACGAAGAGTCAAGCTGCAAGCGACCAATGCTGCGGCTTTCGTCTTCATCGCTCTGACGCGAGTCGGCTGGTTCATAACCACGACCACGAGCTACGGTGAGCTTCATGTTCAGGGCGCCGTTAGACGCCAGGTTAGCGATTACGTGATCGGGATTAACGATCTCGACATCATGATCCAGCTGAATATCGGCAGCGGTAACCACCCCCGAACCCTTCTTCGACAAGGTCAGCGTAACTTCGTCACGACCGTGCAGCTTGATGGCCAGACCTTTAAGGTTCAACAGGATTTCAATTACGTCTTCCTGTACACCTTCGATGGCGCTGTACTCGTGGAGCACACCGTCAATCTCGGCCTCGACTACTGCGCAGCCGGGCATTGAGGACAACAGGATGCGTCGCAGCGCGTTGCCCAGGGTGTGGCCAAAACCACGCTCGAGAGGCTCGAGAGTGATCTTGGCGCGGGTTGGACTGACAACCTGCACATCAATGTGGCGGGGTGTCAGGAACTCATTTACCGAAATCTGCATGGATGCACCTATTTTCTAGCCCTTACTTGGAGTAGAGCTCGACAATCAGGCTTTCGTTGATGTCGGCGGACAGATCACTGCGAGCAGGAACGTTCTTGAAAACGCCCGACTTCTTCTCAGTGTCTACTTCTACCCATTCTACGCGGCCACGTTGGGCACACAGATCGAGAGCTTGGACAATGCGAAGTTGGTTTTTTGCTTTCTCGCGAACTGCAACCACGTCACCAGCACGAACCTGATACGACGGAACGTTTACGGTCTGACCGTTAACGCTGATCGACTTGTGCGATACCAGCTGACGGGATTCGGCACGAGTCGAACCAAAGCCCATACGGTATACAACGTTGTCCAGACGGCATTCGAGCAGTTGCAGCAGGTTTTCACCGGTTGCACCTTTCTTGCCAGCAGCTTCTTTGTAGTAGCCGCTGAACTGACGCTCGAGAACGCCGTAGATACGACGGACCTTCTGCTTTTCACGCAGTTGGGTGCCGTAATCGGACTGGCGACCGCGGCGTTGGCCGTGGATACCAGGTGCTGCTTCAATGTTGCACTTCGATTCGATCGCGCGCACGCCGCTCTTCAGAAAGAGATCGGTGCCTTCGCGACGAGCGAGTTTGCATTTTGGACCAATGTAACGAGCCATTCTTTACAATCTCCTGGATTACACGCGGCGCTTCTTCGGCGGACGGCACCCGTTGTGCGGGATTGGCGTCACGTCGGTGATGCTGGCGATCTTGTAGCCACAGCCGTTCAAAGCGCGGACTGCGGATTCACGACCTGGACCTGGACCCTTGACGTTAACGTCGAGGTTTTTCAGGCCGTATTCCAGCGCAGCTTGACCAGCACGTTCAGCAGCTACTTGAGCAGCAAACGGCGTGGACTTGCGGGAACCGCGGAAACCCGAACCACCAGAGGTAGCCCAGGAAAGAGCGTTACCTTGACGGTCGGTAATGGTCACGATGGTGTTGTTAAAAGATGCATGGATGTGGGCGATGCCATCAACCACTGTCTTTTTAACTTTTTTACGAGGACGAGCAGCAGGTTTTGCCATGATTAAATTCCTGTCGATTCGCTGGGGCGATTACTTGCGGATCGGCTTACGCGGACCTTTACGGGTACGCGCGTTGGTCTTGGTACGCTGACCGCGTACTGGCAGACCACGACGATGACGCAGACCGCGATAGCAACCGAGGTCCATCAAGCGCTTGATTTTCATGTTGATTTCGCGACGCAGGTCACCTTCAGTGGTGAACTTCGCCACTTCGCCACGCAGCTGTTCAATTTGCTCGTCGCTCAGATCTTTGATCTTTGCTGCTGGGTTTACCCCAGTCACTGCACAGATCTTCTGCGCAGTAGTGCGACCAACACCATAGATGTAGGTCAGCGAGATAACAGTATGCTTGTTATCTGGAATGTTAACGCCTGCAATACGGGCCATTCAGTGGGACTCCAATTGACAGCTACCTACGCCCCGGAAGCCAAGAAATAGGGCGCGAGATAATATCGCTGTAATAACAAATAATCAACCCGGTAGCGCACTAGCTACCGGGCTTGAAGCACAATCACACTCAGCCTTGGCGCTGTTTGTGACGCGGTTCCGCGCTGCAAATTACTCGAACAACACCTTCGCGGCGAATAATCTTGCAGTTACGGCACAGCTTTTTCACCGATGCACGAACTTTCATCACCAACTCCTCGAACCTTATGGGTACTCAGCGCAACATGCCGCTGCCGTAACCCTTCAGGTTGGCTTTCTTCATCAGGGATTCGTACTGGTGCGAAACGAGGTGCGATTGTACTTGGGACATGAAGTCCATCACAACCACGACCACGATCAGCAACGAGGTCCCGCCAAGGTAGAACGGAACGTTTGCTGCAACCACCAAGAACTGGGGCAACAGGCACACGGCCGTCATGTAAAGAGCACCGAACATGGTCAAGCGAGTCAGAACGCCATCAATATAGCGCGCGGACTGCTCACCTGGACGGATGCCCGGAATAAAGGCACCGGACTTCTTCAGGTTTTCCGCTACGTCTTTCGGATTGAACATCAACGCCGTATAGAAGAAGCAGAAGAAAATAATCCCTGCACTAAACAGCAGAATATTCAACGGCTGACCAGGAGCGATCGACTGCGAGATGTCCTGCAACCAGCCCATACCTTCAGACTGACCGAACCAGGCACCCAACGAAGCCGGGAACAGCAAAATGCTGCTCGCGAAAATAGCCGGAATAACACCGGCCATGTTCACCTTAAGCGGCAAGTGGCTTGTCTGCGCAGCAAAAACCTTGCGGCCCTGCTGACGCTTGGCGTAGTGAACAGCAATACGACGCTGACCACGCTCAATGAACACCACGAAACCGATAATCGCTACTGCCAGCAAACCGATGGCAACCAAGGCGAAGATGTTGATATCACCCTGACGCGCAGACTCGAAAGACTGCCCGATTGCTCTCGGAAGACCGGCGACGATACCCGAAAAAATCAACATCGAGATACCGTTACCTACACCACGCTCAGTAATCTGCTCACCCAGCCACATCATGAACATCGCACCAGCCACAAAAGTGGATACCGCGACGAAATGGAAGCCAAAGTCACCAGTGAACGCAACACCCTGCCCCGCCAGACCAATGGACATGCCAATAGCCTGAACGAGAGCGAGGATGACGGTGCCGTAGCGGGTGTACTGGCTGATCTTGCGACGGCCAGCTTCACCTTCCTTCTTCAACTGCTCCAGCTGCGGGCTGACGGCTGTCATCAGTTGCATGATGATCGATGCCGAAATGTACGGCATGATCCCCAGTGCAAAGATGCTCATCCGTTCCAGCGCGCCGCCGGAGAACATGTTGAACAAGCTAAGAATGGTCCCCTCATTCTGTCGAAACAGGTCTGCGAGTCGGTCCGGGTTAATACCTGGAACCGGGATGTGTGCGCCTATTCGGTAGACGATAATCGCCAGGAACAGAAAACGCAGACGAGCCCAGAGTTCAGACATACCGCCTTTGCCGAGCGCAGAGAGAGCACCTTGCTTAGCCATTTATTCCTCGAACTTGCCGCCAGCTGCTTCGATAGCCGCACGCGCACCTTTGGTGGCGCCGATTCCCTTGCCGATAGTGACAGCGCGAGTCACTTCACCGGACAGCATGATTTTCACACGCTGTACGTTGACGTTGATCACGTTGGCATCTTTCAGGGACTGCACGGTGACGATGTCGCCTTCCACTTTAGCCAGCTCGGACAGACGCACTTCTGCGCGGTCCATGGCTTTCAGGGAAACGAAACCGAACTTCGGCAGGCGACGATGCAGCGGCTGTTGACCGCCTTCAAAGCCTGGAGCAATGGTGCCACCGGAGCGGGAGGTCTGACCTTTGTGACCACGGCCACCAGTCTTACCCAAACCGCTACCGATACCACGGCCCGGACGATGCTTTTCGCGACGGGAACCCGGCGCTGGACTCAGATCATTGAGTTTCATCGATTAACCCTCGACACGCAGCATGTAGTAAGCCTTGTTGATCATCCCGCGATTCTCGGGAGTATCCTGGACTTCTACAGTGTGACCGATGCGACGCAGACCCAGACCCTTAACGCACAGTTTGTGGTTAGGGATGCGGCCGGTCATGCTTTTGATCAGCGTTACTTTAACGGTAGCCATGATCAGAAGATCTCCTTGACGCTTTTGCCACGCTTGGCGGCAATGGATTCAGGAGACTGCATAGCTTTCAAACCTTTGAAAGTGGCGTGAACCACGTTTACCGGGTTAGTCGAGCCGTAGCACTTGGCCAGAACGTTCTGAACGCCAGCAACTTCGAGGACAGCACGCATAGCGCCGCCAGCGATGATACCGGTACCTTCAGAAGCAGGCTGCATGTACACCTTCGAAGCGCCGTGAGCGGACTTCATTGCGTACTGCAGAGTGGTGCCGTTCAGATCAACTTGGATCATGTTGCGGCGAGCAGCTTCCATTGCCTTCTGGATCGCAGCAGGCACTTCACGCGACTTGCCACGGCCGAAGCCAACACGCCCTTTACCATCACCAACCACGGTCAACGCGGTGAAAGTGAAGATACGGCCGCCTTTAACGGTTTTGGCTACGCGGTTAACTTGAACCAGCTTCTCAATGTAGCCTTCGTCGCGCTTTTGGTCGTTATTTGACATAACTTAGAACTCCAGCCCAGCTTCACGAGCAGCATCAGCCAGCGCTTTCACGCGACCGTGGTACTTGAAGCCAGAGCGGTCGAAAGCCACTTGCGAGACGCCAGCGGCCTTAGCACGCGTAGCGACCAGCTGGCCAACCTTTGTGGCCGCGTCGATGTTGCCAGTGGCGCCATCACGCAGTTCTTTATCCAAAGTCGAGGCGCTTGCCAAGACTTTGTTGCCGTCGGCCGAGATGACCTGGGCGTAGATGTGCTGCGACGAGCGGAACACGCAGAGACGCACGACTTCGAGTTCGTGCATTTTCAGGCGTGCTTTGCGAGCGCGACGCAGTCGAGTAACTTTTTTGTCGGTCATTTGCTATGCCCTACTTCTTCTTGGCTTCTTTACGACGGACGACTTCGTCCGCGTAGCGCACACCTTTGCCTTTGTACGGCTCTGGTGGACGGAAGTCGCGGATCTCAGCGGCCACTTGACCTACCAGCTGCTTATCGATGCCCTTGATCAGGATATCGGTCTGGCTAGGAGTCTCAGCGGTGATGCCTTCCGGCAGTTCGTAATCCACTGGGTGCGAGAAGCCAAGGGCCAGGTTCAGAACCGTGCCTTTTGCTTGCGCCTTGTAACCAACACCGACCAGCTGGAGCTTGCGCTCGAAGCCTTGGCTTACGCCTTGGACCATGTTGTTTACCAACGCACGCGTGGTACCGGCCATTGCGCGAGTTTGTTGATCGCCATTGCGAGCAGCGAAACGCAGCTCACCAGCTTCTTCAACGATCTCAACGGACGAATGGATGTTCAGTTCAAGAGTACCCTTGGCACCCTTCACCGAAAGCTGTTGGCCTGCGAATTTTACTTCGACACCGGCTGGCAGCTTAACGGGGTTCTTAGCGACGCGAGACATGCTTATCCCCCCTTAGAACACAGTGCAAAGAACTTCGCCGCCGACACCGGCAGCGCGCGCAGCACGATCCGTCATCACACCTTTGTTGGTGGAGACGATAGACACGCCAAGACCGCCACGAACTTTCGGCAGATCTTCAACGGACTTGTACTGACGCAGGCCTGGACGACTAACGCGCTTCACTTCTTCGATAACCGGACGGCCTTCGAAGTACTTCAGCTCGATGGACAACGACGGCTTAGCGTCGGTGGTGATCTGAAAATCCGCGATGTAACCTTCGTCCTTCAGGACTTTTGCTACAGCCACCTTCAGCGTGGAAGACGGCATGCTTACGACAGACTTTTCAGCCATCTGGGCATTACGGATTCGAGTTAGCATGTCCGCTAACGGGTCCTGCATACTCATGGGCTAGACGCTCCTAATACAGAAAAATTAGCCTTGCGGCTACTACTTGTCGCCGAGAACTTCCGGGCATGAAAAACACGGGCTCAGGCGAGCCGGTCATTCTAGACACACCCCAGAAATGAATCAAGCCCCAAAAGGGGCTTGATTCAGATTCAAGGCCACCGATGGTCAGGTTCTTGCGAACCTGAACATCGAGACTTTGACAGCAATTACCAGCTGGCTTTAACCAGACCTGGTACGTCACCACGCATTGCAGCTTCACGCAGCTTGTTACGGCCAAGGCCGAACTTGCGGTAAACGCCGTGCGGACGACCAGTCAGGCGGCAACGGTTACGCATGCGCGAAGCGCTTGCGTCACGTGGTTGCTTCTGCAGAGCTACGGTAGCTTCCCAACGTGCTTCTGGACTTGCGTTCAGATCAACGATGATAGCTTTCAGCGCTGCACGCTTGGTGGCGTACTTGGCAACGGTGAGCTGACGCTTCAGCTCACGGTTTTTCATGCTCTTCTTGGCCATTTTCCTACTCCAATCAGTTGCGGAACGGGAATTTGAAAGCACGCAGCAGAGCGCGGCCTTCATCATCGTTCTTGGCAGTGGTGGTCAGGGTAATGTCCAGACCGCGGAGAGCATCGATCTTGTCGTAGTCGATTTCCGGGAAAATGATCTGCTCTTTCACGCCCATGCTGTAGTTGCCACGACCATCGAAGGACTTGGCATTCAGGCCGCGGAAGTCGCGAACCCGAGGCAGGGAGATCGACAGCAGACGATCCAGGAACTCGTACATACGCTCACGGCGCAGAGTCACCTTGACGCCGATCGGCCATCCTTCACGGACTTTAAAGCCAGCGATGGATTTACGAGCGTAGGTCACAACGACTTTTTGGCCGGTGATCTTTTCCAGGTCAGCAACAGCATGCTCGATGACTTTCTTGTCACCAACAGCTTCGCCCAGACCCATGTTCAGGGTGATTTTTGTAACGCGTGGAACTTCCATCACGTTCGAAAGCTTAAGTTCTTCCTTAAGCTTCGGTGCGATTTCCTTCCAGTAAATCTCTTTTAGTCGTGCCATGGTCTTCTACCTAGCAGTGTTCAAGCATCAACCGCTTTTTGGGTCGACTTGAAGACACGAATTTTCTTGCCGTCTTCTACTTTGAAACCAACGCGGTCAGCCTTGTTGGTTTCGCCGTTGAAAATGGCGACGTTAGAAGCGTCCAGTGGAGCTTCTTTTTCGACGATACCGCCTTGCACGCCCGACATCGGGTTAGGCTTGGTATGACGCTTTACCAGGTTCAGACCGCTGATAACCAGACGGTTATTAGCAAGAACCTTGAGCACCTTACCGCGCTTACCTTTGTCTTTGCCGGCGATCACGATGATCTCGTCGTCACGACGAATCTTTTGCATGTCGGATCTCCTTACAGCACTTCTGGGGCGAGCGAGACGATCTTCATGAACTTCTCAGTACGAAGTTCACGGGTCACTGGCCCAAAGATACGGGTGCCGATCGGCTCTTGCTTGTTGTTCAGAAGAACAGCAGCGTTGCCATCAAAGCGGATAATGGAGCCATCAGCACGACGTACGCCGTGACGAGTGCGGACTACAACAGCAGTCATCACTTGGCCTTTTTTCACTTTACCGCGAGGAATTGCTTCCTTCACGGTAACTTTGATGATGTCACCGATACCAGCGTAACGACGATGGGAGCCACCCAGCACCTTGATGCACATAACACGGCGAGCGCCGCTGTTATCGGCCACATCGAGCATGGATTGAGTCTGAATCATATAATTTCTCCGACCCCTAGTCCTTAGACTTCCACAGCGCGTTCGAGAACATCAACCAGCGCCCAAGACTTGGTCTTGGCCATAGGACGAGTTTCACGAATAGTGACTTTGTCGCCGATGTGGCACTGGTTGGTTTCGTCGTGCGCGTGCAGCTTAGTCGAACGCTTAACGTATTTACCGTAGATCGGGTGCTTTACGCGACGCTCGATCAGTACGGTGATGGTTTTGTCCATCTTGTCGCTGACAACACGGCCAGTCAGCGTACGGACAGTTTTTTCGGCTTCAGCCATGATCACTTACCTGCCTGCTGGTTGAGCACAGTCTTCACGCGAGCGATGTCACGTTTAACTTGCGAGAGCAGATGAGACTGCCCCAACTGGCCAGTTGCTTTCTGCATACGCAGATTGAACTGGTCGCGCAGCAAGCCGAGCAGTTGCTCGTTCAGCTGCTGTGCGGATTTTTCACGAAGTTCATTCGCTTTCATCACATCACCGTCCGTTTAACAAAGGCGGTGGCGAGCGGCAGCTTTGCAGCAGCCAGGGCAAAAGCCTCACGCGCCAGCTCTTCAGAAACACCCTCGATTTCATACAGGACTTTGCCTGGCTGAATCTGGGCAACCCAGTACTCCACACTACCCTTACCTTTACCCATACGAACTTCGAGGGGCTTTTTGGAAATAGGCTTGTCCGGGAATACACGGATCCAGATCTTGCCGCCACGTTTAACGTGACGGGTCAGAGCACGACGCGCTGACTCGATCTGACGAGCGGTGAGACGACCACGAGCTACAGACTTCAGCGCGAACTCGCCGAAGCTGACTTTGCTACCGCGCTGAGCCAGACCACGGTTGTGGCCTGTCATCTGCTTGCGGAACTTCGTACGCTTAGGTTGCAACATTTGGCGTACCCCTTACTTAGCAGCTTTTTTACGAGGCGCTGGTGCTTGTGGTTTCAGCTCTTCTTGGCGACCACCAATTACTTCGCCTTTGAAGATCCAAACCTTTACACCGATCACACCGTAAGTGGTGTGAGCTTCGTAGTTGGCATAGTCGATGTCGGCACGCAGGGTGTGCAATGGCACACGACCTTCGCGATACCATTCAGTACGTGCGATTTCAGCACCGCCGAGACGACCGCTCACTTGGATTTTGATGCCCTTGGCACCAATGCGCATGGCGTTCTGTACTGCGCGCTTCATAGCGCGACGGAACATTACACGACGCTCCAGCTGCTGAGCTACGCTCTGCGCAACCAGCATACCGTCGAGCTCCGGCTTGCGGATCTCTTCGATATTGATGTGCACAGGCACACCCATTTGCTTGGTCAGGTCCTGACGCAGTTTCTCAACATCTTCACCTTTCTTCCCGATAACGATACCTGGACGAGCGGTGTGGATGGTGATACGTGCAGTTTGGGCCGGACGATGGATATCGATACGGCTTACGGACGCGCTTTTTAGTTTGTCTTGGAGATACTCACGCACTTTCAGATCTGCGAACAAGTAGTCCGCATAAGTCCGACCGTCTGCGTACCAGACGGAGGTGTGCTCCTTGACGATTCCCAGGCGAATGCCAATGGGATGTACTTTCTGACCCATCTCTTCGACTCCGTTACTTGTCAGCAACCTTGACAGTGATATGGCAAGACCGCTTGACGATGCGATCAGCACGGCCTTTGGCACGTGGCATGATGCGCTTCAGCGAACGCCCTTCGTTGACGAAAACGGTGCTGACCTTCAGGTCATCAACGTCTGCGCCTTCGTTATGCTCGGCGTTGGCTACGGCCGACTCCAGCACTTTCTTCATGATCTCGGCGGCTTTCTTACTGCTGAAAGCCAACAAGTTGAGCGCTTCGCCCACCTTCTTCCCGCGGATCTGGTCGGCGACCAAGCGGGCTTTCTGGGCGGAGATTCGAGCGCCCGACAACTTAGCGGCTACTTCCATTTCCTAACCCCTTAACGCTTGGCTTTCTTGTCAGCCACGTGCCCGCGATAGTTGCGGGTACCGGCGAACTCGCCCAGTTTGTGGCCGACCATGTCTTCGTTAACGAGAACTGGGACGTGCTGACGACCGTTGTGTACTGCGATGGTCAGACCGACCATTTGTGGCAGGATCATCGAACGACGCGACCAAGTCTTAATTGGTTTGCGATCGTTCTTTTCCGCCGCCACTTCGATCTTCTTCAGTAGGTGAAGATCAATAAAAGGACCTTTTTTCAGAGAACGTGGCACTGTCGTATCCCTCTATTTACTTGCGACGACGGACGATCATTTTGTCGGTACGCTTATTACCACGAGTCTTCGCGCCCTTAGTCGGGAAGCCCCATGGCGATACCGGATGACGACCACCAGAGGTACGACCTTCACCACCACCATGTGGGTGGTCAACCGGGTTCATGGCAACACCACGAACGGTTGGGCGAACGCCACGCCAGCGCTTGGCACCAGCTTTACCCAGCGAACGCAGGCTGTGCTCGGAGTTCGAGACTTCGCCCAGGGTCGCACGGCATTCAGCCAGTACTTTACGCATTTCACCGGAACGCAGACGCAGGGTAACGTAAACGCCTTCACGAGCGATCAGCTGAGCCGAAGCACCAGCGGAACGAGCGATCTGTGCGCCTTTACCTGGCTTCAGTTCGATGCCGTGTACGGTAGAACCCACTGGAATGTTGCGCAGTTGCAGAGCGTTGCCTGGCTTGATTGGAGCCAGAGCGCCTGCGATCAGCTGGTCGCCAGCACTCACGCCTTTAGGGGCGATGATGTAGCGGCGCTCGCCGTCTGCGTAGCAGAGCAGTGCGATGTGAGCAGTACGGTTTGGATCGTATTCGATACGCTCGACAGTGGCGACGATGCCATCTTTGTCGTTGCGACGGAAATCGACCATACGATAATGCTGCTTATGACCACCACCGATGTGACGCGTGGTAATACGGCCATTGTTGTTACGACCACCAGTCTTCGATTTTTTCTCGAGCAGCGGTGCGTGAGGAGCGCCTTTATGCAGCTCCTGGTTGACCACCTTGACCACAAAACGGCGGCCAGGGGAAGTCGGTTTGCATTTAACGATTGCCATGATGCACCCCTTCCTTACTCAGCACTGCTGCTGAAATCGAGATCTTGGCCTGGCTGAAGGGAGATAACTGCCTTCTTCCAGTCATTACGCTTGCCCAGACCGCGAGCAGTGCGCTTGCTCTTACCCAGAACATTCAGGGTAGTGACGCGCTCTACTTTCACGCTGAACAGGCTTTCGACGGCCTTCTTGATTTCCAGCTTGGTTGCGTCAGTAGCAACCTTGAAAACGAACTGGCCTTTCTTGTCTGCCAGAACCGTAGCCTTCTCGGAAACGTGCGGGCCAAGCAGAACTTTAAATACGCGTTCCTGGTTCATCCCAGCAGCTCCTCGAATTTCTTCACGGCCGACACGGTGATCAACACCTTGTCGTATGCGATCAGACTAACTGGATCGGAACCTTGAACGTCACGTACATCTACGTGCGGCAGGTTGCGAGCAGCCAGGTACAGGTTCTGATCAACAGCGTCCGACACGATCAAAACGTCGGTCAGGCTCATGTTGTTCAGCTTGCCCAGCAGATCTTTGGTTTTCGGAGTTTCAACAGCGAAATCCTGAACCACGACCAGACGATCAGTACGCACCAGCTCAGCAAGGATGGAACGCATTGCTGCGCGGTACATCTTCTTGTTCAGCTTCTGGGAGTGATCCTGTGGACGTGCTGCAAAAGTGGTACCGCCGCCACGCCAGATTGGGCTACGGATAGTACCGGCACGAGCACGGCCAGTACCTTTCTGACGCCATGGGCGCTTACCGCCACCACGAACGTCGGAACGGGTCTTTTGCTGCTTGGTACCTTGACGGCCGCCGGCCATGTAGGCCACGACTGCTTGGTGAACCAGCGTCTCGTTGAATTCGCCGCCAAATGTCAGTTCGGAAACTTCGATCGCTTGAGCGTCATTTACATTTAATTGCATGTCAGCTTCCCCTTAACCGCGAGCCTTGGCTGCTGGACGTACAACCAGGTTGCCGCCAGTAGCGCCAGGAACAGCACCCTTGACCAACAACAGATTGCGTTCAGCGTCCACGCGCACTACTTCCAGGGACTGCACGGTCACGCGCTCAGCGCCCATATGACCGGACATTTTTTTGCCCTTGAATACACGACCAGGAGTCTGGCACTGGCCGATAGAGCCTGGGACGCGGTGGGATACGGAGTTACCGTGGGTGTTATCTTGCCCGCGGAAATTCCAACGCTTGATCGTACCCTGGAAGCCTTTACCCTTGGACTGACCGGTTACATCAACCAGTTGACCAGCGGCGAAGATTTCAGCGTTGATCAGATCGCCAGCCTGGTACTCGCCTTCTTCAAGACGGAATTCCATGGTAGTGCGACCAGCGGCAACGTTCGCTTTAGCGAAGTGGCCAGCCTGAGCTGCTGTTACACGCGAAGCACGACGCTCGCCGACAGTGACTTGCACTGCACGATAGCCATCGGTCTCTTCAGTTTTGAACTGGGTGACGCGATTCGGCTCGATCTCAATGACCGTGACCGGAATGGAGACACCTTCTTCGGTGAAAATACGGGTCATACCGCATTTACGACCGACTACACCAATAGTCATGTTGTAAACCTCATGAGTGTACGGGGCTTTCACCCGCTATGGCCGCCCATTTCAGAGCGTTACACGACTAAGACCGAGTCTTAGCCGAGGCTGATCTGCACTTCCACACCGGCCGCAAGATCAAGCTTCATAAGAGCATCAACGGTTTTATCCGTTGGCTGGACGATGTCCAGAACGCGCTTATGAGTGCGGATTTCGTACTGGTCGCGCGCGTCTTTGTTGACGTGCGGAGAAACCAGAACGGTGAACCGCTCTTTACGGGTAGGCAGTGGAATTGGACCACGCACTTGAGCACCAGTACGTTTCGCGGTTTCCACGATTTCCTGGGTTGATTGGTCGATCAGGCGATGGTCGAAAGCCTTCAACCTGATACGGATTTGCTGATTTTGCATTGGATTTCAGACTCCGGCTGCTATTCCCACCGAGCGCAATACGCCCGTTAAAAGGAGGCGCAATTCTATAGACGCCCCAGATGGGTGTCAACCCAATAAAAAAGCCCCCGCTGAGCGGGGGCTTTTTCAAAGCATCAAGCAAACTCTAAAAAGAGAATTACTCGATGATTTTAGCTACGACGCCAGCGCCGACGGTACGACCGCCTTCACGGATAGCGAAACGCAGACCGTCTTCCATCGCGATGGTCTTGATCAGGGTAACAGTCAT